>CALMEE010000127.1 GCA_937862885.1 uncultured Planctomycetaceae bacterium
CGGGAATTGCGCTGGCCAAGTATCATCGCGCAAGCCAAAACTTTCCCAGTTCAACTCCCATTAGGATCGCTTGCGCGATCCGGCAAAGAGTTCGCGGGGCAACCCGATGTGTGGCGAGTCAATCATGCCGCAAAGGTTGGAAGCCGGAGCATCAGCTTCGATCAATGATTCATTTGTTTAAAATTTTGTTTGAGTCGTTTTATGATTGTCATAAAAGTAGGCGGGGGCGCTGGAAACCAGATTGAGAATCTCTGCGATGATATCGCTAAGTGGATTGGAGCTGGACGCCAAGTCGTGTTGATCCACGGCGGATCGCATTTGACAAACGAATTATCAACGCAACTTGGGCATCCACCACGATTTATCACCTCACCGTCGGGATTCACATCCCGTTACACGGATCGCAGGACCATGGAGATTTTCCAAATGGCCTACTGCGGGCAGGCAAACAAGGCCATCGTGGAATGTCTGCAGAAACGAGGTGTGAATGCGATTGGCTTGAGTGGGATGGACGGTCGGTTATGGGAGGGTTCGCGAAAGACATCGGTTCGCGCCGTGGAAAACGGCAAAACGATTGTCATACGTGACAACTACACTGGCGTGATCGAACAAGTGAATCAGGGTTTGTTGCGCACGCTCATTGATCAAGGATTCGTCCCCGTGATCACGCCACCAGGAATTTCTCGCGAAGGAGACCCAATCAACGTCGATGGCGATCGAGCGGCTGCGGCAACGGCGATTGCTATGCAGGCCGAGCATTTGGTCATTCTTTCCAATGTCGCTGGACTATTGCGCGATGTTGCCGATCCAGCTTCATTGGTGGCGCATTTGTCACGCAATGAGCTTGACGCGGCCATCGATCAATACGCAGAGGGGAGAATGCGAATCAAACTGTTAGCTGCGGGGGAAGCCATTGATGGTGGCGTGAGGACGGTGACGATTGGTGATTCGCGGTTAGAGAATTGTCTTAGCCAGGCCCTCAATGGAACGGGGACTGTCATCTCGACCTCCGCAATTACGGTTTCGGATACTAGCGATGCTTAATTTGGAATGAAAGCAACAGTGGAGGACAAAATCATTGATTTTGCTGACGACGACACGGCGATTGACTTGTTGACGGAACTTGTACGCATACCAAGTCACTCAGAGCATGAGTCGACCGCCGTTGAGTTCTTGGTCAGTCGCATGTCCCAACTTGGCCTCACCGCGTTTTGCGATGAAGCTGGCAATGCCGTGGGCGTCGTCGAATACCCTGATGAGCGTGGTGAGCTTAGCGAAACAGGAGTGTTGCTCGGTCACATCGACACGGTTCCAGGTGCCATTTCGGTACGCGTGGAAAACGGAGTTCTGTTTGGCCGAGGGAGCGTTGACGCCAAAGGAAGCTTGGCCACGATGGTGATGGCTGTTGCCCGTGCCAGTCGAATTCCCGGTCGCAGATTGATTGTGGTGGGCGCGGTTGAAGAAGAAACGGTGACTTCCAAAGGGGCACGCTTCATCGCTCAACAATACCGCCCCGATTGGTGCATCATTGGCGAACCGAGTGGTGCTGAGGCAGTCACACTTGGTTACAAAGGTCGATTGCAACTCAAGGCCCGACTTACGCAACCTGTCGCGCATTCTGCCGGTCCGCAGTCAGCTGTGGCCGAGTATGCCGTGAATTGGTGGAACGCACTCAAGAGTTGGGGTGACGCCTTCAACCGTGAACGGCAACTGGTGTTTGAACAATTGCAGATTTCTCTAAACGAATTCAACACAGAATCTGACGGACTGGAAGAAAAAGCGCAGCTACGAGTGGGCCTTCGACTCCCCGTCAGATTTCCAGTCGAGGAGTTCAAAGCTTTTGCCAATGGAGAACTGACCCGAGTTTGCTCAGAAATTTCAACCCCAGCCACAATCGATGGCCTGCGCTGCGATAGTGCAGGGCACGAAACCGAAGTTCGTGGAACGCTGGAGACCTACGGTGAAGAAGTCGCCCATCAAGAGCCGAGAACATCTCGCATAGTCACTCGGTTTAATCAAGCGTTTCGCAGTTTGGGCATCAAACCAAAACACAAATTGAAAACTGGGACATCGGACATGAACGTGGTGAGCCCAATTTGGAAATGTCCCATAGTCGCTTATGGTCCTGGAGATAGCCGATTCGATCACACTCCAGACGAACAATTGCCATTGAACGAATATCTATCGGCGATTCGCGTTTTGACTACCGTCCTAGGCGCATGAAACCCCTAACACAGCCCGTTGTCGTAGCACCGGCTGAGATGCTGCGACACGTTAGTGAACTGGGTTGAGCAGGCGCCCTTCCATACCTCCGCTGACCACTAGATTCTGGCCCGTGATATGGCCGCTAAGTTTGCTTGAACTTAAGAAGAGAACGGCGTTGGCGATATCGGCGGTCGTGGCAACTTTGTTCAATGCGATCGTCGCCAATGCCTCTCGCATAGCGCTTTTGTCTTCGGCGAACTTCCTTGTCATGGGTGTGAGCACCCAGCCGGGGCTGACCGTGTTCACACGACCCTGCGGCGAAAAACGCACGATCTCATTTTTCAAGGAGTTCATTAAGCCATAAATGAAACCACTCTTGGCGGATGCGTAATCAGCGTGTCCGGCTTCGCCAAAAATTCCCGCCGTCGAACCAACGAAGACGATCGAGGGATCGTGAATTCTTTGCTCACGCGTTTGGCGCAAAAAGGTGCGACAACATAAAAAGACCGATGTTAAATTGACATTCAAGGTATTCTGCCATTGTTCAAGTTGCATGTCGACGATCGGTGTGTGATGTGGTGGCCATATCCCGGCATTGCAGACCAAATGCTGGATTGGACCGAAGTGCTGCAAAGATGTTTGGAAGAGATTCTCGACTGCCGTTTCATCCGTCAAGTCGGCGGCAACAGCCAGGCAGCGTTGTCGTCCAAGGTCGTGTTCCAACTGGTGCGCTCGTTCGCGATTATTGTGGTATTGGGCTACTACGTTCGAGCCTTGTTGGGCGAACAGTGACGCAATATCAAAGCCAATTCCACCGCTGGCACCCGTAACGACGACTGTACGATCAGCGATTCCGATATCCATGCGACTATAAGAGAGTGCTATTTGAACGTCTTGGTGAAAAATCCGCCGGCTATTCTTTCGGCAACAGGCAAAAAAAAACGGCGGTGTTGAGCCGCCGTGAATCGTGATGCAATGGGATTACCAAGGACCACGCACTGGATACACGCCAAACTGTTGTGTGTTTGACGGCCAGTACGGCGTCGGTGAGAAACCACCGGCTCCGCCAGATGCGCCTGGATCAGGCCGTAGGAACTGATGGTAAATCGGTAGACTCTTGGTCTGGCCGACACCCCAACTGTACTGACTTTGGAACGCAGCCGTTGGCGGAACAACGAGGGCCAATGGTTGTCCCCATTGTCGATGATAGTAACCACCGTGCCATGCATATTGGCTGCCTTGGTTATAGTTCCAGGTATGAGTCCGGGTGGCATCAATGCCTGCAGGACCATACGCATAAATCGGCCGTGGGTGGAAAGGATCTCTAGCGGCATAGATGGCGGTAGCCACTGGTGACGGATAAGCGCGATTGCCGACGCAGTTTGCAATCATCGAGCCATCGGGATTCCGTTGAGCTACATCGTAGTAGGACTCCCAAGGGCTGGAGCGCGGTACGCAAGCTGGACCGCAGCCACCCACCTGACCATGGCCGGCGCAGCCAGCGGTACCGCAGTTCGAGCATCCTGCAGATTCCTGGGCGGTAACCACGTTTGCAACCATCATGCCGCCGAGGCCCAGCAAGGCCACGCTCAGCGTCATGGTGCGCAAGAGTTGGCGAACGAGGCCGCCATTTCTTTGTAGGTTTCTAGTTTTCATAATTTGATTTCCTGACGTTAAAAGCTTTATTTTCGCTAATCGTAAGCAATATCAAAATCTTGTTGTTTGTTAGCCAATGTCTTTGTTGGTTGCGTACGAATTAAATGGATTTGACGTTGATGATGGTGAGCAAGAAGGCGCTTGCCCAGCAGTAACTTACCACTTCCACAGGCCTCGTCGGTCGCAAGTTGCCCCGAGACAATAGCGTCGATTGTAAAACTTGTATTGCAAACTTTGCAACGAAGTCAAACTGCCTGGGAAGTTACCATAATGCATGTTGCCCGACTGCCAGACGACATCCGTTTTGTTGAGCGCTCCGCCGCCGGTTGCCTTACGTTTGCACGCATCGCCGTAAAACGCTTCGGGACCTGCGTAGTAGTTATAGTAGGTACGCCGATGCGTGTACAAATGCTCGTGTGGATAGAAAGGCTCGTAGGTGTAGTACGTGTGACCGACGTTGGCTGGAACTGGCTGAGGGGCCATGTACAGTCGCGCGTTGACTTCGCTCGCGCCGGGTTGCGTGTATTGGTTTTGAAACAAACGTTGTTGCAACGATGACTCCGCATCGTATTGTGCGTTGGCTTGTCCGGCAGTGAATAGGCCGACCGCAATCGCCAAGGTCGTTGCGAAAGATTTGGCATTCATTTAAGTGACTCCTCCTTGAGTGTTTGATTATCGAATTTCAGAATTGCACTCAAGTCGAGGGAGTGGAATTCAATTCCGTTGTCCCCAACTTGGCGCGGCGATCTTCCTGATCACTGGCGGCAACCGAATATCTCGATTCATTCGATTCGTTTCATTGTTTCGGATGGTCGCTTAAACATGAATGAGCCATTTGTGTGGGCGCTTCGGGTATTTCCATCTCGGCCACCTTACAACCGGCAAAACCGTCTGTCAACAATCGTACCAAGCCGTTATAATCGGAAGAGTTTACCATAATAAGAAATGGCTTTACACGGACGCTTAAAGACGATTACAACACGATTCCATGACGACAGAAGCACCACCAAGAAGGAAACGAGCTACTGCCGAGTCCATGGCCGCAGAACAGCGCAGTATCTCGGTCAGCGAATTCTTCACGAAAAACCGCCATCTACTCGGTTTTGACAATCCGCGCAAGGCATTATTGACGACCGTCAAGGAGGCCGTCGATAACTCGTTGGATGCGTGTGAAGAAGCGGGCATCGTGCCGACGCTTTGGGTGGCGATTGAGGCCGCTGGTAAGAATCGATTTCGCGTCGCCGTGCAAGATAACGGGCCTGGGATTGTAAAGAAGCAGATTCCGCTGATCTTTGGAAAATTGCTGTACGGTTCCAAATTTCATCGCCTGCGCATGAGTCGAGGTCAACAGGGGATTGGCATCAGCGCGGCAGGGATGTATGGCCAACTCACGACCGGCAAGCCGGTCCGGATTGTCTCAAAAATTGGCAAGAATAAACCGGCCCATTATTTCGAAATTCAAATCAATACAAAGACCAACCACCCGGAAATCCTGAATGGCAAAGGTGAGGGTGAAGACATCCCAGCCGGCGACAAAGGAATCGAATATTGCAATAAATATGGCATTACTTGGGTTGCCGAGATTCCCCCGCTCGAAGAAGGTGGAAAACCCGAAATGTTGGTCAGTGGGACACGCGTCACCATCGAAATGGAGGCCGGGTATAAAAGAGGGAAAGGTAGCGTCGATGAGTATCTAGAACAAACGGCGATTGCTAATCCCCATGTTACGATCTACTACTCTGATCCAGATGGCAACTTGAAGACCTACGTGCGCAGCACCACAACGCTGCCCCCCGAAGCCAAAGAAATAAAACCACACCCCTATGGCGTCGAACTCGGTCGTCTATTGGCGATGATCAAAGATGACAAAGGCCCATCGACGATTTCACAATTTCTGACCAACAATTTTTCGCGCGTCAGCTCAGCCGTGGCCCGGCGAATCTGCGAAGCGGCCAAAATCAGCACGCGGGCTTCCACGAAAAAGATCGGAAGGAATGACGTCGATAAGTTGTTTGAGGCCATTCAGAATACCAAAATCAGTCCTCCCGAAACCAATTGTATTGCTCCGATTAGCGAGGAATTATTGCTCAAGGGCCTCTATCAAGTCGTACCTGGAGAGTTCTACGCGGCGGCCACGCGACCGCCAGCCGTCTATCGCGGGAACCCCTTCCAAATTGAAGTTGCGCTCGCTTATGGTGGGGCCATGGCAACCAAAAAAGTTGGCAAAGAAGAACTGAATCAACTGCTAAGTGAGTCGGATGCCCGCAACATCAAAAAATTCTTGATCACCACGTTTGACGGTATGGGACCCGATGGGGCTGATAAAATTGTCAAAGCTTCTGGATTGAGTCCGCGGATGGCTCCAGCAAAAATGAAGTCTGCGGAGCGAGAAGCACTTCTGGAAGCCATGCAGGGAGTGGCCATCGGCGAAGGGCAAACCATGCAAATCCTGCGCTATGCCAATCGAGTCCCATTGCAATTCAAAATGGGGGATTGCGCGATCACCAAAACCGTGATGTCGACAAATTGGCGCAGCTACGGCCTTTCTCAATCCCGCGGATCGCTTCCCAGCGGCCCGGTCACCATCATGGTGCACATGGCAAGTGTGTGGGTGCCGTTCACAAGTGAGTCAAAGGAAGCAATCGCTTCGTACGACGAAATCGAAAAAGAGTTGCGACTCGCGTTGCAAGCCGTGGGACGAAAACTCGGAATGTTTCTGCGCCGCCGAATTACAATTCGCCAGGAAAACGAACGCCGCAGCATCTTTCTACGCTACCTAGGGGAAGTGGCCAGCGCCGTCAATGAAATAAACGGAACTAACCGAGATTCCCTCTATGACAATTTGCTGAAAGTCGCTCAACGAAAGACTAAGGAAGCTGATACAAAATTGGATACGCGCGGCAAGCGCATCGAAGATGACTCCGAACTGTATGGCGACAACGTCATCATCGTCGAGCCTCAATCAATTCTGGATGAAGTGCAAGTAAAGAGCAACGGAGCCGCTACGGCAAATGGGGGAGCAAGCAAGAAGGGAAAAGTTCAAAAAGAACTTTTTTGATGACGAGACTCTGGCTCATTTGAACTATTGTTCAATGGAATCAGGCGTAGGAGTATTGAATCCCATGCGTCGAATCAACAACAACGTCATTGCCGTAAGGGACGAAGTTCATCATTGGCCCGTTTCGCAAGAGAGTTATTCCCGTCAATCATGTCGAAAATCAATTAGCCTCTCGGCAACCGATTAAATTAACAACCAATTCGGCAAACAATCCCTATGGCCAAGAAAAAGATCATCAAGAAGGTTATCAAAAAAGTTCGCCGATCATCGGCCGCATCCAGCTCAGCCAAAACGAATGGGTCGGCCTCGATGGCGGTTCGCGACAAAAAGACTATGCAGGCCATCAAAGCAATGGCCGATAACGTGGTTGAAATTGCCGCCCGCAGTCGAACTCCTCACGTCGATATTCCCTCGCGTTCGTTGTCCAACGTGCGTTTCAATCGCTCGCGAAAGATTATTGAAATGGGGGGCAACAAAAATCGACGCGAATTATTCAATCTGTCGCAAGCGAAGAGTTATATGCAAACGCTTCTCGTGGGGAGCGGGTGCAAACGATTGATCGAGCAGGGAAAGACGACCAGCATCCGAGGTCTGTACTACATGCTCAAGCATCGCATTGCCGGAACCAGCGAAAACACGTTTGAAGAACAAAGTGAATGCGACCCGATCATTGAAGACATTGAAGTGATGTTGGACGCGCTCCGCGAAGAACTGCACCTTTATGCTCAAAACAAAGGCAATTTGTTCGGAGACTTAACGCTCATCGATGACGGGACCGAGTTAAACTGCTCACGCGTTGGCCGCAATGGCTACAGCATTCCTTCGATTGTTGAGCCACATATTGTTCAATTCGTTAAGCATAATGCCAAGTTCATCCTGCATGTCGAAAAAGATACGGTTTTCACTCGATTCGTCGAGGACCAATTTTGGAAAAATCATCAGTGTTTAATCACGCACGGCGGGGGACAGCCACCGCGGGGTGTGAGGCGAATGTTGAATCGTTTGCATAATGAGCTGGGTTTGCCCATTTATTGCTTATTGGATAATGATCCATGGGGGTATTACATCTACAGCGTTATCAAGCAGGGTTCGATCAACCTTGCATTTGAGTCACAACGCATGGCGGTTCCCGCAGCAAAATACCTTGGCCTGCGCAGTATCGATCTGGAACGCTGCCAACTGAGCGACAGCGTGATTATCAAACTCAATGATTCTGACAAGAAACGCGCGCGGCAGATCGCCGAATATCCTTGGTTTGAGAACAAGGCAAATTGGCAAAAAGAGATCAAGAGGATGTTGGATAACGACTTCAAACTCGAAGTCGAGTCACTGATCAGCAAAGACATCAGCTACGTAACTGAAGAGTATGTGCCGCAACGTTTGAGAGACAAAGATTTTCTAGATTAGATTCTTCTCAGCACCAACCGTATTTTTGAAGTAGCACACAACGTAGCTCCGTTACGCGTTGGGGCTTCGGTTCAGCCCGTGAGCAGGCAAGTGATTCCCAGCGTAAGAGAATCCAGATTCGACTTGCGTACGCACAGTGGTCAATGGCGCAGCAAAATTGTGCAATGTCGATTCAGTTGACGCATACTGGCCAGCACAAGGTTCGCCCGATACCTCTACCGTAATTGGAATTCGGTCTTGAGATGCCCGCTTTGCGCAGGGTAATTGGTCGCAAGGATTAACCAAAATCGAATCGATTACGAATGGGCGACACGGTTTCGATAGAGTTTTGCATCGATGACTTCGCTCATGCGCTCGGGATACACAATTTTTTCTCCCAAGAAGTCGCAAATTGCGGGAATCACTTCATTTGGTTTACTGACCAACGTCGGGTAATCGACAATGAGTGCCTCGATGTACTTCGTACCCTTCATCCATTTAAGCATTTCATGCGAGTGCAATTTGAGACCGCGACGCAAGTCTTCTTTGTCTAGTTCGGCTCCAGAAGTTCCGAGTCTGTTGATCATGGTCGCCTGAGATTCGACAATCTCATCGATAGGCCTGGTCATAAAAATGACTTTGTAGTCATGTTGTTTAGGCAGGTGTTTCAGCAACACGGAAACGCCCTTGAAAACCCGTCCATTCAATTCTTCATCATCCAAAATCTCAGGTTTATCGGCGACTTGTTTTATTGCCTCCCACTCGTAGTAACCTTTGGGATTGTCGACATCTGCCACCCGTTCGCCATCGGTGATGACTTGAATACCACCGGCTTCGAGCAACTGCATCATGAGGGACGTTCCGGACCGAGGCAGCCCTGACACTACGATGTAGGACTTGCCCGACTTTTCGACTTTGTCCTGAGGATTTGGGCGTTCCTTAATGATTCGTTGTATGCGTTCTTCTTCCGTACCGAAATCTGGAATATCAAAAACTTGTTCTTTGCGTTCCGCGCGAGTCTTCGCTTCCACGGAATTGGCGGTCAGCAGCAATTGGACTTGGCGACGATGTTTGTCAGCCAATTCTCGGGTTGCCGGTGACTGTTCATAGATTCTTGCCAGGAATCGGTGGGCATTCATCATTCGCGGCGCGAATTTCACAGCAGTTTGAAATGCCATAGCGGCACGATCCGAATTCCCGGAACGCAAAAATGCCAGTCCGAGATTAAAATGGGCGCGCGGTAGTCGATACAATAAACCAATTGCTTGGAACGCCGCGTCGACGGCTTCCTGGTTCGCGCCGACCCGCAATGCGACGGTGGACAAACTCTGCCAAGCAATCGCATTATCTGCGTTAAGTTCAATTGCTTTTCGGTAGTTTCTTTCGGCATCCTGCCATCGGCGTTGCATCAAGTAAAGATCACCAATTCCGCAATAAACCTCGGGCATTCTGGGCAAGCGCACTTCAGCCAATTTCAGATACTTGAGGGCCGCCTCTTGGTCGCCAAGGACCAACATGATCTTGGAATACAGCAACAGCAGATTACTCAGGTGTGTGGTTTCCAGGTTAAAGGCCGAGTCGATTACGCGTTTTGCCTGTAACGCATAGTTCGCCATCAAATAGCATTCGGCTTGCAGCACGATAAACCGATTCTCCCAGGGTGATTCACGCACCAAGTCGGTTAATATCGTCAATGCATCTTGGTATTTTCGCAGACTAATGTAGACGCGGGCGAGGTTATACTGGCATTCGATTTCTGCGTCTTTAGCTTGTTTTTCACGATCCTCCGATGGATCATCGATGTATCCCAATGCCGCGAATTGTTTCAGTAACTCCAACGACTCTTCCTTGCTCATTGGCGCAAGTTCTTTGTGCATGCCGTCCTCTCCTGGAATATCATCCCAGGATGGAACAGTCTTGATTTCAGGCGGCGACTCAAATGCTTCGATTAGCGGCCTGCCATCCATGTCTTCGCCCAACGGCAAGCCAAACAAGGTCAGAATCGTCGGCCCAACGTCGATCAAGCTCGCACCGTAGATGCGCTCATCGACCTTGATTCCAGGCCCTTTCATCACAATTATGCCGTACTTGCGATGCCAAATCGCCGGCCCCGTTGGCTCGCGGGGCACTCCCAATGGGCGAAAATCACGCGAGTGGAAGCCATGATCAGAACAGAGCACAACCGTCGTGTCATCATCGACTTGGCTCAATAATGCTTCCAGCATCATATCATGAAAGCGATAAGCACCTTCAATCACACCTTTGTACATCTCAAAATCAGCGTCACTGATCGTCGGCATTTTCGGCGGGTGATACTGCATGAAACCATGGCAAAAATGGTCGATCCCGGTATAGTAGATTGCCATGAAGTCCCATGGTTCCGTTGCCATAACAGCTGTTGCAATCGACTGCGTCGTGATTGTTTCGGCCAGCGTTTTTGCAAAACCCGTTAGCCGACTGTCTTCGGTTTGATCAATGTTTGCGGCGTTTGGAATAAACGGCAGGATGTGCTCTTCGACAAGTTCCTCCGGGAAGAACTTGAACTTCGCAAAGGGTTGCTCAAGTCGTTCTGGATGAATGGTTCCTTTAGCGATTTTCCAACCCGTTTCCGGATGAAATTTCACGCCTGAAAATAGATTGGAGACAATGCTGCCATGGATCGGTTCTGCTGGATGGCTTGCCCACCAATTGATGATGTTCGAACGATATCCGGATTGAGAAAGAATATTCCACAGGGCCTTGGTCTTGCGCGAGACGCTGGAAAACGGGCGTGCACCTCCATTGTCAGGATCCCGTTCGATGAATCCATAGATTCCGTGTTTATTCGCCAATTTTCCCGTCGCCACCGAATTCCATAACATGGGCGAAAGTACGGGTTCTAACGTCGACAGATTCCCCATCACTCCAGCATTGATCAACTTTTCCAGCGTCGGGAGGTATCCCTGATCAAGCAGGGGAGTGATATGTTCCCAGTCCGCACCATCCCATCCGATTAACAGGACTTTGGGACGTTTTGATGAATTTTCAACGGGAAGCGTCATTCAATTGCCTCAATTGCAATAAAAGACCTTGGTGTAGCCTGATACGGTGTCGGTGTCAACTGCTCATTTGGAGGTCGCTCACGTGATTACAGAATCACAGTGGCGCTTTGACTACAACGATGGTCTCAGGAAGTCGAAAAATGTACGATTGTGCGCCTATTTTTGTTGGCTGAAATTCTCGATTCGCATGACACCGCCGCGATTCGTCATGAGCGCAAAAAAGGCCGCCAAAAGTCGGCGGCCTTTCAGGATTTATTCGTCCATTTCGGTCAGTCTACAAGAGCATTGACCTAAACTGCAGTTTGTGTCTCACGACGTCGACGGAACGCAGCCAAGCCAACAGCGCCCAAAGCTAACAAACCGAGACTGCTCGGCTCTGGAATCTGACCAACGGCCACTGAAGTTCCTACGCTACCATAGGCGTATTCAACGATCGTGTAGTTGTTACCGGGCTGCACACCACTCATGTTTACTCGCGCCCAGCCGTACTGAGTTCCACCGTTAAAGCGGAACGCCAAGTACCCGTCACCCGCATTCAAGAATTGCGAGTTGGCATAACCGTTACCATAGGCGAGCGTGGCGAAAGCTGGCAAAAAGTTTTGTGTCGAAATGTTGACACCAACGGCCAAGTTCGATGCATAATTGAATCCTGCAGTGAATCCAACGACCGAACCCGTTAAAGCCCCGTTAAATACGCCTAATAAAACCGCTCCGGCTCCTGGACCAAGTGACGGGTGCCAAAAGTTCAACGACTCGCCGCCAGATAGGGCAAAGTAAAAATCGTCACCAGGCACCGAAGCCTGATTAACGACGACGTGCGTAATATCAGCTTCAGCAGTCGCAGCGCTAACACCAGCCGCAGCAACCCCAGCCACTGCATAAGTGCCCCATTGCTTTGCAGAAACTGACACTCTTTCTCGATTCTTTTTTTCCATGTGAATTTGCCTCAATTGCGGGTCAAGCGTATTAAAAAGTCATTCCCCAAAGGAAATTGAACTATCAGGATATCCTGATCTTTAGATCAATTCTCAAAATAATTGCGGCGTGGTGACAGATCAACCGTAAATTTAAGCAATCCGTTAAAAATTGGTGAAATACTATGATCAATCTGCGCTTTTGGTTGAATTCTTACAGTTTTTTTCGAACGTCTGTTGAACCGTTAACATTATTGGCGATTTCGTGAGCCTTTTGCCTGTGGATTGATCATTTGCCCTCAAATCCTGCTACCGGTAGGCGGGAGGATATTTGGGATCCATGCTTGATCGAAGATGGGTGGGTACGCAATCATTGTCAAATTGATCAGGCAGCAAAGTTAACGCTTAGATTTCGCTGGGAATCGTGACTTCAATGCGATAGGAACCGCCAGCCAAAATATCGCGCTAATCGAAAAACCAAAAAGAAATGACTGAGGTAAATAGGTCAATTCCACTTGATATCTACCCGGCGTGAGATAAAAAGCCAGCATCACACGATCAGCACGATGAATTTCAACAGGCCGCCAATTCGCGTTGCCTGATTTCTTGGCACGGCCATGCCAACCGCTGGCAAATTGCTCAGGCACGACGACCCAAGCAGCACGTTCCAACTGGACATCGAGCCGTATCAAATTCGATCGATCCCGTGGATAAATTGCCAAGTCATTGCCAGAGATTTCAGCATTTCCCGATTCCGTTTCAATAACTTCTTCTGTTTGAGTTGCGAATTTCCTTGTCTCGATTAGCGTGGCACTTTCGTCAAAAATTTGCATTGTGGCTAAGCTTACCGCCAGCGGTGAGCGCTCATCGATTGGCTCGACCAATTTCACCTTTTCAGAAATATACGGATCGGGCTTGGCAGCTTCATACCAAAATTCCGAATTCTGGGTGAGCATCTGTTCGAGAAAAAATGCCCAGTCACCGCGTTCCAGCGAACTAAATGAAAAAACCTGATTGGTTCGCGAAAGCAGATGAAATTTTGGTGCTCTTGTTTGATACATCAGGTTCACTTCCTGAGCGAGTGCATCAGCCTCATCGATATTCTCGACGCCATTAGTCGAGCCAATCTTGGTTGTGTGCAGCAGCCATGAATTCGCGACCACGAGTTCGCTGGCCAAAGAGAACAGGAGCAGACTTAAAGCAACACGATGCATACGAGACGTTTGTGCTTTCGCTACCATTACAGGTCTGGACCTGATGACAATCGCAACCAACACCAAAACCAAAATGACGGCCAATGCGTGTACAACTCTTAAACGCGTAACGCCATGTAGCGAATCAGGATTTTCACCGGCGCCAAAATAGTTCAGTACAGCAACAACCATTGCAATCACGGCCAAACCGGCTGGAATCGCTAGTACCCAAGCGACAACTTTATAGTTCAGATACTGTAACCGCCCCCATCCGAAACCTGCGAGCAAGCTGCAACCAAAACAAGCGATGATTAACAGTTTTGCCGGATAACGAAAACTCGCGTAGCCTGGAAGAAAACTGGAAAAAAACCAATATACGCCGCCAACTTGTTCGCCAATTCCCATGCCTTCAGAATCGGAAATAAACGAACCTAATCCAAAAATCCCAAGTGAACCGAACAAAAAAAGCAACGAGAGACACGTCAAAAAATGGCATTCCCAGACCTGTTTCGTCCGTTTTGAAAGAAACCCAATGCCGACGAAAACAAGCACCCAGGTTAGAATGCCGCAATATAAGGAAGGATACCAGCAACGATCATTTAGCCCAAACTTTGGTCCGACCCAGGTATTGAACCAACGATCCTCGGACAAAAGATTCTGATCGTGATTGAAATCTGGGTACCCGATCTCCACCATGGAAAGTGGGTTTAAGCTGAATTGATATCGATCAGATTGGTGCGAGATAACTTGATGCCCAAGACGCTCTTCCGGCCAAGGCGTCGCTAAGAAACCGTGAACCACTCCGCTAATGCCTGTTTGCTCAGGACGGAGGAGATACGCAGGAATCTGTGTCACGTTATGCGGATATTCAAACATGCTGCGCACACTACTGCGATTCGCTTCCCAGGATGGAAGGATTTGAATCGCCGCAAGTCCGAATGTCATTGCCGCTAGTGCACCCAATCGACAACTTGTTTTTAAGCAAAAACTACTGAATTTCGAACTCGACTGATCGCGCTCCTGATCATGTTTCTGACTTCGCCGGCTCAACCATTGGAACGACCAAATTAGGGCGGCGATCAGGATGGCATGATAGGCCATTTGCGGGTCTCCGCCTAAAACCATCATGGCCGATAGGATCGCACAACGCGTTAGCCTGCGGACTCCTTCCTGTGGATTCCCCATCTTCCAACATTCTGATACGAACCACGGCAACCATGCTGCACCGATCAGGTAGACGACGTTATTCGCGAGACTCAAAAATGGCGCGCAAAACACAAAACAAATTGTTGCAATCGCGCTCGCTTCTTGCCCCAATCGCAACGTCCGCCCACAGCGATAAATGCCTGCGGCTGCCAACCACAAGTGAATGAGTGTGTACAACCCTAATCGCGTCGTGATCGGGAATGCTTGGACAAAAAAGATGAGCTTGAGGGGGTAAAAAACACTCGGAGTTCCATCGGCCAGCAGAGGTTGTCCATAACCGCAATACGGATTCCACAAGGGAAGTTTCCGTGATTCCCATTCATTTTGTACAAACTCGAATAGGGGATAGTACAAATAGCCGGCATCGCGATAAGAGAGAATTCTTCCCGAGAAAAGCAATGGCCAAATTAGATAAAGCGTGGCTGAAACGACAACTGTTGCCAATAAGATTGGAATAAACTTTCCACTTTCTTGGCTTGCGTTCTCGAATTGCTCCCCGGCATCCAATCTAGTCATGCAACTATTCAATCATCGCTTGTCAACAAAGGATATTGATCGACGCGATTTTCCGCGTGCTTGCTAAGCTAACAGCTCGAAGCGAATTTTCGCTTCTTCGGTCGGTCCGATGAGGCGATGATTGAGCCCCTGGAACGCGTACGAATGGCGAGTTGGATCAAGGCCCAGTGTATGCAATATTGTGGCCTGAATGTCGCGCACGGAAACTTGATTCTCAATCACACGGTAACCAAAATCGTCGGTTAAACCAAAATCTAAACCCGGCTTCATTCCCGCGCCAGCGAATAACATGGTAAACGCATGGGGATGATGGTCCCTGCCCAAGAACTTGGAGCCACCCCGCGCCTCATTCATGGCTGTTCGTCCAAATTCGCCTCCCCAGACAACCAGCGTCTCGTCAAGCATTCCTCGTGCTTTCAAATCCGCAATCAACGCCGCAAACGGTCGATCCATTTCCGCACATTTTTTTGGGAACTGCGTGAGAAGATCATCAAACGAACCCGTCCCATGCACGTCCCAACCGTAGTCGAAAAGTTGCACGAACCTCACACCTTTTTCCACCAACCGCCGTGCCAAAAGGCAATTATTGGCGAGGGAGTTCGCACCTGGGACAGCGCCGTAGCTTTCAAGGACTGCGGCAGGCTCTGCTGAAATATCCATCACAAATGGCGCTTCAATCTGCATCCGGTATGCGAGTTCATATTGTCGTATGCGTGCCAACGTTTCAGGATCTTGGTGTTGCTCCAACTGCCGCGTATTCAGGGCATTGATGGCATCGATCGAAGATCGGCGCGACGCCTGATCCATCCCAGGAGGATCCTTTAAGAACAGGATTGGATCTCCGGACGTACGGCATTGGACGCCTTGATATTCACCAGGCAAGAATCCAGAGCCCCACAATGCCTTGCCACCGCTGGGATTATTGCCACCGGACAGCAGTACAACAAAACCTGGCAAGTTTTCGTTTTCGCTCCCCAGACCGTACGTCACCCAACTGCCTAACGACGGATAACCAGAAATCGAATTCCCAGTAAGTAGATAGAGTTGCGCCGGTGCATGGTTGAATTGGTCCGTTGTCATCGACCGCACGATTGTCAGTTCATCGGCAATTGCTGCGATATTCGGAATCAGTTCCGAAAACCAACTTCCGGTCTTTGCGTTTTGCTCAAAGCCGCACGTCGGTCCCAATAAATTGGGGGTCCCCTGTATGAACGCAAATTTTTCACCCGCGAGCAGTTCTTGTGGACACGCCTGCATGTTGCGCTTTTTCAACTCAGGCTTGTACTCGAATAACTCAAGCTGCGATGGAGACCCGGCCAAGTGAATATAAATCACGTTGCGTGCTCGACCAAAATTCCCTCCGCTGCTTTGGGCAACTTGTTGCCCCGCGCGTTGCGGTGACCACAGCGAACTCAAGGCCGCAGCGCCAATTCCCAATTGGCAGTGCTGCAGAAATTGGCGTCGCGTTGTCATCAACGGGTCGTTCCACATCGCTAGTTCCTCGTCAAAACTTCGTCGAGATTGAGTAAACTATTCGCAACTACCGTCCAAGCCGCCACATCAACACTCTCTAAATCCGATAAACCGCGTGCCGGTTCGAAAACGGAAATCAACTGTTTAGCGGCCTCTAACCGCCCCGAAAAATTGGCGACTTGTTTGGCCAATAATTCGCCGACGATCTGACGCTCCCTTTCATCGGGTATCCGCCCCACAATCGTTCGAAACGTGAACTCGATTGCCGTGCCGAAATCTCCACCTTGGTTGTTAGATGTAATCTGCATTGCCGTGGCCACAGCTAACTCGATAAAGACTGGGTCGTTTAAAGTAACAAATGCCCCGATCGGCGTATTCGTGCGTGTGCGATTTACATTGCACACACGTCGATCTGGAGCATCCAAAGCATCGAACGCTGGGTAAGGAAAGGTTCTGCGCCATAACGTATAAATTCCGCGGCGATAACGGTCTTCGCCAGTACTTGGATCCCAGTCCAACGAACCTCCGAACGCCGCCGCCAAACCGAGCTTGGGTTGAGGTGGACGCACTGGCGGCCCATACATTTTCTCGGACAACAGACCACTGACCGCCAACGCGTAGTCACGCAATTGCTCAGCTGACAAACGATAACGGCTCCCGCGGCTAAGCAAACGATTGTTTGGATCGATTTCCAATTTTGCGTCACTGAGCACAGAGGCCTGCCGATATGTTGCCGAATTGACGATCAAACGGCACACATCTTTGCGCGACCAACCACCTTCGATCAAACTCACGGCCAACCAATCCAGCAACTCCGGATGCTCAGGAGGAATGCCTTGCGAACCAAAGTCTTCCGCCGTGGGAACTAAGCCTTGCCCAAAAAAATTCGTCCAAATACGATTGGCTTCTACACGAGCCGTCAACGAGTTTTCATTGGAAACCAAAAATCTTGCGAGTTCCAAACGATTCGTAGTAGAACCAATTGACTCTTGAGTCGCGTTTGTCGCGGGCTTCTTTCCACTGTCTGTGATTTCGTGTGCTGCAACTTCCCTGGGCAGTTCGCCAACCAGTGAGAGGTCCGCAAACTCGCCAAAAAACGCCGGGAATTTGGCTTCAACTTCTTCACCCGGCGATCGAAAAGAGCCGCGAATCGCAACGTGTGTTTTGCGCCGCCGATCACCATCGAACTCTTGCATGACCGGTGTGCGGTGGACTTGAATCTCGGCGATAGACCGTTTGATTTGCTCAATTTCGGCCACTTGATGATCGATGTCAGGCACGTCTGTCCGACCATCCGCTTCAAGCAATGTACTAATCCGCTGATTGAGGGTCCGCAATGCGGCTCGCTGATGCACGTCAATGTAATTGATGGTCGGTGAGTTGTCAGGTTGGTCGTTGTCCGTCGTCTGGTTGAAGATCGCGAACAACTCGTAGTAATTGTGATGTGTAATCGGGTCATACTTATGCGTATGGCATTGAGCGCAACCCACGGTCAGTCCCAACCAGACTTGTGCGGTCGTATTGACTCGATCAACGACCGCAGCATGGCGAAATTCCTCATCATCTGTGCCGCCTTCGGTGTTCGTCATCGTATTGCGATGAAATCCAGTCGCCACAAGTTGCTCGTGCGTAGGATTTTCCAACAAGTCGCCCGCAAGCTGTTCGATCGTGAATTGATCGAAGGGCATATCATCATTGATTGCTCGAATAACCCAATCGCGATACGGCCAGATCGTGCGCAACTCGTCCTGGGCGTAACCTTGCGAGTCGGCATAGCGGGCCAAGTCTAGCCAGTGACGCGCCCAATGTTCACCGAATCGTGGCGAGTTCAAAAGTCGCTCGACCACCTTTTCATAAGCATCATCGGACTCATCATTGACATACTCGTCGATTTCCTGGAGCGTGGCTGGTAAACCGATCAAGTCAAGCGACAAGCGTCGCAAAAGAATTTCGCGGCTCGCTTCAGGCGCCGGTGTCAACCCGACCTGCTCTAATCGTTGCCATACAAACGCGTCGATTGGATTTCGCTGCCATCCGCTATCTGCAACCCTGGGAACTTCCGGGCTGCGCAGCGGCCGAAATGACCAATGTGCGGTGTACTCAGCCCCTTCGACAATCCAGCGCCGTATCGTTTCAATTTCTTCGGCCGTGAGTTGATCGACGTGAGACGCAGCAGGTGGCATGCGCTCCGATCTATTGGTGGCGACAAGCCGACGATAGACCTCGCTGTTTTCAGGATCGCCGGGAACGATTCCGATTTCGCCACTGTCCAGTTCACTTAAGGCCGTTGCTCGTTCGTGTAACGCCAGCCCCCCTTCACGAGTCTCTTCATCGGGGCCGTGACAAGGGAAACACCCCTTCAGCAAAATGGGTTTAACCTCAGCTGAGAAATCAATGCGAGTGGCGTTTGGCTTTTGCTGCCCCTGAGCGGTGTTACTCGTCGGATCCGTCGAGTCTTGCCCTTGCGCCCGCCCCAAAAAAATTAGGACCCATACGCAAACCTGCAGAACAACCGAGTTCAAGCCAAATCCCCGGTGAGGACTGACGAATAAATGTCGACGCTGCGGCACAAATTGCAATCGTAGGTTCATCTGCGGCTTACTCGAAAAAGTCTGTAGTTGCGAGCGAATAGCCTCGCGGAGTTCATACTACTTAACTTATTGTAGTGAGTCGAATGGGAAATCGGCTGCGTTTGCTTTGGATTGCCGTAAAATCAAGCCAGCAAGGTACTCAGACTCCACCAAAAGACACTCTTTCAAGCTATCTATCGCTAAGCCGCCGTCAAGATTCTCGCGAGAACACGAGACCAAATGCGGAGAACCGAACCGTCTCAAACGAAATGGAATTAAGTAGATGCCAATAGCCCCTTTAATGCATCAAAAGCAGCTTCGTAATTCGGTTCTTTAGCGACTTCGTCTACGATTTCTGCGTAAACAACTTGACCATTCTGGTCGAGCACATAAACAGCGCGAGCTAACAATTTCAATTCGTCGATCAACAGGCCCCAACTCGTTCCGAAGTTGCGGTCCTGATAGTCGCTTGCAGTTCGGAAATATTGAATTTCGTTCTCATTGCAAAAACGACCTTGGGCAAATGGCAAATCGAGGCTCACTGTTACGGCGTTTATCGAATTAGACAAATCTTTAAGGGCTGAATTGAAAGTCCGAGTTTGGATCGAGCAGACGCCAGTATCAAGAGACGGCACAACGCTGATCAAGGATGGCTTACCTTTCAGGTCATTGAGTGTTAACGTGTGCAGGCCGTTGTCGAAGTAATGCAACTGAAAGTCTGGAGCTTGCTGGCCGACCTTGAGTTCATTGCCAACCAAAGTCATCGGATTGCCTTTAAAAGTAATTGCTTCTGAGCGAGCCATGTTTCAGTTCCTTTAGTGATGGTGTGACAAAAATTTCGTTTTGAACGTGACACAAAAAAAGCCAGCGGCGGGAGTCGAACCCGCAACCCCCGCATTACGAATGCGGTGCTCTGCCAATTGAAGCTACGCTGGCAAACGCCGAATTACAGGAATTAAGCTCGTGCTCAAATCCGCTTGATCGCCTCCATGTTGTCGAAATCGAATCTCGGCAATTCGATACGAACGTTTTGCCCCACGTTGATCGATGGCCGGCCGTCGCAAACTGACATCGCAGGTACCTCGCGGGTGCTTATTGACATCTCTGCTCACAGCCGGGTTCGCTCGTAATCGCAGCTCAATTCCTTGGGAAAAGTCTAACACTTCCTGATGAAGTCGTCCAGATACGGTCGACTAGTTTAGAGCATCCCTAGCGGATTTCGCTGTACTGTTTCACGTAGCGAACAAAATGCAAAACGAATTCGCATGAAGTTGAAAACGTCTTTGGAACACTACAGTAGACTGGAAATACCGAAAGTCTCGGAGTTTGTTTTCACGACACACAACCATCGGCCGTTCAAGATTCAGGTCCGCGCTGGTATCAATGAAGGTTTCAAAGGCTCATGCACCTTGGCTCGAACATTCTTGAATATACTTGCCGAGTATTTGTTCAGGCGAAATTGAAGAGCACAAATGACAGCCAATCAAACTTGTTCGGGAACTCTAATGGCCCCATCCAATTTCCTTATAGCAGCAGGATTGATTTGAAATGGTAGCGCGTCATTTGGACCGCCGAACATCGCTGGCAAAGCACAGGGATTATAGCAGCTCATTATTGGCCGAGCAGGGCATCTAGGGGATATCTTGATTGCCGCACGCGCGGGTACCTTGGAAGCAACGAACTGCCGCCACTTTGCCTTTTATGAAGAACGGGTGCGGACAGGCAATAGCAGCTCTGCGGCAGACCTGCAACCAACGTTCTGTGGGCGATAATCACCAGCTTCAAAACCTATTTGGTTACATGTCAGCCAAAATCTCACTCGGAAACGTTGGCTCTGGGCAGACACACCAACGCTTTAACCGCGCCCTTCGTCGATATCGCGCTCGGGTTGCTCCGGGCCCTTAAGATTGACTTCGTTTGAACTACCATTCTCATTCTCAGAATCGCTGGCCCGTTGGCGCCTCTGAATTTCTCCATTTACCTCTTGGCCTTGTTGTTTGTCCAACTCCGGTTGGCGATCTGCTTCAGAGGTTGTTCTTTCTGCCTGTTGCTCCGTGATTACCGGCTTGGTCACCTCGACCCATTCGGTGCTGGGAGTCACGGGAACGATGCGGCTTTCGGCGATAATGTTCGATCGATATTCCGGGACGATCGTTGACGAGATCTGAGGTTGAGAATAGTAGGTCGTGCCAGGCGAGTAGGTGACTACTGGTCGGGCGACAACGGTCGGAGAGAGCGTTGGCACACTAGAATAAATCGGAGTGCCAAACGCGTCTACTGGAACATTCACCCACGTGGTCCGCGGAACCAATTGAGTGACCTCAGCCATCACCGGTTTCAACACGGTTTGGGGAACTCGCAACGTTTGCACGGTTTCTTCCCATCGGCAAGTTTGCACGCTGTAGGGTTCCGTTCTGATTTCTTCGACCATGGTTTGGCGCGTGATTGGCACTTTACGAACGACCACTTCGGTTTCGTATCGCAGGGTTTGAATCGGTGTCTTTTGTACAAAATGTTTGGTCACCGGACGCTGAACCGTCACGGGGACTTGCCGCACTTGGGTTTCTTCCACATATTTTTGCACGGTCACCGGAGTCTGACGAACTTGCACTTCGTCAACATAACGAGTTTGCTGGACCGGACGCTGGACGACCGTTGTCTCTTGAACGTAGTTCGTCTGTTGGACCTCTTGCTGCACGAGCGAAGGGGTATATCCGGTTTGCCATTGATAGGAACCCAAATTCTCCTGCGGCACCCAATAAAGTCCTCCAGTGCGATAGGAAAGCGCACCGCTGGCGTCTGGGTAATAGCCACGCTGCAACCATTGCAAGCGGTTTCGGACTGGCCCAGGCGAATATACTAATTGCGTCGAGGGCGTAAGCGTTGGCGATAAAACTGTCTGTGTCGTTGTCACAGGACGCAGCGTGGTGACGTTTTCCGATTGCATAATCGTTTCAGTAATTGGCTTGCGAACAACAATTTGTTCTTCACGCATGGAGGTCTCTGTAACCGGTTTCAGAACCGTTTGACGCTCCTCCCGCATTTCAGTTACGGTTTCCCATTCGGTGCGCTGGATTGTCTGTTCTTGGTAGGACGTTTCGTAGACAGGCTTATAAACGACTTGTCGTTCTTCGCGCTCGCTGGTCTCGACAACGGGCTTGAGAACTTTGTAGGTTCGTTCTCGTTGTTCTGTTGTCCAAATTGGCTTATAAGTTTTGACCAATTGTTCTTGATACTGAGTTTCCGCGACCCACTTTTGAGTGACCACTTTTTGTTGTTCGTAAATGGTCTGCGGAACCATGCGGTAGCAAGAGTATTGAGCATTCGCCAACTGCTGCTGGGACGCAAAGATCAAAAACAATCCGACTCCACAAAATTTCGCCTTATTTAGCATCGCCAAACCTTTAAATCCTTGGTATCAATGAATTGGGGAAGGAATTTTACGGGTCGCCAGAAGGAAAGGCAAACGCAGACAATTCCGACCGGCAATCGACACGGTACTCGTACAAAGTTGCTCTTCTTCAATTGTGTCAAATGGCGGTTTGCACTGCAAATGAAATGTTGTTCAACCGATCGAATCGCTGACGCAAATATTTGATTGGATTACACTTAGGAACATTAAGATTATTTTGTTACGCGTAGCGGTCGTAACAATCACACGCTCCAGCAAGTAGCCGCAAGTTTAGTTTTCTTCGGGATTTACGACAGAACTTTCGCTAATTCATACATTTTAACTCGAAAGCCTTCGCGGGAGTTCGCACTTTTCCAGATGAAACTGATTGACCTCACGTTACCCACCCAATCCGAGAATCTTGCATTAGATGAATGGCTACTTCAGCAAATCGAATTGGCCAATTTAGCCGGTCCACAGGCTGTTTCTTTGGGCACAGCGAATGCGGAACCAAAACCAACGGCTGGTTTTGAAATCTTACGACTGTGGGAACCGCGGCAAGATGTTGTTGTGATCGGCCGCAGCTCGAAAATTGCTGAGGAAGTAGACGTCGAATTCTGCACGAGAGAAAAGATTCCGATCTTGCGTCGAGTCAGGGGCGGTGCATCGATCGTCTCCGGTCCAGGGTGTCTCATGTACGCCGTGGTGCTTGACTTAAAACAGCGACCGGAATTGCGGGCGTTGGACAAAGCGCATTGCTACGTGTTAACGAGAATTCGCAATGCCGTGAATGCCTGTGGTATCAAGGCAACCATCCAAGGCACGAGCGACTTGACCGTCGGCGATCGAAAGTTTTCTGGGAACTCGCTGCGCCTTACCAAAAACGCACTGCTGTATCACGGCACACTCTTGAATAACTTTGACCTAAACGTCATTTCGCGGTGCCTAAAAACTCCGCCAAGACAACCTGATTACCGATTAAGCCGATCGCATGCCGATTTCCTAGTCAACTTGAATCTTGAGCCTGCATTGCTGAAAGAAAACTTGGTGAACGCATGGCAAGCAACTGGAGCATTCGACCCTACCAAGTCCAGCGACGAAGTCATCAAATTCCTCCGCAATGAAATCGCATCGTTAGCAAAGGCGAAATACAGCCAGCCAAGTTGGAACCACCAATGTTAAACTTCGCGGCAAACCGTCATCGCGGACGTTTGCGCTTGATTCGACGTTTTGTTTTGCTCCTGGTAGACTTCGAGCCTTTTGGGCCAGCCCCATTTAGGGATCGGTCCAGAGACAATCCGGGATTCGCCAAGATCGGAACTCGCGATTCCTTGGTGAGCGCGAAGGAAAGATTCTCGTACCAACTGTCTTCCGAAAGCACCATCGATTTGATGTTCTTCCAGATTTCGACTGGTGGACCGAATCCGCTCCAATCAACCGTCAGTACACGCACTCCGCGGCGACGCATTTCACCCAACAATTTCTGGTAGTTGTCGTAGAGCTGCTGCAAATAATCGAGGGGCACACCATCTTCTTCGCTGCGCCCTCGTTCGGCCATGCGGTCGTAGCATTCTTGGGGAGATACGTCCAGGAAGACAAAAATATCTGGGGGCATCACATCGCGACTCATATTTTTGTACAAGTCCACATATAAATGATACTCCTCTTTTGTCATGAATCCGCGTTCCATCGCTGTTGTGGCAAAAACCGTATCGCCGTAGATCGGTCGATCCTGTATGACGACCTTTCCCTGCCGCCCCCAAGCTTGCTCCACGGCCAATCGATGTTGCTCGAACCGTTGGCATAACATGAACATTTGCATAGCAAAACCGCCGCCCCGATTCTGGCCGGTGGTCAAGTCGTCGTAGTAGCGCTCCAAGAAATGATTGAACATTGGATGGTGGGTCGGTTCTTCGAGCACATGCGCAGGCCAACCGGAAGCGGTAGCGGCCGACGCAATCGCATGACAGGCATTGGTTTTGCCTGCTCCGATGTTCGCGTCGATCGTTATGAACAGCCCTTTTTTCTCGTTGATATTTCCGAATGGCACAGATGACTCCTATTTAACTCTACCCAAAAAAGCTACAAGTCCTCTACGACTCGCGCGATTCTCTATTCGCAGACACGCTTCGACGCCTACGACGCAATTTACGGAAACGCTGTTTGGTAATTGGCTCTTAAGTTATTATGCACTAAAAACCATGCGCCGTGTAACTAACTGCCCATTTATGGTTGGGCTTCAGGCAATTTCGCGCGCCGCGTATTCATGCGTAAAATAGCGACCAAAACACTTCGTTTCAAGTCGCCCGAATATCTTGCCCAAATTCGCGCGGGTTATCCGTTCTGAATTCGATAATGGGTTCTGCACGATTCAAGACCTAATGAAATCCTTGGCCTCATGCTCGGAGTCACTGCGATGCGGCATACTCACTCTTTTGATTCAACTCCTTCAAAGCTGATTGAGATGAACACGTCATCACCAATGGCTTGCAGCATGTAGCCCATCCCAAAGTCTGACCGCTTAATTTGCAGCGTTGTTGTGAAGCCGATGCGTTTGGTACCTTGCGGAAACTCAGCCGTTCTGCCCCCTTCTAACACGAAAACGATCGGCTTGGTCACGCCTAACATCGTGAAGTCCCCAGTCACCTCCAGGCCATTGTCGACACGTTTGACTGAAGTGCTTTTGAACGTGATCTCGGGATATTTTTCAACGTCAAAAAAATCAGCTCGGCGCAAGTGATCATCGCGTTGTTGGTTTGCTGTATCAACGCTGGCCACGTCAATCGTCAACTCAAAACTTGAACGTTCGACATCTTGGTCAATCGTGAACTTACCCGCAAACTTATTGAACCTACCATGGGTCCAACTGATGTCGAAATGAGAAACCTTGAAGCTAATCGAGGTATGGGCGGTGTCAAATTTATAGACCTGCGCCGAAGTATGTGAATTGATTAGAAGTCCTAAAAGTATCGAAAGTAGGGCAATTTGAATTCTCATGATTAGACCTTATACCAAGTTAAACTAAACCTATCTCTGTTCCTGAAAAACGGACTCTTAACGATCAATTATCTAGTTCGGCGGAAGAATGAGCAACTATGCTTACCGCATATTGGTCATCGCGGACCCAGTTGAACGAATTCGCAGACAATCAGAACGCCAATTCCACGTGGTTGCGGTTGAATGAGGAATCCAGTGAGGGGCCAGGGACGTAACGGCACTGGCAAAACGATGGTATTAGAACTTCGTCGGTTCGACTTAAACCTGCGAATGCCTTACTCTGTGGATAGGACTCCAGGACTCTGTAAACATCTTTTTCTTACCTTCTTGACGCCCATTTAGCGATAGGGTCTCTTATGTAGATGCTTGACATGTGTAACTCGGCGTTCTACGCAATTATCTTTGATGGTCGCATTGTAGACGACGCGGAACGGAGCGAAACGGGAACGACGACAAGGTCAAACCAAGAGGGTTTTCCAAATGGATGAGAGGAAGATGACATTGACGCTTCAAGATATTCAGCAGACAGCCATCAATACGATTCGCACCTTATCAATGGATGCGGTCCAACGGGCGAACAGCGGCCATCCTGGCACGCCCATGGCATTGGCCCCGGTCGCTTACAAGCTATGGAATGATGTATTGAATTATGATCCAGATCATCCAAACTGGCCGTCGCGAGACCGATTTGTGTTGTCGTGTGGTCATGCGTCGATGTTGTTGTATTCGGTGTTACACTTGGCGGGTGTGAAACAGTCCGATGAATCAACGGAGCCGGCGATCACACTGGACAACATCAAGAACTTCAGGCAATTGCACCAACCTTGTGCAGGTCATCCTGAATTCGGATTGGCCGCTGGAATTGAGATGACCACGGGACCATTGGGGCAAGGAGTCGCAACGAGCGTGGGCATGGCCATGGCCGCGAAGTGGATGGACGCGCGTTATGGTAACGGCACAAAGTTGTTCGACTTCAACGTTTACGTGCTTTGTTCTGACGGTGACATGATGGAAGGAGTGGGCTGTGAAGCTGCGTCACTTGCCGGGCACCTTAAGCTCTCGAATTTGTGCTGGATTTACGACGATAATCGCATCACGATCGAGGGTTCAACCGATCTGACATTTTCAGAGCAAGTTGCCGATCGGTTCACGGCTTTGGGTTGGTCGGTATTCACGGTCGACGATGCAAATGATTTGGACGCGATTCAGACAGCATTGGATGACTTCAAGCGAACGAGCGACTCGCCTACGCTCATTATTGTGCGAAGCATCATCGGCTACGGTGCGCCGAGCAAACAGAACACGGCTGACGCCCATGGCGCTCCGTTGGGCGAGGCTGAAGTGATGGCGGCAAAAGAGTTCTACGATTGGCCAACGGATGCCAAGTTTCTCGTTCCTGACGAAGTGCGAGAGCACTTTGCATCAGGAATCGGTGCGCGGGGACGTCGAAGATACGAGACTTGGCTTGAAGAGTGGTCAGCCTATCGCGGCAAGTTTCCCGAGCAAGCAAACGAATTAGAAATGATTTGGGCTGGCAGGTTGCCTGCGGAGTTTTGCCATGAGTTGCCAACGTTTGCTACGGACGTAAAAGGAATGGCAACGCGAAAAGCTTCGGGGATCGTGCTGAATGCCGTTGCGAAAAATATTCCTTGGCTACTTGGTGGGTCAGCGGATTTGGCGGGCTCGAATAACTCGCTGCTGGAAGGGCAAAATGCCATTAGCTTTGCGTCGGAAAACTACGGAGGACGGAATCTGCATTTCGGAGTGCGTGAACATGCCATGGCCGCGATCTGTAACGGACTTTCATTATGCGGTCTGCGATCGTATGCAGCGACATTTTTTGTCTTCACTGATTACATGCGGCCGGCGATGCGATTAGCGGCCCTGATGAAACAACCAGTGCTCTACATATTGACGCACGATTCAATTGGATTGGGGGAAGATGGCCCAACGCATCAACCGATCGAACATCTAGCGGCGTGTCGCGCCATTCCTAACCTTTTCGTATTTCGTCCGGCCGACGCAAATGAAGTTGCGATCGCATATAAGGCCGCCTTGACATTGCAGGAAACACCGGCAGCACTGGTACTCTCCAGGCAGAACTTGCCCACCGTGCCGAGACAGGAAAATCATCCGGCAAACGCTGAACAAGGAGGCCATGGATATCGTAACGTGGAAGGTGTCATGCGCGGCGGCTACGTGCTGCAGGATTCGCCACAAGCCCAAGTGATTATTGTCGGCACTGGAAGCGAAGTGCACTTATGTTTGCAAGCTGCTGAAAAGCTGGCTGAACAGAATGTTAACGCTCGGGTGGTAAGCATGCCTTGTTTCGAGTTATTTGACCAGCAGCCAGAGGAATATCGCCTGAGCGTGCTGCCGTCAAGAATTCGCGCGCGAGTTGCCGTGGAGGCCGGCTTGCGATTGGGCTGGGATAAGTATATTGGCTTGGACGGCGAATTTGTAGGAATGTCCGGATTTGGAGAATCTGCCCCCGCTGAGGTGTTATTCAAGCATTTTGGAATTACTGTTGACGCGATCGTCGCGGCGGCATTGCGTAGTCTGGCTCGGTGTTCGAACCGATGAGCGGGAACTTGTCTTGTTTCTGGTACGAGAATAGCCGGTATAGGACTTAAGTGGCTTGGCACAACCTACCGCACGCTACTGTTTGGCTGGTGCTGGTTGGACGGTGGCTGCGGAAATATAGTGTTTTCCAAGGTCCGAGTTTGGAACTCAAGCACGAAAATTTGACCAAGTCCTAGCGAGCAACTTCAACCGGGCTCAAGACAACGGCGGTTATGTTGTGTATGATTAACACGATTGTTGCGGGGTACCAGCCGTTTATCTGTCGGCACCCGTATCAACAAGTCGGCAATTTTTTTCGCTCGTTTTGATCAACAGTACGTGAATGTCGCGGCCGTTTTATCGGTTACGCCACGAATTGCTGTTGACTGTCTGCGAATCAGTTCGGGTTCTTGGGATCAAGCGGACATCCATTGCGGCCTGAACAAATTGCGACGAGGCGAAAAAGATTGAGAAACGCTGTACGTTACCTAGTCTTAGGTAATCAGTGCCGCGTTGATATACTTCAAGCGAATTTGGATTGATAGAAAAAACCAATGGACATGAGTGCAACGGCGGAAACCCTTGGAACTTTGCAGTTCGACCAAGGTTATTCGATCATCAGAAAACTCGAGGAGAACATCAGTGGTGTTGTTCTTGGTAAAAGCGATGTCGCCCGCATGTGCGTCGTTACATTACTGGCCGGGGAGCATCTCTTGTTGGAAGACGTGCCCGGCGTAGGCAAAACACTCATGGGGAAAGCCTTAGCGCGAAGTGTGGATGGCGAGTTTCGCCGTATTCAGTTCACACCGGATTTGCTTCCCAGTGATATTTTGGGGAGTTGCGTGTTCAACACGAAGACCCAAGAGTTCATCTTCAATCGTGGGCCGATCTTTAGCAACTTTGTGCTCGCGGATGAGATCAATCGGGCACCGCCAAGGACTCAGAGTGCGTTGTTGGAGGCCATGAGTGACCATCAAGTCAGCGTGGACGGCACTACGCATGACCTACCGCAGCCATTTATGGTCATTGCGACTCAGAATCCTTTTGAGTTTGAAGGGACGTACGTGCTGCCAGAGAGCCAACTCGATCGTTTTCTCATGCGTATTTCGATGGGATATCCCAGCCGCGAATTCGAGCAAGAACTGTTGCTAAGTCATCGCAATGGCGAACCGGTCGACACACTCTCCTCGGTAGTTAATTCTGCCACCATATCGCAAGTACAGAATTTGGCGCGACAAGTTCGCGTCGATCAATCGATCGAAAGTTATATTTTGGACGTAGTTCGAGCGACGCGCGCTTCCAGCGATCTCAGAGTGGGGGTCAGCACGCGAGGCGTTTTGTTATGGTATCGCGCTTGCCAGGCGTTAGCTTTGGCTTCGGGGCGCGATTACGTTACGCCTGACGATGTCAAACACCTAGCATTACCGATCCTGGGTCATCGTGTGATGGCGAAAGGGATCGTCCAGGGGGGACAGCGTGATTCGGTCGAGGGGATCGTCAGAAGAATTGTTGAACAAGTACCGATTCCGGGATAATGACAGACCATCATCAATTGATTGATGCTAAGCGAACTCGGCGGTATCTCAGGATCACCCGGGAAGGTTGGTCCTACATTTTCATATTGAGCTTTGTGGTCATCGGCTCCATCTTGCAACAAATCAATTTGTTGATTGTTTTGGCAGGGCTAATGATTGCCCCTTTGTTGTTCAATTGGCGGATAGCCATGAACTCCATATTCAAGCTACAGTTTCGAAGAATCTTGCCCGCCTGGGCACATGCTGGTCAGCGAGTTGCGGTCGAGTGGGAGGTATTAAATACTCGTACGCTGCTCCCGGCATGGGGCATCAAATGTACTGACTCCATTCGTCGCAAAGGGATACCGCCAAGAAAGGCCACTTCCGTAGACGCAATTATCGCGCAGATTTTGCCACAGAAATCTCAGTTCGCTTCGTTCACATGTCATTTTGGTCAACGCGGCATTTATTTCTTCGAAGGTGCAAAGATCTCGTCCAAGTTTCCGCTCGGTCTAGTGAACGCCTGGTATTACGATCGAAAACCAGTTGAGTTCTTTGTCGCGCCACGATTAGGCGTATTGACCGAAGTCTGGCACCGCAAGCTCGATGCTTCGGCCGTGGGTATTCGCTCTAAGTCGCGTCGAGTCGGCATCAACAATGATGAGTTTTTTGGATTGCGCCCATGGCAAAGCGGAGATAGCCGGAGGCACATCCATTGGCGCAGTACGGCCAAACAAGGTGAGTTGATCGTCAAACAATTTGACCAGCAGACCGACCGAGATTTCGCGTTGGTTTTGGATCTTTGGCAATCAGACGTTTCCACGCCGTCAGATATAGAGATCAGCGAGTTAGCCATCAGTTTTACGGCAACTGTCATTTCCACATTGCGACAGAAAATTCGTGGAAATGTTGCGATTGGATTGTGCGGCAAGACCGCGGCACTTCACATCGACCGCGTGAATCATGAGTTTGCAGCCAACGCATTACGCGATCTGGCTGATATCCAGCCTGCCAGCGAAAACCAATTCTCGCAACTCGTGTTGGCCATGGAGCAGGCTACAACTGGGTCGGCACCCCTCATCGTCATTAGCACCCGCTCTCGCGAAGCTGTGTTGGCCGAGCTTGATGCAAACATCGCTCCATCCGGCGAGTTTACAATTGACTGTATCCGCCGCGCAGATTGGATAACTGCCAATACACCTGAATTCAATGAATTATTCACGTTGCAATTTCATGAACCGAACCAGAAAGTCGAGGTGCACAGTTATATTGCGACTGCTTAGGCGAACAACGGCTCTTCGGAGCCAATACTTGGACTGAGGATGCCGAATCGATTGAAATAAATTTGAAAAGTCCATGGATCCATAGTCCGCACGTCACTGGGGCACGATGCGACCCGACATGAGCTCCAGCTGGTTCGCTTGTGCGAAATTGTTACGATTTAAGGCAGGTGAGGTTCAAAAGACGTTCCATAGAGGGTACCTCCAACACGTTATGGCTAGTTTTCGCGATAGACGTCCGGTTAACTTTTACGACCGACATTTTTGATGTTTACATTCGATCGATTTTTACAACTCGGCATTCTGGTTACGATTTCGTTGAGCGGATTGCTATTGGGATTTGCTCAACAAGACATGACGATCGCCGTGGTTGCGATTTTGGGCGCGGTGACCGCTTATTTTGTTACTGAGTATTTCAAATGGTTTGAGTTTGATCAGTGGTTTGCCAACGCCGCCGCCATCTTAGTGACCATTTATGCGCTATCAGGTTTTGGTGGTGGTGATCGTGTATACCAATTGAAGGTTGTTGCAAACCTATTGGTTTATCTGCAAACCATTCTGTTATTCCAGAAGAAGACGCCGAGGTTGCATTGGCAAGTGCTGGTACTCAGTCTGCTACAAGTCGTGGTGGCGGCGGTGTTTAATCTTGGTTTTGAAGGGGGATTACTGTTCGTCGCATACATGGTTGTGGCCGGTTGCACAACGATGTTGTTGCATTTGCACCATGATTCATGGAACGTGCGGAGCAGAAACGAAGAACTGCGCGAAAAATTGGATGCGCGAGCGAAGACTGAACAAGAGCAAAAAACGATTTGGTTTGACCCCCATCCCGTGGCGATTTATGAGCATGAAAACCGTGACCGATCGGTTCTGAAGCGACAGTTCAGGCATTACTCAGGTTTGGGATTCGCAGCCATTGTTTTCACAGCCTTGATGTTTTCAATGGTTCCGCGAGACGTCAGTTCATGGTCTGGACCAGATGACCAAGACGCACAGAAAGTCGGAGCATCGAAAACGATTAACCTGGATTACACAGGGGTCATCGAGTTATCCAGTGATTTGATCATGCGAGTTTCCTATTACGACGTCAGTCGTGACGAATCCGTGGAACTGGCTGAACCTCCATATTTGCGGGGCATGCCCCTAAGTATTCTCACGTATAGCAAAGGTTCGACGAATTGGCGCGCCCCGTATGAGCGCGTCTCGGAAGCTAGTTTCGAGTATCCGGTGGACCAATTCCATTATAGCGGAGTCGATGAAGTTCAGTTTTTGACTCAAACAGTTGTGTTGGAGCCAACCACCGACCCACTGCTGTATTCGGCTGATCCCCACTTGCGTGATCGCACGACACCCAGCCAAGTGAAATACTGCCGAGAGTTAAAATGCCTTTCACGTGAAGTCACAAAAATGCCTAACGCAACCTTCGAGTACAGCTTGGTTGTGGCACGCCCTCAATCGGAACCGACGTTGCCCAATTTTGTGCCGGCTGGAATCTATTCCGTAGAGGCGCGACAACTCCTGAGCCAGGGATCGATGGCATTTTCTGAACTACTGGATATGGACTACACGCGATATCCAACCTTGGCGCGCAAAGCAGAACAGCTCAGTGGTCGACTTTTGATTCGCGATGTCTCGGATTATCAAATCGCATTGAATCTGGAAAAACACTTTCTGGACTCAAACATTTATCGGTACACGTTGGACTTATCCAGCTTTCCACGAGATCCCGCCTTGGATCCAGTGGAAGATTTTGTGAAAAACCATCGCAGTGGGCACTGCGAGTATTTTGCTTCAGCGCTAACGTTGATGCTGCGCAGCCAACGCATACCTGCGCGTTTAGTTGTCGGCTACCGTGGCGGGGAATTCAACAACATTGGCAAATATTATCGTGTTCAACAAAAACACGCGCATGCGTGGGTCGAAGCATACATCAAACCCAGCGATGTTCCCGCAAACATAGCGGCCACATCGCGCTCGGCTCGCAGGTTCGGTATCTGGTTGCGACTTGATCCCACGCCCCCCTCGAATTTTGGCTCCGGTGGCTTGATTACGAACGCGTCCGACGCCCTTGATTTGGCCAGAGCGTTTTGGAATGACTATGTCGTCCGCATGAGTGGCGAAGGAGAACTCACGTTATTGGCGGGCGAACGAAGGTCAAGTTCCGTCGTTGCCGAATTGATGCGATTGGATACTTGGGGCCGATATATGCGGCAAGTACGCGATTCCGTGACAAATCCAAATTCTCCATTTTTTTACTTCGCGATCCTGGGAACTTTAGCTTTGGTTGCCAGATTTATCCACCAGTTGAAAAAACGCCAAACTGAACTGCTGGGACGCAAAGCGCGCGAAGTCGGCTCGTTTAGGCAATTCATCGGCAAGTTAGTGCGTGTGGTTTCACCCCGGCTAGGAGACTGGATTGGCGGAATAGCGCCGGTGACGCAGGCCGAAGTTCCATTTTACAAAGATCTCTGCGCACTATTGGCAAGGTACGATTTCCGCCGTGAGCCAAGTATCACGCAACTCGAATTTGCAAATCAAATTTCGCGCAACTTGACGGATTCACAACACAAACTGCAGGCAACAAATTTGTTGGAACGATTGACGAGTCTTTTCTACCAGGTTCGATTTGGCGGCAAGACACTTGAACCACAAGAACTGGCTTTTGCCAAATCGGCATTAGAAGAACTCGAAGACTTCTTTGAGAAAAAGAACCAGCCAAATTAATTCACGTTGCACGCCAGCCTAAATATTGCCCCACGGGTAATATGTTCTTCGGCCACCGTATCGAACTCCTCGATTCACGAGTGTAATCGCATTGTATACGATTTGGCCGACCGTCCTCCCGTACCCACGCGACGATTCCGAAATTATTCTCACATAAATGCGTTTTCCTTTTGTGCAAATTCATTTCGAGACGGTAGCCAATCGGCCAATCTGGTTTAAACTGAGTGCAAGACATTAATGGATTGTCACGACTGGAACCTAGAGTTGGTCGCCGTGGAATTTTTCGCAGTGCAGCGGAGAATAGGGCAGGTGTGATGACCTCCACGACGCCAAAAGTAAGTGTGCCAGCGCATGATCACAACTGGCGTCACGCAACCGAAAAAATATGGAAATGTATTTTTGCGTTGACCACGAACTGACGGAATACGCCACGTTATTGATGAAGATCGACGTTCATTTTGTCTTTCGGAACTCAACCAATTGGATTGCTTTTTCAGCCTGAGGTACACCATGTGCGGCCACTCTTGTTCTCCAGCTTTGTCACGGAGTTATTCTGTGATGACTGTAGTGCGTAATTTGTTTCAGCAACTCATCCTGGTTTGCTGTGGTGTGGCCATACCCGTATCTGCGGCCAACTCTTACGTTGTTAAACCCGATACATCGGCATGGGATCAACTCACCGGCACCATGTCGTATCGCAGCATCGGACCGTTTCGCGGTGGGCGAAGCGCTGCGTGTGTGGGTGTGAAGGCTAAGCCGAATGAATTCCTGTTCGGAGCGACAGGTGGCGGCGTATGGAAGACTAGTGACGGAGGTTCGAGTTGGTTCAATATTTCTGATGGATTCTTCGGTGGATCGATTGGAGCTGTGGCCATTGCCGATTCCGATCCAAACGTGATTTATGTGGGTGGCGGCGAGAAAACCGTGCGCGGCAATGTTTCTCATGGTGACGGCATGTGGAAATCCATGGACGGCGGAAAGACTTGGTCATTCATCGGCTTGGAGGATTCACAATTTATTCCACGAATTCGCATTCATCCCCAAAATCCTGATGTGGTTTACGTGGCTGCCTTGGGACACTTGTTCGGTCCAAATCAGCAGCGTGGAGTCTTCCGATCAAAGGACGGCGGAAAGACCTGGGAGCGGGTTCTGTTTGTCAACGACGAAGCTGGTGCCGTCGACCTGATCATTGATCCAAACAATCCACGCATACTTTACGCAACAATTTGGCAAGTTAAACGCACACCCTACTCATTGGAGTCTGGTGGTCCAGCCAGTGGTATCTGGAAGAGCGTGGATTCCGGAGACACGTGGACTGAGATCACGCGCAATTCAGGTCTACCGAGCGGATTGGTGGGCATCATTGGGGTTGCCGTGTCGCCAGTTAACAGCGACCGCGTTTGGGCACAAGTCGAAGCGGAAGATGGCGGCCTATTTCGCAGCGACGATGCGGGACAAACGTGGCGGCGCGTAAATCAAGATCGCAATCTAAGACAACGGGCTTGGTATTACACGCGTGTTTATGCAGGTCCCCAGGATATTGACGAGGTGTATGTGTTGAATGTCCAATTTTGGCGTTCGCTAGATGGCGGTTCGACCTTCAAGTCCATTTCGACGCCGCATGGAGACCATCATGACTTGTGGATTGATCCCAACGACCCTGATCGAATGATTATCGCTGACGATGGAGGTGCGCAGGTTTCCTTCAACCGCGGGGAGACGTTTTCGACCTACATGAATCAGCCGACTTCCCAATTCTATCGAGTGACGACCGACAACCATTTTCCATATCGTATTTATGGAGCTCAACAAGACAACTCGACCGTGCGTATCTTTCATCGCAGCGATGCGTTTTCGATAACTGAACAAGATTGGGAGCCAACGGCGGGCGGGGAAAGTGGCCATTTGGCCCCTCATCCAACTGATCCGGACATCGTCTACGGCGGTTCCTACGGCGGATATTTGACAATGCTCAACCATCGCACTAAAGCAATTCGCAATGTGCATGTTTGGCCGGATAACCCGATGGGGCATGGAGCCGGGACGTTACGATATCGATTTCAATGGAACTTCCCGATTCACTTTTCACCTCACAATCCGGAACGGTTATATGCCGCGGCGAACGTCTTGTTTGTGACGGAGGATGGTGGCGAAAGTTGGCAACAACTCAGCCCCGATCTGACGCGCAACGACCAAAGCAAACTGGGTCCGTCCGGTGGTCCGATAACTAAAGACAACACAAGTGTCGAATACTATTGCACGATCTTCGCCTTTGCGGAATCGTCCCATGAAGAGGGGGTGTTGTGGGTTGGATCCGATGATGGCCTTATTCACATTTCGCGCGACGCGGGAGCCAGCTGGGAAAATGTTACGCCGAGCGAGATGCCGGAGTGGGCTCAGGTCAACAGTATTGAAGTGCATCCGTTTGAGCCAGGTGGCCTGTACGTGGCCGCCACCCGGTATAAGTTGGACGACTTCCGGCCATACTTGTTCAAAACAGTGGACTATGGCAAGACCTGGACGAGGATTAACGAAGGCATCGATCGCCAACATTTCACACGTGTTGTGCGTGCAGATCCAGTACGCAGAGGGCTCTTGTTTGCCGGCACGGAGCGCGGAATGTACATCAGCTTGAACGACGGACATGTTTGGCGGCCTTTTCAACTCGACCTGCCCATTGTGCCCATCACCGATTTAGCGATTAAAGAAAATGACCTGATTGTCGCAACGCAAGGACGTTCGTTTTACGTGCTGGATGACCTGACGCCGTTGCATCAATGGGATGAGCATGCGTTATCGAACCAAGCCGCCACAATCTTGCAACCACGCCCAACCTATCGAATGCGTGGCGGAGGAAGTGGGAAAGCAACATTAACTGCGGGAGCGAATCCACCGGCCGGTGTAACATTTCGCATTTACTTGAAAGAAAACCCGACGCAGCCGATGCAACTTGTAATCATCGACGAACAAGGTGGCGTGCCAACCACGTTTTCTACCGATGCAAAACGAGACAAAGGCGAAACGGCAATGACGCTCAAGGCTGGCTTCAATACAGTTTATTGGGACATGTCCTATCCGCGTGCGGATACGTTTGACGGGATGGTGTTGTGGGGTGGCGGAACCAATGGGCCGCGGGCTGTACCCGGAACCTATCGCGCAATTCTCTCACCCGTGTCGACCCAAGTTAATACGCTCGACGCCAACGAAACGGATGCTTCGCCTGCCGCAGATCAAGTGTCTCATTCCATTGAATTTGAAATCCGCATCGATCCGCGTGCAACGGCTTCGATAGATGACTTGCAAAAACAGTTTGATTTACTGATCGAGATTCGGGACAAGTTGAGCGAAACTCATCGCGCCATCAAAAAAATTCGAGATATCAAACAGCAGATCTCTGGACTTCATCAAAGAATTAAAGACAATTCCTTGTATAAGGATATCGTTGATCAAGGAAACGCAATACTGACTCAGCTTACTCATATCGAAGAGGAGTTGTACCAAACCCGCATGCAGAGCTCCCAAGATCCTCTCAACTTTCCGATTCGATTGAACAATCGATTGAGCGGATTGGTTGGTGTTGTGGCGGCTGGCGACAATCGCCCCACAGTCCAATCGTATGAAGTCCGCGATGAGATCGTCAAACTCATCGATGTCGAATTAGAAAAGCTTGAACAGATCATCGGTCACGATTTACGAGCGTTGAATGACGCGTATCGCGATGCCGCAGGACCCATAATTTTCGTCGACGAATAATCGCAATTTGTCAATTAGCGTTCGTTAAACGTAGGCGAAATTAACATCGGCTATCGAGATTTTGGTTGTGTAGGCGTAGATGGTTTGGTTTGCTTGCCACGTTAGGAAATGAGGAACGATTGTTTACCACCTTTTGTTGCCGTCAAAACACGATATGCGACTAACGTTACGAAATTTACTGGAATTACTGGACCAGACGGGCTGGGGCGAATCCGCAAGGGAAGCGTTGCGCGAAAACATCCGGGAACCTAATCGCGCAAGAATTTGGATTGATCGAGTCCGCGCGGTTCGCTCTAATCCGCAACTAAAAATCAACCTGGATGGCCTGCGGCAATTGGAAAACTCTGGTTCGCATAACATCAATAGTCTGGCAGCATTTCTAGATCGCAAACTTGATTCGGCCTCCGTGAACGAATTGGAGCAATTCATTTTGCAAAATGATCTATTGCTCAAAGATCTTATTCTTAGCGATATTGCAATACGCTACGCAAGTAAAACTAGGTCGTCGATTCCCGTTGAGATGCGTCAGGCCATTTATCGGTTGTCCGAAGCCAACGGACATTCATCGCGTGCAGAACCTAATGGCGGCGGAGAACAATTGGAGAAATGGCAGGAAGACACCATTGATTTCTCCAATAAATCAAAACACAAACATGACAACTCGAAGCCTGTTGGAAAGTCGGTCCCAACAGGCAATTCTGATGGCGAACCGGTTTTGATCGGCAAGAATGATCGACCGCAGAACTTAGCTGAGCGAAAAACCTTGCTTCCTTTGGCGCTCACGCTTGCCTTGGCGTTTGTCGTGTGCGGTTCCTTTGTTGCCGGCTGGTGGTTTGCGAATCGGTTCTCCAACCCGAGTGTTGAAAACACTAATCGGCCGAATGACCAGTTAGCTTTAACGTTCGACAAAGGATCAGAATCGGACGACAAGCCGGATGCAACTATTTTACCCCTCGATCAATCAGCTGTTGAAGACAATCGAATAAGGCGTGAGGAAGAACAGGTAAGCCCGCTTGTTCAAGACCAAAAGCCCGATGATTCGACAAACACTGATGCGACTGAATCCGACGCAAACCTGAATCGCGATGAAGCAACAACACAAGTTCCAGATGAGGTTGCTGCAATTGGAGGTGGCGAAGAACCCAAATTGAGTGATGAAGGGTCGGAGAGTCAAGCTCAACTCGTCGCCACAATTAAGCTTGGCGAAGAGGTCGCCGTCGTCACCAGTGAGAATGAGCCGTTGGCGTTGTTGACGTCGGCAATCGAAACTGCGGCAGCTGGAGTTCCAATCGATCTTAATGTGGGGTCCGAGATCAACTTGGAAAATGCGCATTGGGTTGTGGCTAGTCCCAAACAGATTCTTCGCCAGAATCAACCGCTGTTTGTGCTGCGCGGTGCGCGTCCGGAATTTCATTTTGATGGTGGTGCTGCCGTCCGCATGTATGGACCGACTTGGGCCACAATTAATGATCAAGTGCAAGCCGGCTTGAATCTTCAATCTGGTCGGGTTTTGCTTCGTGCAAATGCGGCGGGGCAAACAGTAGATCTCGGTACGCGGTTCGGGATTATTCGCCTAGAACTGATCGAGAATGCCACTGAAATCGCCGTTGATACGTTTTCATACTATCCTCCGGGCGTAAGTCTTGATGCTGATCAGGAGCAGCACATCCTGCAAGTTCTGGTTATGCGCGGCAGCACAAATATCGCTGCTTTGCAGGGGACCCATAACGACGACGAATCACGTGTTTCGATCGTCTTGTCGCGCAATCAGGCCATGGAATATATGTACCAGGGAGCAATCCCAATTGACCAACCGGCGCAGCCGCGATTTGGCACCTTCATAGGCAAACCAACTTGGATGGATAACGAACCAGCGAGTTCTTTGACGATGGCCATGGACCAAATGAAGCTGGAGTTTCGGCCAGGATTTCAGGTGGTGACTCAGTTGGAAGAGTTCCTGAATCACCGAAGAGATGAGGTGCATGTGCTAAGCCTGCAGAATTTGGTTAGCTTGGGATATTACCATTACGTCGTCGATTTTTTTGATGCGGCACGTTACCGAAACCATTGGAGCGAATTGCTGCACACCTTGCGGCACGACCTTTTCCAAACTCCAGGCGGCGGAGATGCCCTAAAATTTGCCTTGGATGCATCTGGTTCGCTGGGTAATGAATACTACAAATTACTCACGGGATATTCAGTCGAGGAAATTAACGAGCGTTCGAACGCGGCCAAGCAATCCGAGGCGGCTGCTCATTTGGTTGACTTGTTACAACACGATAAGTTGGCCGTTCGCGTTTTGGCTTTAGAGAATTTGCGTTTGATTACTGGAGAGACTCATTTGCTTCGCCCGGATCTTGATCTTGAGCGAAGAAAAAAGCGGGTCAAGAAATGGCAAACGGTCGAGGTTGAGTACGCACGAGCGCCAGGGCCCGAAGTCGTGTGGCTGGAACCAATTGACCCAAGTACCATCTTAAAGTCGAAACCAGAGGCAAATGTTGGCGACGACGAGCCTTCGGACGATGAGATAGACATCGACGGTTGAAGTCGGTTGCAAGTTCTTTTGACCGTGGATTCTCGATTGTTGGCGGAGTTACTTCGACAATTTTCTAGCTAACCTGTCCTATCGTAATGAACTGCGTTTGCAACCGGTTTCGAATGCTTCCTTGCTTTTTAAGTGTCAGTTTGCAGGATTGAGCGTCTTAGCCTTGGTAACGGATGCAACTTTAGAATTTTTCTTTTTGGCGTTTTAATTTACGCTAAACTTGACTTGTCGGCTTCGTTTGACCACTACATTTTGCTGTAAGTGGTTCTCAGACAACAACTTGTAGATGTAATTCTCGATTTGACTGGTCAAGCCAGCATACGTTGATAAAATATGCCTCTCCGACGAATTACGGCTGGTCGGCTTAGAAATAGTTCGCTGGCTGAAAAGTTTGTGCCGAACTTTAATTAAGTCTGCGGTTCGGAATTTCTCCACTTCGCCATTGTGGTCGCATTCGTGGCTCCGAAAAATTTCGGTCCACTTTTGCGGTCAGGGTTCTTGAAGATGGCGGGACAAGAGTCTGAGGAAGTCTGTCTGGTTGTTCCACAGGGATTTTCGTTTTAGCGGTCGTCGATGAGTAGACGTGAGCGTGTCCAAGAAGTTCGCAGAGACGGATTGCAATTGTTGCCTTCCTTGTTGTTGTGTGACTTTGCCAATCTAGGTGCGGAAATTCACGCGATGGAAGACGCCGGGATACAAGTTTTGCATCTCGACGTGATGGATGGTGATTTTGTTCCCAACTTTACCTACGGCATGCCCATTGTTGAGGCGATTCGTCGTGTAACTGACTTAGTGCTCGATGTTCATTTAATGATCAGTAAACCTGAAAGGTATCTTGGAGCATTTTATGATGCTGGCGCGGATGTGATTACTTTTCATGCGGAAGCCGTGGATGACCCGCTGCCACTATTGCGGAGGATTCGCAAACTGGGTGCTGCCAGCGGTTTGGCAATTAACCCCCAGACGACGGTGGCATCCGTTGCCCATGCGATTGAAGAATGCGACCTTGTCTTGCCCATGAGTATCCAACCAGGATTTGGCGGTCAAGAGTTTCAAGGCGAGGTGCTCACGAAATTTGCGGAACTGAAGGAACTAGCTGGTCCGTCATTGATTTTGGAGATCGATGGCGGCGTTAATAAACAGACAATAACACGATGTATCGAAGCCGGTGCCGAATGGTTTGTCGCCGGTTCGGCGATTTTTAAACAAAAAGATTACACGCTCGCGATAAGGGACCTGACGCAATCATTTGGCGTTAGTAATCGTGGCGTAGATCAAATAAATTAAGCGTAGATTCAATGTTAAGGTTATTATTGGTACGTCCGGGCTTGACGGATTTTGATGAGCAAAAGCGCATAAAGGGCGCATTAGATATGCCTTTGAACGTCGCAGGTTTGCGCGAGGTTGAACAGGCGGTATTGGCGCTGGCACAGGAACAACTCGATTTGGTCTATTCGTCGCCGTGTCGAGCAGCCGTGCAGACAGCGGAATTGCTGGCCAAGCAACGCGACCTCCGAGTCAAGGTCGCGAAGGATCTGAGAAATTTGGATCGTGGATTGTGGAGTGGCAAGACAATCGAAGAAATGAAGAACAACCAGCCCACGATCTATCGCCAATGGCTCGAGAATCCGGAATCCATTTGTCCGCCCGGCGGTGAGACGATTGGCGAGGCTCGGGAGAGAGTTGCCAAGTTCTTGGCGAAATTATTACGCAAGCATCGCAATGCAACGATTGCCTTAGTCGTTTCGGAACCGCTGCTTTCAATCATCCGTCTTGTCGCAAAAGCCAGCGATACGATCGGAAATTTGTGGGAGGTCGAATGTTGCTGCTCGGGATGGGAATGGATCGAAGTTCCCTCGAAATGATTCAGTACCTAGCGGCACTCGCTATTCCATAAGCTAAAGCGATCACATTCTCTGGAACGAACCTTGCACGGCCCTCCCGGCAACCTAACTCGGATCGGATACGCGACAATTTTCAATTCTCACACAGACGAACGGCAACTGAGCGTACGATGCCGGTGTATCCTGGGCGATCAATGCCATGCTTCAGAAACCGTGGCGATTTTCCGTCCTATTCTGGGAATCCCAATGGAACCCACCCTGCGCTTGCGGTAGAATGTTTTTGAAGGGGCAAGGGAACAAAACACTTCATGCAGCCAGTTGACGTCCACGTTCGACTGATCGGCATCGGAATGCTTGCCCGAGCGGTGCCTGTTCATGCGTAACAGTGTGGATAAAGCATATCGATTTTTGCTCAACAATTGGCGGCATTTTCTAAGTCATTGGATCAAGGAAAAAATGTCAACGTCTGAAACTGACTTTAGTGAAGAACTAGCTGCAAGGCGAAAAAAGGGAATTCCGCCGGGGCTGTGGGTGGCTTGTCCAGGTTGCAAGAAAGCAATATTTCGCAAAGAAATTGATAAACGCCTCGGCGTTTGTCCGGAATGCGATTTTCACTATTACGTTTCGGCGAAAACGAGACTGGAGCAATTGCTTGACGAAGGGACATTTGTCGAGTGCGACAATAACCTGTTGCCTGTTGACCCACTGACGTTTGCTGATCAAAAACCCTATGTCGAGCGTCTCAAGGCGGAACAGAAGAAAACTGGATTGACGGATGCAGTAATAACGGGTACGGGCATGATCAGGGCTCGTCGAGTGGCAATCGGCGTCACTGACTCTGCATTTATCATGGGCAGCATGGGGTCTGTGGTTGGCGAACGCCTGGCTAGATTGGTGGAACGCGCCGAGGTACAGAAACTTCCTCTGATTATTGTGTCGGCTTCAGGGGGCGGAGCACGCATGCACGAAGGGATCCTGTCCTTGATGCAAATGGCCAAAGTTTCAGCGGCATTGGCACGCTTCGATCAGGCCGGTGGATTGTTTATCAGTGTGTTAACGAATCCGACCATGGGGGGCGTGGCCGCCAGTTTCGCTTCATTGGGCGATGTCATTATCGCTGAACCGAAAGCGCTGATTGGCTTTGCTGGTCCTCGCACGATTGAAGCGACAATTCGCATGAAATTGCCGAACGATTTTCAGACCAGCGAGTTCCTGTTGGAGCACGGCTACATCGATCGAATCGTGCGTCGGCCTAATCTCAAATCTGAAATTGCGCGCATTATTGACTACTGCCACGGCTAAGTCGGAAGTCCATTATCCAATCTATTGAATTGAAAGTCGTGCTGCGGTTTGTCGTCAGTTTACAGTTCTTGAGTTAGAATAGATGCATGAGCTTGTTCGATAAGTTGAAGGGGATTTTTACCGGCGGGTCCGCCTCGAAGCGCTTGGATGTGAGCAGTCGGTTCAAGTTCGAACGCCATGCGTTTACGGGCACGATGTCTAAGTTTCGTGTCGCCAGAGAAATCAAGACGGGCAAGTTATTTGGAATTAAGTTTCTGGACCAAGAAAAGCTGGAGGTTTTTCGCGCGCGGTTTAAAGGACTGAATAAGCCCGAAGAAGGCGAAATCGCGATGCAGATGGAGCACCCCTACATTGTCAAAACGTATGAGTATGGTCTGACCACGTCGGGTGAAGAATACATACTGATGGAGTATATCGACGGTCCTGGACTCAACACGTTGATCAGCGAACGCAGCCAAAAATTGGATGGCCACCAATTGGAATTTATCAGGCAAATGGCGGAGGCGATTCAAGCATTGCATGACGCGGGCTTTATTCACCGGGATATCTGCCCACGCAATTTTATCGTTAACCGCGACATGAAATGGTTGAAATTGATTGATTTTGGGTTGACCGTGCCAAATACGCCGCCGTTTCGTTTGCCGGGCAACCGCACGGGAACTCCCCAATACATGGCACCCGAAATCGTACGCAGGCGAGATACCGATCATACAGTCGACATTTTTGCGTTTGGCGTCAGTGCCTATCGCTTGTTGACGTTTGAACATCCCTGGGGTTCGACGGAGACCTCGGGTCTTGCAGCGCTTGCACATGATTCCAAAGCGCATCAGCCAATCGAGATCCATCGGCCCGATATCGATCCCGTTTTGGCTAATGCCATCCACAAGTGCCTTAAAGCTAAGCCCGAGAATCGGATGCAATCGGCCAAACTCTTTTTGCATGCAATTCGCGATGTGGAATCGGCCTTCGTCCCGAGTCGAACTTGAAAGCATATTTGATCAAACCACAATGCTTGTCTGAACTTGAGTAAAAGCGATGTGGTGGGAAGGCGTGTGTGACTGAATACCTGCAAACGGCTTGGCCAATACTTCTTGCACTGGTTGAACGAGGGATCGCCATAGGTGCGGGATTACACGTCTTGCTAAACAAGCGTGATTCACGGGCGACGATTTCTTGGGTTGGCTTGATTTGGCTGGCACCTGTTATCGGCTCGCTGCTCTATTTTGTATTGGGCATCAATCGCATCGCGCGGAAGGGCACGAAGCTACAAAACCACATCGATGCCATGTTCCAACGTCTGAATAAGCACCAGGCACTTGAGCAGGAACGAGTTGCTGTCGAGACCTTGGAAGAATTGGCGCAATACCGGCCCTTAAAAGAACTAGTGGGCAGATTGACATCTCGACCGCTCACCTACGGAAACCACGTCATACCTTTGTTTAATGGGGATGAAGCCTATCCGGTAATGCTGGCGGCAATTGCGTCGGCACAGAAATCAATTTCTTTGGTGACGTACATTTTTGACTACGATGCGACCGGCCGCGAATTCGTCGAGGCATTAGTTGCCGCGCATCATCGCGGTGTTAAGGTGCGAGTTCTGATTGACGGCGTTGGATCACGATATTCGCGTCCCAATACCCTGAAACTCTTGCGACGGCACGGTGTCCCGAGTGCAGCTTTTTTGCCAACCTTTGCTCCAGGTGGATTTGCCTATGCGAATCTGAGAAACCATCGCAAGATTATGGTCATCGATGGTTGTACAGGATTTACTGGAGGCATGAACATCCGCGAGGGTTGTCGCGTCGAGCGGGCGACCAAGCATTTAGTTCAGGACATGCATTTCAAAATTGCGGGACCGGTTGTCGCGCATTTGCAAAAGACGTTTTTGGCTGATTGGGCATTTGCTGCAGGAGAGTTACTCGATGGCGACGAATGGTTGTTGCAAGATTATGCGCCAGCGGGGTTGACGTTTGCGCGAGGTGTTCCGGAGGGACCGGACGAAGATTCGGAAAAGCTGGTTTACACCATGATCGAAGCGATCAACATCGCACGCAAGCGAATTGTCGTCACAACTCCCTACTTTTTGCCCGAACAATTCATGCTCTACGCAATCGGTGCGGCCGCCATGCGCGGCGTCGAAGTAGAATTTGTTGTTCCAGAAAAGAACAATCTGCGTTTCGTGCAATGGGCATCTAGTTCGTCACTGTACAGCGTATTAGAAATGGGCTGCCGCGTATTCTTGTCGCCACCGCCATTCGATCATAGTAAGCTCATGTTGGTCGATGACGCCTGGGTCTTATTTGGTTCAACAAATTGGGATCCGCGCAGTTTTCATTTGAACTTCGAATTTAACGTCGAATGCTATGATACTGAACTTAATCGCCGCTTAACCAAAATTATTGACATGAAAATTGCCCATTGTCGCGAGATCACCTTGGAGACATTAGAAAAGCGGAGTTTCCCTGTCAAAGTCCGCGATGGCCTAGCTCGACTGCTGACGCCCTATCTTTGATCTGCACCCGGCAATCACGAGAACAAATTACTTTTTTCGGCTCCGTCCTAAGTCCAGCGATTTTTGAGCGCGACAGTGAACGAGCTACACAGCGTCAAACGACACGAGGCCCACCACAACAATTCGGCTCACCGTCTTTCGGTTTTTTAGAGCCTAGTTACCGCTCTTGGAGAGAAAGCCAAACAGGCTCTTCTTGTCCTTTTTTACGGGAGCCTCAGCCACGTCGAGTTCATGATTCCCACCAACCAAACGAATCGCAAGCTCCTGGATGGAACGCGTAATATTCGCCTTGGGTGCGGTTTGCAACAGCGGAACACCGTTGTTGCGGCATTCCGAAACGACCGCGTAGTTGTTGGGAATTTGTGCGAAGATTTCACGACCGATATGTTGTTCAGCTTTCTTTAAACTGATTTCCGCGTTTTCCAATCCGAAGCGATTGACGACGATCTTGATCTTATCGGTAATTCCTTCGAATGCGTCCAACGACATTATCAGTCGCACCACGTTGCGTAAGCAGGGCAAGTCCAATTGCGTCAACAGCAGAATATGTTCCGCCGCATTCAAGGCAACGATATCCAATCCTACATAGGACTTCGAAAGATCGACGACTACATGCGTGAAGGACGCTTGCAGCAATTTCAAGACTTTGCTGAAATCCTCCGCGGAAATTGTATCGACATCGTGAAGCTGTACTGGACGTGGTAGCAAGTAGACGCCCGATTCATGCTTCGTTAACGACTTTTTCAGCAAGGACAAATCAAGTCGCGAAACGTTTTGCGCGACGTCGAGCAACGTGTATTCTGGAATCGAATCGAGAAAAACATCAGCGTCTCCTAACGAAAGGTCAAGATCCACCAAGGCGACATTTTTGTCTGGGAGTGCTGCAATGGCACATGCCAAGTTAACGGCTACAGAGGTTGTTCCCACACCACCGGAAGCACCAGCCACGGCGATAATGGAGCCCGCACTTAGCCGATTGGATTGGCCTCCCGAAGCGGAGACCCGATTCAACGCCGAAAGTAGCTCTTGCACCTCAACAGGAGACTCAACAAACTCTCTGGCACCAGCTCGAACCGCCTTCAAAATGAATTGGCCATCCTTGCTGCTGCTGATGACGACAACCCCGCATCCGGGACATGCTGCAGAAATTTGACGAATCAGCTCAAGGCTCTTCTCTGGGTTTGAATCAGAAGCAACGATCGCCACATTGGGTTTGGTCTGTTTTACAACGTCAAGATAGAATTCGTACCGTGAGCAATCAGCCTCTAAACAAAAGGTGTCAACGTTTAATAAAAGTTGTTTTGTTCGCTCGCGAGAGTCTTCGACTGGATCACAAATCGTGACTTTGGCTGCACTCATAGTAATTCCTACACTTCCATTAAGCTGCAAAGAGGGGGCTCAAGTTGCGGCGCGTCGCGGATTGTCAAAACGAAATTAGCGACCTGTTTTGTTCAAAAATAACGCTACCTACTATGTATATGTAGGTTACGGACATGAAAGTGTGGAGTAATTTGCGGTTTTTCTGCATTCTTTTGTGTCGATTGCAATCGTTGGGCTGGATCTGACGAACTGGGTGATTACCAATGCAAACAGGCCCGCAACAATCAATTGATTGTGCAGGCCCATGGATTTGCGAAGTCGATTTCGCCTAGCGGTTTAGCACGCGGCGGCTACTCATTTGAAACGGTTGCGTATTGGTTTGATTCTTTGCTCCGTTGGATGACGGACCATTGTTGGTGGGCCAGTTTCCAGGCGGTACACTAGATGCCGGGCGTGCACCACCCGTTTCCTGTTGCGGCGTGACGACTGAATTCGAGTTTGGATAACCTTGATAATTGTTACGATTGACCGAATCAGACGGATAATGCTGGTTATATTGCTGAACCACGTTTGGCAGCGTTTCTGGTCGCTGTTCCAAGTATTCATTCGTGGTCCCGTGCGTATTGCCTTGGTAGAACTCGACCGGTTGGGACGGAACGAGCCCGTTTGGTCCTGGGCAATCTGGTTCACATCGCGGAACCTCAATGTACCCTTTGAGGTACAGTTCGCAATCCGAAGGTGAGCCTGTTAGTTGACCCGGTCCGACCGGCGGTACGCGAGACGGATCGATTTCGGAAATGTACCGCGGCGTCATTGTTATGACCAATTCGATTTCATTGACTCGATCATTTACGCGTCGAAAGACCGTTCCGATGTAGGGGGCATTTTTCAAGCCAGGAAACCCGGAGGTTTCAGCTTCGGTGACTTCTTTGTAATCGCCCGCCAACGCTAACGTGTGCCCCATCTTCATTTCGACGCCGGTATTTACGCGTCGCACTCGGAAACCAGGCGTGCCGTCGGCTGTCGCCAAATCGACGGCCGGTTCGGAGATTTCGGCTCGTACTTCCAGGCGAACTCTATTTTGCCCGAGGACGATCGGTACTACGTCAAGTTTCGTACCGAACGGACCGAACTCGATGGAGTTTTGTCCCAATCCCTGATTAACGACAAAGGGAATTTCTCCACCTTGTAAGAACTCGGCTGGTCGTCCGTTCATGGCCACGAGCACTGGCGAGTCTAACAATTTGGCGAGGCTGTTCCGTTCCAACACGTCTAGGAACGAGTTAAGCTGGTTGCCACCGTTGAGAATATTAAAACTCAGATTGGGGACGGCAGCGTTTCCAGATGTTGAAGTAACTGACAGGCTTCCGGAAATCACTTGCCAGTTGATTCCGGCTTGTCTCAATTTAGTGCGCGATACTTCATAAACCTTGACTTCGATCGCGATCAATTGGGAGTCACCAACTCGCAAGTCGTTGTGAACCTCGGGGAAGTAGTCTTGCGCGACTTTAATGATCATGGGGATCTGGCCCGCGTTCCCGGCGGTGCCTTGCAGAATGACCCCAGTCTTCAACGCAGTTGCGCGGATTCGCGACTCTGGAAATAGTCCTTGCAACTCGGCTTCCAACCCGCGCACGTCTCCCTTGATCTGTATGTTGATCGTTCGCGGTATCCCGTCTTCATCGCTGATTGTCAGCGATGAAAACCCAATGTTCCGTCCGGTGATGAGAATTTGGTTTGGACCGATGGGCGTCGCTTGCAGAGAATCTTGGTTCTCGACATACAGTTCCGGCACGCGATGCTCAAAAACCAACACTTTTGTCGAGCCTTGAATCACTTCAAGCTGGCTCAACGTGCGATTGACGTTGATCGTATTCCCGCTTTGTGTCGCGTTATTCTGTGCGAAGATTTCGATTGATGAATTGGTGTTTATTCCAAACACACACATCGACAGTAGAAAAACGAAGAATCGATATTGGATCATCCTTGAATCCCCTGGAGTTGTATCGCATCCCGCGACAAATAGATTTTTTAGGTGTTCACCGTCTAAGTTTGGTTTACCCGCGCGCCGTTGCGAGCGGGATTACCAACAATTCACCACTATTGAATTCGACCCGCAGCATCGAACTATTGAATACATCAATTTCCCAACTCAAGATCCGACTCATCGTCGAAAAGATCAGAATCGATATGGTCGTCATTACCGTTATCACCGTACTTCGACGCTCCATTATCGATACTGGTGGGTACAGTAAAATCGCCAGAATCTCGCACAATTTCACCATTTCGCCCGAATTTGACGGTCTGCATCCCGTTGGATGTAACGATCCGCATGGTGAATTCGGAACCAGCTTGCTCGTCGACAACAGGGTTGCTAGCTGTCTCTGTGACTGGCTGCTTCTGCTGATAGAATTGCTGCAGTCCAAGATTCGATTGGCGTGAAAGAATTTGATCCAAAGTCGTCTCATACTGATCAAACTCTGAATCGACTACGGCATCATAGTCAATGCTATTCTGCGCATCTGGACCAAGCAATGCGAGTTTGAGTTCTGCCATACGTTGCACGAGTACAAGCTTTTCCGCTTGTTTCTGCGTGGCGAGCACGCTCACGACTGTCGTATTTTTGGTTTTGCCGTCGCGTCCCAGTTCTGCACGCAAGGCACCGTCCACCGAGAAAACGCGGACCTTTTTCAAGAAGGTAATCGCCATCGCACCGTGATTTTGGTTTTGGCGGAAGACTCCCATAATATCCACGAGATCGCCAGGTTGCAGTAACCCGTTGATGTGCTCTTCAGCGCTGACATTGATGCCCACGACTTTATAGCCTGGTGGAATTGCCAAGGTATTAACCTCGGACTTATCGACTAAATCCGCAAGGTTGATGGCAAAGCGTCGACCTACTCGCGCCCTGGTGATCTTTCCCTCGACTTGTTCCAGCTTGGACGCTGCACCTTCGGGTACACTTTGCCGCGGCATCATTTCCACTGTGACCATTTCCTTGGTCATTTCAGTCGAGGGTTCGATGTCCTTCGCGGCCACAATCACCGGCATCATTTCAATGCTTGGTTGGTTTGAGTTCGCGCTGCGCCCCATAACTTGCCTGATCCCGATAGCTGCAATCAGGCCAAAGCCTAACGAGACGGCCATGAGGAATACAGATTTCGATTTCATTATATCACCCTGAACCCGGATTTTGAAAATATCGTAATGTTGTCAAAATGTGCTTTGGGCAAATGACGGGAGGTCATTCTGCTTGAGGCAATAAAAAAGTTTTTTTGACGAAAACGAGCCAATCCAAATAGTAAGGGTGGCGTCCATTTTTAGAATTTTCGTCGTTTGGATATTTGAGTATCCAAACTCCTTTGTTGTTTCGCTTGATTGTTACAACCCTCAAGGTTTAACTGGCACTTATTTCGCAGGCTGACGCGCGTTCCCATATCGGCAATGCGTGACCCAACGTCAGTCGACTAAACCAACAATCCGACCCATGCGAAGTAAGCAATCGTGCCGATCGCAATTGGAATCCCGTAAGGAAGCAATAACATCTGACTCTTGCGTTTCGCGGCCAATGCAGCCAGCGTTTCCGGATTGCGCACCTCAGTAATTTCGTTTAAAATCATCATGAATTGCATGGAGTGTTTGCGCACGCCCCTGCGCGCCAAAACCATTATCACGGCGATTGCTGCGCCAATCACGGCTGACAAACAAAATGCGTAAAAGGTCGTTACAACATAGGTCCATGCTCCGACCCCTGCCAACAGCTTGACATCGCCTGCACCCATGCCACCAATGGCATAAGCTGGAAGCAAGAGCAACAAGCCCACGGCGGTGCCCGCCAAACTCCAACCCAGGCCAGCCCACCAAGCGTCTCCGGCCATCGCATAAGCCACGGCGCTGTAGATCCAACCGGTGATGATCATCGGAAAAGTTATCCAGTTCGGAACTTTCAATTGAACCCCGTCGATAACGGCTGCAACTACCAGCACGATACTCACAAACCAGTACGGCCAGTTTGCGATGATTCCATTGGTCAAGGATTCAAATCCATACATAAATATTTCCTTTGTAGATTGAGGGGATGAAAACGATTGGCTAGTTGATCAGTAAAGGTCGGCCCAAACCGACGCTGGCTCACAAGTTATCGCTATGGCAAACGTGGATTCAGCTACGCTCTTGCTGTTAAAACGTAGCTCGCGAATACAGCGATGATCGTAAAAAAAATGCAAATCATTTCGAACGCGCCGGCGTAGGATTCAATCGGGTACAAGTTGTACAACATGGCGTTCTCAACAAATTGACGATGAGGATAAGTGAACTGGGTTCCATTCGTTGATTACTGAAGAAGCCAAGTTCGCAAGTAAAAACGCACAAAAGCCCCGACTGACAATCGGTCAGTGAGGGCTTTGTGTGGAGTCTCAAGCAACGGTCAATTTCTCAAATTAGAAAGAGCCGCCAGTTCGAGCTGTGTCGATGTCGCTTGCAATATCGTTGAACGCCGATTGAGCGTTACGACCGACAGCTTGAATCGCCGTCAAGCAGACAATCACAATCAAAGCCAACATGATGGCGTATTCAACAGCCGTTGGGCCGTCTTCTGACTTCAAAAAGCGAGTTACTTTTTGTGCAAAGTTTTTCATTTTTTCCTCCGACAGGAATTGATCAATGCTTCCCAGTTACGGGATATCGAGTTGAACACGATGTCCAACCCATCCAAAAAACCCATGGGTTCGCTGGTCAGCGCTCAGAGCGCCGTTGCCTGCTGTTTTGGCCAGCGATTGCCCAAACATGACAAGCTCAATTCCAATGGATTGGCAGCGAACTTGGCAGGCTTGATGCCGCACGAGCGATTCAACCCCACCCCAAACGCATGCTCAATGAGACCGATTGTCTGGTTTGAAGTCGACATTTTCGTTGCGACATCAAAAACTTAAGACATGCTGGGATAGTGTCAAACTTTCGCTGACTGCTACTGCAAATTTTCAACAAAAATCTTTCCTAACCGAAACATGTCATTCGATTTCATGACTTTTCGCAACGCGTGACCCTTTCGACCGTTAAAGTCAGACCCAAGCCATCTCAGTGGATAGTCCAGACTGACTTGCCCAACTCGTTTAGTTCGTATTCAACTCTGTGGTGAGGTGGGATATATTGACGATTCGATGCCAACGGTCGCGGCGATACGGCGCCGGCAAGGCCGAGCGTTTGTAAGGCACTCTAATCGTCGGATATCTGTGGTCGAACTTGTGGCACAACGCCGCTGTTGAAGCGCAGTCTAGATTACAGCAGCGCTTGGAGAAGCAAACAAAGCAGCCAACTGCAGAATTATCATTGTCAACGGAAACTAAGGTTGCTCCGCGCAAATCAATCAGCGAACTTTTTCTTTATTTTTACATCGTATGAAGAATACTGGTTTTTTGGGTATTGATGCTGGGACGCAGGGTTTGTCCGTTGTGTTTGTCGATCAACGACTGAAGGTCTTAGCTCACGGCGAACACGGATACGACTTTGTGCCGGGACTAGACGTTGGTTGTTACGAACAAGCTCCGGCAGACTGGTGGGACGCGTTGCGAGGGGCAATGGCACAAGTCCGTGCGGCACTGGCAGATAGCGAGATGGAAGTGTTGGCCATCGGGATTTCTGGGCAAATGCACGGAGAAGTGTTAAGCGACGCAAAAAACAATGTATTGGGGCCGGCCCGACTCTGGTGCGATAGTCGAAACGATGTTGAGGGGGAAGAGTTAACGGACCTGTTCAATGTGAAGATCCCCAAACGGATGACCGTGGCCCGTTGGCTCTGGACAATTCGCCAGCGAAAGGAAATCGCCTCAAAAGTAGCTCGAATCACAACGCCTGCGGGCTGGTTGGCCTACCAACTGACGGGCGAGTGGAACCTGGGGGTGGGCGACGCGGCCGGTATGTTTCCGATCGATCAGCAAACATTGGATTTCGATCAACGTTTGCTGGATCGATGGAACGAACATTTTGAAATCCAACATGTGTCCCCCTTGCAGCTCCTCTTACCCCGTGTGCGGCGGGCCGGTGAAGTTGCGGGACGACTTTCTACCGCCGCTGCTAATCAGTTAGGCTTGCAGCCGGGGATTCCTTGTGCTCCGGCTGAAGGTGACCAACCGGCCGCGCTGGCAGGTTCGCTAATTGGTGATGCCGGTACCGTCGGGATTAGCTTTGGTACTTCGGTTTGCGCCAACTCTGTGGGGGATCGGCCGTTTCGAGGTGTCGATAAAGCTGTCGACCACTTTTGTGCCGTCGACGGCAAACCCATCAACATGGTTTGGTTGCGAAACGGCACCACCTTCATGAACGCGGTTATCGCAATGTTTGGAAAACTTGATACCCAGCGGGCTGATACGTTTCGGCTAGTGATGCCTCAGCTCTTGGCAGCAGCTCCCGATTGCGGTGGAATATTGGCCTTGCCTTTTATGGATGATGAACCCGGTCTGGGAGTTGCTCAAGGTGGAACTGCAATGCTTTTTGGTCTCAATTCAAACAACGCGACACCAGGCAACGTGGCTAAAGCCGCTTTGCTGGCAACGATGTTTAATCTGCGCTGGGGGAGCGAAGTGTTGGATGCGCAAAATTTTCCGCGGCAGGAACTCGTACTGACCGGTGGCATCACCAAAACCCCCGAACTAGGTCAAATATTGGCTGACGTCTTCCAGACTAAGACTCGACTGTTGGAAGCCGCCGACGAAGGGACTGCTTGGGGAGCGACAGTCTTGGCGGCGTACACGTATCGCGTGCTTTCAGGAGACCAAACCGATTGGTCAGATTTCCTGCGCGCCTTACGGCCGGACAACGCAATCAATTTCACGCCTATTCCAGCCAACGTTGAGACGTACAATGCGGTTTACAAACGTTACAAGGCTCTGGTCAGTTCGACTTCGGCAACGCAAATGTGAGGCCCTGCAACCAAACGGCCCTCACCGCTATTTGTCAGTTTGGTTTTCCTGATCGGCGGATTCTTTGATCGACTGGTTTATTTGACGCAGCAATTGCTGCGCTGCATTGCGATAGACGAAATAACTTTCGTTGGCAAGTGCGGACTCTACCAAGATTTTTGCATTGGTAAAGTCTTTGTTATTTGCGAGGAAAGCCGCAATGAAATAGGCAGTGGTCGCTGGCATTGGTTGAATGCTTACCAATTGTTGAAAAATCTCTTGAGATTGTTGCACGTTGTCTGATTTGAATAAGATCCAACCCAAGGTCGCTAAAAGCACTGGGTTTTGCGGAAATTGCCGCGCATTCATTTCCGCTAATTGTCGCGCTCGATTGCGTTTGTCGTCGGCACCGCTCTCAATCAAGCTCAGGGCAAGTAGATTAGACGCTTCCAAATCGCCTGGCTGGAGTTGAAAAAGCTGTGAGAAATACAGCTCAGCGGTACTGTAATCGCGTCGCGAAAAGGCAACTTGACCTTTCAAAAATGCCGTCTGGTACGGGTTCGCGCCTAACTGTTCGGCCTTCGTAGCAATTTCAGCTGCGCGAGGGAGTTCTTCCATTCGCAGCAGCCAGCGGGCATAGTTCAAAAAGACCTCTCCGTCATTGGGATGGTCAGCAATTGCCTTTTCGATCCACTGTCGAGATTCATCAAGCTGATTTTTTACCAAGAACCAATCAGCCATGATCGTTTCTGGTTGACGCAAATCGGGGGTGAGCGATTTGGCTTGTTTAAGAGCTTCAAGGGCTTTCTCATGGTCCCCTTTTTCGAAGTAAGCCTGCGCTGTTTTTACTCTAATTTGTCCATTCTCCGGGAGTAATTCTTCAAGCTCTCCCAAATATTTAAGTGCTTCATCCCATTGCTGCCTGGCAATGACCACGTCACCCATTACGTCTGCAATCTCTGTGCGGAAAAATTTTCGTTGTTCTTGGTTCCACTCGCCTTCGTCAAGCTTGCGAACGGCCAGACTTGCCAAAGCAAAGGCGTCCGTGAATCGATTCTGACCGATGGCAATCCTTGCAAAGCCGGAATAAATACTCGGATAGTCGGAATATTCACGAGCGGCAATCTCTAGATACTGTATACCTCCAACTGCATTATTGGCCGAGACCAGCAAAGCAGCCATGATGTATTCTCCGGGTGGAAACAGGGGATTTTCCTCGCGAACTTGTTGCAACTTGGACAAGCAGTCGTCGGCCCTTAATTCTAACAATGCATCAATGGCCTCCAGGAGTAACTTCTCCAAATCGGAATCCGCATCGATTTTGAATGGCGATACATTTTTGGCGGCCTCTAATAATGCGCGGCGAGCGGCTGTGTTCTGATCCGAATTGTCTTTCGTCGCATTCTGTTCATCTTGTTGCCCAATTGCATAGTTGGCAACTTCCCATGACACGGATTCAGCTAGGCCATATGCGATGCCAAGCGAACAACATGCCATGATCAAACAAAGTTTGAACAGACCTTGAGAACCAGAAAAACGCTTCAACATTTTGATATTCCTATGAGAAATTCTAACGCCCTGGGACGCGACAATTTGATTGCAACATTGCCAACATTCTAATGCTCTTCAGTAAGACCATCAATCATCGAAGATTCATATTTCAATAAAATCCAATTCTATCGGACATCCATTGTTTTTATTTTCTGACGCGTGACGTATAGATATTCGCCGAATACATCGCGTTCACAAACTTGTCCGTGGACTCCATTCACGAGACGCTAAAAATAATTACAAAGGCATGCGTTACCTGCCGACCATCAGTCATTGGCAGGAAAACTCGCAGTAAAACAAAATTGACTAAACTACTGACACATCTCTTTGAGCGCGGGTAAACGACGGAGCAATATCGTAATCGTTCACGGCCCACGGCGCAGAACGATTACTTCCAATCTTAGTCTTGCTTGTAAACGCTCGGTACGCGGTTACGAGTACGAGCACCACTTCATTGAGTACGATTACGATTTTGCGGTTAGCATTGGTGGCGCTAGGCAAGCAGTATCAAAATTCCTGCGAATCGGCCAATCCTACGCCATTTTTGTGGCTGAGAAGCAGCAACAGCAAATACTGAAGTTCGCATCCCTAATCGGCATGGTAACAACATGCCGCAAGCTGCGATTTTTGTTACGTGCTGGTTAGAACAAAATTGCTCAAGAAATGGTCAATACTCTAAATCAATTTCGCCATCGACCAGGCCACACAGAGCATACCATGTGCGCCATTGGATGTTGCGCTGGATCGCGTGAGCTGAGCCATCGGCGAAACCTACGTTGACGACCATGGGGTGCGTATACCCAAAACTGACAACATGCGATGCCTGTGCACCATCTAGAAAGAACGATCCCGTTTCCGGGTCGAACAGCACGCTCTGCCGGATGCACCCGACTTTTGCAATCGGAACGTTGGGGGTAAACTGACGTTTTCGTTGGCAATGACCACTCTCGGCCATGTACGTTTGTTTTGGGCAAGCAAAAGATAGAGACAAACAAAGATTTCGATTGCCGCAGCGAATGTTCAACTAGACCTTAATCCGAAAATCCCGACATGAGCGACCTTAAGTTCGAAACCAACCAAGTTCGTTTGGAAATCGTGCAAAACTTGATTCAAGCGGCACGAAATTATACAAATTCCTTGATCGCCGATTTGTCAGCTGACGAATGGTTCTGGATGCCCCCCGAATTATCGACCCATATCGCGTGGCAAATCGGCCATTTGGCCTACGCACAATATGGTCTCGTGTTATTTAGGCAGCGGGGTCGGCGGTTAGACGACGGATCGTTGATGTCCAATCAATTCCGCAAGCAGTTTGCCAAGGGAAGCCAACCGCTGAATCGCGAAGAAACCCTTCCCCTGTCAGAGATTCAGGAGACATTTCGACGCGTGTTTGAACAGGTACAAATCGAATTGCCAGAATTCCTTGAAATCAACTTAGACGAGCCGATCGACCCACCTTTTGCTGGATTCCCTACGAAGTACGGAAGTCTCTTGATGTGTGCCCAGCATGAAATGTTGCATGCAGGCCAAATCGGATTGATACGCCGCATGATGGGAAAGGCCCCCATCCGATAAGTTTGGTTTTTATTGTAGGATTGTGGGACGGCTCGGCTCGCGATGGAGGCAATCCGTGGCAGGTTATGGATCAAGTAATCAACATGAGCATCGCTGCGAATAACCAGAATTAACCAGGATACAATTCAAATATCAAGGCAGTCCATTGTCGGCGTTAATTGAAACAGAGGCGCTTTCGAAGATTTACCCCAGCGTGACCGCATTGGATCGCTGTACGCTGCGTGTAAATCAAGGAGAAGTGTTCGGGCTCCTCGGTCCGAATGGTGCAGGAAAAACGACATTGCTGCGATTACTTCTCGGTTTCCTGCGCCCGACCTCAGGCAGTGCGCGTATTTCTAATCTGGACTGCTATCGTGAGCGTGTTGCCGTCCATCGAGAATTGGTCTATCTGCCGGGCGATGCGCGTCTTTTTCGCACGATGCGCGGACGGCAAGTAATTAGGTTCTTTTCTCAAATTCGCAAAAACGCCAGCTTTCAACGTGGGCTAGACGTCGCGGACCGATTGGATTTGGACTTATCGCGGTTTGTGGGTTTTATGTCCACAGGAATGCGGCAGAAGCTTGCGCTGGCCGCCTGTTTTTCGGCCGAAACACCATTGATCATCTTGGATGAGCCGACGGCGAATCTCGATCCGAATGTGCGGGGCGAGGTGTTGAAGATGGTGATGGAGGCCAAGCAACGGGGAGCCACGGTAGTCTTCTCTTCACACGTCTTGTCGGAGGTTGAGGAAACATGCGATGAAGTCGCGATTTTGCGGGCGGGTCAACTAGTCCACCAGCAGTCGTTGCACTCACTTAAACGTCACCATCGAGTTCGTGCAAAAGTGCATGGTGAGTTGACGCCATTTCCCAACGGATTAGCTCAGCAAATTGAAATTGCTCAGACATTAACAGGCAACCTATCGACAGGGATTCCAGGGGACCTGTCATTGGAAATACCTGGGGAACTTTCACCCGTACTCAAATGGCTGGCCGACCAGCCATTGGATGACGTTCTGGTCAGTCCTATCGGCCTGCGCGCAGTTTACGATCGCTTCCATTCAGCCGAACCAGAAATCGAAGAGGTTTGAAACACGCTCGCATGAATAAGGCTTTGATCAAAAAGAGCATAACGGAGACATTGATTCTGTTTGCCGCTATTGCCGCATGTGTGTTTGCATTCGCTTGGTTTCGCGTCTGGGTCGTCTCCGAGCTAGATACGACTCGGTTCAAACAGATTCTCGACTTATTGCCCGACGATTGGCAGAAGTTCACGACAGTCGAATTTGAATGGTTGATTACCTACCTCGGCCGAACGGCCCTGACGCTCGACGAACCTTTTCTAATCATGTTGGTCGCGATCTTCGCCATCGTTCGCGGTACTGATGTCGTCAGCGGAGAAATTTCTCGGGGCACCATGGAGATGTTATTGTCACAACCCGTCAGTCGCCGCCAGATCTTTTGGACTCCGGTATTGACTACGTTGATCGGTGTACTCTTGTTATGCCTGTTGATCTGGTTCGGCATGTGGCTCGGAGTCCAAACCACATCGGTCGTCGAATCTGTTTACCCAACAATCCGCGTTCCCATCATTGACTATCATATCCCGTTAACATTCTTGAAACCGAAAGAACAGACTGTGCCCATGTCGGATCATGTCGATCCGATGTTGTTCATTCCTGGTGTGTTTAACTTGGGCATGTTGTGCTATTTTCTGCTGGGCCTGGCGACGCTGGTTTCGGCCTTTGATCGCTTTCGCTGGCGGACATTGGGAATCGTCATCGGCTTTTATTTCTTATCCGCCATGGCGAAAATCTTGGCGATGGCTTCCAAAACATTCGGCTGGTTGAACTACTGTTCGTTCTTTTCATGCTACGAACCGGAATTAGCTATCCAACTAGCGGAAGCCAATTGGTCTTCTCAGTGGCAATTGGTGAATTTTTCCGAAACAGGAATGCCACTCGAAATGGGGCCCATGGGCAACAATTTGGTATTCGCCGTTCTGGGGTCGGCCTGTTTGTTGATCGCGGCGCACCGCTTCAGGACCAGAGACATCCCCGCTCCCACGTAACTCAGCGTTTAGCTCAGCCAGCTTCGTGACACCGAATCGCAATTGCACGCAATAACCGTTGCCAAATCATTTTAGCGAGTCGTGTTTCGGCACAACTTCCCAGCCCGCGTCTGCTGGTTTCAAAGCGCGGGTAGTTACCATGGCGTCTTTGTGAACCAAAATCGAAATCGTTTTCAAACGCACAAACGCCTCAGACATATACAGATAACCTTGATGCGGGCCCACGCTGCCCCAGGAGTTTTTGATTACGTAGTATTTGTTTCCATGTTTGTCGCGCGCGATGCCGGTAAGGTGCATCAAATGATCATCGGTGGTTGTGTGATCTTCGAATGTCTCCTGTCGCATTTCCTGGGTAACCGCGATTTCTTCGGTGGGCTCTTGAAAGATCCGACCGGCGTCCGCCGACTTGGGCAAAATTGCCACGCCGTTGTTGGCCGAAAATCCTCGCTCCGAAACGTCTCCGTCCCAGGCCACGGAGTAACCGTTTTCGATAGCATTGTCGATCGTCGCCACCAGTTCGTCGATGGGCAGGTTATAAAACGAGCCGTTGGAAAAGTTGTCAGGTATTTCGAGCACAAACGATTCGTAAAACGGATGATGGGTAAAGGATGTCAAATTTACATAGTTATCTTTGGCGAAGCCCAATTCACGCGCAAATTCGACTGGTGTGATTGATCGTCCCTGGTGGTTAAATACTTCAGGAGCCTCCCCTAGATAAACATCTAAAATACGGTCGAATGCCTCGCGCCAGCGTGGCGATGGTCGGCGTTGTTCGACGACTACTTTTAGAACTCCCTCTAGAATCGCCGCCATTTCACTGTGATCATGCGTAGTGCCGTCGCGACGACCGCTGTACACATCTTCTGGCACGATTCCATATCGATGAACGGCGTTCATGAAATCGTGGGCCAGGGCCCCCTCTGAAAAATTTGCTTTTCCTTTTCGTTGTACAAAGTTAAACGCCTTTTCACGATAGATATTCCGCACGACGAACATTTCGGACAAATCAAAATCTCCTTTTCCCATGCGCATTAATTCAGATTCCATAAACGAAGTCGTGGCGAAACTCCAACACGTTCCTGTGTTGTCTTGCGATTTCACGTCGGTTGCGTCCACCGAACTTACAATCTCAAAGCCAAACCCTTGAATTTCTGTCTTCTCTTGATCTTGTTGGGTTGGTGCAGTCACTTCCTGCCCCAAAAGCGGGTAGCAAAGACTTGCTAGGAGAATGCAAAGTGCGCTGAAGAACGACTTCGTGTAGCCTTTCATAATGTCCTCAATTAAATCTGAAATATAGAGAAGTTACGGAACGAGTTGAAAAACGACTTTCGAACTTATGAATCCGCGAGCCATTCTCACGGGAAATTTGTCAGCAAATAAATCAACGGTCACTGCGCAGACTTCATTATGAAGTACTAAATTTGCGGCCAACAATCGAAACGCGTTTGTCAGCGTTTAGCTGCCCGGGGTCACAACGATGCGCACGTCGTACTGGCCAGGATATTGATAGTTTCCACCAGAATACCCAGATGGAATTCCGATACCTAATCTTAACACTCCGCTGCGGCTAGCGACAATTCGTCTTTTGCTGCCAACTTTAGACGGCACATCATTATCCCCAATTTTCATACATAACGCCCCGCCTTCAATCGTGCCCGCTGCATACCAACCATAACTATTTGACCCATCGGGTGACGAAGTTCGATTCGCTCCCCATGGGGTCATGACAATTGAACCCATGGCCGAAATGTTGATCACATCGCCACGATTAACCTTGATGCCCGTTGAAACCGTACTGCCATCAATATAATGGTCACCTTTGACAATGACCTTTTTGCGGATTTCTTGTCGACCGGAGATCTGTCGGTCGACCTTTTTGACCTCGTGTAAATTGACCGATAATACCCCATACTTGCTGTTGATTTCAAATTGGGATTGTTGGAGTTTCCCGACGACCGTGAAGTCTGGTGTTCGAATCGAATCCCCGCGAATATAGGGAACGGGCTTTTCGTCCTCTTCGGCGTCTTCCCATTCAGCTTCCATTTTCGCGATTTCTTGTTTCAGTTCATCAAGATATTTCTTGCGATCGACGTTCCCATCATCGGTGAAGCGGTTCAGTTCATGTTTAATTGTGACCCCCAACAGACGCAACTCACGCCGTGCCTCTAAGCGCTGGTTGTAATCGGCATCTCCAAGTTGCTCGACCAACCGATCTAAGTCCGCCAGCATTTGCGGATAGCTATCCAGTCCAGGATTGATTTCCAGGACCCGCTCAATAGGGATCGTCAATGGACCGAACTCGGTAACGACGCTCAGACTTTGCAGCGACAACTGCCCACAGATGATCGTCCCGTCAAACAAATGCAGTCGCAATTCCTTTTCGTTGACTTCCCCTGGAACCAACTCCAACAACTCACCCTCGACACCGTCCGGTTCTTCAGCGTCTGTATCCTGTGTGTCCGATGTTTCTTCATCTTGCGTGCTGGTAACAATCTGAGTTTTCACAATTAAAAGAACTGAGGACGCGCTGATCCTGTTTATCATCGATGAGAGAGGTCGACCTGCAGCCAACGCATCCCTGATTATTCCGAATGGGAAAATGGTCTGGGCAAACAGAATTACCAACGCAGGCAACATATAACGAAAAGCTTTTAGCAACATAAGCGTCTTCCAACAAAACATGTAGATGCAGGGATGAATGATGAGAAATCGGCTACACCCCTATTTATTGCACTGGCGAAAACTTGAACATTTGCACGAAGCATGCAAGCTGTTTTCGATTATTTTGGGCAAATCAGAGTTAACAAATTGCTTGCCTAGATTATAGCTTCAAATGCGGTTGATGTGAGTCGTGAATTCGTCCGCTTTGTTTCATTCTGGTTTGCCACTCGGTAAACACGATCCATTGCATCGAAGGCCATACACACAACGTCGGTTAGAACCTTCCGGAATGCTTGCAAGAGATTGCATCGCCAAACGGCGTCTTGGAAAAATCCAACCGATCGACCATTGGCGACGGTGCAGTGCATTTCTTTCGTAAGCTTTGCCGGGCAGCGAATGGAAAGATTGTCATGGAGCTGCTGGACCCGGTGTGTTGCCATTGGCTTGATTTTGAGTGCGGAATCACGCTTTGATCTGACTGGCAGTCAACAAATCGACGGCTGGTTTTGTATTGCACCGCCAAAAAACTACAAAACACCTCGACCAACCCCCGATGAACAGTCTTCCAAGTGCTGGTGATTCCAATTAGAATCGGCAGCGGTGAGGTTAGATGCGTCTCACACCACTTCGAACCAGTCGACGCAAAGATTGTCAAGTATAAAAGGCCAACAAAATCGTGACCTCTTTAATTAACTCAAGTCTAAAGCCATCGTTTAATGTGGAAGAAGTTCAACAACTAATCCAGGAATCTGGGTTCTCTGGATGGCTATTGTACGATTTTCGCGGCAATAATGTTTTGGCAAATCGTGTATTGCGAATACCACCGCACCAAAAGGCGTCCAGGCGTTGGTTTTATTTCATCCCGGCGACTGGAACTCCCTGCAAAGTCGTTCACCGCATCGAACCGCGAGCCCTTGATCATCTTCCCGGCGAAAAAATCGTGTATTTGAAATGGCAGGAGCTTGAGGCCGCCATACAAAATGTGGTGACTGGCCAGGATACGATCGCCATGGAATACTCACCGATGAACAACAATCCCTACATCGCTATTGTCGATGCTGGAACTGTAGAGTTGGTCCGCTCATTTGACGTTAAGGTGGTTTCCTCGGGGGATCTGATTCAGGCCTTCGAGAGTCGCTGGGATGAGCACGAATGGAATCTGCATTTGGAAGCGGATCGATTCAATCAAGCGGCGTTCGAGTTGGCTTGGAATATGATCGCCGAAGCGGCACGAAAGCGGAGAAAACTCCGTGAAACCGATGTCCAGCAAATGGTGATGGACTTTTATGCGGAAAACGGGATGACGACGTATTCGCCGCCAATCGTCGGCGTTGGGCCAAACAGTGGCGATCCGCACTACAGTCCATTGGCGGGATGTGACGCGGAAATCAACGTCGGTGATTTCGTCTTGCTCGACATGTGGGCGAAAATGGACAAGCCGGGAGGAGTTTACAGTGATCTCACCAAAGTCGGTTTTGTGGGCGATGTCGTGCCAGAAAAATACCAGCAGATTTTTCGCATTGTGGCCGACGCACGCGACGCCGGAATCGCTTGCGTGAGAAATGGACTTGCCAGCGGCAACGACGTGTTTGGCTGGCAAGTCGATCGAGCAACGCGCGATGTGATTGAAAAAGCGGGTTATGGCGAATATTTCATTCACCGCACTGGGCACAACATTGGCCAGGAGACTCACGGCAATGGCGCTCACATGGACGATTTAGAAACCCGTGAAGATCGCAAAGTAATTCCGAGAACATGTTTCTCGATCGAGCCCGGAATCTACCTTCCTGAATTTGGCGTGCGTAGCGAAGTTAACATATTTATCGACGCGAACTCCGGTGTCCATGTGACCGGTGGACTGCAAACGGAGGTCTTGGCAATTTTGGCCAGTTGATCTCGCGCATCTCTCAACACGTCTCCCAATCCTTGCTCCTAGACTCAATCATTCATCGTCTATTTGCGCGAGGACCTGCTGTCACATCGCTTCTTGGATACCACCATTATTCTTGAAGAAAAAAATTCGCTCGAATGTTAAGTAGGGGACACGACTTATGTTAGACAGGGGACATGAAACGCAGAAATACCGCGCGCGCCCAGATATCGTCGTTGCAGATGATGAAGATTAAGTTAGTATTGTCCTTGCCTCTGTACCTCGAACACACCAAGTTCATTTCCATTTATGACAAACGAAACTTAAAAGGTTGCGGATCATCGGGAAATTAGGAACTAGTGAAGATTTCTTGATCCAATAAGGCGTTGGGCCTAGTCTTACCAGAATCTCTTGTTTTGGTAATCGAATCGCCCATGATATTTTCTTGTTTCTTTATTGGAGGACTGTGTATGTCTACACGTCGTAAAGGGTTCACATTGATTGAACTCCTCGTTGTGATTGCCGTTATCGGCATTCTTATGGCCATGCTTCTACCTGCTGTTCAGCAGGTGCGAGAAGCTGCACGTCGCACGGACTGTGCAAACCGTATTCGTCAGTTGGCTATTGCCTCGCATTCGTTCCACGATGCATTTAAGCGATTGCCGGCTGGTAGTTTGTGTATTCGCAACGTTCCACCAAATCCAGTTGATGTCGGCTGCGGTCTGGTCGGTGTAAGCGATGCATTGTTCAATACGCAATGGACATCGGCTCTTGGTTTGATTATGCCATTCATGGAATTGAACATGTTGGCAGACGTGACCGAATCGATTACATTCGATTACCGCCGCAATTACTGCACCTATCGCGATGCGAACAATGTTCAGTATTACACCTGGAGTGGAGAAGTTCCTGGCGTCACGATTCTGTTGAACAACCGAGTTCCAGACTTCGAATGCCCATCGGACAACATCAATGACTTGCAATTCCCATTTGCTGGTTTTGGTCCAAACGTCTGCTTGGCAGGCTATATTCCTTGGAACGATGGCTCGAACAACGTTCTTTCGGAACCTTGGACTGGTTATTTGGTTCGTTTCACCAACGATGCTGACATCTTCAAGACGAATTATGCTTCCATGTTGGGCGCAACTGGTCATACCCACTTGCCAGTGAAGTCGATTTGGAGAGGTTGCATGACGACTCGCGAAAAGCGGACACTTGAGTCCATTCAAGACGGTACAAGCCGTACGGTGATGTTCACCGAATACCTTGGATCGATTTGGAATAACCAACGTGGTCGCCGTGACACCGACGCTGGTCTGTCGGACTTCCCACCATACGCATGGTTATGGGGCGGAAACATCGAAGGTAAGGGGTTCTTCCCCTACTTGGTTGGTCGCTTGAATGACGATCAATTTGGTGCGACAAACTATGTGGACGAGCGTGTGTTGACGATGATCGGCGATGCCCGTTATGCACCGCGTGTTGGCTCAGCTGCCACGCATCCAGCCGGATGTAACGTCGCTTTGGCTGATGGTTCGATGCAGAACATCAACCGAAACATCAACTGGCAAACTTGGTACCAGTTCTGCGGCGCCAGCACCGGTACAACTCCGTTTGTTAACGACTAGTTTTATAGTTTAAGTTTGGGGCCCTGACGTTTTCACGCCAGGGCCCTGTTTGTACTCACAAAGGATTTGGCATTTATGTTCAGAAACCTATTAGCTTTTTCTTGCCTTGCTGCCTTCTGCGTGGCATTGAGTGTTGGCTGCGCTGGTGCACCGCCGAAGCCAGAAATCACGGAGAGTTCTCGTCAACAACAGTTCCAAGAGTATGACGAAGACGACGGCGAAGTCGCCGACTCCGAAAAAGGGGGCAGAATTCGTGACGAATTGAGGCCGATTGACTAACGTCAATTCGAGCAATTTCAATCAATGACCGAACCGAGGAGATCGTTCTGATCTCCTCGGTTTTTTCGTAGCTCCGCAACGTCATTTTGACATGCTATGAGTTGGTGATCGTCGACTATCGACTCAATCAACGCACCCAACCCCACCGCCGAAATGGGAGGCATGTTTTCCGTGCTCGATGTCGTAGCGATTTCTATGCTATTGGCGGAAAGCTGGCGGTTTCATTCAGCGACCACTTTCTCTCTCACGAAAATAGCAACTTGCCCAAAAATTTGCGGCGAATTCCGTGAATTGTCTTTATGGGAACACAACCAGATACTCTTTGAAGTTCACTCGAAGTTGAACACTTTTGGGGCCAAAACTCCCCTAAATTGACAATAAGAATAAAATTACCGGAAAAATCGTTAAGGTTGTGTTTTTATTCTTGCATTGGAGTCAAGTTTGGTTAAAACTTAGTGAATCTGCGAAACTCTGCACAATTTGCCGAGTGTCGAAAAATTCCTACAAAGTTGCGGATTTTTGGTAAACTCGGGAACAAGTAGAGAATTTCATGGTCTAATTAGGGTGTTGGGCGAAAGATTTACCAAGCTTATTTTATTTTTTGGTAATTTCAGTGCCCATGGTTGTTTTTTCATTTTTTATTGGAGGACTGTGTATGACTACACGTCGTAAAGGGTTCACTTTGATTGAACTCCTCGTTGTGATTGCCGTTATCGGCATTCTCATGGCCATGCTTCTACCTGCTGTTCAGCAGGTTCGAGAAGCTGCACGTCGAACAGACTGTGCAAACCGTATTCGTCAGTTGGCTATCGCTGCTCATTCGTTCCATGACGCATACAAGCGATTGCCGGCTGGTAGTTTGTGTATTCGCAACGTTCCACCAAATCCAGTTGATGTCGGCTGCGGTCTGGTCGGTGTAAGCGATGCATTGTTCAATACGCAATGGACATCGGCTCTTGGTTTGATTATGCCATTCATGGAATTGAACATGTTGGCAGACGTGACCGAATCGATTACATTCGATTACCGCCGCAATTACTGCACCTATCGCGATGCGAACAATGTTCAGTATTACACCTGGAGTGGAGAAGTTCCTGGCGTCACGATTCTGTTGAACAACCGAGTTCCAGACTTCGAGTGCCCATCGGACAACATCAATGACTTGCAATTCCCATTTGCTGGTTTTGGTCCCAACGTCTGCTTGGCGGGTTACATTCCTTGGAATGATGGCTCGAACAACGTTCTTTCCGAGCCTTGGACAGGTTACTTGGTCCGTTTCACCAACGATGCTGACATCTTCAAGACCAACTATGCTTCTATGTTGGGCGCAACTGGTCACACCCATTTGCCAGCTAAGTCAATTTGGCGAGGCTGCATGACAACTCGCGAAAAGCGTACTCTTGAGTCCATCCAAGATGGCACAAGCCGCACGGTTATGTTCACCGAATACCTTGGATCGATTTGGAACAGCCAACGTGGTCGTCGCGACGACAATGCAGGCCTGTCGGACTTTCCACCGTACGCATGGTTGTGGGGTGGTAACATCCAAGGTAAGGGGTTCTTCCCTTACTTGATTGGTCGCTTGAATGACGATCAATTTGGTGCGACGAACTATGTGAACGAGCGCGTGTTGACGATGATCGGCGATGCCCGTTACGCTCCACGTGTTGGTTCAGGTGCAACGCATCCAGCCGGATGTAACGTCGCTTTGGCTGATGGTTCGATGCAGAACATCAACCGAAACATCAACTGGCAAACTTGGTACCAGTTCTGCGGCGCCAGCACCGGTACAACTCCGTTTGTTAACGACTAGTTTTATAGTTTAAGTTTGGGGCCCTGACGTTTTCACGCCAGGGCCCTGTTTGTACTCACAAAGGATTTGGCATTTATGTTCAGAAACCTATTAGCTTTTTCTTGCCTTGCTGCCTTCTGCGTGGCATTGAGTGTTGGCTGCGCTGGTGCACCGCCGAAGCCAGAAATCACGGAGAGTTCTCGTCAACAACAGTTCCAAGAGTATGACGAAGACGACGGCGAAGTTGCCGACTCCGAAAAAGGGGGCAGAATTCGTGACGAATTGAGGCCGATTGATTAACGTCAATTCGAGCAATTTCAGTCAATGACCGAACCGAGGATATCTTTGAGATCTCCTCGGTTTTTTCGTCAGACAATTGTGTCGGAGCAAACATATTTTAGATGGCTTGTTGCAATGGCCAAATCGTCCAGCATAAACCCAAGAATGAACCGCGTATCAAAACGGTTTCAAACAACTACTCGTCTTTAGACTTCTCAGCCACTAGACTAACACCGCCCGATGACCGAAGTTCAAGTCGATATGTCATGCCCGGCCTGACGCGTGTATACGGAGCTTCGCCATGAATGGCCCGAATCCCCAACGCATCCCGCCTCTCAGGATCGTTGGCAACGTCCCAAAAATCATCCCAGATCTTCTTCTCGAATTCCGTCATCTCGCCCATCTTTCCGTACGCTGAGCCCTGGCCAATTCCAGTCTGATCGAGGGCATGTCCGCCATTGGGTCCGTCGATGTCACCATAAATACTCCTGAACACACAAAGGGAGGTCCCGCGCAATTCCTCAGCCGCTTCGACGTATTTGTCTTCAAACTTGACCACCAATGAATTGACGTAAATCTCATCCCCACGTAACGTGAATTGACGAGGTTCGCAAACAGGTTTGCCATCCTGACCTAATTCAACGAACTCGACTTTGACAAACGGCTCACCGGAAGCTTCCACTTCACCAGTTTCCAACACCTTAATGTTGGCGATACGTCGATCAACCTTCATCAGCTTGAGTGCCGTTTCGACACGTTGCAATTGAATTGACTGCCTTTCGTAATCAGCTTTTAATGTCTCCAGTTCATGAGTCAGTCGATCAACCTGCATGGCTGGCAGCACGTATTTGTTGTACCCCCAATAACCGGCACCTCCCAGCAATCCCATAATGACTAGAAGTATGATGGTCCGTACAAAGCTGTTGAACGCATGTACTTTTTCTGTAATTTTACCCATGGTATTTCATCCGTTTACTGATGGCCACTATTTCAATAAGCCGATCAACCGCATTGTTTTTGTCTAGGTTCGATGGATTTTATTGGCTACGACGACGCAACTCGTTGAACGTCAGCTGTTCATGCACTCGCATTCAATGAAATAGTACTCCTACGCGGAGGCCGCGAGCCTTTCGATACGAGTAACACCAGAGCCGAGTACACGTACCAACAAACCGAATGCCAAGACAATTATCGCACATCATTAACCCGCGATCCACGCGAAGTGTCGCAAAAACAGCTAATTGACGCAATGGTTATCTATGTGCAATTGAAGTGACACTCGAAGAAACGGTGCTGAATCTCAGGTCAAGTGACTTAGGATCGCAAGACGGGATTAGCCAGTGCCATCAGAATCCGCCTCGTTGGTCTCCCTTCCAGAATCTTGCAGCTTGACATTATTTTCTTCCTACCATGCAAGCACCAGCCGTTCCAGGGACTTGTTCTTGCATTCTTGCCACTCGCTTTCAATCTTATGCAAGCGGATCTAACCTGGACGTAAATAGTGATTTGTTTCGGCTAAATCTTGGGGAAGTGCATGTTGTCTAATTTCCGGCAACACTTACGTGGGCTGAAGTGGCCCATGGTTTAACAGTCAGCCGCAAGCGCACTTTAGCAATTCAATAGCGTCAAACGAGCACGCCTACGGCTAACTGTTAAACGATCAAACCGATTTTCGTTCACTACTTCAGACCGTTGCAATGTTACAGGTTCCGATGCTTCAAAGAACATTAAAAAGTCCCACTACCGCCAACCCTAATTCTTAACCGAAAAAAGGCACGAGCCTGTTTGATACTAATTTTTTCGCCTCGATGCATCGTTCGACCATGTCATATTTGTTCGGTTATCTTGAGAATCGGTTTGAAGCGGGCGTGTCGCTGGTTGTCACGGCTCTTCAGGTGAGTAGACTGGAAAGAGGGACTGATTCGCCAAGTTTTTGTCAGGGTATCGAGAGAGTCGAAATACATGTCGACAGCGTTAGCGAGTCAATTGGAACGTGCGAAGAGTGAACTCCTTGATCTTACCGCTCGCAACCGACTGCTTAACACTTCATTTGGGCGTTCGCGCTCGTCGAGGCTCGATATTGTCGACGAGTTGAGCCAGGAAATTTTTCGCATCCTGGCCGTGGAAAAGAGGGAGATGAGTTTTCTGCCCGCCTCGCACCGACGCGCGGCCAAGTCCATCGGTTACAATATGGGTGGTACGGATAATACGGGGGAGTCGGCAGAGAACCGTCGTTCCTCTTCGTTACCGTCGCCTCTTCAACCAGTTGATCTTGCCGCGCTGTCAAATTCGGTTAGCGATAGTGCAACATTGCCGCCGCATCTTGTCGATCGTAACTTGCAAACCGAGTTGGAAGACGAAGTTCTGCAACGTCGCCTGCTTAAATTGTTCTACGATGCGCGTTCCAGTATCGAAGAACAGGGAGTCAACACATTATATCTAGCCTTGGGCTTCTTGGAGTGGTACGAGAGTAGCCGATCGGATGTGCCACGTTTTGCGCCCCTAATTCTCCTGCCAGTGGAACTGCATCGACAAACGGTCACCGCCAAGTTTCGTTTGAAAATACTCGATCAAGAACTTTCCGCAAACCTGTCGTTGCAGGCCCGCATCAAAGCAGATTTTCGATTGACGCTCCCGGACTTACCCGACTTCGAAGACCTTTCCCCAAACCAATATTATGCCGAGGTCGAGCGTTGTATTGCTGAACGACCAGGTTGGAAAGTTCATCCCAATCGAGTCGTGCTGTGGTTCTTTTCGTTTGCCAAGTTCCTGATGTTTCGCGATCTTGATCCAGAAGTTTGGCCAGAAGGAAAAGGCCCCTTAGCAAACCCACTCACGCGTGCCTTGTTGGGCGAAACATGCGACTTTCAGTCGGCAATGTTTAGCGAGCATGATTATCTGGATGAAAAGCTAAATCCACAAAACACTTGCCATGTCATGGACTGCGATAGCTCGCAAGCAATCGCCATTGAGGAAATTCGCAACGGCCGCAACTTGGTGATCCAAGGTCCGCCCGGTACAGGAAAGTCGCAAACGATTTCGAATGCAATCGCAGCCGCCGTGCGTGATGGGAAAACCGTTCTATTTATCTCTGAGAAGCTGGCGGCATTGGAAGTTGTCAAAGCGAGATTAACGGCGCTCGGATTGGGTGACGTCTGTTTGGAACTGCATAGCCATAAAGCCAATCAGCGGACGGTGCTGGAAGACATCGATCACACCTGGAGTTTGGGGCAGCCTAAATCCATCGATGTCGACGACCTTTCTAACCACTTGTTGTCTGTACGCGAGCAACTCAATGAGTACACGCACCAGCTTCATCTACCCTTTTCACGTTTGGAACGAACGCCCTACGATTTCATTGGACGACTTGGCGGGTTGCAGGCAAAAGATATTCGTCGCTTTCGGGGCAATATTCCAGATATTCATACCTATGACGCGCAACAGCTGGCACAACATAAAGGGATGTTGCAAGACCTTTCCGCCAAAGTCGCCGAGATCGGTGTGCCGCGCGCACATCCTTGGTATGGTGTCGAACGAACGGAGATCTTATTGCCGTCCGATGTACAAGCGTTACAGGCCGACTTGACTTCACTTACGACAGATCTCCCCAAAATCTCAGCCTTGACGCGCGATGTGGTCAAATTCATCGGCGTGGATTGGACAGCGAGTGGACATTCCTTCGATTCGATCCAAGGTCTGATTCGCTTTGCGACCAAGCTGAGAAAAATGCCCGAGATGGATCGAACCGCCCTGAAACATGACGTGTGGAATGCACAAAGAAATGCCATTGCCCAAATCGTTGAGAGCGGAAGGCAGACGTCTGACAACCGCAAGCGACTCGACGAACAGGTTGAGCCAGCAGCGTGGGACGCCGATCTTGGCAAGCTGCGAACCGATTTGGCAGTCGCGGGAAAGTCATGGTTTCGATGGTTGCAGCCGCGTTGGTGGAGTGGAATGGCGATCTTGCGTGCGATCGTTCGATCTCCGATACCCGCAACCTTGAACCAGCGTCTCGCCTTGCTTGATTCAATGCTTGAAAGCCAGACATCGATACGCGAATTCGATACGCGGACAAAGCAACTCGGTGAAGCAGCCTTTGGGACCTTCTGGCAAGGCCTCGGAAGCGACTGGGATAAGTTGCAAGCGATTGAACGGTGGGAACAGGAATGTCGCGACGCCAACGCGCCGCAATCTTTTCGCGAAGCGGCCGCGCGATGGGAGCATTGCCCGAGCCTCGAACATGCGCTGAGTGAGCTGATTAAAATTTTTGAACCAGCTTGGAAACGCTTGCGCGATCTTACGAAAAAGTTGCAATGGCAGTGGGCTGTGACGTTACCGAACAGCGGCGTCCGCTCGTTGCTGCAGATTTCAATCGAGTCGATCTCGCAACAATGTGAAAAGTGGCTCGAAAACCTATCGCTTTTACCTTCCTGGTTAGTTTACCGCCAGCAATTAACCGATTTGGAACGTTGCGGACTCGCCTCCTTGATACCCGAGTTCGAAGCCGGAGAAGTGCAGAGGGACGCGGCGGACCGTCTGGAGTTGATGATCTGCGAGGCCGCACTGCGTAATATCATGCAAGAGCGAAAAGTGATCAGACAATTCAACGGCATGTCGCATGATCGCCTAGTCGACACGTTTCGGCAATTGGATCAAGAGCGCATTCGACTTGCACGTCACGAGGTCGCGGTTGCTCACCATGAACGTTTTCCTCGAGGTCGAGACTCTGGCGAGGTCGGTATTCTACGTGGGGAAATCAGAAAGAAACGACGCCATCGACCATTGCGACGTTTGTTGGCGGATGCCGGGTACGCAGTCCAAGTGATCAAGCCCGTCTTCATGATGAGTCCAATTTCTGTCGCTCAGTTTTTGGAGCCAGGGGGCCTCGAGTTTGATCTGTTGGTGATCGACGAAGCGAGCCAAGTTCGACCCGTCGAAGCGTTAGGAGCCTTTGCGCGATGCCGCCAAGCGGTCGTCGTCGGTGACGATCGACAACTTCCTCCCACCGCATTCTTCGATCGCATTGAAAATGCAATCGAGGACGATGAGCCAGAAACCTACGATACTGAAGCTCAGGACCTGGAAAGCATACTCGATTATTGTGTCGCCCGCAATTTCCCTCAATGCATGTTGCGTTGGCACTATCGCAGCCGACACCATTCGTTAATCGCTGTCTCAAATCAAGAGTTTTACAATAACCGCTTGTTTGTTGTGCCGAGTCCAGAGCAAAACGGGATGGCTAACCGCGGATTGGAACTTCGCTGGATCGAAAACGGCGTATTCGATCGAGGTGGCCGACGTTCCAACATGTTGGAAGCGCAGGCTGTAGCCCAAGCCATGATCGAGCATGCCCGCAGATATCCACATCTGTCGTTGGGTGTGGGAGCTTTTTCTATATCTCAACGAGATCTGATCTTAGACGAGCTGGAATTACTTCGTAAACAGCATCCGGAAACGGAACGTTTTTTCACGCAAAGCGAATATGAACCCTGGTTCGTAAAAAACCTGGAGAGTGTTCAGGGGGACGAACGAGATACGATTTTCATTTCCATCGGTTATGGTCCTGACGCCCAAGGTCGTTTATCGATGAATTTTGGACCACTTAATTTTCAAGGTGGCGAGCGGCGTCTCAACGTGTTGATCACGCGCGCCAAACAGCGTTGCGTGGTGTTCAGCTCGATCCGCGCTCACGATATCGATCTGCGACGATCTCAGGCATTCGGCTTGAAGGCATTGAAAACATTCCTGCAATACGCCGAGACAGGCCAACTTGAAATCGCCCTTCACACCAGCCGGGACTTTGATTCTGAATTTGAAGCTCAAGTTGCGGACGTGTTGCGCATGCACGGCTGGGAATTTGCCAACCAAGTTGGTACGGCAGGTTTCTTTATCGATTTGGCAGTGATCGACCCGCGCGCTCCCGGAAGATACTTGATGGGCATCGAGTGCGATGGCGCGACGTATCACTCGTCCCGTTGGGCACGTGATCGCGATCGCTTGCGCCACGCGATCCTCGAAGACCATGGTTGGGAAATTTATCGAATTTGGAGCACGGATTGGTTCCATAACCGGAATCAGCAAATCGCCAAACTATTGCACAGGTTGAATGAAGTGGCGGACTCAAGTTCATCGGCGAACGCTGACAGTCGCGCCTGCTCACATACTGCGAATGACAACGGCGGTTTAGAACAACATCCACAAAATCGGGTAACCGTTATCGATCGATTGGATAGTAAATCAGACGACGACACGAACGACACGGACACAGTGCCATACCGCGAAGCTTCGTTCTCAGTACAAGTGCCGTTCGAGGCGATTCCCGATTTGGCTTTACCAGTACTGGGTCAAATCGTGGGAAGAATCGTCAATCACGAGGGACCAATTCATGCCCAAGAAGTTGCTCGTCGCGTCGTGACCTTGACGGGAGGGAAACGCTTAAATCCGCGTGTTGAACGAGCGGTGCGGGAGGCACTGGCTTGGGGAGTCGATCAGGTTGGACTGCAGGTCGAAGAGGATTTTTATATTGTTGCCTCGCAAACTGCAGTGCACGTCAGAAACCGCGAGGCAGTAACATCGGAATCTTTGCGCCGCCCGGAGATGTTACCGCCTCAGGAGATTGATTTGGCGATCCTCGAATTTGTAGAGGATCATATTTCGGCAACTTGGGAGGAAACGACTAGGTCCGTCGCACGGCGGTTTGGGTTTCGCTCAACGGGCGCACAAATAAAATCGCGAATAGAATCACGAATTGCCCGATTAGTCGAAGTCGGCAAACTGGTACTGGACGGTTCATTATTGCGGGCCGCCAATAAAGACGATGGACAATGATGAGAGGTAAGCATTTGGTCCTTCAGCGCAAAATGGGCCGCAAGCGTTTGTGCAACGTTATACGAGTGCCTTGTAAGTCATTGCGGTCGTTAGTTGTTTACCAGTTCGTCTATGACGCTTGCTGATGTATTGAGTATCCAAATCAACCTTCTCCGGTTGATTGTCGTCGTGGAAGTACATTTTCGGATGCTAACGGGTGCGCCGTTGTCGGCGTATCCAAAGACTGCGATCTCAGTGCTGCGCTGACTGTCCATTTTCTGGAATTCACCGCAGCTTAGCGGTCAACACAAATCTGCGAATCGATTCCAGCGGCACCGCACCACTGACTCGAATTTTCCTCTGAAAAGGGAGAACCCCCGCGGCGAGGGCAAATTGCCGCTTCGTTTTTTATTAAGTCGTTGAAGTTGACACCGCCGCTATCTAGCGACCGATCGAGGGCACTGACGATCCCTCGCGTGACCGTCGGCAAACCAGCTAATCTCCGCGGAAATCCAATCGCAATCACTTCGTCGCCCACGTGAGGTGATGCCCAAGGCTGCGTGAGAGGAATCAAATCGGCGTACAACCGCTGACTAAGTATGCAGTCAATCGCCATCCATAGGCTGCTGCTCGTTCAAGTGTCTTTGGCTCGGTTTATCTCCATTCGTTTTGACAAAGCTCTTTTCAGCTCATGGCACAACTTTTTGTCACGGAAGTTAGTCAGCCAGCGAACCCAGGATCACTTGAGCGACGAAGGGTAACTCGGCCGGTTCGCTAAGCGGAGGGGCGAAGATATCGATCTGGTGCCGCCTTTGATTGATGACGAATGCGATGCGGTACAGTGTGCATCGTCGGCCATCCAGCTCCGCAGGACCGGACACAAAGACGCCTGGATGATTGCCAATTTGTAAGGCTCCGCTATGGGAGCTGGCAAATTCGGGTCGCATTTTCGAAACGAACTCATTCAACGATGCATCAACATCCCGTGCCGGAGGGCTGTCGCGAAAGATGTGAATTACATAATTCTTGTCGCCGGATTCGATGCGATGAAAGAGACGACGGGTAACAGAATCCCGATTCAGATCCGGCTGGATTATCCACGCCGGGAGCACGTCAAGATGAAAATCGCCAGTGACGTGATTGAAACGGCCAAGGATGGGACGGCTGTCGTCACCCCGCGCCACATAAATCTCGGTTTCTAGCCGCCGCATGCCACGGACATACGTTACGTTGTGGCGGCTGTTGACTGGCGCTGAGAGAATCGTGGCCTCCAGGTCTTCAAGGTTTTCGATCGTCCGTTCACCGAACTGCACAATCAAATCTCCAGCGCGCAGACCGGCCAGAGCGGCAGGTGTGTCGGGGTAAACTCGCGCGATGACAGCTCCTAAAGGCGATTCGATTCCCAGCGCCGCGGCGGCCGGGGTGCCAGCGGATACGGCATTGATTCCCACCACGCGCGGCCGGCCGTCCAATTGCCGACGAATCATCGTACGCGCCTGGGTCTGCGGTGGTCGCTCGGCCAGTACAATGTCAGCTGGTTCCTCTGGCTTGGTCGGCTCCTGTGGCACTACGGCGGAGACCTGGGCGAACTCAATCGTGGTCAGGATCGCCTGTAAATCTTGCGGAAGCATCAATCGTTCGGGCACAGTACGACTGACCATGTCGAAATGCACGCGCTGGCCGCCGGCGATCGCTGCAAATCGGCAAATCAAATTTCCGCTTTCAGGTTGGACATAGACGACCTCGACGATGGGAACGCCTCGCAACGAGTACCCCTTCGATTGAATGTCGCGAATCGTTGAAGTGGCCGCCTGTACGTCGCTTCGAAACTTGTCCAACGCGGCGATCGGATCGGGTGCAGGCTCCGAGCCGCGCCAAAAAATAATTAGACGTTCTTGCCGCTGGTCGGCCAATGTGTCGAAATCTGCATCACGTTGTCGCCCCCTCAATCCATAGTGAATCGCCCACTCCGCAGGCAGCGGAATCGTCAACAGCCCTGCGGGGTGCCGATAGGACATGCCCGCACTAGCATCTTTTTCCGCGAGCGGTTTGGGTGCAACATCCGTCGATGCGGGTGGCGCCTTCGCAATTTCATTATCGACATGATTGCCAATCAACAGACCGGCCTCTGTCTCCAATCGCTCTAAATAAAAACTCGCCGCTTGGGGTGCGGCAACTGGCGAAATCCACTGAAAGCGTAGATCGATGTAAACTGGGTCATCAAATCCCTGTGACCAGTCGCCCAATCGCATCCAGTCGTCTCGCTGCCATACAAATGTTGATAACACCCCGCCTTGACGGCGGATCCTCATCCGCCCGGTCCCGGCATTTTGTATGTCAACATGGCGATACCGTCCGCCCCCCTCGTTGATATAGATGTCGGACTCCAATCGCTCGGCTTCTGCCGTCAAGTCGTGGCGTACGAAGGCGATATTCTTTTCGTCGCGCGATGACACCGCCAATTGAATCCACCGCCGCTGCCCTTGCTGAAGCACCATCGACAGAGATTCGTACCGCGCCACGAGATCAAAGTCGCCGCTGATTTCTCGAGTGCTGTAGGCGCGGGCCGGGTGGGCATCGGTGCCGTCTTGAGCCAGCAACACTTGCTTGGTCGACGGCACAACAGTACTGCCTGCGAAGCGCACCACATCCCAATTCGGCTCGCCGAGGCTGTGTAGCGGCGCGGAGTTCAGTTGCACATCTTTCAAAGTGGTGACTGCAGGCTCGTCGGCCAGTCCATCGTGGGCCATGCGGCGAAATACCCATCCGGCCCAGATGGTTTCGGGCATAGTAAGAACGTGCCGCGACGAAAGAGTCCAGGTCTGGCCTTCGTCAGTGCTGAAGTAGGTCTTCCAGTGGTCGCCGCGACGAGTCAACTTGACGCGCACGGCCCCCTGCGGTGCGTCGTCACAATCGGTCCATTGCCGGCCGAAGACCTGCAACTTATTGACGTTCATCCAGAGGCCTCGGCCACCGCCCAATACCAGGTAATGGGCGTCCAATCCGCCGGGATTCATGTCGCCCGCCAAGTAACCGATCGGCGTATCCGGCGAGAAGATGACGAATTGTGAGAATGCATGATTGCCACCTCGCGACTCGAGGTTCATATCCGCTTCTAGATCGAAGTCGCCGCTGACTTTACGCAGCAATCGCGGCGCATCGAAACGCTGCCGGTAGAACTCGTTCTCGGTGGGGACGGTAACGCGCAGTGTGTCAGCGGCGACGAACTCTAACTTGGCTTCGCCGGGGCCCGACATGTACGGATCGGTATCCTGCCACAACCAGCCTTGGGGCAGAGTTTCACCGTCGGCAACCAGCGACTGTTCACCATAGGCTTCGGCCATTTGAGAATTCAAGGGAAGTTCGGCCACCGGCAGACCGATTACTCGACCGAACGAAGTCTCCGTCAGTGGAGAAACGGTACTGTCGGGCAGCGAAATCTGCTGACCGGCAGCTACCGTGACTTCGTCTTGCCCCTCAGCGGATACTCGTACCTTTCCATCGTGGACGCGGACAATCGCCGATGTTCCGCGATGTTCGACCGAGTACTCCGTACCGTCGGGAATAATCTTGTGTAGCGACTGTTGCAAATTTAGGTTCGTGATAACCGTTCGTGTTAGCTGCTCATCGAACATGCCCTCGAACCGCTGCTCGACCACATGCATGATTCCGCGTTTGACAGTCACCTCGATTGCTTTCACTCCGAGGCAGGGAGAGGCCTCGCGAGGCGGGTTGAGGGGCTTGATGCCGGCGCAATCGCCAGCGGCAATCGGACGAGCGTAAGTTGATAGCGCGGTCCGCTCGGCTTGCAAGCGGGCAACCTCTGTAAGCTTCTGGCCGACTGCTTCGCTATAATCGTTGGCCAGACGGCGAATTTGGAGAACGTGCTTCAGCTCTTCAGCGTTTATCTTGGCGTTAGTCGAGCCCAGGATCGCCAGCCGCTGCGCCTCCTCCAGGACAGTCGACTCGTCGGCCCGCTGTTTTCTGGCAATCACCTCGTCCAGTTGACTCAGTTGTTCATCTTCTGCGCGCTGAATTTGTCTAATTCTTTCTTCGAGGGCCGCTTCCATCATCGGCTTTTTGAGTTCGAGTTCTCTACCCAACCCCT
>CALMEE010000128.1 GCA_937862885.1 uncultured Planctomycetaceae bacterium
GGCGAGTGGCGATTTCAACGCGTTGCTGCACCAGCGTTATCCGGTGGCGTTCACCAACAGCGCGCGGTTGCAGGAAGAGGATCATTTCGTGCGGGTCATCGAGGCGATTGGCGAAGGCGTCACGTTCACATCGCTGGAACACTCGGCGGATTCCACGGGTAATACGCGTGCCGGAGTTTTATCTCAAACTTTGGATGAAGCCACAGCACAAGTCTTGGAACATAACCGGCTGCCACAACGTCGACTGGGGAGTCTAGATACTCGCGGCAGCCATTTTTATCTGGCCCTTTATTGGGCGCAAGCGATTGCGAAACAGACCGTCGATCCTGAACTGTGCAGCCAAATCGCGGCGATTGCAGATCAATTGACAAATCAGGAACAGAAGATTGTTGAGGAACTTCAGGCTGTGCAGGGGACTTCGGTGGATCTTGGTGGGTATTATCGACCGAATACTGAGAAGGCAACGAAGGCGATGCGACCAAGTGCAACACTAAACCAGATCCTGGAACAAGTTTACTCAGCCCAATTGTAACGGCGTGGCAACTAGCCAGCATTTATTCCCCTGGCCGCGTGAATTAGAATTGCCTTTGTACCATCGACGATCTTCAAATGTCCTTGGTTGCACGGCCGTTCCGTAATCGATACTCGTGGGCTTTGACCAGCGGCTAATGATGCTGATTGTCCAATTCATGACCATAGCATCAAAAGAGATAGGCATTAACGACGTCGCTTGGCTATAATGAGGTAGTGGGCGCCTTAGAAGCAGAAACCGGTTCGCCGCAGTAAACGACTCAGAAACATTCCGTGGAGTGAAATTTCGACGGCATCCTCAGTAAAAGTGGCGGTCAACCTCGCTGGAAGTTCACACTTGCGAACCAGAATTAGTGGTAGAAATTCAATGTTGCAACGTTAAGCTGCAAATGTGCGGGAAAAGGTAGTCGGTTGCAACTGCAGCATATTTTAGAGAATACAGGAACGCGAAATGGTGGGAAATTCTTACGATTGTATTGTTATTGGAGCCGGTCCGGCAGGCTCGTGTTGCGCGGCACTGGTCGCCGAGGCCGGGCTGCGCACTTTGCTGGTTGAACGAGACAAGATGCCCCGGTTTCATGTGGGGGAGTCCTTGATGCCGGAAACGTTTTGGACGTTGGATCGATTGGGCGTACTTAATGAAATGAAGCAAATTGGTTTCACACGAAAAAATGGTGTGCAATTTGTACAAACAGCTGACGATGAAACCCCGCCTTTCTATTTCGATGAGCATGCAGAGCATGAAAGCGCAGTGACTTTTCACGTGCAGCGTGCGGAGTTCGATAAGTTGTTATTCGACACGGCATTGAAACGCGGCGCCACGATTACTGACGAAACTACCGTGGTTGACGTTGAATTCAAAAAAAACGGGAGCCACTTGGTCAGTCTTAAAACCGTCGATGGCAAGACAAAGCAAGTCGCGACGAAAATCGTGGTCGACGCGTCTGGGCAACAGTCCCTCATCGCGAACCGCAATCAACTGAAAGAAGTTAATCCACATTTGAAAAAGGCCGCTATTTGGGCATATTTCAAGAACGCGATCGTCAATGGTGGTTGCAATCCTGAAGTCACTTGCGTTTTGCACACGAAGTCCAAAGAAGCATGGTTTTGGTACGTACCACTGAGTGATGAGACGGTTAGCGTTGGCTTGGTTGGCGACAGCGATTTTATTCTGAAACGCGGTGGCTCTCCACAGCAGACTTTTAATACGGAAGTGGGCAATTGTCCGGGACTACAACGTCGATTGCGCGATGCCCAACCGGTGGGGAAATTTTATGTTGCCAAGGATTTTTCGTATACCACGACACAGGCTTCGGGCGCGGGATGGGTACTGATTGGCGACGCGTATGGATATATCGACCCTGTCTTTTGCTCAGGCGTATTCTTGGCCTTGAAGTCAGGTGAACTTGCTGCCGACGCGATAATTGACTCATTCTACCGCAACGATTTTTCGGCGGAGTCGCTGGGGCGTTGGGCGGACAAGTTTGAAGATGGAGTGCAGTGGATTCGAAAACTGGTGCAATGTTTTTACGATAAGGACTTCAGCTTCAGCGAGTTCATGCAAGCTCACCCAGAGCATGCCGGGAAACTGACCGCTCTATTCGCCGGCAAAGTATTTGAAGGGAACCCGGGAGCGATCTTCGACGATCTCGATCCGTGGTTGGAAAATCTTAAGGGCGCCAACGCGTTAACCTAGCGTTCGCCTTCTCGCGCGATCTCGGAAGCCTAGAATTTTTTGCGTAGTTCGAGGCGGAATCCAAAAACATCATCGGTTCCGCGAAGATGGCCGTACATCGCGTCGGTGCGGAAAATCCATGAATTGCTGAGTGGTATTTGGTAACGCGTGCCCAGCCCGTATTGGCTATCGATCGCGTTTCGACCTATCGGGCTATTCATTACTTGGACCATGGCTGCCTCTACGATGAGTTGCTGACTAAAATCCTGAGCCAAGATATTCAGGCCGATGGCGCCTCCATAGGTATCGTTAGCCGTACTATCCAATGTGGGGTAGCCTGTCATTTGATCCGATTCGAAGAGGATTCCCGTATTACGCAAGATACCATCGGCAAATCCAGCGCGCGCGACGGATTGCGGGCGGTCAAAGCCAGCGAATAGATTCATGTAGGGCACAAACGTGGATGGTTGTGATGTGATCAGCGAATTTTCGTGAAGTAACAACACGCCATCAGCTGTGTTCGAACCGGCAGCCGTTGACTGGCCCGCGTTGATGATGATCCTTGTTGAATTTGAAATCCAGCGGCCGTAACGGCGTGTGTAGGCCAACCCGATATTGTGATAACTTCGATCACGGTCGGTACGATCTTCCAGGAATGCATAGTCTGCCTCGATGTAGCCGCCAAGGGCCTCGATGAACGTCAAAAATGCATAAAGTTTGGCTGCCGAGTTATCGCCTTCAAAAGCTGGACTATCGATTCCGTCGATGGCCCAAAGGAACGTCATGTCCATGTTGGAGATGTCGAAGAGTGGACTGTTGCGCGCCGGCAATGTCATGGCCAATCCCAATACTGCATCTTCCATCCAGATCCCGTTCTGAACGATCATCGGCATCAGTCCTACAGCGATCGGCAAATCGAAAGGCAGCGTGCGTCCAACGGCTCCACCTACGATGGCTCCCAAGTCTCCTTCAAAGAAACCGACGAAGGGGTTGGGATTCAATCGATTGACGAAGACACCCTCATCGAATAAAAACCGCGTGCTATCGCCTAGCCCAAATGGGCTAACTGCCATGACGAACCTCTCGGTCGATGTGAGCGAATAAGATGCGTTCAGGTTTAATTGCCATGCCAAGGGAGTCGTTGATGTGCCTCTTGCTCGTTGAGTTCCAACGCTGGTACGAAAATCTCCGAACACAATTAATTGATTGACAATGGGGTTATGAAACCCAAGGAATGTGGGGGTCTCTGGAATCTGGCCAAGTTGATACCACGGTCGACCGAGTTCTAACAAAGGCCGTTGATTCGCATTCAGGGTCTTCCCGGTATAAAGCCACTTTTCTTGCTCGGCGTCGTACGGCTCAAACGGGATCGGCTCTGGCGCGAAATCGTGCAAGAACGGCATGACTTCCTGCACACCCACGTCGCTGACTGGCGGCGAGGTGAAATACCGCTCCCCCAAACGAGGTTGTTCGGCCAATCGAAATTGAGTCGTTCCAAGGGCCGATGCAGCAAGAGGAGGAGATTGTTGTCGGTCGTCATTGACGGATGGTTGTTCGAAAGATAACGACGGAAAAGGGTCTCGCGACGCGAAACGTTCGCTGCTGGAAAATGATTCCGATGAAATGCGTGGCAAGTCTTGGATTCGAGGCATGTTCTGTGGAGCAGATGGTGAGAATTCACCAAACCCTTGCGGCCAAGGATTATGAACAGTTTCCAATAGAGGTTCAGGTAATTCGCTTGAACCGCTCCCCGTCAATCGATCTACAATCAAGTCCAATGTTTGGAGTGGAGCGATCTCGGCTTCATCGTCGGCCATTAACGTTGGCGGGATCGGCATTGGTATCGAGGCTGGATTCACAATCACGTTGCCCATCAGATAGATTATCAACCATCTGGAATCGCTTTTCCAGGGCGATCCAGCGACTTGCTGCGACAAGTTGTCCTCAAATTCCAGAATGCTTGCCGGGTGAACGGAATGATTCGCCGTCACGGAATCTTGATTTGCCGCGAATCGACTCATGCCAAACCGATCCACCGCACGGCGGTAAAGACTGTCATCAGCTAGCGCAGCATGTGTAGTCAACATCATCATGGTGATGCTGAAAGACATGAATAGCGTGAGCCGTTGCAAGGACATTGACGAAGGTTCCTGAGTAAATCTACTTCACTTCGAAGATGACGGAGCGGGCGTGTGCATCGACAATCCATTCGTTCATCATACGGATCATTTCCGGTGAGGCCTCAACGAACCGCATGAAGTAGATTGGCTCAGCGCGACTGCGAAGTCTGAAACTCAATCGATAGGTACCGGGCATTTGCAGCAAGTTGCCGGGCACGACATATTTTGCCTTGCGCGCTCCCAGCGGCGGAATGGATCGTGATTCCATACGAATAAAGGCCGGATGGTTAATTGTGGTTACGGGTTGAATCGCAGGGCGAATGAATGGCAATTGGTCGAAGTCCAGATTAATGGGCAGGTACATTTCGCGATCGGTCCCTTTGACGTTGGTGGTCAGGAACTTGGTTTGCAGGTTGAAGAGTTGCCGATCCAAGGGAACCTTGCGTTCCAGCACATCGGTCGAATGTTGATCTCGCAAATCCCCGTAACTATCTAAATCGCCAGATTCCCACAGTCGAGATCCATCTGGTCCGATGAGCACAACGTTCAACCAAAGTTGAGGTTGCGCTCCTAACGAGCCGCTGGGCATGTTATGTCCTGGATTTGTGTTGGAGACAACAAAGTTGAATTGCAACGGCTTGCCGGTCAGCGGTTCACATGTGAAGAATGGTCCATCGATGCGTGACCCGTTTTCCATGACCTGCCGCCGCAGATCTTTCTTGACGAGCAATTTTTTTAGATTCTCGTCGATGATTTCTCGCGCATCCATGCGATCATCAGTATTTTGCCAAGCAGGCGGAAAATACGGTCGGATTTGACCAGCATGTACGGCATCTTCAAACGCGCGAGTGCCCCATCCGGCGCGCCAGTCGAACTCTAGCCAATCGGTGACCTTCCATCGATCGGCCTTGATGTTATGCGGAAAGATACCTGGATGAGCGATCGAGTATCCAGGTCCGTAAAATACGTGGTTGGAATGTTTACGCTCCGGATTGACGACCTTGTTATCAACGACAGCCGCTGGCCCATAAGAATACCCTGCATTTACTCCAGGCACTCGTCCCATGTGGCAATCTTGGCAGGTGATTCCCTCTCGATACGCTGGTGAGGCGCGGTATTGGTCCCAGACGATCTCCAATTTAATTCCCGGCTGCACGGCCACTTGATGGCATGACATGCAGTATTCACTTTTTGAAAGTTCTTCAAATTCGATCACACGGCCGTGCATGGGTTGCCCGGCAGACTTGTCCGACGGATCGACCTTAACCTTAAAGTACTCCTTGTACTTCGCCACGGTTGCAGCACCACTCCCATCTTGCCCTTTGCCCCCATAAACCGGCGCATAAATGTCCCCAGGTTCAACACGACGTTCACCATTTGCTTTGGTATATGGAGTCTTGACGCGGTGGCAAACGATGCACGTTACGCCCTCTCGAAATACCCTCGGCCCATCGAAAATGGCTTGGTCGCGACGCAGTTCCAAAGTTGTGGCAATGGGTGCGTGACATCGCATACAAAAGTAGCCAATGGTTCCTTGCGAAAGCCGGTTGATTGTGTCTTCAAAACGATGAAACATCGGCGAAATCGATGCGTATGCATGGCTTGAACTCGACCATTCTTCAAAAATTTGCTGATGGCATTGCGCACATTCAACTGCAGATGGGAACGGGTTATTGGAAAAGACTTGCGCGTGTGGGTCGACTCCTCCGTGGGATGGGGGCGTGTGGTTCGCTGACTCGGGCACAATATTGTTCGCTCGCGATGCGGTAGATGCAGTCGCATGCGGATTGTAGCTCGACCATGCAACCTGCGTTTGCGACGATCCATATTCTTGGAAACTGGTGTGACCAAACGCGTGGCTTTCAAAACCTGATGTGGGTTGTTCATAGTGTAGTGCCAACTGCTCTAGAGTTTCCGGTTGCACTCTTGTATTTGATCGATCATTCGAATCCGCACCGCTAATGTAGGTCATTTGTTGGTTAGGATAGATGTCGATATGCTCACATGAACCGTCCGCGATCTCTTGCAGCGGTGATATTTCCATGACATCGAGATCGACTAAACAGGCTCGAGGAAGGTTTCTGAAGACGCTTAGCTCCTCAGCGGAAAAAGAACGCGACTTGGCAACTTCACTCTGCCATACTTCCTGGTTGCTCAAAATCGATTCTAGCAAGAACTCAATACCCGGTAGATCCTGCTCGCTTTCCGTCGTGGACGCGCTTGGAGCTTCTGAAATCGTTGACCACAATCTACTGGAGTGCGTAGGACGAAGCACGAAAGCATCAGACGTGGTGATATTGGTAGCGGAATCAGAGTTTCGACTTGCTTGAAAGGGAAAAATTCTTAAAACGCTAAGTGCCGTGATCGAAAACACGAGGGCAATTAGCGTGTATCGTCTCGACTTTCTTCGACGTGCTTGTTTTCGAAACAATGTCTTGATCATGATATTGGCGCACTCCGACCGCGGAAAATACATCGGTACAGAGTCTATTTCGGATCGTCAAAATCGCTACGATAATCAAGACTTAACCAATCAACATTTGTTGACCAAATTTCCTAAAGTGAAATGTTGCTAGCGAACAAATAGGGTGCCTAGCGAATTTAGCAAAGACATGTTGTTCGGGATCTCTCGCTCAAGAAGACTGAATCAATGAACTGGAGCTAGGATGATCGGGTATCGCGCGGAGTTCAGGCAAAAGGCAGACAAGACTTCATCGATTCACGAGAACGTACGTCCTTTTAAGCCATACATTTACGATTCAGAAAAGGCCGTTACCTAGTTAAGGGGCGGTTGCTAATTGCATTCGCGGATTAGAGTTGCGTGTTCGCTGGACAAGCGGATTGTGCGGCATTGATTTTTTGATACCGCTGGACGGCAGAAATTAATTGGAACTATGTCGTAGAAAACCAATGTGCAAATTGGCTGACCGACTTCCAATTGACAGATTAATGCACTGACGATGTTATGGCTAACCAGTCTTCCAAAAAGCCTCGGATGAGGTGACGCGGAAACTGGGCTAGATCGGTCAAACTGCAAGGCAATCTTGAATGGTTAATTAATTGTTAATAATTCGCAATGAAACCTTAATTGATGCAGCGTGGATTTCAAAGTAGCGCAATCTTCCTGAGTTTTTTTGACCAATGCCGCGTGTCTCGCGCGTAAGCCAACGAGGGACCAACCCCGACTAGCAATGCAAACTCCTGTTCGTCATAATCTTAGGCCACATTCGAATCCAGGACGCGGCGATGACCGATTAGAACGAACTTTAACCTATTGCTGAGTGTTTTAAACCGCTTAGAAATCCATGCCCAGTTTTGCCGAATATCTGTCAATTCTGTTGCCGACCATTGGTGGTTTGGGAATTTTCATGTTCGGTATGAAGAACATGTCTGAAGGAGTGCAGACGATTGCGGGCCCCAGTCTCCGTCGTATGATCAGTCGGGTTACCGACAATCGTTTCTTGGCTGTCGGCACAGGCACGACGTTCACGCTTCTTGTACAGAGTTCGAGCATTGCCACGGTGATCATGGTTGGTTTGGTAAATGCCGGTTTGATGAAGTTGCATCAAGCGGTAGGGTTCATCATGGGGGCGAATATTGGAACAACGATCACGGGTTGGATTCTGATTTTTCAAATTGGGAAGTATGGTCTTCCCTTAGTTGGCATTTCTGCACTTTTCTACGTTTTCTCGAGGAACGATCGGATAAAGTTCATGGCAATGGCGGCCATGGGTTTGGGGATGGTTTTTTTTGGTCTGCAACTCATGAAGGACGGCGTGAGTCCCATCAAGGATATGCCGGGAATCCCCGAAATGATTCAATCGCTCAGTGTTGAGACATACTTTAGCTTACTCCTTTGTGTTCTTGCAGGATGTATTTTGACTGTGTTGGTGCAAAGTAGCAGCGCCGCGTTGGGGATCTTGGTTGCGGCAGCGGTTAGCGGACTAGTGCCCTTTCCAGTTGCTGCCGCTTTCATTCTTGGTGAGAACATTGGTACGACCATCACGGTTGTCTTGGCATCGCTGGGCGCGACCAGGACTGCGAAGCGAGCTGCTTACGCTCATGTGCTATTTAACGTGATCGGTGTTTGTTGGATGGTAATTGCTTTTCCGCTAGTGATTCGAATCGTGTCTTGGGCGATCGAGTGGTTTTATGGAGTAAACCCGATGACCATGGCTTATGCAGATTTCGAAAACAAAGGGGAATACGCTGTAATCATAACGGCATCAATTGCGACCATGCACACGTCTTTTAACGTCACCAATACTGCTGTGTTTCTCCCATTTATAAAGCCGTTTACGCGATTGTTGGAACGCCTTGTCCCAGTGCAAAAGGTGACGGAGAAACATCAATTGCGATTGTTTGATGCCGGTAGCTATGCAAGTCCAGTATTGGGCGCAGAACAATCACGGCGCGAGTTGATTCAAATGGGCAAGCTTAGCTTGGAATTGATGGATTTTGTACATCGATATTGTTATTCAGGCAAAGTGGATGTCGCTGATTTCAACAAGGTTGTTCATCGTGAAGAAACGCTCGACAATATCGAACGTGAGATCATCGTATTTCTTTCAGAGGTCTTGCAGAGCACCGTACCACGAAATGTTGTTGAGGAAGGTCGCGCTCAATTGCGGTTGGCCCACGAATTCGAGTCCATAGGTGATACGCTTTTGGCTATAACCAAGTCAGCCAAGATGGTTCATGAAAGTGGTGATGACGGACCTGTCGATCTCCTGAAGGAAGTGGAACCAATTCATCAAAGAATTCGCAAATTTTTGGAGCGGGCAGTCAATTCCCTAGAAAACAATACGCTTGTGCCGAACGAAGAAGTGAAACAAGAAAGCAAATCGATCAATGCTGAGTTAGCCGAACTGCGGGATCAGCAAATTTCTACCGTGGTCGAGAAAGAAATTGATGCGAACTTTACCTTGAACTTTACAGGGATGTTGACGAACTACCGACGCACGCGTGCGCATATATTGAACGCGTATCAAGCCATGAACGGTGCAAAGGCAGATTTGCAGGATTGACGTTTGGGACGCCCAAGGCTAACCACCGAGTATGTCTCGGATCGAAGAAACAACGTCCGAAGGTCGCCAATGTGTGATCATCAAGCCGCGGTTACTTTGGAATTCGCTTTGATCGATTTGGAATTCACTTGAGTGCCCTCGTTCTGTTTGTCGTTGAGGCGAGCGTTTATCGAGATCGATTTCGCAAGCTCGACATCCTCGAGCAACCGATACATGCTGCGGGCAAGTTCATTGCGTGCTTGTTTTCGATACATGAGGCAATCGACGGCGTTTTTGAAATGTTGCTGATTGAAGTCGGAATCGGGAACAATCGTGGGGATCTGCATGAATCGTGCAAAGCACAGACCTTTTGATTTTGGCAACTTGGCCGACGCTTCACAATACAAACTGCTCACACCGATCAGGTCTGCTGCTTTGGTTGACCAACCCAAGAAATGGACTTGGTTCTTCAATAATGTTTTGCGCACGAACAATTGGAGTTCGCGTATGAAATCGCGTTTGCGCGGATCAACATCCCCGATAATGCACAGATGGACGTCATCGCGCACGCCCTTCAAGATCTCACACGCCCAAATCAAATCGCGCAAGCCGTTGTTGGGTTGCAGGTACGTGACGGTCGTCACAAGTTTTGCGTGAGAGGGTAAACCGAATTCTCGAAGCACAACCTCGCGGTTACCTGTTTCAGAGTTCACATATCGGCTTTCGAACTCGAACCGATATGCAGGCGATTTTACGCTTACGTTTGTTTGTGGAATTCCCGATTCAATTAGTTCCTGAGCGATTTCTGGAGATGGTACTTGCCAATCGATGTGTGGCATCAACGGGAGACTTTCCGCAATCGCAATGCGCATTACATTTCGGAGAGATTGCTGCAAATGAACCGTCGCGCGTCGGATACGGCAACGGGCCAACGGTACCAACCAACTGAAAGGGTGCAAGCAAAACAAATCGACGGTTGCAGGAGAGAAATTGTTAATGGCCGCGACAAGGTCTCGACTCGACGTGAATCCCCAACGATTCGAGACTGCCACGCGTTTGATGGGGATATTGTTTCGGCTGAGCACGTCACACGCTTTGCTTGGTATCGACGGACCTTGCGGAGGTTCATGAGTCGACAACAGCATGATACGTAAATTCTCGGCTTCGTTAAGAGCATGGTCGATCGCAGCAGACTGATCGGCAAGTAACGAGCAATTGTCAGAAATAATCAGTCTTCGCTCCATCGAAATTCTTCATTGCGTTCGAGGTTTGTGTGGTGACAATTGCTCATAATTCGCCGCCACGCACAGCCATCAACTGGGGATGGCGTCAATTAATTCGAGCAATAACATCGCGCTTTCGGCTATCGTAAACGATTGACCAGAATTATGCCCCCCCAATTTTTCGCTGGCATTCTCGGTATTAGCTTCGGTATTTTCAGCAAAAATGCTCGAAATCGCGTCGGGTAGGGTATCGCTTTGCAGACTGTGGACTTGCATCTGGCGTGGGATGACATCCAGCGCGTAGTCCGGCAAAGGGCCCTCGAAGCTGGCCAATATGGGGATCTGAAAAGCTTGCGCCAACAACGTGAACGGGGAGTCAATACGCAGCGGATCGCTGAACAGATAAACATCTGCGGCACCCAACGCAACGGACAGATCATCCAGTACGAATCCCAACACCAGATAACCATTGACGTTCAAGGTGATCGACAAGTCCCAGAGATCCTGTTGGCGATTTCCCTCACCAATGATCCAAAACTTAGGTAATGGGATTTTCTTGATGGCTTTTAAGGAATATAGCCAGCGATCCAAACGTTGACTCGCTGTAATCGGCCCAGCGATGATTGCCAACTTTTCATCGGTCTTTGTGCGCAGAATCGGGTGAGAATTGGATAACGCTTCTCTCGTCTTCAGCTTGATATCTAAAGGAGCAAATTGTTGTTGTTCGGCTTGAATTTGCGCGAGTGTTTTTGCGCGAATTGCGTTTGGAACCCAGGGAACATCAAAACCTTGTCGCTGCAACTCGAGTGCGAGCAATTTCGAGCTGGAGAAGTATTTAAGATGTGGCGGAGTTTGTTTGAGGTGCTTCTCCACGTTCCGGTCAACGTTGCCAGCGAACAACTGAAATGAATCGAAGCCAGATGGCTCCAAACGCACGCAACATTTCACACCCAGCTGTATCAATTGATCAACCAAGGTCCATGCGAAAATGGTACCCGGGAAGAATACGACAGCGTCAAAATCTTGTGGCCTCGCTCGCAAGAATCTTGTGACTTCTTTTTCGAACGGGCGGTTTCCACGAAAAGTGGGAAACTTTTCAGGAAGACGAATAACGATCGACTTTCGAAAAGTGAACATCGATGGACAATTTGCGTAGGGTCGGCTGGAAATAATCGTGACTTCGTGACCCATTTGGCTTAAGGCCTCAGCCAAATCAGCTGCGGCGTATTCCGGTTCATTCATCAATGGCCAGAAACGTCGAATTACAAAGGCGAGTCGCATTAAATTTCGCAATAGTTATGTCGTACATGTTCCCGAGTCACAACCAGTGCCGGTCGAGAATCTACCTGGACTCGCGGGACTTTGCGTCTTCGGCTAATCGACAATGTCTTGAGGTTCAAGTACCGCTAAATACGGCAGATTGCGATACTCATCGCGGAAATCTAAACCGTAACCGACGACGAACTCATCTGGAATATCGAACATCGAAAAATCTGGACGGATGGGCACTTCGCAACGTCCAGATTTACTTAACAGAACGGCTGATTTAATACTTTTTGGGCCGAAGGATTTTATTTCACGAATGACCTCATTTAATGTGTGCCCGGTGTCAAAAATGTCATCGATGAGGATGACATCGCGGTTCTTAATATCAGGCATCATGGATGCGTTGATAAAAAGCTCGCCTCGAGTGGTGGAATTGCGATAACTACTGGTTTGGATCACACCCACACGCAGCGGCATTTCTAGTTGACGCACGACATCAGCCAACAACATGACACTGCCGGTCAGTATGCCGATGATCGTGAGCGGAGATTTTCCGTACTCTTGGCGGATTTCTTCCGCCAAGCGGGCAACGCCATTCCGTAACTCATCTTCGGTCAACAAAATCCTCACGCTTCCTCCTTTTATTTTTGGACCGCCGGGCGATTGCGGTTCGATGCCAGCTTAATGCGGATGTAAAATGCCGCTATTGTAGCGCGATTCGCGGCGTTCCAAAAGTGTCATCCTTTGCCGAGTTTTTACGGTAAAAAAACTAGCCAAGTCCCGACGAGACGGACATTCACCAAGATTGTAAAGACTTTAACATAAAACGTCAGCTTAATTTAGGGCTGGGGGAATCAAAATCTGGACAAATGTCACTCAAAAAAGTGGAGTGCGCTGCAAGAGCGAAGCGATGTCGGTTACAATACATTGTCATGACTCCTCCGGAAATTGCATTAAACTCGCGAACCGACGAAGCTCCCATCATCGATTGGGGAGAAGCCTTAAACGAGCACGAACGATGGTTGCGTTCGATCGTCTATCGACGCTTGGGTGAACCAGCTGCCGTTGAAGACGTAATGCAAGAAGTAGCCCTAGCGGCCGTACGTCAATTGGCGCCGATTCGAGAAGCCGACAAAGTCGCGCCATGGCTGTTTCGGTTGGCAATTCGCCAAACCCTGCTATATCGGCGTAAGATGGGGCGAGCCAGAAACCTTACCAAGCGGTACGCTGACCGCGTTCGGCCAGTTGAGGAGACGCGCGAAAATTCTCCGTTGGACTGGCTGTTAAGCCGCGAACGTAGCGACCTTGTTCGAAAAGCCGTGTGTCGTTTGAGACCCGAAGATGCGCTGATTCTAAAGATGAAGTATCAACAGGATCTCAGTTACCAGGAGATTGCAGAGTCGCTTTGTGTTAGCCACAGTGCCGTCGAGGCTAGATTACATCGTGCACGAGCAAGATTGAAAAAAGAAATTTCGTTTGCCGGAAACATGGGATTAGAGTAACTGCAACATTTCGCTGTTTAACATCGCTGCGTATACCATTCCTCGATAAAGCGCATCGCGGTTTTTCGAATTACTGAACACATGAACGACAGAAATCCACTCCGTATCTCCGACACCGTGCTCCAAAAATTGGTTGCAGGTCGTTTGAGTGACCAAGAGTATCGGGAAGTCTTGCAGATTTTGGATCAATCGGAAGATGGCTGGAAGCGGTGTTCTTTGGCTTTCTTGGAAGACCAAGCGTTAAAGAAAGAGTTGAAGCAAATCAATTTTGAAGCCCTTGGGTTAGGCGGGTTTAATGAGTCGGTTGGCTTGAGTGAAGAACTGCCAGAAGGAAGGGAATTTTTTGGTAAGGAACTGCCTGCATGCCGGGCTTCTGATGAATCCGCGCCGGAGAAATCGTTGATCGACATGTGCTTGACACAGGACAATTCCGTCGGCAACGACGGCGATGTTGGGATCGCCGCGAATTATGAATTAAGTCAATTTGCGGGCCGAAAATCTCTTAACGATCGCTTCGGTACCTCGCGGCATCGATTCGGTTGGTTGCGGCATAGCCGGTCGCCGTTTGTTGTCGTCGGCTTGGTTTGCACGATTGTCTTTGCAAGTGTGATGTTTCGATTGAGCCGAATTGACTCGCACACCAACTCCAATTCGATCATTTTCGGTGGCAATACCAATAAAGTCGTCGATCAAACGGTAACAAAAACTGTTCCCGTAACATTGGGTGCCGTTGAATCACCGCAAAACTCGAATCTAGCCATGTTTCAATCGGTTGACGAACTCTTCGAACAAAAACCGTACCGGACCAGAAAAATAAGTAGCGAAGTTGAAGTCCTTGAACGCAATGGCATTTTGTATGAAGTGCCCATCAAACGAATCGAAGTGTATCCTTCTGATCTCAAACGTTTTCGGTAGATGAATCAATCATGTTCATACCAGATCGTAAGGCGATATAATTTAATTCATGTATAGAACTTCTATAGCTAATAACAGACTCCGACGACGCATGCGGCCAATTAAGTGGCACAATCAACTAACCATGCAACGACTCCGCATTGCTATCCTGTTGTTGTTCAGTTTTGTGTTGCACGTTCAATGTCATGCAATTTTGGTTCTAGTTCCGCAAAAGGGAGATACGGGACAGTTTGCGGCAAGTCACGCGGTTGGTGAGTCGATTAACGTTGGCGTTCGTTTGGATGTAACCCCGGCGCGGGATGCATATTGGATCGGAGTAGATTGTCAACAGATTACGCCGATCATTCAGTCGCAATTGAATATCGAACATGGATTGGCGGTCTTGGAGGTTGCTGATCCGTCACCGGCCTGGCGTGCGGGGGTAAAGCAATACGACATATTGGTGCAATTTGAAGCGAAGCCACTTCTCAATTGTGAGCAGTTTGCGAATTTGATTGACCATTTCGGTGAACAGGATATTTACATATCATTGTTGCGGCATGGCAAACTGCATAAATTGAAAATCCGGCCCGAGCGACGGCCGTTATGCAAAGTTGCTTCAATAATTGTCGTTGCCCAACCGGATGGTTCGTTTGATTTAGAACGCGCGAAAGCAGAGATTGCTGAGGCGACTAAGTCGAAACCGTGCCCCGATTCGCTGCAGAAGTTTGAGTTGATCTTTGTGCAGAATCCAAGATTGCTCACCACGTTCAATACTGCGGTTGACGAACGCACTCAATTTACGGCCGCCGCGACAAAAAGTTCTCCATACACAAAAGCAGCGCTATTGGCATGCGTGGGAGATTGCAAGAATACCGAATGGTACCGAGTTTACGATGAAGTCCAAAATCAAATTCTAACATTATCCGAAATCGAACGCGCTTGCGGGAACGAGTGGCGTCGATTCGAGGAATATTTTAGCCAGCTTGAAGCCCAACATCGCGCCGCTAAGCGGATGCTGCATTGGCAACTTAACCAGTTAACCACTTCTACAGACCCTAAAATGCTAGATGAGATTTGGCAACAGCGTTGCGAAGTCGAAGATGCGTTGCTGAAATGGGAGCAGGTGTCCAAGAAATTACGCTGTTACGGTGACGCGATACGTGCAAACGGGGATCGCCGAAACCGCCAGACGAGTGTTAACGATTCTCCTTATCGCATGCCTGCAAAAGCAGATGTTCCGCATGCAAACCGCTAAATGCATGGCCAGATGGACTATTGATTTGCTGTGAAGCCTGGGCGTTATGGATGGCTTGGGGCAATTTTGGTCGACTGACATTGACGCAATGATGCTCGACCCATTACCATTTCGATTCTTGCAATGTCTCGCGGTAACATGTTGATGCATCAGAATGTGATGAGACCGTGAAATTTCTGCAGAGAATTAGATGAGTTATGGACTTCTCATTCTTGATTTTTGGATCAAATGCCCGCTATTGAACTGGCACGAGGCGAACCTCGATCTTAATGTTTTCTTAGCATTGAGAACTTTGCCTCGGAAACGCGACAAACTAAGGAGCCAAAGGATTGGCAAGTTTTTTTATTCTAGACCATTCTCTAGACAAGGTCGGAAGTCATCACTATGACACCGTCCGCTTGTTGGCGCGCGAAGCCAGATGTCAAGGCTTCGAAGTAATCATCGGCGCGAATCGTGAGATTGGGCGTTTTGACTCAAAATCCCTTGATGCTGAAGTGCGACCTGTATTTCGCAAAAAGGTGTATTCCCCATACAGCCAACTCGGTGCGTTGCAGGAAATGATGCGCGTCAAGAACTTGCCGACTGAGGACGAGTCGAAGACCGCGATTGCGAGAATGCATCGCTGGCTAGCGGTACGACGTCTACGCGTGCAGCAAATTCGGCATGTGCGCGAATTCGCCCAAGATTGTCAGAAAATCTTCCATGAGCAAGCGATGGACACTGAGGACCACGCATTGCTGATGACGGCAAACGAACTGGATTTCACGGGTTTGGCCCAGTATTTGGCTGCAAATCCAAATACGGTGCAGGTTCATTGGCATATTGCTTTCCATTTCGGAATCTATCCAGGCCGCCCTTCGAGTCATGGCAAACAGAAATCGCGCATCGATCAAATACGTGACGTAATGCAATTTGCATTAGCACCGATTCCCTATCACCAATTCTCGTTTTACACGTCGACTGAGGAATTGGCTGATCAATACAATCAATTGGGCATTGCCCATTTTCGTATGATGCCATATCCAGTTGATCAGACGCTGGCCCAAGGTCGAGCGCTTAGCGCGACACCGGACCAGATAAACTTTACGGTCGCTGGAGGTTTGCGTCGGGAGAAGGGGAAGAAGGAACTAGGCAACGTCATCAACGACTTGAACGAGTTGCGAAAGACGGGAGCCAAGATCAAACTCCGTTTACAACGCCCTGCGCCCAAGATCTTTAAACGAAAATCGATCCGGTTCGACATTCCGCCGCATGATCAGAACCAATTAATCGATTTCATTGACCATCCCATTGCCGAAGACGACTATCGCCGGTTGATCGAGACGACGCACGTTGGGCTCCTATTCTACGATAGCCGGGCCTATTACGCGCGACGGGCAGGTGTCATGGGCGAGTACTTAACCAGAGGCTGTCCCGTGGTCGTTCCGGCAGGATGTTGGTTGAGTAATCAGCTCGCGGAGCCGACCTATCGTTACATCGAGTCTTTGACTGAGTCGATGAAAACAGGGAAAGCGACCGAATTGGCGGGCCTACATCACTCGCTTCGCAACGTTCCCATGGCTGGTGGGGTCCTGTCGTTCGATCATGATCAACATCCTTTTGAATTGGGAGGTCAGGTCATTTTGCCATCGGCGGCACTGGCCGTGCAATTCGAATGGCATTGGCCAAAACAGCCAGGAACCTACGCGGATTTGCGATTTCAAGCTTTTGACTCGGACCAGACGCTGCTCAGCGACCAGAGGCAAATTGTCGGGCACCGACCGGCCGGTGGTTCCGTCTATGCGCTGTTCCAATTACCCGCCGCTGCCGTAAATTACAAATTGACCTTTCGAAACGCTTACGAAGATTCGACAGCCAGTGTCAAACAGGTACGTGTAACACCAGTAGGCAAACCCGGTACGTCACTTCCCACCTCGGCCGTAGGGGTCACGTTTGCCGATATCAGCCAGGTCAAGTCGGCAATTACCGAGGTGATTTCTCATTTTGCACACTATGCGAACACGGCTAGGCATTTCGCGAAATCATGGGCCCGGTATCATGATCCAAAATATTGCATTAGTTTCTTGGTCAATGACATCAATCGTCAACGTCAGGCTGCCTGAGAGCGATTACTCCGGTCGAAAAGTTGCCTAAACTGTCGCCATGCGCGCCGATGCGCAACGATGCGTCACGTTGATGGAGCAACGACTTCTCAGTATGTCGGTAATCATCATATCCACGCGTCTTACTCAATCAAGAGTGGGGCAATTGCTCCGCTGCAAAGATCTGTTCAAAGGCATTTCGCACTTTCGTTTGCAACGATTGGACCTCATCTTCTAACGCCTGCTGAGTCGTTCCTAATAGGTAACTTAACTTCCGAAGGTCAGTGTCATCATGTGGCAGGTCGTGCATCTTCGGTAGATCCATCAAGCGCAGGCGTGATTCAATTAATCGAAACCTGCGATAAGCGGTACTAAACAGGTGCCAATGGTCGACATTAAGCACACCAGCTTCATGCAACTTGTGCGCAGCGGCTAGGGTACCGGGAACGAGGACCGTTGGAAAGGCGTTGGCGAATTTGAGTTGCAACATCTGAATAGTAAACTCGACATCAACTGTCCCGCCCGGTCCACGTTTCAAATTCTTTGCGGAGGCGCCATCCTGCCACTTCAAACGCATGTCGCGAATTTCCATTGCGAATTGAGGCTTCCACGGCTCGGCCAAAATTGCGTTTCCGATCAGTCGGCGGACCGCGCGACGCGCTGCGGAAGAGCCAGTTATCGCCCGAGCTTTGCACAATGCCTGACGCTCCCACAGTTGTCCGCCACCACCGGCAAAGTACCTCGCGAATTCTCCAAAAGAAACCGCCAAGGCACCACTTTTGCCAGTTGGTCGAAGGCGGCTGTCGATGTCAAATAGCCGACCGTGCGGACCAAGCGAAGTAATCCGCTTCGTGATCGCTGCCGCCAGTCTGCTAAAGAATTCTTGATTGCTGATTTGTTTGTCCGGGTTTTCGTGTAGTGTATCTCCAGATGACTCGTAGAGGAACATTAGGTCCAGATCACTGTGATAATTTGGCTCCCGCCCACCCAACTTTCCTAAAGCCAAGACCACAAACTCACAGTGCCTTACGATACTCTCCTGCTTGCATGTTGGCCGACCGTATCGCTGCACGAAAATGTTCATTTCGAATTCAGTAATCGATCGTAAACATGTTTCGGCCACGTCTGATAACGCAGCTAGAGTGTCACTTATCGGATCGCGATCGTTGATGTCCCGGATACCGATATGCAAGTGCTGACTTGCCTTGAAAGCATGGACAATTAGATCAATGTCGTTGGCGTTGTGAGTCAATTCTCTAAGCATCGATAGCAGAAACTTGCGCGTGGGCAAGTCTTGCAACAACAACGAATCAAGGACGCCATCAATCATCCCTGGGTGACTGACCAGTAGATCACATAGATAACGGCATGCCGCACACATTCGCACGAACAGATGCATGATCGGCAAGTTGCTGCTGAATAGCTCCCATAGAATTGCCTTGCCGCCGAGGTGTTGACTCACGCGATTCAAGGCAATCAACGTTTGCAGTGGCTCCGGAGTCTTGGCGATTTCTTCTAGCAATGGTTTGGCAATACTGGCAAGGAAATGCCGGCATCGAGCCTGAGGCAGGAAGCTCACGTCTTCATTGGCGAGCCCGCTGAGATGTTGATATGCCAAATTATAATCGTCGAATCCGTATTTGCTGAGCACGGTCTCGATGAAGGTCGCTTCAGGAAACGGGTCGAGGATCAAGTCGATTTCGTCATTTGTCTTGCCGGAATCGTCGCTGCGAAATGCTTGTTGCAGCAAGTGATCGAGGATGCGGCGATTGCTCTTAGTTACGCGGTCCCATTGGTCTTCGAACTCTTGCAGAGCCACTGCATGATTGTCTGCCTGTGTCTGAGAACCGTACCCCATGCGTAAAGCGAGTCGCACAATTTCTTTTTTGTCGTCTGGAATGACGTGAGTCTGTAGGTCAAATAAGATCTGCAAGCGGTGTTCTAACCGCCTTAACCAGCGATAATTTTGATCCAAGATTCTTTGTTCCAGGCTGGTCAGCAAGTTTATTTCGACGAGTCGGCGTAGCGCTTCCAGCGTATTCGTTGTCTGTAGCACAGGGAAATGGCGTCCATGCAGTAACTGCATGAACTGGACCACAAACTCGATGTCGCGAATTCCACCGGCGCCTGTTTTGACGTTGCGTTGCTGGTTCTGTAGGGAACGGCCTGTTCCAGACTGACGCTCGATCTTGCGACGCAGAGTTTGAATTCCTGCGATATCGGTATGCGTCAACCGACTGGGATAAATCCAGGTCTTGAGTTGTTGGATCCAGTGCTTTCCGAACTCATAATCACCCGCGGTCGGACGTGCTTTAATAAAGGCTTGTCGTTCCCAATTGCGTCCCTTCATGTCATAGTACGTTAGGGCCGAATCGGCGGTAATGACCAACTGGCCTTGCAGGCCATCCGGGCGCAATCTCATATCGACGCGGTAGGCCGAACCCAACTCGGTTGTTTCGGAAATCAACTTGATTGTTTCACTGGCCAATCGCTGGAAATATTCTTTGTTGCTGATCTTCCTGTCACCTGACGTTTCGCCATTGGCTTCATAGATCATTACCAAATCAATATCGCTGGAATAATTTAGTTCGTTACCTCCCAATTTGCCCAGCGAGAAAATCACGAACTTGCAGCGATGATCATCAACCATCGGCCATTGATATTTTGGCTGCAACAATTTTTCAGCGAAGATTAAAGCGGCCTGACAAATTCCATCAGCCAAGTAAGAAATTTGTTGGGTAACAGTGCTGATATCCTGTTGAGCGACGATATCGCCGTAGGCAATGCGCAAGGTCTCGCGCCGCTTGAATTGACGCAAGATGCGCATGGCTGCCATAGCACTGTGGGCCTTTACAACCTCATCGCAGATTTCGCGAATCAATGTGGCACGCGCGATCGGTTGCCCCGCGAAGAGACGTAAGGCGTCGTAGCTTTCAGGATCACTGATCAATATATCGGCCAGATACTGGCTGTTGGCAAAGATCTTCAATAAGATCGGTAGGCCGGTCTTGTCCCGTTGGAAAAGGCATGCCAGAGCAAGTGGGCTCCGCGAGGCCAAAAAAAAACGCTCCAGGTTATTGATGGCCCGCGAAGGATCGCTCAAGCTGGGCAACAGCTCTGCGGTCTGCAGAATCAACGTCTCCAATAATTCGAATGGGACGCCCAGAATGCCGAGCTTTCGGAATGTTTCGCGGTAAGGCAGGCAGGCGACATGCTTGTCGGGATCGTCGATTGCTGACGCCGGATCGAGTTCTCCATCCAAAAAGCCAGCGACATCGGAAATGGCCATAGCAATAGAAAAAAAGTCGTTATAGCGCTCGGCGGTAGCGGCTTCGGCCGGAAGAGCTTAGCCATTCGATCGATTCAATGCCGGCGATTTCGTCGCGAATCAGGGGTTTCCCGATTCGTTTCTCGATCGCATCCAGAAGGTTTCTCTCAACTGGAGTTACAAACGTGTAAGCGATTCCTTGCCGCCCCATTCGCCCCGTCCGTCCAACACGATGTACATAATCATCGCTCAGTTGCGGTATATCGAAATTGATGATGTGGGAGATATCTGAAACATCAATCCCTCGACCTACAACGTCCGTCGCAACCAAAATTTTAGTTTCTCCATCCCGAAACCTTTTCATCGTTCGATCACGTTGCTTCTGCAACATGTCGCCGTGGATCGTAGCAACCGCGTCGGCGTTAAAGTCTTTTTCCAACTGACGGAACAGTTTCTGCGTACCCCATTTCGTACGACAGAATACGATCGTCTGTTGAGGTTGTTCCCGTTCTAGCAATTTCAATAACAAGCTGTATTTTTGCTCTTCAGCGATGGAGAAATAAAACTGCTCAATGGTTTCTGCGGCCAGTGACTTGGTGGAAAAATTAATTAGCTTCGGGCGCCGCATATAACGTTTAGCAATATCGAGGATGGGGGTTGGCAGCGTGGCGCTTAGCAGCAATGTTTGTCGTTCAACCGGACACCGTTTTACAATCCGTATGATATCCGGACGGAATCCGATGTCGAGCATACGATCCGCTTCATCCAAGACGAGCCAACGGACAGAGGACGTGCGGAAGGTGCCGCGCTTTAAATGGTCCAGTACTCGTCCAGGCGTCCCAACCACCACATCCAATCCCGCCTTCAATTGGTTCATCTGCGTGCGAAGCGAGTGACCACCATAAATAGCGGCACAGCGGAACGGCATATCGCCCCGCAACTTTTCGAATTCCGTTTGCACTTGCACAGCCAGTTCCCGCGTCGGCACTAAGACGAGCGCCTGCGGAACAATGTCGTCGGCGTGATTGCGTTCCAGCATTTGCAAAATCGGAAGTACGAAAGCAGCGGTCTTTCCGGTTCCGGTGCGAGCTTGCCCGATCAAATCGTGCCCTTCGAGCGCCAATGGAATGACGCCAGCTTGCACGGGCGTAGGTTTCACGTAACCTACGGATTCGATTGTCTTTAAGAGATCGGGCTGCAAACCCAAAGCGTCGAACGACAGACGCTGTTTGCGTTTTTCGGTATTTCTAACCACGTTTTCAGAATCGATTAAATACTAGCTTTATGAGCAAAATGAAGAAGTGCGAAGGCTTGAGCAACGATGCACCAGGTTCACCGTTCAAGACTGTGTAAACAGCCGCGCATTTGGTATCGCCGGCACACGACCGTAAGCGAGTTTGACTGAACCATTTTTTTGGAACTCTTAATATAGCCGGTAATCCATCATTTTCCAACTCCAAGCTGAGTGAATGCTACTTGATTGAATGGATTGATGTTGGCGCACGGTTTCTCAGTCCCATCGTGAATGGTTTGCGTTCTTTCATTTCCAGTCCTCCAGGCTGGGACTTTCTGGCTCGTGATGGGGCACGGCAGCGGTTGGACATGCGATTGCTTCAAACTCAAACGCCAGGTTTTGGTTTATGGCCACTAATTAGGAAAAAATAGTCATCTCGCGGTGAGGTCCGGGGTCCATGGTCGGTGACGGCGAATTTATTTATCAATTAAGCCGGAATCCAAGCCGCTATCATATCATGCAATAAGAAACAGGCCCATTTACAGTGCCAGAACGGCGTCCATGTTAGGTACAATGATTTTGCTTGATCCTCAATGATCGTGCTGCCACGGAGATCGCCAAACTGGGGCCTAGGACTGGTTGAAGCGCTGTGCGATCGTATAGATTATAATCAGACGATCTGCTAAGCGGTTTCGCTATGTTAAGTAATCCGGAGGTCGACGTTCGGCAATTTAGCTGTTCGCTGTTTTATGATACACGGGTAAACCTGCACGCTGAACGATTTTGAATGTTGGCTACAAGGATGCTGTGAGAATGGCTAAAGCAATGGCAACTGAAAAACTGGATCAACTGTTTGAATTCGTTGACTCACAACACGGTAATCCAGGTGACTTGAGTGCGTATGGTCCAGAAATCGAGGAAATGACTGATTCCGAGGTCGAGAGTTTGCTCGCCGAGCTGTATACCCGCTTGGCGATTAAGGAGAAACAAAACGAAACTGGTTTGGCGGCGATAAGCAAGCTCGTGTTTGTTTCTTTAATCAAGCGAGCTAAAACGCAAGTCGGTTGTATGCAGGCATCGCCTGATCATGAGCAAATCGTGTTACAACATCTGCGATCGATTTATCCGCGATTAGATGCAGAGTCGGAAATGCGCCATTATTTGTTGGCGTGGTTGGCGATGATTGGGACTGAGAATTCCTTGGCGGTCTTTAATGATTTCGTGATCAATGATCCTCCCATGCACAGTCGAGGAATTGTTGTTGCTTTTCAGCCATTATTTAGCGACCGCGCGCCAATTGCTGCGTTGGCCTTTCCCAGATTACTGGAAGGGTTACAACATGTGCATTTCGGTGCGCCAATTCTCGATCTGGCAAATTTCCTGACTCGTGGCGGATTGGTCGTAGAACATCCGGCCACGTGTCGAAGTGCTGCGTTGTGTGCCATGCTGCAGTCATTGACCAATCATTTGGGTCGCATTGAATCCGGGAACTTCCCGAGAGACGCGAGCCCAACTGAAATTAGTGACAAATTGGAGCAAAGTGTTGCGCTGGTTGTTTCCTTATGTGATGCTCTTGCTCTGATAGGGCAGGAGGCGGCAATTCCCAAGCTTCGGGATGCGATGGAGTTAAAGCATCGGCGGATTCAAGTTGAAGCAGCAGCCGCGTTATGTCGATTAGGCGATAAAGCGAGCAAAGATAAATTGTTTGAACTGCTAGACGAACCGGTAACTCGCCTGCGCGTGATCCAATACGCTGAGGAGTTGGGCTTGGCGGACGAAATCGATGATCAATTCAAAACTGATGATAAACGCGCAGAGAGCCAGTTGGCGTTGTGGCTGTCACAGCCGTCGCAAATGGGATTTGCTCCGAGTGAAGTTGCGGTGATTGATCGTCGCACCTTGTTTTGGCCAGGTTACAATGACGCCGTTGAATGTTATTTGGTAGAGTTCAAGTTTAGGTCTCCGTCAGGCGTATACCGGAACGTTGGAATAACAGGTCCGTTGACGTTTGTGTTTTCAGCCGATTTGACTGGCTTAAGCCGGTTTGATCAATACGCCGCTTTCGCCGGTTGGCATGCGGCTCATGAAGATATTTTGGAGATACCCTATCAACGTGCCTGTGTCGCATATCGAAATGCGTGCGATACCCGCTTGCGTGAAATCGCGGACCAGGGCTATCAACACGTGGAACCGCTTCTGTTTGGCTTGTTTTTCGGTGAACACATTCTCGTGGCGAGCGCGCGTAAGGTAAGCGAGTCTGGTCAAGTAATTGCCGATGGACAACAAGTGTTTTGGTTTTCGCAATGCTCTGAAGAAGCACCAGTGTGCGGAGAGTTGGCATATTGTATCTACAAGGGGCGGCGATTGTTGACCCACTTTAACCCGCAATTGGATGAAAACGTGGAGGCCGCCGAATAACTAGAGTGTGAGCGCGTTCGGCCGTTCATAATTGGCAGTGGTTCTGTTCGAAAAAGCATGTCTTGCATGCCGGGCGTCCGAGATGTGACAGCTATCGATTTCAGCCTTTAATCGGATATAATTTTGATGTCGACGCAAGTCTCGACAACGTAAGCAGGAATTATCGTTTGGACATACGGATGCAGTGCATCCTATCATTTTCCCGCTGGACTTTGGTTGCCCGATTCATGTTCAGGTTACCGCGCGTTGCGATTGGCACTTCTGTAATCTAAAGAGGTATAACTTTGGAAAAGAATAAGATCTTAATCGTTGATGACAATGAGCAAAACAGAGATTTGTTGGAGGCTCATCTATGTGAATTTGACGCCGAACTTGAATTTGCCATTGACGGTGCCGACGCTTTGGCAAAAACGGCCGCATTTTCACCTGACCTAATCTTACTCGATGTCATGATGCCGAAATTGAGCGGTTTCGAGGTTTGTAAGCAGTTGAAGAACTCGCCCGAAACCAAGAACATCATGGTCCTGATGGTGACCGCATTGAATGAGTTGGGTGACATCGAACGTGCCGTAGATGCAGGGACAAACGATTTTCTCTCCAAGCCATTTACGAGAATTGAACTAATCAAACGCGTTCAAAACTTGCTTTTGCTCAAAGACGTCTCCGACGAAAACGAGCGACTGCGACAATACATTCAAAAGATGGAAGAAGAAAGCGTTGTTAACTGACTCCCCATCCGCAACCAACGATCAACTGACGAACGACTGTCCGGCTGCGCCTGACGAACGGGAAGCGGAATTTGTCAACTGCCAACTGGCTCCTCAGGATGATGGATTGTTTTTCCGGTCCAAAACGGCCCATGTTATTATCATGGTTGTCAGTTGTTTGATTCTGCTGCTGTCGGTGTTGTTGCGTTCCCCTAACTCGGAATCGGTCGAACTTGGTGCATTCACGCTTCCGGAATTGTGCACGTTTAAGCGCGTGTTTCCAATCGGTTGTCCCGGTTGTGGTTTGACACGATCGTTTATTTCGATCAGCCATGGCGACTTGGCGACTGCGTTTAGGCTAAACTTTGCCAGCTTCTTTGTTTATGCGTTCGTGGTGGCTCAAATCCCGTTTCGCGCCGCGCAGCTGTTTCTTGTGAGCGGTGGACGCCAAGTCTTTGGCGAAACCTGGATGGTACGCGGCCTAGTCGCCATAGCCAGCCTGTTGGTCGTCCAATGGTGCGTGCGTATCTCGATGGCAATAAGCCAAATCAGCATGTAGTTGGATTCTGACAGCCGGGAGAGTCCCGAATGGTCGTTTTCGATGAGAAAAGAAGGCCGGGATTTGCTGACCGCGTCGCGTTAGACGGCTGGTGGCATTAGTCGAGTATCGTCAAACGCGTTTCGTTTTTGACAACTGTGTACGCATCTGGAAATGTGTGGAACGACCTGATCTTGATAACTCGGTCGCGCGCTTGAATGTCGACGTAACTGATGCCGCCAAAAGCCAAACGGCCGCTCGATTGAAACTGGTAGACAAGTCCCTCGTATTCCGATGCTTCGAGCAACTGGTATTGAATGCCCGCAAGTCGAGTCGGGTCTGCGGATTCAAGGTGTACCCAAGTTTGGTATCGAATTCGTTCGCCGATTGACACATCACGTTGGTGATTGGCTACGATCGGTTCTGAGAAGATCTGCCTTTGAGTTGGCAACTCTTGTTGAGCTGCTGCGGAAACTTCAGCCAATACAAGGTCACCGCATGAAAGCGTCATGACGTGGCCTGAACTGATGATGGCCACGTTCAAGTGATAGAGCTTACGCTCCAATTGCCGAGATGCATAGAACTGGAATAGCTCCGGGTGAAGACTGCGCCCGAACAGCCGAAACGTCAACTCGGATATTTTTGGGCGGACAGTTAACACGGTATATCTCGACAATAAATGATGGTGTTCGTTTTGAGACCAACAAAAGTGATCGCAGTTTGTCCACAGTCTGAGCCGAAGAAGGATACTGAATGAAAGTCATGCGGCAACCTACATTCGTTCTGCGAACTATTATTAATGGGACATTACAGCTTTTGCGGTAATGATTAAAGACCACTATTGCATTATAGACGGCATTAATCAAGAAGTGTTTGGATACCATGAAATAAGCAATTTTTTTCTGAAGTTATTCAGCATGCAGTGCTTGTGATTCAGTTTGCGTAAACCTTTTCGATTTATAAATCAAATTGTTTTCGATGTGAATCTTTTTTAAGAAATTCAAAAGAATGCTGGGGGATTCAAGCTTCGAAAAGGGCGAAAAATAATCTCAAAATTAGAAAGCACATTTGTTTAAGTCGAAATTTTACGAACTGCCACAGTCATGTCAAAATCCGCAATGCACTTTGGCAAGAATCTGCGCAGGCGATCAACGTTTACGCCAGGAATGCCTGAGAAGAATGAACCCAAACGAGAGTTAAAGGATACAGTGAAGAAATCCAAAACGGATTACTGGCGAGAAAAGAAAATGGGGAAACTTTGGAACGAAAGCGTTATACGGCAGCGCGACGCCAAACCTGCCACCACGCCTTTTTGGTTGCGGTCTTCGTTGTATGCGCCCCCCATGGCATGCCGTTAGTGCCGATACTCCCGGCCATCTTAGCAAAATTGAACTTAGCGTTCATGATTTTTGCGCCCGACATGTCGGCCTTTTCCAGGTTTGCGTGAGTCAGGTCGGCATTCGTCAGATCGGCCCCGTACAAGTTCGCCGACGACAAATTTGCCCGGCTGAAATTGCTTCGTAGATCAGAAAAACTCAAATCAGCATTCTTGAGGTTTGCGCCTGAGAAGTCAGCGTTGTTCGCTTTGGCGTACCGCATAATAAGCTTTTCTGCATTAACATTCTTGAGTTCGGCAACGTCCAAATGAGCATCAGATAGATTTGCATCGACAAGGATCGCATCATGAAGAATCGCTCGTTTCAATAAGCAGTTGTTGAAACTAGCACCCGAGAAATTGACTTCATGACAATCAGCATCAGCAAAATTACACGTATGGAACTTTGCCCCAGAAAAATCTAACCCAACCAAATCGGCGTTTTGAAAGTCGATGCCATGCAACGTAACACCCCGCAACGACTGGTAGTCGAGCGTATGCAATATCTCGCCTGTTTTCTTGTGCTTGATCTCAAACACGTCCGCGTCTCCGAAGTCTTCTAAACCCCGCTCATCATTCCGCCATATAAATAACCCGACAACCCATCGTCTTGTGTCGGAATTCTTGTTTCTTTTCTATTTGTGTATCCCCGTTATCGCAATGAAATCGGAACTTACACTACACCGCTAGCTACACGATGCGCAATGTTGTATTTTTATTTCGCTAAATCCGCTTTGTTCTTAGAAACTTGACAAAAAGCTCTGCCCATCGGGCGAATCCAAATCACGTTATTGCCTGCTGTATGGAGTCCAAAGCCCCCTTATTATATCCCATCGCACGGAATTTGCAATAAATTTAACAAAAACGTGGCCGAATCGATGAAAACTAATTTTTAGGTCCGTAATCGACACGAGAAAAAAACACCGGAATTTCGAATTGTTCGTTTCAAATTACCCTAATTACCCTGCCACCCCACCGATGAGCCGAAAATTCTGGAATTCTCGCGGCTAGTAGGGGTGGGGAGCTAACTCGATGCTCAAGTGTCCCACATTATTGGGCCCTAAGTTTAACGAGTCCGTCTCGATCACGTCCATCTCGATCACGGGTGCAATTAGTATTCGATGACAAAGCAATGCCGTCTTCATCGGCTGAAGCATATTGGAGACCGCAAGTAGCATTGTTTCCACACAGTTTTCAAGACCGTTCGGAAACGGCTGGAACTGAATACTGTGCAGGTAATTGGCAACGACTACTGTTTCGAATTTGCAGTGGTATTCAAGTTTCGATATCGATTGAGGTCAACTTCCTCAAAGGTTATCCAGTACTTTTTTGCCAACTCAATATGTTCGCGATCTTGTTTGGATAGTTGCCAAAGAACATTGTGTCGCGACGTGAGTTGAAGCGTTTTGCTTTCGTCATCGTCGCCAGTACTTAACGTTAGGTGGATTTCCTCAGGAATGAATCCGTACCTTTTGATTGCTTGATTCAATTCCAGGCGAGCAAACGGAGGCATACCCCGCGGCTCAGTAGCTTTCAAACGCGAAAATTGATCGAGATAAACGTTAAAAACGGGCAGTCGCGTACCATCCTGCGGTTTGCTACCCCGCGCGCGGTAGGTTAGGCGTGGACTTGTCAATGTCAACCAGTTTGAGCTCAAGTCGTAAGACTCCTCGAATACTGGATTCACCAAAAAGTCATCTTTGATCACACCATTTGATTTCAATGCCGTCAGGAGCCGCGCTATTTGATAATCATAAACTGTCGTGCGAATGCGACGGGTTACGTTGATCAGGATGAACTTCTTTTCTTTGGTGTCGTAAATGGCGATCTCGTCCGCAAAGATGTTACTGTTGCTCCCAGGCTTGGCAAGCAAGAAGTCATAAATGATTCCACTTTCAGACAGTGTAAGACTGTTGGAAATTGGAGTTGTTTCGCCCTGGCGCACGATTTCGGTTTCAACTCGAAACTCATGGGCCGTCGTTTTGCTGGGCGTTGAGATTACAACCATAAGTAAGATCAATGCTGAGACATGATACAAGCGATTCATGGTTTCCCTCATCTTTGGATGCGGTGGACTAAAATCCGAGAATTCTGCTTTCTGCCAGTTGAACGAATTTGATGTCTCGTTCGCGCGATTGCAACGCGAACAATATACAATTGAGCTTGTCGAGTCTACGGCGTTTAATCGTGATGCCGCTATCGAAGCTTGTTAAATTAGGAATCCGCGGTAAGAATCCGACGTTCCCATGACAGCACGGCAGCAAGATGGTCAGTAAACAGTAGGCCCAAAGCGGGAGGTTTAGCCGCGGTTTCTCTGTTGGCTGGCGATGGCCGTCAATGTTGGGCCACGAGTTACCCAATCTCCTTCCCTGTACTTCTCCACCCCGATGCGCACGTATGGTCGTTCCTGATACGTGTTTTCAGTTTGAAATATGCCAACTGTGAACGCCTATCGCCAGCGAAGGCAGCATGGTTGTATCTCCAACCGAGGTCGCAACGCGTTGCGGTTTGAAGTTAGGCTTCATTCAAGTGCAAGATGATGACGGGAGAGAATGTGGTTGACAAACGGCAGAAGATCCGCTGGTTACCTAGAATTTCGGTGATCAGACTAATGTTGGGAGTTGCTGATTCTTTGCACCACTACTAGAATTGAAATTGTATACGGGTATCGTCGGTTTCAATTTAAGCGTGTAAGTCGTGTGGAATGCAAGAAATTTCGCATGTCCGTTGGCGGACTTAAGAAATTGTTCGCATAAGAAAACGCGATTGACGGCCTTAGTCGGAAAATTTGTCAAGAGACGGCCCCGCCCTCTGGCCAATTAACGTTTCGAATCTCACTTGATCCGCAGGAAATGAACGACGATATATCTGATGCCGACCTCGAGGCCTATCTGGACGAAGCCCTGGATCCTGAACGCGCGGCAATGATCGAACAATTAGCGAGGGTGAACCCCAAATTGATTGCTCGCATGTCGCAAATTCACCGACGACGAGATGCGGGCGTTCATACATTGGGTGAAATTTGGCGGAAGTATCAAATCGGTGTACCTCGGCGCGAAGTCGTTTCCCAGTACCTGCTCAATGTCTTGCCTGAGGAATACCAAGAGTACATCGATTTTCGCGTCAAGACTCTTCGCTGCCCATTTACGATTGCCTTAATTAAAGACTTGCAGTTGCAGTTGGCTGGTGAGACTCCAACTACGGTGAGTCGACGCAAAAAAATCTATCATTCAAGTGCTGGGTTGCTCCAGCCCAAAGAGAAACCGAAAAAAAACTGAAAAGGATCAGCGGTAGGATTTTTGATTCGAATTTCCTAATGCCCAATAATATTGGATTCCACAATTGTCGAGGCTGACGCAAACAAAAGAGGGTGATGTCACTGGAACCTCTGCAAACCAACGATCCCGATTCTCTGTCGCCAACTCGCCAGCGTATCGAGTCACTTGACTTGATTCGCGGAGTTGCATTGCTCGGAATATTGATTGTCAACATTCAAGCAATGGCGATGATCGGTTCTGCATATAGCAATCCACAAGCCTTCGGTGATTTTGCCGGCAGTAATTTCTGGGTTTGGTGGATCACGGAAGTTTTCTTTGAGTCGAAAATGATGGCGATATTTTCGATGTTGTTCGGAGCAGGCATTATTCTTTTGACCGATCGTGTCAAAGACCGTGGAGCAAGCCCATTCTGGATCCATGGTCGAAGGATGCTGTGGCTGCTGTTGTTCGGCATACTCCATGCACATCTCATTTGGTTCGGCGACATCCTGTATTCCTACGCAATTTGCGGTTTCACGGTTTTCTTTTTTCGCAAGATGTCGCCGCGGACCTTGTTGGCTTTGGGAATTTGTTCTGCGACAGTCCCCTTCGTATTTAATGTCGGTGTCGGGGCGAGTATGGGATTTATGCCGCAGGGGACGATTGAGAATTTTCGCGAGAGTTGGCTCCCCTCATCCGAAAGGGTTGCTGCGGAAGTTGACGCGTACCGGGGGTCCTGGTTCGACCAGTTCAAGCAGCGTTCTAGTATGGCGACCACGATGCAGACGTTCGTGTTCGGCATCATATTGTTTTGGCGCGCGAGCGGAATGATGTTGATTGGAATGGCCCTTTTTAAACTAGGCTATTTGACGAACCAGCGATCGCTACAAGAGTATCGGCGAACCATTTTGATTTGTTTGAGCGTTGGCTTTACGTTGGCGCTGTTCGGTGTACAAAAGAACATTGCCGAGCAGTTCAGAATGGAATACTCAATGTTTTTTGGGCCGTTGCCCAACTATGTTGGCAGCGTATTTGTGGCTGTGGGGTATATCGGTGTACTTTCGTTATGGCAACGAACTCGCTTCCTGAGCGGTTTGCAATATGCGTTGAGGGCGGTTGGGCGCATGGCGTTGACCAATTATTTGATGCAGTCGGTGCTTGCTACGACGATCTTTTATGGATTTGGCCTAGGCTGGTTTGGCCAAGTATCGCGAACTGAGCAGTTGGGCATCGTCGCGGGAATCTGGGTACTCCAACTGGTTTGGTCGCCCGTGTGGCTACACTATTTTCGCTTCGGCCCTTTCGAGTGGCTCTGGCGGAGTCTAACCTATGTGCGGATTCAACCTTGGCGGTAACGTTAGCTGGCGACCTTCCGCGGTGTTTTGGAGCAAGTTGTCGTCTCCTCATCTATTTTATTGCCGAACGCAGCTACCCCATGTTACAAATCGTTCAGATTCGGTTTAGAATTTGGGAAGCATTTTTGACGCGAGGCCAACAAGCGCACTCGGCTGGGGTTACTCAACAACTTGTCAGTTGCCTGGTTGAACGAACCGCCGCCAATCGAATGCAGGAACGCCGCGATATATCCCGTGAGTTCGGCTGCCTGCGGTGCACGTTGGCGTAGTGGCAGCGGGCTGGGTCGAAGTAATTCTGTAAGGCTACGCGTCCTCAAGTGACGTGACGTCGGTGAGCAGAACGACGTCAATTGTGCCGGTTCATTTACTGTGCGGAAGGTGAAAATATGTTGAAAAAATTCAATATCGGTGTGGTGTTGATTCTGATTGCTTTGATGGGAGTCACACTCGGCTGTAGCAAGAGCAAGCGGATCATACTTTTAACGAACGGAGACGATCCGTTTTGGGATGCGATGCGCAGCGGAATGGAACAAGCCGCCAGAGATCTCGATCTCGGATCTACGAACCTGCGCGTCGTGATGGACAAGAATGATGCTACGGCTCAGGGACAAGTTGAAAAGTTGCGACAATACATTGCTCAAACGGATGTTGCCGCAGTCGGTATTTCGGTGATCGATCCAAACAATGCCGCGATGGCAGCGGCGATGCGAGATTTGCGGAATCGTGGAGTCGTCGTGGTTACCATCGATTCCGATGTAAACCGCGATCGGTTCAAAGACACTCGTTTCGCATACTTGGGTACGGAGAACACATTCGGCGGCAGACAAATGGGCTTGGCCGCCAAAAAATTGCGTCCCGAAGGTGGGAAATATGCAACCTTCTATGGCATCGAAGGCGTGGCCAACGTGATCGAGCGAAATACCGGTTTTGCGAATGGAGCTGGGGATAATTTTGTTAAGGCGGGTGGATTCGCTGACAATATGAAATCCGACGTTGCGCAAGACAATGTTCGCAATGCACTACAAAACCACCCCGATCTTGACACGTTAGTTGGCATCTGGGCTTACGATGCTCATGCAATTGTGACGGTCGTCGATGAGAAGTCGATCCGCGACAAGGTCACGGTCGTAGTATTCGATGCTGCTCCCAAAGCGATTGCCCATATCAAAGCAGGTAAAATCGATGCGATGGTTGCGCAGAATCCCTATGAGATGGGGTATCAGGGCACTCGATTAATGCGAGCATTGCTGGAAGATGACGCAAACGTAATTCGAGAATTGTATCCCGGCTATGATCCTGCCTCAAAAACGATCACGACTCCAGACGGCGATATTCATCATACGGACGTACGTGTTATCGTTCCGGCTGGGTCACCTTTGGTCAAAGAAGATTTCGATCCTGAGATCAAATTCTATTCCATCAGTGAATTCGATAGCTGGCTCAAAGAGCGTGGATTGACCGGTTCCTAAAATACATCGTGTTCGCTGGCCTATGGAATTCGTAAAAAAGTATTTGACTGAAATCGTTTTGATTCTTGGCATTTTCGTTGTGTTTGGTGTCACGGCCATATTCAACGATGCTTACACGGAACGATTTTTTGACAATGTCACGACACTGATTTTACGGCCCGCTGCCATTTTGGGGATTTTTGCCCTCGGAGCGGCAGTCGTGATTATCGCCGGTGGGATTGATCTATCCAGTGGATCGATGATCGCCCTGAGTGCTTCGCTTGTTTGCATCACTACCATGGTATTTTGCAAGTTGTTGCAACCGGATGCCGATGATCCGACGGGAGTTGTGCCGGTGTGGGTGGTGTGCATTGCGGCACTGATTACGATTGGTGTTGCAATATTAGTGGGATCGCTCCACGCTTGGCTGATTACGGTTGTGCAACTGCCCCCCTTCGTGGCCACGTTGGCTTCCTTGGTCGGCTTGCGTTCGCTCTCGATCGTCATGAATAAGGCTGTTTCGAAGCAATTTGGTGCCGAGGCCGTGATCGTGAACATCCAAGATTCTCGATACCTTCTTACAAACGCACCTTGGTGGTTACCGCTGGCGATTTTCTTGACGCTGGCCCTTATTCTTTGGTTGATCTTGAATTTCACGGTGATGGGGCGGCATATTTATGCGATGGGGGGAAATGAAACCGCAGCGCGTCTGAGCGGTATTCGTACCGATCGCCTCAAATGGTTTGCATATTGTTTTGCTGCCGTAACTGCATCGATCGCAGGCATGCTGTTGGCCAGCAGCGTCTTATTGGCAGACCCACAAAGTCAAGGCACCGGGGGGGAACTCTTTGCCATTGCCGCGGCAGTAATCGGGGGCTGCAGTCTTTCCGGTGGCGTCGGGCGAGTGTCGGGAGTCGTGTTGGGTGCGCTGTTTTTGCGAGTAGTCATCGATGCCGTGGCGAAATTAATCACCAGCGGAAATTCAGCAAATTATGAGGGGATGATTGTTGGGTTGCTGGTGGTGTTGGCCGTGGCCTTGAATGAAGTCACAGGTTCGTCCGCAGGTTGGAGAAAACAGTTTTTCCCAGGTGCCCTAGGTGTCGTCGCCTTGATTTCGATCGGTTTGTTGTTTGGATCAGTGATCGCGTTCAGTTTGACCTTGTCTGACCAAGTCGCGAACTCGTGGCTTATCGGGATAATCGTGGCCCTGGTAACATCGAGTGTGTTGTCGCTTATCAAACTTCTTGCCTGGCAACTCGGCAAAACGAAATCGCACGCTCTGTCCAAACTATAAATGTCTGCCATGGGTGCAAACAACGAAGTTCAAATCGAAATTCGCTCCGTATCGAAGCGGTTTGGTGGGGTCGTTGCCTTAGACAATGTTTCGTTTCAGATCCGGCGCGGGGAATTGCTGGCGATCTGTGGCGAAAATGGTGCTGGTAAGAGCACCTTGATGAAAATTCTCTGCGGACAACATTTAGACTACGATGGCGACATCGTCGTGAATGGCGAAACCGTCCGATTCTCAGGAATTAAAGATGCCGAGCGGTTTGGTATTGGTATCATTCATCAAGAATTGAATTTGGTTGATGAACTTTCCGTCGCGGCCAACATCTTCTTGGGGCGAGAACTGTCGCGGTTTGGTTTGCTGTGCCAAAAGACAATGAATGAACGGGCCGCAGCTTTTTTGAATCAGTTGCAATGTGAGATTTCTCCCAGCATTCGAGTGGGCGCGCTACGTGTGGGGGATCAGCAACTTGTGGAGATCGCGAAAGCCATCGGACTCGGGGCCAAAATCTTGATCATGGACGAACCTACCAGCGCACTGACCGAAAGCGAAGTGACTCGGCTCTACCGGGTCATCACCAGCTTGAGGCAACGCGGCGTCACGATTCTCTATATTTCTCACAAAATGGAAGAGATATTTCATTTGTCGGATCGCATCGCGGTCCTGCGAGATGGGCGGTACATCGATACCGTGGACACCGCCAACGTTACGCCCAGACAAATCGCACAAATGATGGTCGGACGGGAGTTCGTGCAGACAGACCTGCGCCGCGCGTCGAAGCATGGTGAAAACGGAGAGCAACCAGTGCTTGCAGTGCGTGGACTATGGCGATCGTGGCCGGGCCATGCCAAACATTGGAGATTGAAAGACATTTGCTTTGACGTCCATGCTGGCGAGGTTGTCGGCGTTGCTGGACTAATGGGAGCGGGAAGAACTGAACTATTCGAATGCCTTTACGGGTGTTGTGGCGATGAATTCGGAGGTGATATCCGTCTGCAGGGCGAACAAGTTCAGTTCAAACATGCGCAAGATGCTATTCGACACGGTGTTTCCATGGTCACTGAGGATAGAAAACGATTCGGTTTGTTTACGAATCTGACTGTTCGCGAAAATGTGACTTTAAGTTCGCTTGAACAATTTACAAGTCTAGGTTGGATCTCTTCAAGAAAAGAACGCTCGGTATGCCGCTCTATCATCGAACGTCTGCGAGTCAAATTAGCGGGTCAAGAGGCCGAGATTCAAAGCCTCAGTGGTGGGAACCAGCAAAAGTGCTTGATAGGCCGAGCTTTATTGAATCAACCAAAACTCCTGTTGTTGGATGATCCGACACGCGGCATCGATGTAGGAGCAAAGGCTGAAGTTTACCAGTTGCTCAATGAGTTGGCTCAAAACAAGATCGCCATCTTGATGTCGAGCAGCGAGTTGCCGGAGCTAATCTTAAACTGCGATCGGATTATCGTCTTATGTGAAGGACGCCAAACAGGTATGTTTTCGGCGTCCGAAGCAACTGAGCAAGCCATCATGGAGGCCGCAACGGCCATCGATGTGCGTGACACTTCGATTTCCAACTAATTCGTTGTTCTAGGCGTGTTGTCGTTGTTTGTGTTTCCACGAAAGCATACTTACAGACCGTATAAGGAGCTTGGATTTCACGGCCGATCATCTACCTGATTGAAAAGTTCATTAATGTTGATTAAAACAGCGTGACATTTTTTCCACGAGGAGATCCGTCTTATGGGCGCTACAGTCAACACGATTTTAGGTATTGCGTTTTTCGTCGTCGGTTTAGCCGCCACGCTCTTGATGTACCATCTGTGGGGCTATCCTTACGACAAAGAAAAACTCGAAAGTTCAGCGCCACGATCTTTGGTTAACGTCCATCGAATTTTGGGCTATACCTATGTTGGCATCTACGTCGTCTTAATGTGGCAGATGGTACCACGCATGTGGGAATATCAAATTGAACTCCCCGCGCGGACCGTTGTTCATTTAACGCTGGGGATGGTAATTGGCGCTATCTTGATCTTAAAACTTTCCATTGTTCAGTTCTTTCGGCATCTGGAAGGGACACTGATACCGTTTCTGGGCACAACCTTGATGATCTGCACGTTTCTAGTGATCTTCTTGTCGGTACCATTTTCTCTACGTGAGAGCTACTTGCGCAACCAAGCGTTGCCCAGCGGTTCACGCGAGGAAAGTTTACGACGCGTGAGTTTATTGCTGGAGGAAGCTGGCCAGGAAGATGCTGCCTTTCGTAGCGAATTGGCATCGACGCGAGGTTTGGAGGCCGGCCGCGCGGTGTTGTACAACCAATGCACAGGCTGCCATGACTTGCGGACAGTATTGGCGAAACCGCGAGCGGCCAAGAACTGGTGGTCGACAGTAAAACGAATGGCCGAGCGCAGTGACTTGCTCAGCCCCATTAGCGAGTTGCAACAGTGGCAGGTTACCGCTTACCTGATTGCTATTTCTCCCGACTTGCAACGCTCCGTACAACTTCAGCGACGAGAACTGGCCAAAGCTGACGAAGCGCATAAAGCGATCGAACGCTTGATTGAACATGACGAAACGTCGCCAGTTCAGCGTCCGGCATCGCAGCCGCAAACGCAACCGGATCCTACTACTGAAGAAGAACAAACCGATAATGGTCAAACTGACGTTGAACGGACGGAAACTCCAACTACCGATACGCCCCCCGCCCGTCGTCAAGAGTTAGGGCCACCGCCGCGCAACTATTCGGCAACGGTTGCCAAGTTTCTTTACGAAAGCAAGTGCTCACAATGTCATGCTTTGTCAACGGTTACGGATTACACCTACACAAGTCGAGAAAGTGTTGCCGATGTTTTGCAGAGGATGGTGTCGGAAGGTTTTGAAGCAAATGAGCGTGAACTGGAATTCTTGGAATATTACTTGACGCAAACGCTGGTCAAGTAGTCCATAGCCGACTCAATTCATTGGAGACTAATGTTCAATGCCCCTCAATGAGCTGTAATTTGAGGTTCAAACAACTAGAGTTCCGCCAGCAACCTGAAGTGCACTCATCGACGGACCTGCGGGAACTAGACATCCCATGCATCAAGTTGCTGTTTGGTCAGGTAACAAGTTAGCCATTGCGATTCAATTTGTGCTCCGTATTGCAGATAGAAATCGATGGCCGGTTGGTTCCAATCGAGGACCTGCCAAAACAATCCCTGGCAGTTTTCCTGTTTTGCTTTGGACACTGTTTGCTCAAACAGTTTTTTTCCGATTCCGCGGCCGCGCGCGGATTCTGTGACAACAAGATCTTCCAAATAAAGGCATCTCCCGCGCCACGTCGAATAGCGATAGTAATAAATTGCCATGCCGACGACTTGTTGGGACAGTTCTGCCACGAATGAGCCGAAAACCGGATTGTCGCCGAAACCGTCACGCAGCATAGACGCTTGCGTGGCTTTAACCGCGTGCGGCTCGCGTTCGAAGGTAGCAAGCTCTTGAATCAATTCAAGTAAACGAGGAATGTCGGATACTTCACCCGGACGAATCATCACAGTCGTGGGTTCCACTTCGCACATTGAGTTTGCTTAGCCGAAACGGGACCAATAAACGCACATCGATCGAGCTTGCAAAATTCGTTGTCCAGTTTCAGAAAACAAAGGACCCGACCGCGATTCATAGATGTCATCAGGTGACTTCGCACTGGTATCTAAGAATAGATGCCATTTCTTACGCTTGACAATTGAGGGCACAGCAAATGGAACATCTTGTGTAGACGGATTGAGCATCAGCAACAAGTCATCGCCTTCTGAACCCTTTTCAGCACTTGGCGGCGCGATGAACAAACACGTCATCGGCAAAGATGCCTCTTGCCAGTTGATATTACCCCCCCCAGGACTAAACCACGAAACGTCAGGAAGATTGCGGCTTGCCTGTAATCCCCCAGTGAGGAATTGTGTTTGCCGGACCGTTGACTGTTGCCGTCGAAAACGCATGAGGGCCGAACAAAAGCGTACCAGTTCCGTATTCGAATCAACAAGACTCCAGTCAAACCAACTGATTTCGTTGTCCTGGCAATAGGCGTTATTGTTTCCCATTTGCGTGCGTCGGCATTCGTCTCCCGAAACGATCATGGGAACGCCTTGGCTGAGCAACAAGGTGGACATCAGGTTTTTGATTTGCCTGAGGCGGATAAGATCTATCTCAATATCATCGGTTGGTCCTTCAACGCCGTAGTTTTCACTATGGTTGTTGTTTTCGCCATCTCCGTTGTTTTCGCCATTGGCCCAGTTATGCTTTTCGCGATAACTCACGAGATCATTCATGGTAAAACCGTCGTGTGACGTGATGAAATTGATGCTGCAATATGGCGCTCGATTGCCGTTCTGATAGAGATCGGCTGAGCCGGCCAGTCGAGTCGCCAACGCGCCTCGCATCCCAGCATCCCCACGCCAGTACCGGCGCACATCATCACGAAAACGACCATTCCACTCGGCCCATCGCAAATCGCCGAACGATCCGACCTGGTACGCACCAGCTGCATCCCAAGCCTCCGCAATGATTTTTGTGTCGCGTAGCAACGGATCCTCACCAATTAATTCAACCAGAGGCGGATTCGCGATTAAATTTCCCGAGCGGTCTCGGCTCAGAATTGATGCCAAGTCAAATCGAAATCCATCGACATGGTAGTTATGGACCCAATTTCGAAGGCAATTGAAAATTAGTTCGCGGACAACGGGGTGATTTCCATTGACGGTATTCCCGCAACCGGAAAAATTCTTGTACAAGCTGCGATCGTTTTCCAGCATGTAATAAATGCTGTTGTCCAAGCCCTTGAAACTAAGAGTTGGTCCGAGATGATTGCCTTCGCAAGTATGATTGAAGACAACGTCCAGAATGACCTCGATCCCTGCGGCGTGCAACGCCTTCACCATCTGCTTGAACTCATGCACTTGGGCGCCGGGTCTGGTGCTGGCTGCATAACCTCGATGGGGAGCAAAAAAACTCAGCGGATCGTATCCCCAATAATTTTCTTGGCCCCCCACGCCTCCTTTGGCGCCGTCGATGGGAAACTCGTGCACGGGCATGAGTTCGACTGCGGTAACACCCAGCGATTTTAAATATGGAATCTTCTCGATGATGCCCAGGTAGGTTCCAGGATGCTCGACCTTGCTTGACGGATGTCGTGTGAAACCCTTAACGTGCATTTCGTAAATGATGGTCTCGGAGAGGTCGCGACGAATGTGCCGGTCTCCTTCCCAATCGAAAAAGTCATCAACGACTACGCATTTGGGTGGTCGAACAAGATTATCCCGCCCAGTCTGAAATACTCCCGCTAGCGCTTTAGCATAGGGATCGATCAGGCGTGCTGTCGGGTCGAAACGATGTCCATTGCTGGGATCGTAAGGACCGGACGCCTGGAAATGATACAATTTGCCTGGACCGATATCTGGCAAGAAGATGCTCCAGATATCGCCCCACCGATCACTACGTCGATTGAACTCGATGATTTCATTTGGTTCGAGATCATCCAGTTTATCGTACAAGAGTAACCGCATTTCAGAGGCGTTACGACTGAATACAATAAACTGCGTGCCACCGTCATGAACAACGGCACCATAGGGCAGCACATGCGTGAATTGAAATCCTGGATGGGTGTGAGGCATTATTTTTAGCAACGCTCAACATCTCCTAGCATTGAGTTTGGGGCGGACGAACTACTGACGCTTAATGAAAAACCGTATCACGTTGCCAAGAGATTGGGTTCGAAATTTGTAAGAAAACGATGTTTTTGCAAAGGATGGATACGCAAATTGACCGATTTCACAATTTCATAAACTAGTTAAACTATTTGAATTATAGAGAACTTTTAGGGGTTAAGCGGCGGTCCCTCTTCTGCGGAACAAATTTTGTTGATTTATCCGAAAAAAACGCAGTGCGAATGTCTTTCTTCATCATAAAAACCTCAATAACTGATTATTTGGTCGCGTAGTCGGCGGCTCAGCATTCAAGTGAATAATTCCGAAACAGAGCAAGAACCAACTTCCGGAGTTTCTTATCGAGATGCAGGCATTGATCTGGACCTTTATCAACAGTCCATGGCTCGCTTACCACGGTTAATGCACCGCACCTATTCACCCCGTGTAATGAAATTAGATGGTGGCTTCGCCGGATTGTTTCGGCTGAATGAAAAGGTTGGTCTGTTCTCGCGTACTTACAGGGACCCAGTGTTGGTTTCTGGAACCGATGGTGTGGGGACTAAACTGAAGGTCGCTCAACTGATGGGGCGGCATGATTCAGTCGGCATCGATTTGGTTGCTATGTGTGTTAACGATATCATTTGTTGTGGCGCTGAACCCTTGTTCTTCTTGGATTACGTGGCCATGTCTCACGATGATCCAGAGTTGTTGGAACAGATCGTTTCTGGAATCAGCGATGGATGTCTCCAATCTGAAGCAGCGTTGCTGGGAGGCGAGACGGCCATCATGCCAGATTTGTACCAGCGTGGCGATTACGACTTGGCTGGCTTCGCGGTGGGAGTTGTTGAAAAGAAAAACGTGATCGACGGAAAGCAAATTGGCGAGGGTGATGTGATCATTGGGTTGAAATCCAGTGGCTTTCATTCCAATGGCTACAGTTTGATTCGAAAAGCTGTGTTCGAGATTGGAAAATGTGCTTGCCAAGATCATGTCGCTAGCCTCGGTCGAACCATTGGTGAAACATTGCTGCAACCCACACGAATTTACGCGGTTGGCATTCGTAAAGTGTTACGACATTATCGAGTGAAAAATGTTGTGCATGGGATCGCCCACATCACCGGGGGCGGACTAGCGGAAAATATCGAGAGAATTTTGCCCGCAGACGTGGATATTCAGATCGATCAATCCACTTGGTCGTGGCCTACCGAGTTCCAATGGTTACAGAAGCTTGGGCAAATTAAGACAGATGAAATGCAACGCGTCTTTAACTTGGGAATCGGGATGGTCCTTGTTGTCAGCCGCTACTACTCGGAGCAGATTCGGCGCATACTCACAGATTCCGGCTATGAAAATTTATTGATTGGCCAGGCAGTTCGCGGTAACGGCAAGGTCACAATTGGCTGAGAGGCTGGTTTGAAAACTGGTGAAGATGAACTTGCGAGGTCGCTTTGCCAACTGGCTCAATCTGCCTCTAGTCTGCAATCCGCACGTTCGTATGGAGCAACTCGAATTGCCGTGAATTATGCGAATAGCTCAAGTACTGGCTCACCCTTGTCGGCGACTCGGAATGGTCGCATTGAAGGGGAGTAGACTTCTTTATCTAGTGGAATTCCCAGCGCGTGAGCGATTGTCGCGTTGAAATCGGGAATTTCTACGGGTTGCGTGAGAATTTCACGTCCTTCTTTATCAGTCATGCCATGCCTGAATCCGCCTTTGACACCGCCTCCAGCCATCAGGCAGGTGAATGCTTGTGGATAATGGTTGCGGCCACTTCGGTCTTCGACAATCGTTGGCGTGCGTCCGAACTCCGTTGCGAGTACGACCAAGGTCTCGTCCAACATGCCGCGAGATGTCAGGTCGGCAAGCAAGGCAGCCATTCCTTGATCGAGGACCGCCCCTCGATTGCGAACCTGATTGAAATTGTCATTGTGCGTATCCCAGCCTCCGTGATCGATTTCGATGAAGCGAACGCCGTGTTCAACTAGTCGACGCGCGAGCAAGCATGCTTGTCCAAAAGAGTTTCGTCCGTAACGGTCACGAATTTCGGCAGATTCCTGGTTGAGATCGAAAGCCTTTAAATCTTCGCTTTTCATCAAACGCACTGCGTCATCATACATTTGAGCGTAGGCACGTGACAACTTATTGTCGTAACGTGCATTAAACGATTGGTTCATCAGTTCAACACGTTGCAAGCGACGTGCCAATCGCGCGTCGCTTATATAACGCGGCAGACGACTGTTCTTTAAACCTTCTTCCGGATTCCCAATAGGCAACGCAGCAAATTGAGATTCGAGAAAGCCCCCGCCCAAGCCGGCGCTGTTGCCTCCGATTTTCACGTTGGCGGGTAGACTCGCATTGAGTTTTTCTAAATGGAAGGCGCTCCATGCTCCGATGTCGGGATGCGAGACAGTACCTCTCATAACATAACTCGTGTGCATATAATATCGCCCCTGTTCATGGGCACCCTGCGTCGAGCGCATGCTGTTGATGATGGCAACTTTGTCCATCTGTTCAGCCATTCTGGGGAAATATTCACTGATTTGGATCCCCTCGACATTGGTCTTGATCGATTCCACGGGCCCTTGGGTTTCGGCACCTGGTTTCGTATCAAACGTGTCCAAATGGCTCATCCCGCCATTCATAAACAAGTAGATAACCGACTTTGCTTTGGCATCTTTAGACAAGCCTAAACCTGCCTGTTCAGCTGAGTGAGCAAGGTTGGAAAGTAAAGGCATGGCGCCTAGACCGAGAAATGATTTTGCCGCTCCGCAAACAAATGCTCGACGAGAACAGGGGTCATTTCGTTGAAATGTTTTCTTCATGATTCGCCACTCATTCGTGATTTTGGATTTGAAACGCGTTTATTTGATGAAGATAAATTCGTTTGAGTTGCAAATTGTCCAAATCAAATCTGCAATTCCTTCGTTTGGATTCGCGTCGAGATCCTTTTGCCAAATTCTCAGTTCATCCGTTGATGGTCTGCGTTGCAGCATGGTGAGAAATGCCGTTTCAATTTTCTCAGCCGATTTATTGACACGATCAATATTCCTATTGAGTGCCGCTTGACGATTGCTGATCAACCTTTGTTCGACGTAGCCATTCATGAGTGATAAGACCTGCATCACCGAAGGCTCGACATTCGCATTCTCGATTTCTTCACGGTCAGATTGACCAAATTCGCGCAGGAAGTGACTTGCGGGCGCTGGCGATGGTAGTTCTGATGCGCGTGAAAACTCACGTCGGTTTTGAACCGGAAGTCGATCGATTAATTCTTGAAGTTCGACGCGCCGTTCCTGTAATTCCTTAACTAAGCCCGGCTCATTAGCCCGATTCGCGCGGTCAATTGATCGATCAAGTCTCTCTAAACGACTAACAAGTTGACGACGATCCTGATTCGGTTGGTTGGCGCGGTTGGCACGCGCGGCAAACGCTTCACGTCCGCCTTGTCCAACATCGCGGATCAGCGTCATTCGATCTTCAGCGGACATATTTCTCAATCGGTCGAATACTTCGTAAATATCATTCGCGTCAAGTGCGTACGCCCGATATTGCTGGGGGAGTTCGGGTGTTGCACGCAAATCGATATCCTCGAACATCAACACAAGTAACGAGTCCCAAATCTGTTCGGCCGACATTCGCCGTACAACGGGTCCATTGAAATTGAAGTCCAGCGGATTAATAATGTCTTGGCCGTAACCTTCACTTTGATACGTCTGGGAGTTGTAAACGGCGCGCAAAAACTGTTTCAAATCGAAGTTCAAATCGACCATCGATTGCGTCAAATAGCCCAACAGGGCTGGATTCGAGGCGACGGTGTTGTCTTCCAGGATATCTACTGGCTCAACCAACCCTAATCCCATCGCCTGTTTCCACATACGATTGGCGATGACCTGTGCAAAACGCGGATTGTCTGGAGATGTGATCCAATCCGCGAAAATTTGTCGAGACTTGATTGGGCGAGCGTTTGGTATCTGTTGTTGGCGTCGGGCGAGTTGCCGCGTTCTTTGCTGAGTGAGTCTCTCGCGGGGAACGTTCGGATTTAATGTCGGTTCATTGCCAAACATGGCTTTGGCTTTGATGATTTCGAATTCCTTGCCAACTTCGCCCATGAATCCTTCGGGCAAACGAGCTAGTCCTGTTCCAGAACCGAAAATACCCGTGCTCAGAAAGATGTTGACGCGTTGTAAGCTCTGTTGTTCACGTTGAGAAAGTGGTTCAGCAGAATCGCCCATGCGAGCCATCTGGTTCATACTTGGTCCCAACATACCCCGGTCGCGGTAACCGATTCCGCCGGTGAAGGCAACCATTTCGAAGTATTGGCGTTGGGTCCATTTGTCGAACGGGTGATCATGACACTGGGCACATTCGAGCCGCGTGCCCAAAAAAACGCGCACCGTATTTGACATATTGTCTTCCGGCATCCCAAAATCGCGCAGATAATAGCCGACGGCCCCGTTACCTCGTTCTGCAAAATGCCCTTCGGACGTCAGCAGTTCGCGAACGAACTGATCATAAGGTTTATTCGCCTCCAACGAGTCCTTGATGAAATCGATATAGGGTTGGCCAACCACGTTGTTTTGCAGCCTCGATTTAGCGCGAAATAAGTCTGCGAAGAAGTTGTACTGGCGACTAACGTATCCATAGGAATCAAGTAGCTGATCGATCAGCTCAGCCCGTTTGTTCGCGGAATTCGAATTAAAGAACTTTTCAGTTTCGCGTATGGTCGGAATTCGACCGACAATATCTAAATAGATACGACGTACGAATACATCATCACTGACCGTTGGATTAGGCGTTTCATTGTTCTTCGCCAATTGCTCTTCAACCAAAAGGTCAATCTGGTGGCTGATGGCCAACACCAACTCCCGCTCGACTTCACGAACTGAGCGCTGAGTCGTACGTGTGTACTCCTCCAGCGAGCCACCTTGTTCTGGCTTGTCCTCTGCAGTTGCATCTGCGCTTTGGACCAAGTGTGGTGAGGGATGAACAAGGATCGCCAAAACACAGGTAAGAAGGAGTATGAAACTGCTTAACTTTGGGGAGAGTTGAAGCCTATTGTTGTACACCGTGTTCGTTGAAGTCATTCCTAATGATCCTTTGGTTACTTAGTAAAATCATTGATCGGAATCTTGAAATTGAGTCGCCCGGAGCGACTGTACTTTCTCAGGGACCCAGCGATTCGTAGTTTGCTCAATCACTGCGTTGTATCGATGTCTTGCGCGAAACGCTTGGGTAAAAATTACGTAGAAGAGAACTCACCAAGCTCAACTTTGCATCATGCTCCACATTCCAAGAACAACAAACATTCCAAGAACAACAAACGTTGAAGTTGAGACAACCAGTAGGTTTTGTAATCTGACGTCAATTCAGGCAAAAATTAACAAAATAAGTCTGGCGGCAGTTTCCGTTTAACAACCTGACAGGAACCAAAAACGCCTGCATGCAATACTCAGACGCATTGACACCTTTAATCAGACGCATTGCGAGAAATGGGAATGATGGCTCGCATTTCGCCAAGTTGTGCCAGAAAACTTACCGCCAGACCATCGAGTTTGCGAGGCAATGTCAAACTTCAAAATGCCTGTCGAATATGCGGTAGAGATGCGTACGTTAATCGCTTTATTCACTATTTTTCTTCATTTTACTACTTGAGGTGTGAATCGTTCGGAAAAACGTCCGTTTTTAGTCGGTTGAGACAAGAAATCTCACATTCGCCTCGCCAGAGAAGTCATTTTTCCGTTCGACAAGTTCGTCGTGAATGAACGCATTTCAACGGCATATTTTGGGAAAAAATATGAATTGGTTGATCCAATTATAGGCTAATTTCGCCTATGTTATGTAGATCGCTTTGTCAATGAACGCCCTTCAATGCAATGTCTGACATTGGTGAACAATAGCGTGCCAGTCGTTCGTCTTCATCGATTTGGAATTTTCGAAGTGAATGATCGAAATCGTATACGTCCTTCATGCATTGTTGTTCATCTGGGCTTAAAGCAATGCACGCCAAATAACCAATTAAGGATCGAGCAAATGACATCAACAAGTCTGCAAATATCGATTGGATGCGGATTGCGTGCGGCATTGTTCATCCTGACGAGCCTGGTTGGGCTAGTTTGCGGGATTGACGTTAGAGCTGACAATTACGCGTTGTTGGTTGGTGTGCGCAATTACATACCGACTGAGTTGACGAATTTAAAATACACGGAAAATGACGTCGTTAGCTTGGCAGAGTTGTTGCGTAACCGCGGGTATGAACGTCGACACATCGTCTTATTGACACAAACGCATGGCGCCGACAACTCGGATTTGTTACCCACGTCGGGCAACATTCGCAAACAATTGCAGCTGTTGTTGGACGGTCTCGACCGAAGCGACAACGTGTTGATTGCATTTTCCGGTCATGGAGTTCAATTCTCCGGTGAAGCTGAAGATTACTTTTGTCCCATGGATGCCAAACTCACGGAGCGTGAGACGTTAATCTCTTTGAGCGAGATCTATGCCATGCTTGATCAATGTGCGGCATCGGGCAAAGTATTATTGGTCGATGCCTGCCGCGACGATCCCCAATCAGAATTGTCGAAATCCAGCCGCAAGATTGAGCTGGAAGCAGTTCATGAGCGATTAGAAATACCGGTTTTCGAAGGGGGAACGATTGCTTTAAAGAGCTGTAGCCGTTCGCAGCAATCGTATGAAGATCATCGCTTGGAACATGGGATCTTCTTTTACCATGTGATCGAAGGTTTACGTGGTTCAGCTGATTTCGACCAAGACAGAAACATTACGATCAGCGAGTTAGAGGCCTTTGCTACGAAACGGGTCAAAGACTACGCACGTTCGACATTGGGTGTATTACAGACACCCGCGCGATTTAGCCAGGGAGAAGTCCAGGGGGATATCGTCTTAGCCATCAATCCTCTACCTCGTCCAGAAATATTGAAAATACCATTTAGTGCACCTCAGGCGAGTGCAGCTCAGGTGAAATGGGCTGAATTCATGGGGACGCAAAGCAGTGTCATTCGCGCGGGAATGAAGATGATGTTGATTCCACCCGGTGAATTCTCGATGGGGTCAAGCGATGAATTAATTGAACAACTCACCAAAGAAGAAAGTTCGCGGCAGAGTTTCGAACGAGAAAAAAATGTTCATCAGGCAAGGATCACCCAACCGTTCCTGGTGTCGGCAACGGAAGTGACTCGAAGACAGTTTGAGGCCTTCGTGGCTCAAACAGGTTACCAGACCGAATCCGAAAGGACCAACGGAGGGAGTGTGTACCTTAAGTCGAGCGCGGGAATATACGAATACAAATATGATCGAAAGTATTCATGGCGAGACCCTGGATATCTGCAGGCCGATGACCATCCGGTTGTTCAGGTCAGCTGGAACGATGCCATTGCTTTTTGCAATTGGCTGAGTCGACAAGATGGCCTGCCCGAATATTACTCGGTAAAAGATGGCGTAACAATCTGTTTAGATGGACCGGGATATCGTTTGCCGACCGAGGCTGAATGGGAATTCGCATGTCGCGCCGGAACGACAACACGTTATTCCTTTGGCGATGACGCGAAAGACATGTATCACTATGGCAATGTGGCTGATGTTAGTTTTCGTAACAAGTACGAGCTTAGCTACGGAATTGAGGCTGACGATAACCACGCGCAAACAGCCGCCGTGGGTTCTTACTTGCCTAACGCTTTTGGATTATTCGACATGCACGGAAACGTTGCCGAGTATTGTTGGGACTTTTTTGGCGAGCATCCTGGCAATACGTTTTGGAACTACAGTGGACCCAAATTCGGTGCGATGCGAGTGATTCGTAGCGGTCGATTCTTGGTTGGAGAACGACATGCCCGATCGTCAAGTCGGGGATTAGGCTATCCACAGGGACGAAACGATTCGACAGGCTTTAGGGTTGTTGCAAATCTTTCTGCAATGCCGCAACCTCTTGTTACTCCCTGCGACTCACACGCGGCGGAAACAGCTCAGCAATCCTGGGCCAACTACCTCTCGACAGATATCAACTTCGTCACCAATATTGGAATCGAGTTGGTAGTCGTTCCACCTGGTGAATTTACCATGGGAACCAGCGACGAGGAACTTGCATTGCTCAACGAACATCACCCAGAATCAGCAGGATGGTTGAAGCTACAAGCTCCTGCGCATCGAGTCAAAATTAGTCAACCATTTTTTGTCGGCAAGAGTGAGGTGACAAAGAAAGCTTTCTCCGCTTTCGTGAATGACACAGGATGGGTAACAACCGGCGAAAGATTTGGCGGATGGGGGCTTTCTCGTGATGATAGTGGAAAATTCGTGATGAAACAGGCTGCTCAATTCAATTGGAAAAATATTGGACTATCGCAAACAGATGACGAACCGGTCGTCAATGTAAGTTGGATCGATGCCGTTGCTTTTTGCAATTGGCTCAGTCGTGTCGAGGGCTTGAATGAATACTATGAGATCGATGATCTTCATGTGACTACTTTGGGAGGATCAGGATATCGGCTGCCGACAGAATCTGAATGGGAGTTTGCGGGTCGAGCCGGAACGCAACATGCTTACGCATTCGGCGACACAGCAGATGCGCTGCAGCGCTACGACAACATTAAAGATACAAGCTTTGCGACCACTTTTGGAATTACACAGTTTGCAGCCGAGTGGGATGATGGATATGCCCAAATGGCTCCCGTACAAACTTTTAGACCTAATGCCTTCGGCGTTCACGACATGCACGGCAACGTAGCGGAGTGGTGTCACGATTATTACGCCGATTTCTCGGAGAGGGCAATGCAGATCGGTTCTCAACTAGTCATTGATCCGAAAGGTCCGGTGCACGGTGGAAATCGTGTCGTGCGCGGAGGAAGTTGGTGGGCCGGCAAAGTCTCCGCACGATTGTCAACACGCCAGAGCCACTTACAAAGTATGCGCAGTATGCTTATGGGATTTCGCATCGCCCGCTCGCCGTTGGCCGAGCCTTGACGTTTCTGAGTCAAAGCCTAGATTTCCTCTAGTTTATTGTCGAAGTCAGCGTCGGCTATCTCAAGATACCCAAGTAAAAGCTGAAAACTTGGCGATCATCGGTATCCGCTTTGGCAACCGGGAATGCAAAATCGAAAGCCAAAGGAGCACCGCCAGCTCCACCCACCGGCATGTGGATACGGAATCCAAATCCGGGTGCCACACGGAAATTATTCGAGTTCAAGGTGATGCTCTCCTCAACCGTCCCGAAGTCAGTGAATACGACTCCTCGTATCATATCGTCGGCAGTAATCGGAAACATGTATTCCACGGTATTGAGCCATTGAAAGCGACCGCCCACGCGCACGTCACCTGCAACCGGGGAAGCGCCACGAAAATCGAAACCACGCATCGTCGAAAAACCTCCCGCGAAATAGTTTTCGAAGATCGGCGTGTCGTTTCCTGAGAAGCCTAAGCGAGTCCCTAGGCTCAAAGTGTGTTGACCAGAAAAGTCGGGTCTACGATAAATCAAAAAGTAACGGCGGTAATCGACGTCGCCTCGTGGAAAATTGTATTCGCCGAAAGCTTGCGAATAGGTTAGCTGTAGAAAATGTCCTTCACTCGCCATGAAAGGATGATTACGGTTATCGTGAGTCAAGCTGACATTCCACATATACAGATCGTTTTCACCGATGGATTCGTTCAACAGTGGCGATGTATTGACGCGCGGGTTACGTAACTTAACGTCTTCCAAACGGATGCCCGTGCTAACACTTAATTCGGGAGTCAGGTTATAACCCAACGAAAGGCGGCCCCCCAAGCGTTGCTCATCCCAATCGAAAAATCGCCGATCGAACAAATAAGCACTCGCTGAAAAGATAAAATTCGTATCGAAGAGGTATGGCTCAGTAAAGCTAACCAAGTACCGTTGAACCTGCGAACCCGGTACTAATTCCATGCGAAAGCTTTGGCCTGCACCGCGCCAGGCCGTTCCTTCGATGATTTCACTGAAGCTTCGCGGGAAACGCATGATATCGAAGTTGCGCTCGTCAATCATGATCTGGCCAACGACCCCTGTGTCCGAGTTGAAGGCGGCACCGAACGTGATGCGACCGGTTTGTGCTTCGTTGATGATGACGTCGATATCGGTGATTCCTGGCGTCGTGTAATTTCCCATCGGTGCGTATGGGACGATACCTTGCGGAGCCTCATTTGGTGACCCCAGACGCGGAACTGTGCCTCCTTGATATAGATTGCCTTGGGGAAACAATGGATCTTGGAGTCCCTGCCCAATAGGTTGTGGCGCACCCAAGGTCGCTGGCGGCACGTTTCCAGGATCTTGGCCTCGCACCACGAGATTGTCATGTGGCCGATCTTGAAAACGCTGTGACTCATGTCGAGGATTAGAAACGCCTAGTGGATGTGTATTGTCTTGCGCGACCGATTGTTTGTCTTCCTGAACAAACGTTACTTGCTCAATTGCAGGTTCAAGGTGCTCAGCGGGGGTGGATTGCGTGGTACCTGCATTGCCGAACTCGATAACGGGCATCTGCAAGTCAATCTCGTTGTGACTGGCTTGAAGACTGCTCATTCCGTTCGCCGAGCGACCACCGAAGACGCCTTTGCCGTTCCAGCCGCGCGACTGCACTGGGCTTTGATTGAGTGCGCACCCTATACTTGTGCACAGCAATGGCAATGCTAACAGCAGGCTCATGCGAAGTTGGTTATTTGTTTTCATTCGGTAACATTCAATCGGCGAAAGCGGATTATCGATAGGAAGAACCCTGCATGTTGTTTTCTGGTGGACGGACTGAAACTTTTGGCGGCGGACCGGGTGAACTGCCAGTTCCATCAGTAAACAACTGGCTGCGGTGCAAGCGGGCTTCCGCCGCACGCAATTGTCGTGTGTCGATTAAGTCGCCGGGACGCAATCCAAGTCGATTCAACACGACTTGCCGCTTCGTCACGCCGTAGTCGCCATTGATCACGATATTGATTTTGCCAATTCGATACGGCTCACCTTCCGAAATTTTGTATACAAGATCAATCCAGCCTGGCTCCTCCAAAAACAACGTCTCCGCATTGATGTCCGCGAAAACATATCCTTGGGTACCATAAGCATCGATCAATTGTTGTAAATCCTGGTTCATAATGGCGGCGTTGAAGTAAGGGGCTTCTCCATCATCCGGTTTCAACTCCAACACCGGTAACAGTTGTTCGTCTGTGAACCGTTGATTTCCCATGAACGCAACGTTCCGCACGCGATAGCGCGGACCTTCGTCGATAATATAATGTATGGTGTACCAGGTATTGTCTTGGTTTGGACGGAGTTGGCGACTAATGCGCGCGTTGAAGAAGCCAAGATTCCGATAATACGATGTCAAGCGCAGCACGTCCTCGTCGACGGCCTTGCGATCCAGATCTCCGCCAAATATCCAGAGGATCCCCGCTTTCTTTTTGACGAAACTGCGTAAGCGGCCATCGGAAACGATCGTGTTTCCCTCAAAGGTAACGCGGAAAATCTTTTGTTGATTATCTTCATGAATCAGAAATACCAAACTTTGATCATTACTTGATCCGCCGGCGTCGCTCTCGATGATTTCGACCTCCGTATTGGCGTAGCCTTTTTCGCGGTAGAGCTCCGTGATGCGTTGTTTCGCCATTTGCAGAGAGTGACGATTGAGTGGCTGTCCAGGCTCAACACCCGACTCCTCGCGCAATTTGCGATCCGACAGTGCCCGATTGCCGACAAAGCGTACGGATTCCACGACTTGTTGCTCGACGATGTCAATGGTGATGATGATGCCTTCGGGGGTTCGCTCGAGATAGGGCCCATTGATACGGCGGATCCCCCGCTCCTTCCACAAAGAGTCGACATCCTGTTGCAATAGATCGGGGTCAAAGTACCGGCCGGGTCTTGTGCGGACACTACGCAATACCTGGTGTGTTGCAAGCCGCTGATTCCCGGTAACGCGAATTTCGCGCACGCGATTCGCTTGATCGTGCACATTCAGTTTGTTGGCAGACGATGTCTCCTCATCTATAGATTGACGATTGTCGAATAATGGAGGTTCGATGTCCTTGGAGGCTGCAGGGGCGGCACTGGTCCCAGGGTCTTGAAATCGCCATTTGGTCATGTCTTCAGTCGGGTTGGTCGAGCGGTTCACGGCGCAGCCCAAACTGGATAAGACGAGGATCAACAACGAAACGTTGATCAATAGAAACGTCACGCTATCCGCAGCGAGCGGAATATGAGTTGCGGTTTCAATGCGTTTGGCTATTCGCGACAAATTGGCCACGAAACGACGGTAAACGACGTTGATAAACGCGAATAGGATTCGTTTGAATTTCTGCAAAGGATTACCTTCGTCCCTGATAGTAATCTTGGATAGTGCGATTGCTCGGTTGGCTCATCCACGCCAATGTGCAAGCAATTGCGTTGCTTGTCCGAAGTTGTCTCAACAAGTTAGGTTTCGATACGTATTCACCAATCCGATGGTTCTAACGTCCATCTGAACAAATACAAAATTGAGAATATCCGGTAAAGCCGGGGCTTAATTAGCGGATCGCTGCATTTGTCGCAATAGGTTTTCAGTTCGAGTTTAATGAAATTGGACAACCGTCAAAAGAATTCGAGTAGTTGTGGCTGATAGCAAGCTAATGCCATCATCGGTTGGAATCACAGTGTTTTTAGTGAAAGCGTAGCCACCAACTCTAGCGTGCGTGCAATATGATCGTCATGGCAACCACGTTGACTTACAGCGGGCTCGATAACTAAGTGCTGTAGTGCCGAGTTTTCGATCCCACTCATTTCCGAGATCCAAATTCGAAATTTGGCGGAAGGCAACCCTATTGTCCGAAGTATCGGCCGTCGCAAAAAACAGGCGTCAGTGCCCTGCGGATCCGGATGGCCGATAACCTCCTTTTGAGACGAAATAGACGATCAGGATTAAATAGCAAGCCAACATGAAAGCTGGGAAAACAGTCACCTTCGCCAGCGCCCTTTGTTTCGCGGTCTTAACCAGCGATTCAATTTCTGCCTGCCGCTCAGTCGGCAGTTGCTTTACTTTGTCATCGTCGATCGCCGTATAAGTGGACAGTAAGTAGCTGTCTGGCTTGGAAATGGTTTCATAGACACCTGGCAATTCAGCTTCGAGTTTGGCCTGCGCCGACGTTTCTTGCATGTGTCCGATTAACGGGCCGCCAATAATGCCAACCGTTAACATGCCAATACCAGCGATGGCATTCAGGGTCAATGCGCCCCCTTTGGGATATTGTTCTGAGACGACTCCTAACATCGTGGGCCAAAAATAGGTCTTGCCAATTCCGTATAAGGTTGCCGCTGCAAAAATGGCGATGAAGGTTTCGGTTATCGACAAGAAGTAAAGTCCGATGATTGCCAGAACACAACAAACAGCCAAGAGTCCCAATGGTGTAAACGTTTTTACTACGGGACCAGCAAAGAATCGTAATACCATCATGATGGCAGACGTGTAAATCAGAACCCACAAAGGACTCCAATTCTGTGCCTTCATGGGGCCCTCCATGATTCCCGTGATGGCGGCATCGGTTCCCAACTCTGTCGTCGCCAAAGGCATCATGATGAGACAAAGAAATATCATCATGGGGCGACCGAGCGATTGGCAATACAGGCCATATGCAATCACGACAATGAACAAGAGCGCGTAGACGATCCAATCCGAGAGACCAAACGTCATTCCCAATTGTTTGAGAATTAAGAAGGCAGCGATGGCCGCACCAATGACGCCGAATTCAGCCAACATCTGCTTGTAGCTTGCACCGGCAGTCACCCGTTCGTTTACTGGAAACTTCACGGGGAGAAGCATCAACAAATAGACGATGGCCGGAATAGCAATGATGTAAATAAGCAGGCGCCAGTTTTCCAAGGCTGCCTGCCCTAGCAACAAGGTGAGCAACCCACCCAACACAAGCCCGCCAGGCCAACCAGCATGCAAGATATTCAACCATTTTGTTTTTTCACGACTATAGATTGTGGCCACCACGGGATTTATGAATGCTTCAACCGTTCCGTTGCCTAATCCCAAAACGATCGAGCCGATCGTCAGGAAATATAGACCCTTTTCGCGGGCTTGCGCCAACGCATCACCTTGCAAATCGGGCTGACTCACGAATCCATAAGCAACCAAGGCCAGTACCGTGTAGACTGCATAGCACAGGAAACTGAAAATCATGGCAAATCGATATCCAACGCGATCGATTACCAAGCTGAACAAAATAATACTGACCGCAAATGGCCAAATCCCATGGCCGAACAAAACCTGTTGTTGCACTTTGTCCAAACCGAAATCGCGTGGCCACATTTCCGGCGTGTTGACCATGAAGACGCGTGTGATAAACGCGAACGCCGTGGTGATCAATGCAATGAAGCAGCCCCAAAATACAAGTCGAGAAGGTTGAGCATTACCGGCAAATTCATCGTTCGAAATAGTCTTGGACATTGATTTTTGATTACATCAACAGGAAAACGAGGATTAAAAAGGAGTTACCAGCCAAAGTGATTGAACTGCGAAAAGCATAAGCGAACATACGACCGCACGCAGTTTTTATTCAGCGAACAAAATTAGCCGAAATGACCGAGAAAAGCTAGCACCTCAACCCCGTGCCCTAAAAAAATCTGATGAAACGCACATCGACGATGACGGATACAATCGCTGGCTGTCTCAGTTTGGCGCATTGACATTGGCAAGATCTCTCCCAGTGCCAAGTGGCTGGCCGCGGGGCTTTGATTGACGGTTCTGGCAATAGTGAACTGAGTCACGCGCCCGGCATCCATCTGATCGCAAGTTGAGGTGCCGGGCTCGGACGTGCGATTAGATGAAACTCGGACAATCTTGCATTCCATTCGTAACAGTACCGCCGTATCCCTTGAGTTGGCAAATTGGCAAGATGGGGGAGTTTACAGGTGCTCGGCAGGAATATAGTTGACTTGAATGTTCAAGTTTGCTTTGTGCCGAAAACTTTAACGTGTTTTGCTCGTTTTTGCAAAATCTCGACAAATATTGACCTAGACGTCGAATTGGACACCTTGTATTTACGAATCTCGCATTGCTTAATTTTTGGGCAGTATTGGGCTGCTTAGTTTTTAAGCACGCCTGCCTTGGTAATTGGCGATTTGGCAAGTGATTGCGTAAGTGCTTGCAGCTAAATGACATGAAGCGATTGAATTGACTGCACTCGAAAATGTTGGCAAACGGTCGTCTACAGGAGGCGGCTTGGAAGCTTTCTTAGTCCCCAAGAAGGGTGAAGGGAATCTAAAATGAATAACTACTCGAACGACCCAAATTTGAACCAGCCAAATCAACCGAGTCAACCTAGCCAGGTCGGGCATCACTATGCGACTTCTCCCCTGCTGAACTCGTCAGTTGACAATATACCAGAAACTTTCGAATCGCGATCCCTCAAGGTATTGCAGGTCGCCAAGTCGATGTACCAAAGAAATCCGGATTGGGTGACGTTTTTCCGCGAGGTATTGGGAGTAAACGGTGCGGCTCGCAACGTCTTTCGCACGAATCAGGAATACATCGCGTTCGAGCAATCACCCGAATTCAATCAAATTCAGCAGATGGTTGCTAGCTTGCGGAGCAGAAAAATTCCGGGAGCGGGAAACGATGAGCCCACGCGCGTAATTACCGTTCGATTACCTGAAAGCCTGCATGAGGCACTTAAGGCGGAAGCAACCGACCATCAAGTAAGCATGAACAAGCTATGCATTTCCAAGCTCTTGCAAGTCTTGTCGGAGTGTGAAAGTGGAAAAACGGGTTCTCGCGCAAACTCCTCAATGAGCACGGGGAGGCAAGTGATGCAACCTTCGGCCACGCGGAATGTCCCACCGGTTCCACGCCCAGTAAATCCCGTTCCAGTACCTGCACCGAACCGGCAAGTCTATGGTAGCCAATCGGCAATGCGTGGCCCAGTCCCGGCACCATCTTCTCCTGTGCCAGCCCCGATGAATCCCAGCACCCGCGACGAACGCTCCGGGGGTTACGAAGGCAATTTTTGAGGCACGCGCATCCAGTTTGTAGCGAGCGCCAAATCTTAGTGATACGTGATAGACTAGTTGTAGGACGGGTATTCCGCCCGTTCTACTCAGGAGTTCACGTCAACCATTCGAGTTGGTTTTGCTTAGGAGAGCGAATTGCATCCTGAATGAGCCACAAACGTCTTCAATTACGGGCGCGAGTCCTCCTCCGTGCGCCCAATTGAACCCAAATCATCGGCAGAAACTGCGATGAGGAGTCTTGTCGTGAATGCCGCCGAATCTGTTTCGCGAAAATTGAAAAAATCCTTTACGTCCGCTTGGCCAAGTAAAACGTTATAACCCATTTATGCGACAGGATTCGTGCAATTGATATTGGTTGACTCAGGTTTGAGCGAAAATTGGTAGATATTTTCGGGCGGAAGACGCGTTGATCGTAGAGTCTTCAATAACTCTGAATTGATTTTCATTCTCTTCAACGTCGCCCACCCAAAATCAGATGAACAGATCTTACCACTTAAAGAACAAAAAAACGTTTGGCAAAGTGTCGGTTGAGACAATACTTTTGATTTGGTTAATTGTCGCCGGTTGCCTGTGGGGAATTTCAACACTTGGCCTGACGGCACAAGCCTCATTCAAGAACGCGGCAAGCGGCTTGCAAGCTGCGGTTGGCGGGACAATCCGCGAGTCCAATGGAGTTCCATCCAATACTGACAATAGCGATTCGCGCTTCACGACCGCCGGCAATGTGCCGTGGACTTCGTATGCGATCATTTCATTTGGGCTGCTGGCTATTACGCTAATGCTTGTACGTGCCAAAAAGGGAAACAACTACGAACAGGCACAACACGCATTGTTGTCAATGCTGCAATCTCGGCGTGTACTCGTCAATCAAGGTGCAAACCCCAGATTGGTCGAAAAACGGGAACGCATCTATCAATTGCTGTTGCACGAACTTAGTTCGCGTCAAGAACTAGCGGTTAACTGCCGCTCAGTAATGTCTAATTCGCCGACATCTATTTTGCCTTCGGATAGTGTAGGCGATGTCCAACGCATGATGGCCGCCAATAAGATTAGACATCTATTGGTTCGTGACCCCGTCGGTCGCTTGATCGGAATCATCAGTGACCGTGACTTGAAAAAAACTGGGCAAATGGCGAACGAGATCATGACCCGCAAGCCATTCACGGTTCAAGCTTCTGCCGATATTGAAGAAGCGATCAATACTATGCTCTTCAAGAATATATCGAGCGTTCCAGTAATGGAAGGAGACGAAGTTGTTGGAGTCATTTCCATGTCCGACCTGGTGTTGACGCTGCAATGTTTCATCACGCTTGTGCATGACGTTTTCTCGAAGCCAACAAACGCCTAGTGCTCTGACAAGGTTCACATTTGAGGTAATGGAGCTTCTCGCCGGCAATCACTGGCGAGATTTTTCCAGTTCCACTTGGACCAGCCCAACACCATGTTCTTGATGAAGCGTTAGATTAAAATTTGTTCGATTGCTGGTTGGACCGGGCTATTGTCTACGCGCCGAAACACGCGGTGCAACAACTGATTCGGTATTGAACGAATTGGGGCTGGCACTACCGATCGATATTGGCTGATAGGATGTTTAACGCTGCGATTGGCGTTGCCGTTTGGTTAATCATCGTCAAACAGCGAGCCGTCCATTTCCAACAACTCTTCGATCCAGATGCGAATGTCATTGCCATATTCGGACGCCATGTCATTCTTGATGAGTTGTCGATGAAATTCCGCCGCACCATCTTCAGTTAATGTTGCGGCTTCCGCGCTCACGAAGCGGTCAGCAGGATCGCTGGCGATCAAGTGTTTGCAAAAGGACATGAGCAGTCCATTTACGGTTACCTCGTGAGGAAGCATGGAATTCAGTCGATAGGGGAGCGTACGCTTCAGTTCGATCAATTCGTGCAAGGTCTGCGCCAAACTGAAGATCGGTTTCCCTGCTAACAGCTCAATTAGAACAAACCCCAGACTCGCCAGATCGCTCAGTGGAGTACATACTCCCCCCTCTAAGACTTCCAAGGCAGCATATGAAGGCGTGCACGCGCGTTTGCTGGGGATGTCCTGAATATCAACAGCCGACCCAATGTCGATGATTTTAGCGTGCCCACTTCGCTTCAACATAATATTGGCCGGCTTGATATCGCCATGGATAATGCCGATGCGATGCAGCGCTGCCAACGCGTCCAAGCAATCGCGGACAATCGAGACCGCCACTCCAGGCTTGAATCGAGGTTGGACCTCGCCATGCGTCACCAAAACATCGTTGATATATCGCCAGCGCTTTTCGCTAACGGTCTCTTTGACCCGGGCGAGCATGGTTGGTGCAAGCAGGCGTCTGAGATCATAGCCCTCCACCCATTCCATGATCATCAAGCGAATGCGGTTGCGATCGACGAAGTCCTGAACTTGAACCAAATGGTCATTTTGAATTCTTGCGACCTTCGAGGAAATTTTAGCGATGCGCATCATCGAACTATCATAGTCGTCGAGCGACTCATATCGTTCGGGTGAGAAAATCTTCATCGCTAAAGGAAGCGTAAACTGATCCGCGCCTTTCCGCTCGGACAGATAAACTACGCCCTGACCTCCAGAGCCTAGTTTCTTATGGAAACGCAAATGAAACGTCCAATTAACTTTGCCTTCGTTGGCAAGTTGAATATAACGCTGCTGTAGTTCCTGAATTTCTTTGGGGATAGCACGAGGATGAGGATCCATCGTGCGCGTCAAGGAAGCAGAACCGGTTGTCGTCAAGAGCAATGAACGCAGATCTTCGTTCATCATTGAACCTCAGGAAAAATCGGCCAACAATCATATTAGCGTAACTATGTTAAACAGCCACGTTAATAAAATTGACCGGAAAGAATACCATCCATATAAAAACCAAGTCGAGCCAAATTCTCCACAACTTTTCCATCATATTCGCCAACAGGTTACATGTAATGTCGCGTAACCCGCAATCAATGCGCCATGTGATGAAAAATCATGAAATAAGAAAATAGCCGACACGTCACTTCATACTAAACGAATAGAGCGATTCCGTGCCCTATTACTACAGCCTAATCGACATTGTTCAAGCTGAGAAGGCAGATTCTAGATCTTCGAGTACTTGTTTTTCGACCGAAGAGATTTTGCTACCAAGTCCCAAGAATCCGCCAGCGGACTGCGCGACGCCACGAGCACGTCCAATTACGTTGGACTTTAGCTGTTCGAAGCTGGATTCCGGCAATTTACTTCGCAACGCCACAACATATTTCTTCCAAGTATCGAGCAATTCCTGATCTGGCTTGTTTTTGAGCCAACTGCGCACCAATTCAAACGTGTTGGTGCCCTCTTTGATGCCGATGTCATGGGTTGCCCTCAAGATTGCGTCGATTTCTTTGGGTTCCAGAGTGTCATCAGCCCATCCAACCGCGACAAGCGGAACAATCGATATTGCCGTTAACGTTTCCGCAGTAATCTGATTGTGCAGCAAGTCATTCAGTACTTGTTCGTCGGTAATTCCGCATGCGCCAGATAACGCTTCCCGAGCGGTACGGTTTTCAAACTCTTCACGCATCTTCTCCAGCAGAAGCTTGTCGCGTTCCTGGAAAAACCGATCCTCTAGCGCCTTGCCACGCTCGTGCAATGAATCACTGCTCATTTACTTATCTGCCTCATCAATTGAAAATTCGAATTGTCTTGCATTATTTTGGCCGGCCACCCTACCTCAGAAAACCGCACGTCACCCGCTCGGAATCCTTACCGAAAACACGAGCGTTCCACGTGTTCCTCGATCGCCTTAATGCTATAGCACACCGCAAAAAATGGGAAGGGGGAGACAAAGTTTCGCAACGAACCCGCTTTAACGATTGTCAAGAATTTGCGGATTCCCGGCGTCTCGTCTGGTCCAATCGTCTGATGAAAAGCAGGTGGGACACGACAGGAACGACTTTAGAGAATTAGAAATATTTCGGGTTCCGAGCAAACTTGCGATTGCAACTGCAGCGGTCAAACGAAAGTCACAAAACTTATCAAAAAAAAACGGCTGCTGCCGACCTTGTCGTGTATTTTTCATATGGTAGACCTTGGCTGCCGAGTAGCAATTCTGTGCCCGTCTTTCGCGGACGGCAAGAGAGCTAAGTCACTCCCAGCCGGAAGTCACGATTGGTGGTTGTATGGATTTGTTGCCTGACCCAATCAACGACTTTCAACTCTGCCAGCGCTCCCCCTTTCCATAGTTACGGATAACGAAAATGGGTGGCTTTGATTGATTTCCATGCGATCAAAGACATTCTCTTCGCTGTCAGTTCATGAACGATACGAAGTGATAAAGAAGCTTGGGAATATGAGTATACAATCAACGTCACGGCGACTTATCGACTGGTTTAAAGCGATCGTTGTATCCAGTTGTCTTCTAACGAGTTCCATCTTCGCGCAAGATAGCAGCTTGGAGTTGCAATTAAATTTGCATCGTACCCAAGAGTGGCTTGGCAGTGGGCAAACAGCGGACTACTGGCGCGAATATTTGTGGCTAGGTGAACTTGAAGCGCTTTCCGCATTGGGGTTGCAAGCCGATGTTCAACGGTTGAGCGAAATCGGAAGTCTACTGAATACCAGCCATCCGGCCATTGACCATCCAATTTTTCAATCACTGAACCAAGCCATTCAGCGGCAAGTCGCGGCCATCGACGCTGGCCAACGCGGCAAGATGGTCCTTGACGAAGAAAATGGATTCCAGGAAATTACCAATGCGAATTTGGAGTCGGCAAAGCAGGATCTATTGGCCGAACTCATATTGCTGAGGCAGTTCATCTCAGAGACTTTTTGGGGAATCGATCGCCCCAAAATTATGCGAGAGCTCCAACTTAACGAACTAATTGCATTGCTGGAGTCGATTGACTTCTTGGACGAAAAGTCTCAAGTAGAAGGGCGTGAAGGATTGGATCAACGCCAACGAAAGATCGTGTTGCTCGCGCCAACACTTCGTTCGCTCAAGCCGAAGTACCGCATCGCAACCAGCCAGCACGGCGACTTCTACCTCCAAATCGTTGAGCATCGACTTGACTACTTCGAACGACTTTGCACATGGGCCGTGAATTCAACGTTGAGCGAGCGTAATTTTAGACAGAATTTGAAAGGCTTTAACGAAAACGTCGAAAAGTTGCATGACCCATCGAATCGGTACGCACAACTTAAAGTTAGCCAAGGCTTAGGGTGGCTGTATCACATGGGGCAAGCACCAGATGTCATCAGTGCTGTCCGGCAGCAATATTCCAAGCCAAATTTTCGAGTGACTGTGCAAGAATCACTGCTCAACGAATTTGCCAGACGCCGTCCCGTCCGGGATGTGAGATGGATCGACGAAGTTATCTTGGACAACCGCGCCCAAGGCTTCGCCTTCACAAACGGAAGTATTGGCGTTGATCTCGTGCCCAATGATTACGAGGCTCATATTGAAATCAATCTTAACGGCACGATCAACTCCAACTCCAAGACAAAAAAAGGACCGATCACCGGATTCTCATCATCCTTCGCGACGTTCTCCGCGAACCGTCCGATTATTGCTAACGTGGGTGGGCTCTTGTATGGAGAGGCGGATGCATGGGCTGACCTAACCACCGCGTTTCTGGGGACGGATTGTTGTTTAAATCTCGTCAATCAAATTGCCGACCAGGAGTATTTGAAGCGGAAAGACCGCTCCGAGCAAATCGCCAGCGGAAGAGCACGTGAACGCATCTTTGAACAATTCGATGAAGAGACAGCCAAGGAATTGGACAAGGGTAAAGAGTCGATTGCCGAAGCGCACCTCGCCTACTTTAAGCTATATCGCCAAGTCAGCGAATTTCGTTATCGAATGGCGACTGCCGGAAAACCATTGATCGATGCGGCGGGTAATCCGTTCAAACCTGCAGACGTCTTTGATTACATACGACTGCCCGAGAGTCGCATCAACACAAATGAAACTGCGCTCTTCGTTCATTCATTTCTGGAGGATTGGAATCGCTTAGGTGCCGTCAACGATCCGCCGGAGACGGCGATACAGGCTGACCTGCTACTTCAAATCCATGAATCAATGCTCTCAAATTTGGCGAGTACCATCGTTGACGGCAAAACCTTCAAGAGTTCCGAATTTGCCGATATTGCAGAGTCCTTCGCCAGCGAAGTTCCTGACAATTTGCGCATGGACGGCGACAAAGAGTTCACCATCACTTTCGAAAAATCTCAACCAGTTCAGTTTGTGTTTGAAGACCAAAAAATTGGTGTCATCATCAACGGTGCCAATTTCCGAAAGGATCGCAATGATACCGGACCCATGTTTATCCGAGCCAACTTTAAGCTGATCGACGTTGACGGAAAGCTCAAATTGGTTCGCGACGGCAGCTTGAAAGCTGATTTTTCGGAACCAGGTCAACGAAGCGTCGAGCAGATCACCGTACGTACCGTGATTCAGGATCAACTTGATGCCATGGCCGAACAGGAAGTCGACGAAAATGAAATCGAGTTGCCAGCGGATTTGATTCCTCGCAAGTTGTTGTATCAAATCGAAGGCTTTGAGCAAAAGGATGAGTTGGACAATTTTCGACTGGTGGTCGCGAATGCGACGGACGGCTGGCTGACCCTCGGTTGGCAATATCGTCCGCAACGAAGTGCAATTTCGGAACCATCAGTTAAAGGATTTTTGATGGAAACGCCGTTGATTAATGTCCAGCCCGCTGACCAAGATCAGGAAGATGACTTTGTCCAAATCGGAGCAGATAGCAAGGAATAAACAATTCGTCACCTAAGGCAAGGCAACCATGTCGGATTGTGGCACGTAATTGCCGAGGTCAGCAGCGAAGTGTTCATTGCTCCCTGCTCGCATTTGTGCAAAAATTGCCGGGGCAAATATGTTAACGCTTTCCAAGTTTGGCAATGCGATCCAAAGCGATTATTGCTTCGCGGTAGTCCGGCTTTAATTTTAGGCAATCGTTGTACTTGCGAACTGCTTTTTGGAATTGGCCTCGTGACGCGTACAAATTACCGAGGTTGCACAATGCCTCCGGGAACTCGGCTTGGATTGCTAAGGCTTGGCTGTAATGATTTTCGGCGGCTTCAAACTCTCCCTTTTTGAAGGCAATATTTCCCAAATCATGGTATGCATCTGCGAAGTTCGGTTTCAGCCGAATGGCTTCTTCCAGATGTCGCTTAGCCGTTTCCAAGTCATTCTTAACGAGCATGACATTTCCATAATTGAATTGGTGTTCAGCGGAATCGGCGCCGTATTGTGCAGCAATTCGGAAATGCTCGGCAGCATTGTCTAAGTTCAAGGTCTTCAAATAAAGGTCACCGATCATCGAATGCAATTTTGGATCGTTAGGAACATGTTGTAAGCCCTCTTTCAAGAACCGGATGGCTTCAGCATGCCGGTTGTCATTTCTTAACTCGTTGGCAACAGCATAGTAGCCAGCCAAATAGTTAGGTCGAAAACGCAGGATGTCTCGGTATTCTTTGATGGCTACATGCCGTTGGCCAGTACCGAGCAAATAGTTGGCATACATGCTTTTCGCAGCAGCCTCTTGGCGTTGCAACGCGTCATTGGTGACAGGATGATCCAAGATCCGACCGGCGCGCGCCGCTGACTTCTCAAATCGTTGTATCGAATCGAGCCGAGAATCGAATAGATCAGTAAAAACTTCGTCGATGCCAAATTCACCTTTGTAAATTGCAACCACCCTACCATGTTCGTTGATCAAAAAGCTGCTCGGAATCGGCAACGGACTGTGCAATGGCATTGCGTGGTTGTAAACCTCTTGCAGCGCATCGACAAATGCTTCCGTGGCCAAGCCCGCGGTGAATGGCCAGTTCCCTTGCTGAGCACGAGTCGCCGCATTGTTTACGGAACCAGTTGGATTTAATGCGTCCATCGAAAGTGCCAGAACGTCCAAACCAACATTTTCGAATTGCGAAAAATGTTCCCGGATATTGCCCAGCGTCCTCAAACATGTATGGCAATCGCTGGACCAAAGAAGCAGCAGCACCGGCTTGTTTGCGAGTCGATAAGTTTGTTTGGCAGGCGAGAAGTCCAAGTAGCGAATCGGTGGTGCGGGAAGCTGTAATTGGAATTTGATTCGCGCATCACTCGTGCGCGGATGCCCTTGAGGGTTGCCGGCAACCAAGGTTCGATTGACGGTACTAGGCACATATTCAATTCGACCACTCCCTTGCACAAGTCGATAGGTACGATTGATCTCACTCACTTCGAACACTTCAGGAGAACTCGAGTTCTTTCCGGGCCAATACACCAAGATCTTTTGAATGTCGACATCGTTGCCGAGTCCAAACGTCAGTGTTTTCGAGGACTGGGATAGAAATCCTTCGCCAGCTCGCAAGGTCTGGACATTGCGCAACCTTTGTCCAGCGCTTTCCGCCGTTAGCACTTCGACTCTTGCTCCGATGGCATCGCGGTTCGTTGTCTGCCCGTTTCCCTGCAACAATATACTGACGAAGTTGCCGGCGTTCGCTATGCGCTCCAGCGGTTCAGGGGACGTACGCAAACCGAATTGATTGATGAGTATTCGCAGTCGGGGTGCCGTTCTTCCGGAGACGATCAAGTCGGGATAACCATCATGATTCCAGTCGACGACAGCAATCGCTCGACTATCATCAACCAAGTCAAGATTACTTACTGCCGAAATCGTCGCGAAGCGATTATCCGCTGCTGGACTGCCGAGTGTATTCAAGAAAACACAGTTGCGCTCGCGGCCACTGAAGGATCTGCCCTCGGCCAACATCTTATTCAATTCGTCGACGGCTTGCGACCCCCGCGGGTTCGCGCGACCTTCGTCATCTAAACCTGAATGCGACAGCACCTGCCGCCAAAAGAAACTTCAGCAATCACCCGTGTCTTCGGTTGTGATCATACCGTTAGCGACAACAATGTCTTTCCAGCCATCATTATTCAAATCGACGAAGTTCGATGACCACGCCCAACGGCCGACATTGACGGCCGCCTTTAATGTGATGTCATCGAAGGACCCATCCCCCTTGTTCAGCAACAACGTGTTACCGCGCGCCAATCGCTCAAAGCGGGAACGCTCTTCATCACTAATGCCTGGCTTAAATTGTTGTTGAACAGTAGTGCGGTTTCCGGCGCCCGAAAACATGTTAGCGATGTAGAGATCCATCCAACCGTTGCGATTGATGTCGGCCCAGGTCGACGCCATGGAAAAGTTTTTGTCATCGGCGCCCGATGCGACACCAATTTCTACAAACGTCCCGCCATCGTTGCGGTAAAGGCAATTGAGCCCGTAGTCGTTGGCGACGTACAAGTCCAAATCACCATCGTTGTCAAAATCTTCCCAACTGGCGGCCAAACTCAGTCGGCGATTATGAACGTCGAGTCCCACTTCAGTCGTTACTTCTCGGAAAGCCCAACGGCCAGTTTCACATTCGTTCCGAAAGAGAAGATTTCGCCCACCATTGTTCATGTCGTAGATTGTTTCACTCGTCAACGAAACTGCTAGGCGAGTATCTTCAACCACTCCCTGCTCGAATACCGATGCATTGTAGGCAACCGCGTAAATGTCCAGGCGGCCATCAAGGTCATAGTCTGCCGCACAAACTGACTTGATATCATCGGTTGTCTTCAAGACGTTTTGAACGGTAAATTTCCCCGTCCCGTCGTTTTCCGCGATGACCAATCCTCCGGTGACGGCGACCACCAGATCCTGAATGCCGTTGTTATTGAGGTCAACGAATAGCGCACTTCGGCTGTCTTCGAGCCAATCAACGCCCGCCTCTTGCGAAACGTCGCGCAACGTGCCGTCTGGGTTCTGAATAAACAAGAGGTTCGGAAGGCCGCGCTCTTGGCACAGATAGACATCATCCAGGCCGTCTCCATTGACGTCGCCCACCGCGACTCCTGGCGTTCCCAGTTGCTCCCAGTAGGGGCGGGTCTCCGTCCGGTCAAGCCAATAGTTATATCCATGCAAAAGCTGTTCATGATAACTGCGGTTGCTGCCAAGTACGTGCTCTGTCACATCGACAAAAAGAGGCAGATCGGTCGAGCGAGTCTGCGCCTGCTCGAAATCGTGAACTTCAATTGAAAGCAACTTGATCGTAGGCGTTTCTGATTGTGGGTCGACCGTTTTCCAACGCATCGTCCATGTCGAATTCTGCTCCATCATGCCCGACGGCGTTGAGCCGATCACCGCCAAGTACTGTTTCGTGATCACCTCATGTGCGTCCGTCTGCTGAGGTTCAACACGGAACAGCTTGAATTTGAAGCGAATATCTGAAGCCTCGTTCCAGGGTTGCCAAAATTGATTTATCGCATCCACAAGGCCAGTATAGCCCTGATATTGCCTAAGCGGAACGGGCGCATGATGATCAGCGCTTCTTGCGACGACAAGCGCCTGATCGACAAAGACTTCCTTCAATCCCGAGGGTAGGAGTTCACTGCAAACAAAATCGACATCAATAAAACCCTCAATGGGTGTGAACTCATCGATTCCAGGATGGGAGAGAACTTTTCCCAATGACTTGAGCTTTGCATCAACTTGTTCACTGAAGACTTCAGTATCCCAACCATCAGCGGTTGGATCGTCCAGTTCATCCCACGAGACCTTTTTTACCATTTCGATTTCGGTATCCCGGGATTCTGACGACCGATTGGGGGAAACACTTGAAGAGTTAGCTGCACTTACAAGATCATTCGTAGCCGTCAGCTCACTGCTTCCGCCAGCGCCGACGTGTTGACTCTGGCTATCACTGAAAATTACGAAGTAGCCAAAGAGACTCACCAACGCAATCGTCAAGATACCTATCGTGAAATAGGTGAAGTTCGAAAATGGATTTGACCTACGGAGGGGCTTGACACCTGACGCGCGATCTTTCGAGCCCTTGAGAGTCCCTTGCGAAGAAACTATCTTTGTCTTACCAGAATTGGATAGCCTTGAGTTGTGTTGCTTTTTGCGAGACATAACAGGGCCGTTGCGATTTCGATCGCGAGCTAAATCAATCTCAAGAATCCATCAAAGGCATTCTTATCATAAAAGCATGGATGCTTATTTGTGTAATATCCACGACACTAACAAAACTTAAAATCGTTTATTATGGGAATTCATACGCCAAGTATGTCGTATTTTACACAAAACAAAATTGCATGCAAAGAGTCAAATCGGGTGGTTTTATTTGATTCACGGCACAGAAAGAGGGGTGAAAGACAAGCTCGAATCGTCGCTTGCTCATGTCTCATGTGAAATGGCACAGGTTCGTTCCGTTCAAATCCGATGCGGAATGTCGTTCATCTGCGCGCTTTCATGATGAGGCATTGAAGACTGGAAGATCGGTTAAGCACTGCGTTCGAGGGAGTCGGCATTTGATTTTCGCCGCGCAGCGTTGTCGGAAATCTCGCCTTGATCATTGACATCCTCGAAACGAACGCTGACGCGTTTGGATACACCAGACTCTTGCATCGTGATGCCGTACAGCGTATTCGCAGCTGTCATCGTTTTTTTTGAATGGGTTACGATGACGAACTTAGTCATGTCAAGAAAACTTTGCAGCACCCCTACAAATCTGCCGATGTTGGCTTCGTCGAAAGGAGCGTCAACTTCATCTAGGATGCAGAACGGACTCGGCCGAAACTTGAAGATCGCCATCATCAAAGAAACAGCGGCCAAGGCTTTCTCGCCGCCACTCAACAACGAGTTGCTAAACTCAGGTTTCCCCGGTGGTGTGGCACGAATATCGATGCCCGCTTCCAGCACGTCGACGCCTTCTTCAATAATCAAGTCCGCGCTGCCACCACCAAACGTTTGCCTGAAAAGCTGTTGGAAATTTGTGCGAATGCTCTCCAGCGTATCGACGAACAGCCGCCTGCTGTCCGCATTGATCCGCACGATAATCCGTTCCAAAGTCGCTTTGGCTTCGACCAGATCCTTATACTGCTGATCCAACGACAGGTATCGAGATTCTAACGACTCCAATTCGTGTAGCGCGTCCATATTTACCGGACCGATATTGTTCAGCTTGGCCCTGAGGTCATTGATCTCATGATCGATCTGTTCGCGTTCGCCATCGAGTTCACCTGCATCATGACTCAGTGCTTCGATATCAATATCGTAATCCTCTTTTAGGCGGGCTGCCAATTGACTTCGTTGTAACGAGAGATCTTGCTCCCGCATTTCACAGCGATGCAACTCTTCCTGGAGCTTGCTCAATAAATCCCTGGTCCGATTCAGAGTTTCCGAACACTGGTTCCGTTGGTTATCAAATTCCGACCGAGCTGATGCGAAGTGCTGCAGCTGCGACTCCAACTCGGTTTGCTGGGATTCAAGATTCGCGATAACCTTGTTGCTTTCAGCGATCGCGGCCTTGGCTCTGCGGGAGGTCCAATAGATGTCAGCGAGCTGCTTGCGCTCCATAGCACGCGTCTCTGAGTACTCACGACACAAGGTATTCAAAGATTCAATCCGCGAGCTGAGTTGGCTGTATTGTTGCTCGTGCTTGGCGAAGGTGACTTTCAACAAAGTCAACTGATTTTGCAGCTGATCGCGGCGCTGGTCGGCCACGTGCAATTGCCCTACGGCAGCGTCAAGCGCCACTTGACAATCCTGAATATTCTTCTCTAAGGAAAGCAGCTCGTTTCGGTTTTGCTGGGCAGATTCATTCAAGTCGCTGATCGCTGCGAGCAAGTCCTCGACCTCTTGGGAAGTTGTCGCTTCCCGTTCCTGTGCCGTATCAATTTCCCGTTGCAAAACCGATGTGGTAGCCCTTGACTCGCTCAGCTTCTCGGACACTTCAACGTGTTCGTGGAGCAAACTCTCCAGTTGCGCTTGTTTCTGCTTTATTTCCGATTCAAGTTCCACAGCTTCATTTTCGGTATCAGCAATCTCGCGCGATAAACGTTCGTTAATGTGGTGCAGTTCGCGGAGTTCACTGCGGCGGGACACAATTCCCGTCGAACGAATCTTCGAACCACAGATGATGGAACCATCTGTCTCGATGATGTCCCCTTCCAAAGTGATCAGGCGTGTCGTCGGATTTGTGGTTTGCGGGAATAGCTCCAAAGCAAGATCAAGCGATTTAACCAGCCATGTTTGCCCAAGCAGATGTCGAATGAGCCCGTGGTGTTCCGGTTTGACCTCGACCAGTTGATCGAGTCTGCCGACAACTCCGGGCACATCTTGCAAAACGCGCTCCGTTGCTACGTTAGTGCGATCTGGATGGAGCTGGATTAAGCCGACTCGTCCGCCAAGGCGAACCTTTCCTTGGGCTACCCCCTGGATCAGCGCGGAACCTTTCACGACGACGTACTGTGCCCGTTCCCCCAGCGCCAAATCGATGAGCGCGGCATGCTCAACTTCTACGCGAATCAGATCGGCGACCAACCCGATCACATCGGCCAAGTCATCGGAGTCATTTTCCTTTCTTTGGACTCGTTGCAATAAATCCTTTACGCCCGCATCGAAACCCTCTTGTTGCTTTTCCAACTCGTGGATGATTTCGGATCGCTGCTTCGCTGCCGCTTGTTCGCGTTGCAATTGGGCCAGGCGTTGTTTCACCGATTCAAAAGCGTGCTGTCGTTTGTCAAGTTCTTCACGCGTGGCTTTGAGCGTGGTATCTCTTTGTTCCGCTTGCTTTTGCCATTCAGCTTGTTGTTGTTTCGCCGCCTGTAATTGTTCAGATTTGGTTTGAATCACATCCTTCAACTCGCGCATCGTCAACAGGAGTTTATCACGGCTCACATCGCTCACACTTAATTGCGATTCGATCAACGCAAGTCTGCCGCGTGTGGCATTTATTGACTCTTGGTAGACGCCGATATGAGTTCGGTTGGCCTCAACCGTACGCTTCAATTCGGTGATTGATGAAAGGGTTGCAGCAAGTTCGTGTTCAACTCCTTGCAGCTCGAGGCGTACGCTATCCAGTGACTGCGAAGCCGTCTGTAGGTCATGCTGGCTTGCTGCAGTATTACGTTCCGCGTCACCCAGCTTCGCTTGAACAGTATGGATCTGGTCACGCAACTGTTCTGCTCGTTGTTCGCCTTGTTCCAGCCGCGCGCGGGCGATATCAGCCGCCGTCGATTGCTGAGCGATGGCTTGCATCAATTGATTGACCTGCGTTTGGACTAGTTGGCTCTGTTTGGATTGCTCGGAAAACCGTTGTTCCACTTCTGCGCTTTGATGTTGAACGGTAACCAAATGTTCCTGTTGTGTGCGGATTTCGCTGCGCAAGGAATCTCCCCGCGCAGTGAGTTGTTGCAATGTATGCGAGAAGTCACGCCAATCCTTCCAGCCGACATGCGTGCGCAAAGCACGGAGACGCTCGGTAAGTTCTTTGTATTTGGCTGCTTTAGTTGCTTGTGTCTTTACGCGACGGTAATTTGTTTCGACTTCTTGCACGATATCAGCAAGTCGTGTCAAATTTTGCTCGACACGCAGCAACCTGCGTTCTGTTTCAACCTTCTTAGCCTTGAAGCGGCTGATGCCTGCGGCTTCCTCGAACATTGCCCGTCGGTCTTTGGGTGAGGCAGCCAGCAATTGATCGACTTTCCCTTGTTCAATCAAGCTGTAGGCATCGGTGCCGATGCCGGATCCCCGAAACAACGATCGAATGTCTTTGAGGCGGCACGGCTCACCGTTGATCAGATATTCCCCTTCGCCGCTACGGTAAACGCGTCGAGTAACACGGACTTCGTCGGCTTCAATCCGCAATCGACGCGAGGCGTTGTCGATGAATAGCGTGGCTTCAGCCGAATTAGCTGGCTTGCGTCCGGCTTGGCCGCCCGATCCCTTGAAGATCACGTCAGCCATTTCCTTGCCGCGCAGGCTGCGCGCACTTTGTTCACCCAAAACCCATTTGATCGCATCGACGATGTTTGATTTGCCCGACCCGTTCGGGCCGACAATCACCGTGATCCCCGCAGGAAAATCAAAGCGAGTTCGGTCAGGGAAACTCTTGAAACCAGCCAATTCCAATGCGTTAAGCATAGTGTGCCGTCAGCCTAATCGAGTGACTTGATCCGACGAAATAGGTAGCACGGAGAAATTTCATCATGCGTGGACCCGGCGGATTCTAGCGAAAGCGTTCAGGTATAATAGACCATGACTTCCGCTTTTTTGACAAGGCTGGATCGGAATCAAATGAAACGAAATCCGAGACTTCATTGTCTAAGTTCCCGCGCTTCGAGGAAGACACTTTGGACGAGGAATTCTCATCAGGAATTTTCGTATCGTACATGGACGGCAAGTCGTCGTCGGACGGTTCATCAGCACCGTAACTGCTGTTTCTGGCTAATGCACGCTCTCGATCATAAACGCGATCACGTTCCGGCAATGCATTGATCACGAACTTGCTGCTAAGCGTCCGGCTGGACTGGGCCTCTCTGAGGATCTTGAGCACCGTGCCGTAGTCACAGCCATACGCTGCCAAACGCGGAATCAAGATTTCCAAATCGCTTGGACTCTTGACTCGGATCTCAGGTTCTCCCGGCAAGTAACGCACGATCTCAACTTGTTGATCGCTGATCCCTTTGACGGTTATTCCTTTTTCTACGAATAGAAAATCACGGTGCAAATGATGACCGGTGCCAAACATCACAATTTCATGGCGATTCAGTTTCGAAGCATGGATCAGTGGGTCTGCCGTGCTGGGCAGCATTACGAAATGAAAACTCTTGTTAATCGACTTGCCGGCATACATCGGTTCGTCAGGCGATCGCTGCAATAAAGCACGGTAGGCTCCGTAACGCGTTTCTGCACTGTTCACGTCGAACAACCTGACCAAAGCTTCCTCCGCAGCCCGGCGTGGATTGGACGCCAAGGCCGTTAGGGCTTGCCATCGCCATGCACGCTCCGACTTCGCAACCTTTTCCAACTCTTCAAAACCGTCCGGTTCGCCGATGTAGGTCAGTGCTTGAGCAGCATGGAATCGCACTTCGGGGTCATCACTACGTAGTGCTCTGCGCAATGCAGGCACAGCCTCTTTGCCAATCGCTTCCAAGCGAATCGCGGAAATTGCGATCAGGTTGGGCTGGTGCAGTTCGCGTTCGATTCGTTGCGTCCGTTCCAAACGGTCATTTGCCGATTCATTGACTGCCGTACTCGCAACCACGCGGAAGAAACGCTCGAGGTTGAAGCGATATTCGGGTGGAAGTTTCAATTCAATCAGCTTGTCATTTTTGGCATATGCGACTCCAACCAATGTGTTCACGTCTTTGGTGGTGAATCGGTTGTTGATCGCGCGTTCAATCGCTTTTGCATTTTGGACGGAATGCGAGTCCCTTTGAATGGCTAAGCCGATCGGGCGTGGCGTTGAAATGGTCCCGCCGCCAGGAATAATCGCCTCAAGTTTTCCCCCCTCACCACGTGTCGTACTGAAAACTTCATTGATAACCAGTGGCCCCATACCCACGGCAACAACCATGCCTTCGGTCATCCTGCCGCCCAGAATGGCCATCGTCCGCAATCTAGCTTCCATCATGTAACCATGCTCGAGGCTTTTCGTCTCGGATCTTGGTGGAGTTACCACAAACAAGTCGAACTTGTCTCCCTTTTGTGCTCCAGGGGGCAGAAAGCCTTTAACCAAGACGAGCGAATTATCTGGTTGTGCTAGGTAAGCATCGATATCAGTGACACCAAAAGAACGCATTTCGTCAACCAAGTGGCGGCGACTATCTGTTGCGGGTGGATTGCTGCCAGTATTGTGCAAACGGTTAACGAGCGCGATACCTTCAACCTGGAGCGTGTTCAAACCCCAAGGCGCGGCCATATTGCCAACATAAGTTGTCTCTTCGATCTTCTTTGTGAACTTCATCGATGTGAAATCGGGACTCTGACCGCGCGGCAGAAAATTGCTGCAGCCAGATACGATGGAAGCGACGCAAAGCATAATTGCAAAACGCCTAATCAATCGCAAATAAAGTTTGATCGTCGATTGTGCTGCGGAGCAGAGACTCATAATTGATTTACTTCCGGTGTGGATGCTGATGGCCTGCAAAACCCGTTGTTCTGAACGTAGCTGACCTGTCAAACCTTCCACACTCGGCTCATCAGCGGGGTGATTTGCAAATGCAATCAGCTACCAGGACAGCCGCGTGGCGATGGTGGGTCAGGCCAACTCATGTTGGTCGTTCAGACACAATCGCGGCGGACACTACGCTTTGCAGAAAGGGGGCGTCAATGGCAATCCGTTCAATGGCTCAAGGTGGCCAAAAGGCAGTTGCTAGCGTTACAACGCCAACGCATGCGGCTTGGTTGTGCATTGATATGACAAAACAAATTTCAGCCCCAAGTTCACCGGGGAGCACAAATCCAAAACTGCGGGATTCGTTAAGTTAGCACAGAGAAGCAGGCACGCGTCTACGCCGTGTCAGCAAGCCAAGCGAGAGGGCAACGAAGATCAGCCCAGTTGCCGGTTCTGGAATTGCTGTTCCATAAAGATTCAAAGTCCAGTTCACCCAGGTAGACTGATCGCCGGACCAACCGTCTCTAACACGCAAGGTCCAATCTCCTTGAGACAGCTCACCCCAATTCTTTACAGTCATAAAGACCCAGTTATTGTATGCGGCACCATGCGGATGCAAGGTGGCCAAAAGGCTTTGGGTACCCATGGGGCTGGTCAAGACAACTTCCAAATCTCCGCCAAAACCACCGGTGGTATTGAAAACGACTTCAACATGTTCCAGTACAAGTTGTTCACTAATCGAAATCGTGCTGAGAACCGGGGCACCAAAAACGGGGTTATTCAGGTTGCCTGAGCCATCGGCGATGACTTGGTTAACTACGGCAATATCGCTGACGGAGATCACGTCACCCACGTTGGTCCAACCGCTTGCCATATTCACGGCGGCCACGGCATCAACTAAGCCAAAGCCGTAGAAGTCGTTGTGCCTGTAACCGGCGCCATTTTGCACCCACCCAGCGTGCCCAATATCTACTTGGCGCGAGGTCTCGACGAGAATGTGCTGAACGTCACGCCATCCGAGGTTGGGATTCGCCTCAAGCATCAAGGCCACGACACCAGCAACCATCGGCGATGCGGCGCTGGTTCCACCGAAGCCGGTTGTGTAACCACTTCCGGAATTGGTCGTTACAATGTCTCTTGTACCACCGCTTCCCATGGCACTCACCAAAAGAGCTGCTCCCCGCTCACTGTAACTTGCGCGAACGCCCAAGTTGGTCATAGCGCCGACGGCAATGGTATAGCGGCTACTTGCATATCCATCGTAATTGACGTTGTCAGTGTTCCCCCCGTTGCCCCCTGCCCAAACGTAAATGTTTCCTAAGCCGTTTCGCCCGTTATTAATGGCATTCGTGAGGGCCGCACCGACCAGCGGTCCATAGGTATTGCGGGTCGCATTGTCGGGAGGACCCCAACTGTTGTTGTAAACGTGAATTCCATCAAACTGCCCGTTGACCATCGTATTAAAATGATTGGACAAAGCCTGGGATTCGTTGGAGTCGGTCAATGACTGGTTAAGCAAACTGATTCCGGCAATCCATGAGCGAGGAGCAACACCAGAAATTCCTATACCGTTATTGCCAATCCCGGCGGCCACGCCAGCAACTGAAGTTCCATGAGATGACGCCGTACCAGCCAGCCACAATGATCGGTCAGCGCGAATACTCGCGGCCAAATCGGGATGCGTTTGTTGAACTCGGCTGTCAACAACTCCGATCGTTATGCCCGTTCCCAATCCAGTGCCGTTCGTAAAGTTCCACAAAGGTTCTACGTTAAGATCATGTCCGACCAATCCACCACCCTGTCCGGTATTCCGTAGGTGCCATTGATTAGAAAATGACGGGTCATTGGGAATTTGGCGATGCGTGAACATGCGATCAAATTGAGTAAAGACTTGGGAAATTTCACCCCGTTCAAAAGCACGATTGGCGGCAGTCAAAGCCTGCAATGCTGAAGACCCTTCGAAAATGACATAGTTACTGTCCCAGTTTTGTCGCCCGACAACAGAGACTCCCCAATTTCGAGCAAGTTGTTCGACATCAACGCCTTGATTGACGCGCGCCACGAATTGATTCGTC
>CALMEE010000129.1 GCA_937862885.1 uncultured Planctomycetaceae bacterium
CGACCAAGACCAAAACCACCAAGGCCACGACGACCGCACGTAACGCCAAGAAGGCGACCAAGGCACAAACAGCCAAGGCCGCGACGAAGAACACACCTGTGGCCAAACGCGACGCCAAGGAATCGAAACCCGATGGCAAGAAGATCAGCCAGATCGAAGCCGCGATCATCGTCCTCGGCAAATCGAAAGACGCCATGAATTGCAAAGCGATGGTCGAGGCGATGCAGGTCGCGGGATTGTGGTCGAGCCAGAAAGGCGCGACGCCCGACGCGACGCTCTACGCCTCGATCCTGCGGGAGATTAACGCCAAGGGCAAAGACGCCCGATTCCGCAAGACCGAACGTGGCAATTTCACGCTGGCGAGCCGCAAGTAGACAGCGGGGTGAAGTTCGGCCCTAAACTCAGCCTGCAAAGCGGGAATGAAATTCATTCATTGTCATTCTCTCGTTTGTGGCCGATCCGGGATGTACGGAATCACTCCCTTTTGCAGCGCCTCTTCCTGAATCTCACGTTTGAGAAATCGAGCATCCACAATGAATCCGTTCACCTGAATCATCCAGACCAACGGGTTGTCATCCAACTTGCTTCGCAGGGACCAATTCGGGTCCATTGGGCGGATCTTGAACATCTTTCGGATCAGCATCGACTTGCCTTGACCAGTGCTCTCGCCGACGCCGAACGCTTTGTCAATAGCAGTCAACTTCATATGAGGCGACTGGTTGCGGTCGTCCAGAAAATTGACCCAGCCAATCGTTCGCACGATTCCGCTTGCCCAGGTGTTTGGCCGGCCGCTCACCAGTGGTGAGGGGCGCTTGCGAGCCAACTTATCCGTGAGGCGGCGGCAGAGTTCCGCATACTCGTCGTTCAGGTGCTCTCGGCAGAAGGCGTCCACCAACCCGGTGATCTCCTCTATGGCCTGCTGCTGTTTGTTCTCGGTAACCGAATTCCGCTTTGCCATGGAAATCTCTTGTTCCTCCATTCCTCGCTGTTTTTGTCATCGCACTGGAACAGGCCAGTTCTCCTGTCAATTGCAAGTACACAGGATCTTCATCAGTTTACCTGCCGCAGGCATCACCGCAAATCCCCGCTCCCTCCACTTCAAACGAAGCCCGAATCGCATTGCGATGCAACTCGGTGCAATCGAGGAAAAACGTCGAAAAATAATGCTCCGCTTCGCCATACTTGGAAGCAACCGGGTAGCTCTAACGATAGGGGCATATGCAATGGCATGAAACTTCCGGAATTTGATTGAGATTGCCGATCAATCGCGCCATGATCTGGCATAGGTAACTGTGGGAGGAACAGGAGATGAAGATAAAATACGGAGATTGTGAAATGCAAACCGCGAATACGGCCTGTCTGCTTCGACCGCGTGAGGCAGCGGAGTGGCTCAAGATCAGCGAGCGAAGCTTATGGTCGCTCACCCAGAGTAATGAAATTCCCTCCGTCCGAATAGGACGCAGCGTCCGCTATGAGCTTGCCGACTTGATTGCCTTCGTTGAGTCCCGAAAGAACGGAATGGGTCAATGAACGCATTGCTTGAGGCGGCTTTACAGTACGCCGACCTGGGTTATTCGGTGTTCCCCTGCAAGGACGCTTTGCAGCCGGCGCCTCTAACGCGGCGTGGTTTTAAAGATTCCACGACCGATCCCGAGCAAATCGCAGCGTGGTGGCATCAATTCCCGACAGCATGCATTGGATTGGCGACCACTGGCTTGTTGGTAGTGGATGTCGATGGACCGGCCAACCCCTGGTTGACGAAGGAGCGGGCACTCGAGTTGTCGCAAGCACCGGCAGCCCGAACGCCAAGAGGTGGTTGGCACTACGTTTTCCGTAGGCCGATTGGGGTTTCATGGCGTTGTTCCGTCGGTCGCGTTGCGCCGAAAGTCGATATCCGTACCGATGGCGGCTACATCGTGGTGGCGCCCTCACGGCGACCAGACGGCGTGTATCGCTGGATCACGGGTATGGAGTTGGACATCACGCCAGAGCGACTGGCCGAGCCACCAGCTTGGTTGGCCAGCATTATTGACGGATTATTTAAGGCATCGCCACCGACTTCGCACAAGGGCGAGCCGATGACGATGGAAGCGGCAGTGGCAAACCCGATCCCCAACGGTCAACGCAACGCCACCCTGGCGCGGTTGGCGGGCACAATGCGTCGGGCTGGGATGAGTCAGGCCGAGATCTCCTCGGCCATTCACTGCACCAACAACAATCGGTGTGTTCCACCGTTATCGCCGACAGAGGTCGAGCGTATTGCGGCCAGCATTGCGCGGTACGAGCCGGACGCCATCAACGTCGCGCTGATCGAAAATCACTGGGCTCAAATGCACAGCCCGGCAGCGGACAACGCCAGCAACGTGATCTGGTTTTCAGACATTGAACCGGTGGACGTCGAGTGGCTTTGGCCTGCACGCATCCCAGCCAGTCGGATCTCGTTGCTTGTTGGCCTACCGGGAAAGGGTAAGAGCCTGGTCACCCTCGATGCGGCCGCTCGGGTGTCTACAGGCACGCCTTGGCCAGATGGTGCCCCCTGTCCGCAAGGTTCAGCGATCCTGATCACGGCTGAAGACAATCCCAATGACACGATTCGACCACGGCTCGATGCGGCAGGTGCCGACGTTATTCGCGTGGGGTTGCTTTCAATGAACCTATACCGAGATACCAGCGGTCGCCCGATAGAGTCGCCATTCACGTTGGCCGATGTTGCCGAGCTCGAAAATGAGTTGTCGCGCCTAGCCGATTGCAGGCTGGTCGTCATCGATCCCGTCGGTTCGTTTCTGGGTGGCAGCACTGACGCCCATCGCGACAACGAGGTTCGCGCGGTGTTGGCTCCCGTTGCGGCGCTGGCCGAGAAATACGGCCCGGCTGTGGTCGTGGTCGCGCATCGACGCAAGGGAGCGGGAACTCTGGCCGATGACCTGGCGCTGGGAAGCCGCGCCTTCACCGGTCTGGCTCGCGCCGTATGGCATGTCACCCCTGATCCCGACGACAAAGCGCGGAGGCTGTTGTTGCCTGGCAAAAACAATCTCGCTCCGGAAGGACATGGACTGGCTTTCACGATCTGGGGCAAGCCGCCGGCTCTGAATTGGGAGAATGGCCCGGTGCTGATGAATGCTGACGATTGTCTAGCAGCAGAGTGCAAGGCTTCGAAACCCGGTCCCAAAGCTGAGGCTCGACAAAATGCGGTCGCATGGCTCCGAAAGGCGCTTTCCGCGTCGCCACGCCCAACTAAGGAACTCATCGATGAAGCGCGCGAGGCGGCATGTATCGCTCCTGCCACGTTGCGCCGAGCGCGAGAAGAGCTGCGAGTTGAAGCCTATCGGGAGCAGGTACCAGGCCCATGGTTCTGGCGACTGCCTCAAGGCGCTCAATTTGAGTCGGTCGCTTCTAAAGATCGTGAATCTGAGCATCTTGAGCATCTTGCGGAGGAGCGGGAAACGACTGAGGTGACCAAGCTGTGCAGGGGTGAGACCGTTAAAGATGTTCAGATTTCGGAGGTGGCTTTGTGATTGACCGGACTTTACTCGCAACGATTGTCGCCAGCTCTTCGCTAGGCTGCATTTTGTGTGGTCGCGAGACCAAGCAAGTTGGAGTCTTCATACCGAATTGTGGTGTGGACTACGCCGTGCCTCAAGGGTGGCGTTTTGTTTACCGAATCTGCGAGGATCACTTCGCCGATTGGCCAGAAGTCACGACGCGCGTGGAACGGAAAATTTGGAAACATCAACGGGGGATAGCCGCGAGGTTTTGCGGCTGGCTGGATGAGTCGGTGAAAAGCCGGTAGTGTCAAATGTATCGACCAGAACGGGCTTTGAAATTTTGAAGGGAAAAAAACTTGGCAAGTACTACACAGACACCGAATGGCGGTTACCAGATTCAATTCGTCGGCGTTGATAAGCGACGGCGAAGCGTGCGACTGGGAACTGTCAAACCAAAGTTGGTTGAGATGGTCAAATTGCGGATCGAACAGATGGTGGCCAACCAAAAGGCAGGGGTGTTGTACGACGCGGAACTGACCCAGTGGGTCAACGGGTTGGCTGATACACTACACGACAAACTGGCTCGCGTCGGTTTGGTTGAGCCGCGGCAGGCTCGCAAGGTAGTTGGCCTCAAGCAGTTTCTGGATGATTTCGTCTTGCGGCGAACCGATGTGAAACCAGCAACTCGAGAAGTCTGGAAACAGCCAATTCGCAATTTGATCGGGCACTTCGGACCCGAGCGAGACATTTCGACGATCCACGAGGCGGACGCTCTCGACTTCCGGCAATCCCTGGTTGACTCCAAGCTCGCACCGGCCACGATCGCCAAGAGGCTGCAATTCGCCAGAACATTCTTTCACGATGCTCGTCGCAGGAAGTTGATCCCCAGCAATCCATTTGCGGAGGTATCAGCGAAGTCAGTTGTTAGGCTTGACCAGCGACGATTTGTGACCCAGGCGGAGACGGCGAGCCTGTTAGAGGCATGTCCGAACCACGATTGGCGTACCATCATTACTTTGGCCCGTTACGGTGGTCTACGTTGCCCGTCCGAAGTGCTCTCGCTGCGGTGGCAGGACATTGATTGGGATAAACGGCGAATCAACGTCCCCTCGCCCAAGACAGCCCATCATGGCAAAGAGAGCCGGATCATTCCGTTGTTCCCCGAGCTGCAAGCCACATTGGAGGAGGCTTGGGAACGCGCACTCGAGGGAGCGGTCTATGTGGTGGATGAACGTTACCGCAAGTCTTCCAATGCCTCGACCGGGTGGCGCAACTGCAATCTGAGAACAACCTTTGAGAAGATCATCAAACGAGCCGGTCTTCAGCCTTGGCCAAAGCTGTTTCATGCCCTGCGTTCCAGTCGAGAGACCGAGTTGGCACAGGAATTTCCGATCCACGTCGTTACCGGTTGGCTGGGGAATACTCCGACGATTGCGATGCGACATTATTTGCTGACGACCGATAGCGACTTCGAACGCGCGACAACCGCGAAAGGATCGTCAGAAAAAGCGGTGCAGAATCCGGTGCAGCAAGCTCCAGAAACTAGACGCAATCCCTCGCAGCAGTCACTAGAGAAGTGCGAAATTTCCAAAGAAAACGGCACGTTGCAACATGGTGCAACATGGTGCAACATGCCGCAGCGGAGACGACAGGATTCGAACCTGCGGTAGGGTTTGACCCCTACGCCGATTTAGCAAACCGGTGCTTTCGACCACTCAGCCACGTCTCCAATTCACTGCGTTATTGTGCCCGAAAAGGAAAATCCGATCAAGTCATTCTTGAGAATAAAGGTCAAAAAACACTGCTATCCATCCCCTGAGCATTGAACCTCATGTACATTCGCCGCATGCCATTACCCGTAAATTTTTGCTATTCTCCCTGATACACTCCGTGAATCAACTTTTCTCTGCACACGAACTTTGACAGTACAATACTAGTACAGGTTCATTTCTGTTTGTAGGTATTCGTCTTTCAAACACAACTCAAGCGGCGAAATATAGACCTAGAACTGTCAAAAAGTATTACTCGGATTAAGCGCAGTGTTTCTCTTGGAGCGACGCAATACAACCAGCAAGCACGTGCGTGCGAGCCTGAAGTCATTTCAAAATTAATTGCATCGAAATGCGAGTCGAAAGATCGAGCAAACCCTCACAAGTTTAATTTGATGATGGTTTTCTTTTTCTCAGCTCCCCGAAAAATGTACAAAATCGGGAACCTTGACCTCACTACGATGTCCTTGGATTGTGAACGCCCGATCAAAACAACACACGATTTTGTGGAATTAACGGATTGGCCGCAGTCGTTCCGCCTCCTGTCCGCGTTTTCCTGGACGGAATTCGATGGGTCAAGTAACGCTTGACCCTGACAAAAAATGTTGGATAATAAGCCGGAATTCAATCGGAGCCAAATGATTACTTTCAATCGCTCGAAAATCTTAGGGAACGCGAAAGTCAATTGAAGCTGAATTGGTGAAAGCATCGAGGCAACCTCGTTTAGGAAAATCCCTGAGAGACGCGTTTCGAAAGTAGAATTCAGAACGAACTGTATCAGCACAATGGTGTCCGGTAGTTATGATCGGTGCCTAGTCGAACGTTGCGTGGAAACTTGCATTTGGCCAATTTTTCCGGTTGAATTCACTCGCCTAAGGAATAGTAGGAATATTTCTGCGTTAATAGGATCCGGTGCAGGCGTTGTTCCCCTAATGGGTTGCACGGAATCGGTTGATGGTACCTGTTCCGCTGAAAATGAATGCCTGGCGTTGGATAAATTGGGGCAGCGGTGAGCCGCGATGGCGTTCTGCGTTTTGGCGAAACAATGAATTAGTTGCCCTGGTTGCACGATGAGTTGGAGATAGTCGATTTGGCGGCGTAGCTCAGTTGGTTAGAGCAGCGGAATCATAATCCGCGTGTCGGGGGTTCGAATCCCTCCGCCGCTATTCTTAGGTTTAGTCTCGTGGCAACGTCCAAGACAAAGGATCTGATTTCGAACGAAGCCACATTCAGCGTTCCTAAAATAGCCCATCCGCTTCAATCTAGTTACCGGACCTTCTAGTTTACCGGTCATTGTAGCCGTTCGCCTCTTAGTACTGGAGAAACGAACGTACTGGAGAGACGAATATCGCTCATCTTTTCAGGGAGAATGCAAGTTACTGTGCTCGAACGAAATTGGGCATTCAACGGCGCTCGCATTCAAACAGCAACTCGAGCTCGCTACGCCTATTCCCAATGCCACTTAGAAGTTTGCCCAGACGACGACTGCATTTTTAAGTCATCGAGAACTTCGTCGCTTTTGACACGTCGCAAAACAGGGTTCACGTCGAAATCAACGCCGCCGCTCACGCCGATGATATGATGATTCAAACGCTTGGAACCGATCGTTTGTCGCAGCGTTCGATCATTGACAACTGACATAACAGTCACTGGATGCGCTTCTAGCGGAACCTGGTAATTAAACGCATGCAATGAGGTAGGGGACGCAAAATAGGTCGGTGTCCACCCCACTCTATCAGCAAGTCCAAAACGATGAATAAGGTTTGCGGCGAGCGAAAGATCGAAAACATTTTTCAGTTCACCATAGATCGCGTATTTTTTCGACAACTCAGTATAATTTCGGGTGAAGTCCGCAGCGAAAGTTTTGGCAGGACCGCTCGCTTGACCTGTCTGAACGCGTTCGCCTCGCTCACCCAAGAATTCTGATTCGCTTTGCACTTTGACAGCCTGACCCAAAAGCTGAAAGACTTGCCCGTCCGGACTAGCAGAAATTCCATCGTAATTCATGGTGAACCAGAGCCGCAACAAATCCACTGGGGGTACGTTTCCCTGTTCATCATAAGTGATTCGGTCAAGGTAACTTGGAACCTGATGAATGGTTTCCTCCAAGCCCATCGCAATTAACTTCATTCGATAATCAGCCTCGACAATTACTTGACCAGCGTGAGTTCGAGGATCGATGCCGTGAACCGTGATATCCTGTAATCCCATCAACTCGCGCAAGCGCGACATCTTGGCATCACCCACCAATTTAGACGTTTGTTGGAATTCCTGAACCTTAGCCAGATTCTCTTGACGCGGATCGATCGAGCATCCAAAAACCCCATTCCCCTCCCAAGCATTTCTCAAACAAACGACTAGGTCATCTAGGAGCAGCACAGGGCGCCCGGTCGCCACGTTCACTACCCGGCCCTCACTGTCAAACTTCCATGGCCCCGCCGGTCCGGCGATCACCAAGTCATTCGACTCTGGGATGACCATGATATATTGCACCTCATAAATCCCACCCAAATACTTTATTTCGTCACTGAGCGTCTTCCCCTGAGCTTTAAGCTTCATAATCTCGGCTTCGAGGCGATTTAGTGAGATCTTGCTTAAATCAATAGATCGATCCAACTGCCAATCAATATTCGGTGCGACACGGCGAAGGGAATTCCAATCCTTCAAGAGATTTCCTTCGATTCGACTCAAAACTCCAGAGCTGTCGACGTGCACACCCGCCGCAAATGGTCGGATGCGACCAGTTCCCCCATTGTCTTCCCAAGAATCTGGAAAGATTATTTCCTGAATTAACTCAATCAAGTCATCAAAATCCGCTTCCGTGATTCCACCACGATTGCCAACGGTATTTCGTTGATTACCATCGTTATCGTTAGAGCGATTGTCGTCGCGCTGGCTTCCTCCCGAAGCATTTGCACCGAGCGCTAACCGCTCAAACGCTGAATGGCGCTGGCGGTTGTCGTCCATGAATCCAATCGTGCGCAACGCTCCGCGACGTGCACCGTGACTTGCCTGTTCCGCAGCGATGGTCTGATACCATCGATCAGCCTCAACTCGATCGGGCAATTGTCGTACCAAATCCAGTGCTAATGCGTACTCGCCTGCATCAATGTGAGCCTGTATGCGGTTGGAGGATAAAACATGCTCGTTCGATCCGGCACAAGACACAGAGCAAGGTGCCCAGCAGAATACAAGACAAAAGCCCAAGATAGCCAAGAGGCCGGCGAATCGGCTGGTAGCGGTCACAACAGAAAACAAACGACGCATAAGAATGCTCCTCATGAACAAATCGCCCCATCACCCAATTGGGTGTCTTATCAATTTTGTCGCAGACAGCCTGGAATTGTCAACGTTTTTCGATGATGCATCCCAGTTTTTTCCAAAAGTGACAAAATTTCAGTCAATTCAAAATTAATTGGCCCGCATTCATCCATTGGACTCAGCCATTTTGAGTCGATTAATTGCCATTTTCGCAACTTGACCAACACCTTGGCGGTCTAGAGCAAGAGACGGTATGTGGTTGCAGAACGTCAAGGACTTCGACCACCGACACCGGGCAGCCAATGCAGCGTCATGTGATCAGCAAGTGGTGACGCTAATTTTTCAAGCTGCCGCATAAATTCGTCGCCAGCATAAAAGGTCGCGGGCACGATTAACACGTTTTTCCGATTTTCGTCGTGCAACTTTTGTAAAACTGCATCCAACCTTCGTTCACCGTCGGTCGCAACCGCAATTCTTAATCGATGAAATCGGCTACGTTTAGTCAAGGGATCTTCCGCCTCCATTTTGAGCCAGTCGGCGAGCGAGTCTTTCGCTTGGGTTTCCGTCAAAACCAGGACGGTCGTTCCGCCAAACGCTCCGGGGCACAGCGGAATTGTGCCGTCGGCCGTTGGGTGCAGATTTGCATCGTAGTCGACCCTGGCCTCCGCAGGCAACTCTGTCGCCATTTTGCTATCGACAACGGTTACGAGAGTGGACGCGTCTCCGTGTTCAAACGCCAATAATCGCAACCAGTGTCGCTCACGATTGGTACCAAATTGGGGTACCAAATATTTCTTTTGCTGAAAGTTGTTGTCAACTGGAGGTAGGCCCAATGCAGTTCGCACGTTCCTGATTTGGCTGAGTAAATCTTCCCACGGGTCGGTAGGCTTGGCTTGCCAAGTTGACTCAATACCAACCGTTTGATACGCCGCCAACTCACTGTTCCACCAAGATTCCTCCGCAGATGATGTCATTACGGTTAGTTTTCGAGGCGGCGGAATTTCATCGCCCCAGTTCTCCAACAAAGGCAACGGGAAATCCTTCAATTTTGCATATTGCCGTGGACTCCAACCAACTGCATTTAATGTCATCTTGTTCGTCAGCAACGTTGCCGCTATCGCCATCGTGCCGCCCGTTCCCTCACCTGCCAACACAACTCGCGAATCATCCACGGGAAATCGATTAAGTACGTATTGCCAAAGCCTCTCAACTGCCTGCAGTGTCGTAGCGGTGTCTTCGGCAAAACGATCCGGCCAGAACCAACGCCCTCCGAGGCTCAGATCTCTTTCTTGTTGCACATGTAAGGGCTGGAGCACGGCAATCGCGGCGGTGTCACCGAGAATCAACTTCCAATACGTTAACCCGTCCTCGGCAGTTAGCCCGTCATCACCTAACCAAATCAACAACGGGGCCGGTTTGTTTGCAGACGCCCAAGAGGGCATGTACAAACTATACGATTGTTGACTGGCCACAACCACATGTCGCTGACCATCTCGAAGGTTCTTGGCCCTATCTTCCACGTACACGACAAAGTCAGCGACCGGCGCGCCTCTCAATTTCGCGGCCTGCGGATTGCTCACTGCGCGAATGGCAACGGTTTTCACATGCAAGTCTGGACGTCGTTGTCGTACTTGTCCAACGGTGCCATCCCAATATTCCGAGTGAAATCCCCCATTAAGATGGACCACTTGATGTCCAGGATTGGCATCAATGGCATTAACGCAGGCTTCGCCCATAGAGTTGTCCCACAACGATTGTGTCGACATCAAGCGTTCGCGGTCAGAGGTAGCTGTGGGCATAAACGCTGCATGCCCGCGCGTGGCGTTATCCGTACGCTTCCAGTACAAATCACTATTCGCGAGCAAGGTCTGCGGTGCCAATGAGCGTGAATCGCCAAGCGCATCTAAGCCTTGGTCACCGGCCTGCATTAGTTTAATTCGCAGAGGACGGGGAAAATTGGAGGCGATGACTGGCTTGCCCAACTCGCGTGCACGCTCAACCAAAGGTCGATATGCCTCTTGATAATTTCCCCACGGACGAGCGCGTTCTAAAAACAAACCTTCATCGATTTCACCGGACAAATATGCATCCAAATGGGGTTGAACGTCCCGCTCAAACATCTCCATCGCCAACACAACTTGGCTTTTGCGCCGTTCTAACATGGCATTATACAGAGCAAGTTGCAATTCATGTGTCGCATCGTCATCGTGCATCTCTCCCAAAAAAACGATGTCTGCGAAGCTGAGTTCGTCAAGCAACTTCTCCCACGTTAATCGGTCACTTGTGCGACCATCTCGAATTGAAATAGAGTGCTGCAAATCTGGAAATCGCCACGGTTCCCGAGTCTGCGCATGAAGTTTGACCTCCAAACCAACCGTCATGCAGAGGCTGGTGAAAAGAACAAGGCTAAGAATTTTGTATTTTTGGGTTCCAGACATTTCACTCTCAAAAAATTCAAGTCAAAGATTGCCAGTTGATACACGCTCACAGAATCGGCTCAATTGGTATCGCCGCTCGGTGCTCCCATCAGTTTAGCCCCGCCTTACTCCTTTTTCATCCCGATCTGACGAACGGGTCGATTGGAAGATAGGATCATCACACAACACAAAAATGGGTGAGAACTCAAAAGGCTTAAAATCCACGCAGAAGTGTTTTTTCAATATCGTGAAGAATCTAATAGATTTCGCTCATCAGATCGAGAGCGAATGGAGGGTGGCGGTGGTTACCGCGCCATGTTTAATTCGGTTCAGCGAACTGCGACAAATCATGTTAACGATGAATTCGCTGCGATGATCAAAAGGGAATTCAGCAACTCAATGTTGCCTGCGACATCTATTCACTGATCTCCTCTTGGCGATTTGCCATCGACGAGTAAGCGTTCGTCACGGTAATGTCGGCTGACGAAGAATGTTCAATCGTCTTTTGCAACTCTTCTCGGATCACTGGCAGTTCCGCCGGAGCTTCAATACCAATGCGGACTCCTCCCCCAGTTATCCGCACGACAGTCACAGCAATATTTTCTCCAATGAGAATTCGCTCTCCGACTTTTCGGCTCAAAACTAGCATCGCAATTCCCTTTTGTTACCCTTCCTTGAATCGAGACAATATAGCCATCAATGGAAACGCAAATCCTCTGGCACCACAACTGAATCGCTCGACGATTGATACTGCCTAAGATGAAGGTAACCTGCTTCGTAACTGGAAGCAACTACCTACCGACTTTGTCAAGAGAAGATTAGCAAAAATTTCACGAAATTCAACCACCCCAATAACCCAGACTACCCATATTACAGCATGTATTGAATGAAACGAGCTGAATTACAGAGTGCGACAAGTTTGATTCCGAAATCGAAATTGTGTAGTATTGGAGAGTCTGCGGGACTACAAACCAATTTCTGTCGTGCGTTTATACTTTTTGTCGTGCAAGAAACATAATGGACCCGTGATCGACCATGCTCCTGAAAACATTCCTTGAGTAATTGAAAGTGCCGATTAATCATGACTCGAACCTTCTTATGCTTTGTGACGCTTTTCGTTAGCGCATTTTGGTGTACGAGTGCGATCTGTCAAACAGTGCAACTTCCAACAATCGAGGTGTTCAACATCAACACCGCGGTGATGGTACCCGACGGCGGCATGACCTATTTGGGTGGAGTTGGAAGGGTTCGCTACGGCTCTAATACTGTTGGTGTGCCTGGTTTGAGTAACATTCCCGGCATGAATCGACTTTTCAAGAATCGAGGCATTGGTCACGACATTTCAAGTTCGAACGCAGCCGTCACTGCGAAAATCATCATTTTAGAAGAACTTGAACAAGAAGTGCTTGCCGAAGCTAAACGGAGACAAGCATCGCGAGCACATCAAGCCGAGCTTGAAAAGGAAGCCGATCGAATTTCTAACCAAATTGGTCGAAGCAGAAAATAGGCGTACGCTACTCTTTGCTCATTAAAACATCTCGGAAGCTTTTCATGGAAAAGCCTGTGGTATTTGCACTAAAAGGATTAAACCCACAACCGGCAATCTATCGAGCAGTAGCTTAGCCGCGCGGTAACCAACGATAAGCAAAACCAACGGAATGGCGATCAACCAGAAGTGTTAGACAATACTCCCAAAACAACGTGCGGTAACCGATCTTTCAAGAATCCCAACTGCGACTCAACGAAAAGACTCCCGCTCGCCAAAAAGCCAGATTCAAATCTCACTTCCTGAATCGCATCTTGACTATTTTGAGACCGTCGCTGCCCTTTTAATTCTTACAATGACTCGGACATGAAGTTGAGTAGCGATGCGTTTGCGATCCGTTTACCACTCATAACCGGCTGCTCGGATATGCTTGTGGCAGTCGATGCAACTTGTTGCAAGGTTGTAGTACCGCAAGGCAGTTGCGTCGATATTCTCAGTTTCGGCGGCTTCAGCCAGGCGAGCTGCGGCAGACTGAAATTCCTCAGTGAGTCTCTTGTATTCCGGGTTATCAATGGCAACCCATTGTGAACCGCCAGTTATTGCCTTGACCTCCAAAACGGCTTCGTGGATCTGCTCGAAATCACCAATCGTTAAGCCAGCAAATATTTTTTGAGTGTACATTAATTTTGCTCGCATGAAGTCGCGTCGTGCGATAGAGTCCTCATCCTGCGGAACGTGATTATGCACGGAAAACATTTCGCTTAAAACAGCCTGTTCGACGTTCTGCCGATTATCGGGTTGCCCAATCCCAGGCATCGGTTTAAACATTAGAAGTGCCAAGAGAGAAATGGCCAATAACGGTACGATGAATCTCATGAATTTCCTTCCATTTCAAATGGTCAACAGATCTTGAGAGAAACCAAAACAATGCTTAAGGATTAATAGCCGACGTTCGACTAACTACAGGACAATTCTTGTTCGCTCAACCAATCAAGCGTAAACTTGTGGGCAAATTCGACTGCTGCCCATTGCCGTCCGATCCGCGTTGATTCTTTGAGTGGATAGAAGGACGATGGACAGACTCGCTCATGCAACTCTACTCTACTGCAAATGACGCACCAAACATAAGCACCTTGAGGCGAAGCGTTCGTTTCCAAATGTCCGGTAACGCCCAAAGCAAAATCTGCTTGACCCGTACTTGTTAGCACCTGTCTAGCGATCGCCTCCGACATTTCGCGACTTGTACTCGTGAATTTGTCGATGCAGGTCGCGTCAATTCCCAGCCACGATACCTTGGTCTGCTCTTGATAGACCACCGACGAACCACAAAGCCAGTTGGAAATTCCCGAAACGTGCGAGAGACAGCCCGCCACCAATCCACCCGTGCAACTTTCTGCATAGACGACTCTCAATTGCCGACTTGCCAGAAGCTTTGCAACTTGATTGGCCCCTTGATAGGCGGCGATTATCCGTTGATATTCAGAAATTTCCATGAAATCGCGCAGAGTTGCGTTTATTCGTGCGGCGAAACAACTTACGTTTGCATTAAATCGCAGCCACGGCGGAACGATGACCTTGAGAAACCCATTATAAACATAGTTGTTTAATACCAAAACTCATTTGGCAAGAATGTGAAATTCCTTTTCACGAGTAGTGGAGATATTCAACTAACGGCTGAGCGCGCATGACGCGATGACTGAGCGAATTCGCTCAAGCCAATGCGCCAGCTGGCCTGATCGTAAATATCCATTCGAAGCGTGGGAAAGTCTGTGAGCGGTGTCAATTCCGTTTGCCGGGTGCCATGACAATGGATGTCAATTCTCCTCGGTCCAGCCACACGAGACGGCACGAAGCACAGGAATCAATGACGCAGTTCCCTGGTCCAGCATAGAAATGAGTTTCAAAAAATTCGCCGCAACTAGGACAGTGGCGACGCGTGTCCAACTGGCATTCGCCTTCAGCCTGAGTTTTTCGATCGTCTCCTTGATAGGATGCTCTAAGCGAATTGATCAAGTGTCCAACAGCTTCCATTTGAAACATCACGCCGTAACATTCTTTGCAGGCAGCAACCTTGACTTCGTGGAGTGTTGCAATCAGCAGATGAATCAGACACGCCGGACAATTCACGCCGCTATCTCGATCAGAGATGGTCAGCTGTTCCCATACTGAAATTCCTCGCTCATGTTGGCATCGGTTATCGTTCATGGCTTATCAAACTCAAACAGGTTGCATGAAATAAGTTGAATCGGGTCGATTTGGACATTGTGTTCGTGAACGCACTCAGGCGGGCAACTTGAATGGAAGATGCTGGTCAACGTCTGGACTTGAACAAGAGCGCGACCAACGAATTTGGTGCGCACCAATCTCGGCTGAATGGTGAAATCGCGTGATATTGATCTCTAATTGCTGAACGTCTGAAATGCGAGCTGCATGTATCGTCACGTCACGGTTGATTATTCCATTGATTCCGCAAGATCAAAAGAATTCTACTTCCAAAAAACCGATTGAGCCCACCGTTTTTTGGCGGTTTCGACAGCAATGTGGATTCGGTGGCGAGGCCAAGGTTAAAATCGGCAAAACTATTGTCCTCGTCTGCCACCGCATTTGATGCATGGTGTCTCCTAAAACTCTCGACGAGGTGATTTGCGACGAACTCGAAAATGCCGAATGGATCGAGGATTTTCCATGTTAGTCCCCTAATAAATTGGACGATTTTGGTTAAGATATTTTGACGGATTTCGGTTATTCCTCTGTCTTGAGTCGTTTAAGGTCTTGTGGATTGTGTTAAAAGTTTAGATTTTTGGAGGCCTGCCTAAATATGTCGGTTGAGAGAGGCTTTAGCCATTTTGATCAATCCGGCAAAGCCCAGATGGTTGATGTTGGCCAGAAACCGGAATCACAGCGAGTTGCGGTCGCAGTATGTCGCATGCATCTACGGTCGACAACACTGGATTTGATTCGACAGGGGACAATCGACAAGGGAGATGTATTGGGCATTTCCCGCGTTGCCGGGATTATGGCGGCGAAGAAGACAGCGGATTTGATTCCGTTATGCCATTACTTGGCGATTTCTTCTGCTGCGATTAATTTTGAGTTTCTGGATGCCGAGCACTTGGAAATTCGGGCTCAGGTTACGGCAAACGATCGGACGGGGGTGGAAATGGAGAGTTTGACCAGTGTCGCCATAGCCGCACTCACCATTTACGACATGTGTAAGTCAGTCGATCGCGAAATTAAAATCGTCTATTTGGGATTGGAATCAAAATCGGGCGGTAAGAGCGGAGACTTCAAGCGAGGATGCGGAACTGATGAATAACATAGGGACTGAATTGGCGCGATCTTATCGCACGATTCTAGAAATAATCCAGCCCGAATTAGAGCAGGTTGAAGAATTGCTGCGTCAGGAGTTAAGCAGTGATAACGACTTTGTGCAAAAGATGTTGCAACATCCCATGTTTTGGGGAGGCAAGCGAATACGACCTGCATTGGTGCTATTATCTGGGCGTGCATTGCAACCGGGTAATTTGACTCCAAACCACCACGTCGTTGCGGCGGTTTTGGAAATGATTCATGCCGCAACTTTGGTCCATGATGATATTCTCGACGAAGCAATGGTCCGCAGGAATTGCGAGAGCCTCAATCAACAATGGGGCTCACAGTTGAGTGTCCTATTGGGGGACTTTTTATTTTCTCATGCGTTCACTCTGGCAAGCACAACCGGTTCGACATTTGCTTGCCAGCAAATCGGGTTGGCGACAAACGCCGTTTGCGCTGGGGAAATTAATCAGATTACGTCGCAAGGCAATTTCGAGCTGACCGAGTCTGACTATCTTCACATCATTGACGGAAAGACAGGCAGATTGTGTTCCGTTGCCTGTTTGTTAGGCGCTCACTTCAGCGACGCACCCGCAGAGACCGCCACGATACTTGAGTCAATTGGTTTGTATTATGGCAGGGCATTCCAAATTATTGATGATGTTCTCGACATTCGTGGAAATGAGGCCAAAGTTGGAAAATCTCTCGGTTCCGACTATCGTCAAGGCAAACTAACGCTGCCACTCATCTCAGCACTTCAGACGTCAGGCGCCGCATTACGCGATGAAATCGTCGCACGAATGCGGAAAGGAGAATTTAAACCCGAGGAGGTCAGTTCGTTCATTGATCAGCACGGCGGATTCGACTATGCTTTCTCGCGCGCAACCGAATATGTGCATCAGGCACAGGCGTTGCTTCAGGAAGTTTCCCCCAATTGCGCTCAGCCGATGATGGATCTGGGAGACTTTATCTTAACTCGACAATCGTAGACGATTCTACTCCAGCGGCGAATTCTACCTATTCGCGAAACGATCGCTGCAAATCACCAAGTTGTTCAAAAACCAACTTGTTCTCGTTAAGTCGTCGCTCGGCCAATCCTTCAACCGAGGGTAGAGAAGCCGCAACCCGAGATTCACTTAGATTATCTTTTGACGCTTCCGAACGAATGCGACTTTCGTTCATGTGCGATTCTCGCAACGCCTTAGACATTTCATTCAGGTGAACAAGATTTCGTTGCAAGTCTTCAAAAATAACTCGAACATCCGTACTCATTGCGCCGATCGAATTAAATGAGTTGTTTGGACCGAAATCGATTTTCTGGAAAAACTCCTGCGCTAATCCAAGCATATCTTCAGTCGGAATCGGACCTGGAGACTTATCATTGGTCGGCATGTTAGTCGGACTAGTGTGCTGGTTACTTGCTGATCGCAATAAGCCAAGGATGTCACCGGGGGCATCGATATTTGCAACTTGTCCAATAATTGCCTCACCTGCGAAAACATCATTCGCCACGGATACAATTTGCCGCCATCGATCGACAAAATCCTTCTGGCCACCCGCCAAGTTCCGGTTGGCAGTAGACCACATATCATCAAATACCTCACGAGAGGTCGTTACCAATGGCGTCCCGGCGACGTCGATTGCGCCACGGAAAGTTCCGGTTTTTCCCGTAGCAAACGCGCACGACGGTAACAGGCGTTGTTCAGACCAACTCACATCAAACTGAGCAATCTCTAAATTGTCGTGACTCAGCTCAAACGGAACCGAAGTCGTCCGTCCCCAGGCCCCGGCCAAAACCGATCCCTGCAGTACACGAACCGCTGTTCCTTTTTCGGGTTGGATGGAAGTCATCAAAATAGTGTCCGTTCCGTTTGTAAAACTTGCCTCTGGCGTAATCACGGCGTCGCTCAAATGTTTCAAGGCAATGTAAGCATCACCTTGCAATATATGAACCTTTCCGTCACTTTCAATTTCCAGGATGGCAGGTGCGCGAAGTCGAACTAATGTACCATTCAAATTCTCAAACTCAGCCTTCCCTTCTGCCAATTCAAATCGCCGCATGCCGGACGCCGATATTCCAAAACCAAGTTGCCACACCGCATCTCGAGAAGCAAACAATGTCCCCCCTGCCAAGGGTACTGTGTGATAATTGTTTACGTGCGGAGTTCGACGATACGCATCGCGCTGACCGTCCTTAGGAATTGTCAAACCAGATTGAGCTTCGACTAATCTTTGATTTGGGACCTCATTAGACTCTTTTACGGAATGCGATTTCGAATTGGTTAATCCAAGTTTTTCCTCTGGTGGTTTGCTTGCGACAGAATCATCAAGCAACTTGTGTAGCGCTTTGCGATCTGTATAACCCACGCGTTCGCTGTCTTCAATTGATTCATCCGAGTTCTGCAAACTATTTTGCGAAATGCGATTTACCAAAGAATTCGGTGTCTTTTCGCCGCCGAAATACGACAAGCTTGTCAAGATTCCCGCAATGAAACTCGCGATACATAATCCGCAACACCAAAATACCCATTGGGGAATCCCTTTCTTTTCTTGCTCGCGTTTGCGGCGTGTCCCAAGTTCAATCCGAAACGATGTTGATTCGACATGGTCGAAATCAGGACGATTTTCGGCGTGGTCTGCTTCGACATCGCATGACGCCGCGATACCGTTTTCAAGGTCAGATTGAAGCGAATTGAGCTTAAAACCAGCCGACAATGCACATTTGCGAGCGAACGTGAGTTGGGACCTATTTCTGATCGATTCAGTCGGGTTTATTCGGCAATGTGTTTGCGCGGAGCGCAGTTTCAATGGTATCGAGGACTCCGCTGTGATTGCATCGAAGGCATCGTAAAGTAAATAGTGCAGTTCACTGTCGCCGAGAATCTGTTCTCTCAGTTCCGCGCTGTCGTCAAGTTGTAGGTTCAGCCAATCTTCTTCAGCTTGTGAAAGTTGTTCGCCTTCTAAAATCTTGAACCAGACGTTCAATATTTGTGGATCATTCATTTGACTCATATCGAATTCATCCGTTTCTTTATACATTGGGCTAGCGAGCGTCGAATCCGCACAAGCATCATCCGCACAGCACCATGCCCGCGCCCAGTCTGGACGGCAATTAATTCGGTCGACTGTCCTTTAAGATAAAACGCATCAAGCACTTCACGGTGCCGCGGCTGCAACAATGAAATACAATATCGCAGAGCCTTCAAGCGAGGATAGTTGACATCCTCCTCATTTGGGTCGTGCCCACGAGCAAAAGGCTCCGAATCGACCTCTGAAACCCAACTTAACGATGGCATAGAAATAAAGCGTGCCCGTTTCGTGGATCGTAAATGGCTAACGGCCTTGTTCCGAGAAACCGCTTTCAACCAACGTTCCGGGAATTCTAATGTGGGTTTCTCATCGTCTCGAATTCGTTGCGCGAAATCGGTAAACACCTCCTGAGCGATATCATCAACTTCAGCAATTGGAACTAGGCGACGAATCGTTGTTCGTACCAATTCTTCGTACCGAACGACTAACTCGACAAAGGCCTCTCCGACTCCCGTCTTAGCCCCGTGGATCAATTCCGAAACCTCGCGGTTCATATACTGACCTTTGTAGTAAATCCTCAAAAATTGCGGAAAAAACGGGAAGTGGCTCCTACATTACATTGTCGTCGAAGAGCAAAGAATGTCACTATTCTTCGGGAAAGTGGGGAAAAAATGCGTTTTTTGGTAATTCAATGGGACTCCCGTTAGTTCGAGTTCAGCCGTGGTTACTCGAAACCGTTCGCTTGAGAAGCTGTTTAAGGGAATTGAAGATGAAATTTTTCTCGACACCCGCCCAAATAGATCGGTCAAGCACACGTATTTTAACCAATGGACGTGAGCAGGCAATCATCGTCAATCGAGGGTGTATTCATTTGGAAGGTGGAGCGAGGGGCACGGCAAACGATGCGGGGCTCATGTATGCGGGTAGATATTCTGGGCCGATTGAGATAGGTTTCAACGGTATTCGCTACCGCCCCCGACCGTGAGTTCTCAGCAACCAGGACTGGGCAGTTTCCTGATTCTGGATCATCGGAACCTTGTGCAATGAAATCTATAACCAACCGACCCAGGTGTGAGGTCCATGATCGCTATGCATCGCAAATCAGCAAAGCAACGGATGACAGCGTACTAACGTTGATCTTCATCATCGTCGCTTTCGTCGCCTTCACTTAGCGACTCATCGTCCTCGTCGATATAGTGGTATTCGATTTCGTATTCCTCGCCATCTTCAATCGCATCTTCGTCGACATACTCATATTCATATTCGACGCTTTCATCGTCGTCATCAACATCATCATCGAAGTCGCTTTCCCCATCAGCCAGTGATTGCTCACTCTTTCGACTTGTTAAAAACTTGCTAGAGTCGTCGCTTTCGTCGACGTCAAAAGGAACCTGGTTAAACGAATTGCGTGTGGGCTGATCGGCTTTCACTTTGAACGTCGGTAGAGTACCCCGCGAATCGATGCCTGGATTATCAATGTCCTCTTGATCATCCGCATCTTCTTCTTGATAGGCAGATAAAGCATTCCTGCGAAGGCTGCCTGATCTTGACTGACGAGACGAATCTTCATCGGGTTTGGCAGGAGCTTTTCGGAACTCTGTAGCGCCGACGATTTGAGCTGAGTACCTATCTTGAGAGTTGTTCATGACATTGGTTTGGACATCAACATTACGTGGACCTCCGGAAGCATCTTTCATGCTTTCCCATTGGTTTAGGTCGACGAGTACTTCTCGAGATTTGCTGCCATTGTAAGCTCCGACAATTCCGTCTTCTTCCATATAGTCGATCAGCCTCGCCGCACGCCCATACCCAATCCCCAAGTTCTTCTGTATTAGGGAAATGCTGCCGCGTTTGCCTTTGATGACGGTTTCCACGGCGTCGTGATACAATGGATCTCTGGCAGCGATGCTGCGCCCGTCGCCACCCGATTCATTCTGGTCATTATTGACCTTGAGATTGATCAACTCATTGACAAAATGTTGCTCGTTTGTGCTGACCGCATCTGTAATCGATTGAATCTCATCGTCGGATAAAAACGTGCCTTGCCCGCGCATCACGATACTGGTTCCCGGCCATAAGAATAACATATCACCGTTACCAAGCAGCTTTTCCGCGCCTTTGTCATCGAGAACAACGCGGCTATCAGAAAGGCTCGCAACTTGGAACGAGATTCGAGCGGGCAGGTTGCTCTTAATCAACCCAGTAATTACGTCCACAGTCGGCTTTTGGGTTGCCAGGATCAAGTGAATTCCAACGGCTCGACTCTTCTGTGCCAGTCGAATGATGTGCTGTTCAACCTCTTTCCCGGCAGTCATCATCAAATCTGCCATTTCATCGGCGACGATCACAATGAAGGGCAGGTTAAGTGGAATCAGATCACGTTCGTCGTCGTCTTGCGGTTGTAGTCGATCGAATATCTCTTCTTCGCTAAGTTGATTGTAGCTGGTGATGTGGCGTACACCCGCCCGCGCGAGAAGCGCGTATCGTTCTTCCATCTTGTCAACGGCCCAAGCGAGTATCGCTTCCGCTTTGCGCATATCGGTGACAACGGGATGCATCAAATGAGGTAAACGCCCATATCCGCTGAGTTCAACCATTTTTGGGTCAATCATCAACATACGGACCTCATCCGGTCGCCGAGTCATCAAAATCGAAGAGATGATCGCGTTCAAACAAACGCTTTTGCCTGTTCCGGTCCTACCGGCGATGAGTAAATGGGGCAAAGAAGCCAAGTCGGCGACCAACGGGTTGCCGGCGACGTCTTTTCCCAAAAATAACGGAATTTTCATCTTCCGCGTCTTGTCGTGTGAAATCTCCATCACTTCACGCAACCGCACGGTTTGCCTAGTGTCGTTGGGCACTTCGACACCGACCGTATTTTTGTTTGGAATCGGTGCAACAATGCGTACGCTTGGCACACGCAGGGCAATCGCCAAGTCATTCGATAACCCCATAATCTTGGAGAGCCTTAAGCCAGAATCTAACTCCAGCTCGTACATGGTGATTACAGGGCCTGTTTCGAAATCGACTACGCGAACGTTCAAATTGAATTCTTTGAAAGCTTTCTCGAGAAGCTGTCCCTTCCTAACCGCTTCCTTTCTCTTTTCATCAACGGAATATTGATCAGCTGGCGTGAGCAAGTTGATGCTTGGCAAGTTGAAGTCGTGGCCATCGTCGTATTCGGCAACGCGATTAAGGGTTTCGATAAACTGTTCTCTCTCACCGGATTCGTGTGCTGGTGTTGTGGGGCCATCCACAGATTTCAATTTGAAATGAGGTCCATGCAAACGGGTACCTGCGCCGCCAGCCAGTCTGCTCGTCGAATCGACAGCTGTAGTTTTGGGTTCGACCGCAGTCTCCGTTGGTTGCTTTTTGCTCCGCAGCAACTTTGGAAACAAGCTGCTCTTTGCAGCAGTCTTCAAGACCAAAGGAAGTGACTGACTGGGAGGTACATCAAATTCGTCGTCCGCGATTGGATTGCCAATCGATGGATCTTCCAATTCAGCTTTGATTTCTCGTTGGTCACCGACATCAACAAATTCAACCTCTTCATCGAAGATACGCAGGCCATGCTTGTCAACCAAAATTTCTTTCGCTTGATCGGTAGCCGTACTGTCCATTCCGTGCCCAGCGTCAACTCGGTCGCTAGTCGAGCTGGTCACCATCGTGGTAGCCGTACCAACACTCAAATCGTCCATTTTTCGTGAACGTTTGGCCGCTTGGCTCGTGGATGATCCAGACGTTTTCGATCGCTTACGGCTCGCGAATAATTCGGTTGGGAATAAATATACGATTGCCGTCCACACCGGTGCCGCGGCCCACGAAATCCACTTGAATAACAAATAATCTGTCCACAATATCAATCCGACAATCAAAACGCTGATCGCCGTAATTAGCGAACCCACGAAAGCGAATCGCGTCGCCAGCAATCCTTTGCTTAATGCACCGACATAACCTCCACTTCCGATGATGGGTCCGACCGTTTCATCAGGAATCAGGAGTTGCAACAAGGTGGCCACGCCTATGAGCGCGAGACCCCATCCAAGCGTTCGTGGCCAGAGAGATTGAATTTGTTGCTTCCAGATCAAGGAAACCGCAACGGCTGCCATACCAGCGACAAAAAATACGGCCGCGTATCCGAAGCTGGAAAACAAGATATCTGACGTCAATGCTCCCAAGTAGCCGCAGGCATTTTGGACGCGCTCATTTTCAGGATAGACCAAACGGTCAGACTGATACAGTCGATCGAAAGGTGGCAACAACTGACCTACGTAATCCGCTCGGTCGTAAGTTAGAAGTGAGACGCCCACAAACAAAGTTGCAGACAACAACACGATCGCAAGTATATCAATGCGTGAATTTCGTTGATTTGGCATGGCCGATTTAGGACAAGCGAATTCTCTTGAAGCAGTTCGATTGGCGTATCCATGCCAAGGTGATCTCCATAATTACACGTATTCGTTAAGTCGGATTCGCGGCGCGAATAACATGAGATAACAAGTTCTTGTCCTTGGCCTTTCGCTGAACGATGTAACTGCTATAATCGCTGCCGCCTCCATCGCTCGATGTCGAACCGTCACAAACGTTGTCGGGATACGAGCATCCCGATTTAGTGGGCGGCTACCAAGACGATTGGAAACTCGCAAGAGAACTGGTGCATTTTCATGCAGAAGAGCAAGACCATTATTAGCGCGATCAACTATAGCGCGATCTTAGGCAGGATCTTGCCGCTAAACGCTAGTGACTGGCAAGCTAGAATTGGGGCCTAGTGGAGAGCGCTCGCACGATACAAAAAAAAGGCCATGACTGGCCTCTATTTTCGCAGATCAAATCTTTGTTGCTAGGTGGATCCAGTGTAACGCGCGTGTCTCAAAAATTGTCAACGCTTAAGTCAATACAATCCAGCTAATCGATTTGAGATTCGGGAGTTGGCTGAGGACGATCGTTTTGACTCCGTTTTATCGCATCGTAAACCTCTTGGCGATGCACAGGAACATTCATAGGAGCCTCAACCCCCAACCGCACCTTATCACCTCGAATTTCTACGACAACAATCGTAATGTCATCGTTAATTACGATGCTCTCGTTCTTCTTTCTTGACAAAACCAACATGTGCCATTCCTTTGTAATTACCTGGGGGTACCAATTAGAGGGACTCCATTTGTTTAAATTGGATAAGTTTCAATCTGTGCATATTTGCACAGTTCAAGATCTGCGGCTATCCGTATTTACTTTACGTGTCATTTAGCAAGAGTCAACAAATTGTTTGTCGCAACTCGGCTTTTTTTGACGAAAGCGAGCGCTTTTTTCCGACTAGCCAAAGAAAATCAACCGTGATTTCTCGGATTTCGCTCAAGAACCTGGATTTTTTTCAGTCGAAAGTTATTGCCGTCTAACGCAATTTCCCGGGGAAAAACGCAACTTTGCCAATTTTGAGCGCCATTTGGCACACCTGCATAGCGATCAATCCCTTAAAACCGGCCAACGCTCGTTCTGTAAGATTGTCACCGCTCACGTAAAAACATTTTCGAAAAAAATCCATTTTTTTGCCCGGCCACTTCGGACAACCCGTTTTTGGGAGACGATTTGGGGGATATTGAAGGCGTCTTCTACACCTCGCGGGTAATTTTCGGCTCCATTCCAGGAGAAGCGATTCAATGCTGCAAACCTCTAGTGGTTTGTCAGATGAGGCGACGCAAACGCGTGTCAGCGAATCGCGCATCCAGCGAAAATGTCACAGAATTTCCCGCTGTCCGTTCAGATTACTAAATGCTTGCTTAGCCGATTGGGGCACGCGATCAATATGCATCGTGTTCCAAGACTAAGGCATCGGATCGCGTTGCTCGCAGAATTTTTAGGTTGGACGATCACACGCTGCAGTGTTGCAGCGTAATTTGAGTTGGTGCTTCGCAGATCCAATTCGGGTTTGTCGACTTCAAACTGGCTCTAACAGAAATTCGAACTGACGGATCAATAAGGGTGCTCGGCTTTTCGATAATCGATCAGTTTCCCATTGTGTTCAATGAGGACAGTTGGAACGAAGATTTGCGCAGCTTCCATTTCAGCAATGATATCGCGGGCTCGCCATTGCATCGGAATAATCACCGTGTCTACTGCATTACGAATCAAAGCGTCGCGCGACTGAATCTTCTGTCCCATGCCTGGGACAAAACTTCCAATCTTGTTGGGGTCCGAGTCGACGACAAGCGGAAATCGAACTGCGTCAACTCCGAAAAAGTTCATGAAGGCTGCGGCCTTTCCTGTGCCCCCCCAAATAGCGGTTTTGCTGGCGGAAGCGGCAAGTTCGGCCAATTGTCGAGCTACAAATCTCTTGGCTTCGCGCGCTTTCGATCGAAACGCAATTGCGTTCTTCGCATAATCGGTGCCCGTCGATTCATTCCCGAAGCCGACGATTGCCGAAATCACCTCTCGATTATAGTTGTGCACCAACATTTGCAACGAACCGTTAGCACGTGTAAGCATACGGACGAAAGACTGGGTGGTAAAATGCGAGTTGTGCTCGTAATAGAAGTCTTCCACACGTCCAGTATCGAAGACACGATCAATACATGGCACTTCGGTAAATAGCAGTGTCTTGATGTTTTTGACACTTGACGCCAAGGCGATGGATTGGAGGAATCCGAGCGGACTGAGCATATGTTCCAGCACGTGGCGACTGATCAACATCTGCGGTCGCAGTTCCTCCAAATGCAGATCCGGTACGAATAGTTCGCCTCGCAGTTCTACACAACCGACTTGCTGGTTGACAACATGAGGATCAAATCCGATAAAGCGACCTTCCGGTCGTCGTTGTGCAAGGGCGCGCAACAAATGTCCGTCACCACACCCAATTTCGACGACAGTTGCCAGCGGGGAGATGTACTCAAGAATCAAGTTGCGGACGAACTCCAAGTGTTGACTCCATACCGTGCCCTGATTGAACATTAGGTTGGGCTGCAATGAATAAGGTACTTCCTCGTAACGGAACTTGGTGTTGTACACGTGGCCACATCCCATACAGCGTACAAAAGCGAGCGGTAACCGTTTCATGGATACGGCCTCGTTATGACTCTGCGGCCAAGCCAAGGTAGCCAGAGGTTGAAACTCTTCATCCATCAGTGGCATACAAAGTTGATCGCCGCACGCTGGACACGGAGACAATCGCATAAGTTCCGCATTCGCTTCCTGACGCGAAACCACGATAGGATCAGTTCCAAGACAAGCATCATTTAATTGAGTAGGGTTCATTGATCCAATCCAGCTAAACAGGACAAAAACGCATACTTCAGTTGCGGGCGTCCATGGCTCTATTCAGTAGCCAATCATGTAATTCACCAACTGCCTGCTTGTCCTCAAACAGATCCGCGTTCGCCTGGAGAATGCGTTTTCGCAAGTCCGTTTGACGATCTTTGCACGTCGCGATGCCAACAGCTTTCGCCACATAATCAGGTTGATTTGATGCAATCGTGTCATCGATGCCCATTTGCAGCCAACATCCCATGGTGACACGCCCGCGCATCATGTCGGCTGGAAGAGAAACCGTAGGCGTACCCACTGCCATCGCCTCGTACGTGGTTGCGCCTCCACTGAATGGATGGGAATCCAACAGCACGTCACAACACGCCAGCAAGCTGCGAAATGCATCTTCTGCCTGATGTGGAAGAAATACGATTCTCGTTGCCACATCGGAAATCGTTTCGGAAAACCGCTGCTTGAGCAAATTCGTCCAGTACTTGTGGCGTCCTTCGATCAAAACCACTCGACCACGTGGATCCGCGCGGAGAATTTCTGCAAACACATGGTCAAATTCAGGCACCAACTTGAACAAACTTTGCGTGCAACCGTAAATGTGATCGCCGTCTCGAAGCCCAAAATGTTCGCGTCGCAATTTCGGAAACTCGAACGGTCGAGGATAATAAACCGGCAGGCGATTAAACTGCCAGAGCTGCTCGCTGTAATGCGATTGAGCATTAGCGGGCTCTATTAACATGCTCGAAAGAAAATCTGTCATCTGCGGAATTCCGCTGGTTACCGGATTTCCCCACGATGTGCATTGAACGGAAGCAGGTCGAAAAAATGGAAGAAAATAATTGAACGCATCGGCTTCGGGCTCGAAATAGAACAAGACGTCAAAGCCAATTCTATGTAGCAAATTCGCCGCGGATTCACATTGATTCGGAATCGCAATTACGTCCACTGAAGGTGGTATTGGGTACGTCGCCAAGTGCCGTTTGCTGGAGTGGGATCCGACAATTGAAAGTCGCAAATCATGACTTGGCAGTTGCCGAACGAAACCACCCATGAATCGCCAAAACACCGGTACGTGGCGATCTGCAACGACAAATCCCACATGAACTTGGCCGTTTCTGGAAGCAGCAGTTAAAGGTCGAATCTTCTTAGCAAAAAGATTCGCCCACTTTACCTTCAGCTCTTTATCGTTGTGCCCATGGTAGGAGAGATAGAATGGTGGTGCCAGACCCGAACTTCCCCACTCGACGCCTGCGAGTTGCAGTTCATCTCCGTCGTACTTGCGGACCATCGCATTGAGTTGGTCCCGATAGACGTCTAGCTCATGCTGAGACTTAAGAATGACGGGACAAGATGTATCTGCTCTGAATTGTTGATGAACTCTTTCGGAAACATAGAATGATTGCCGGAACGCGGATTTTGCTTGATCCACGGCCCCTTGATCAAGCAAGAGTTGCGCCAAATTCGTCCAGGCCAGGGCAAAATTCGGCTGGTGTTGCAGGGCAATTTGGTACAGCTCCATAGCGTGCAGCGAATTGTCATTGTGTGTCTCAATTAAAGCCAAGGAACAATACGCTTGTGAACATTTGGGATCGATTTCCACTGCTTTTTGCAGCTGAACTTTTGCCTGGTCCAGTTCACCCGAATCAATCCAGATCGCTGCCTGATTACACAAAAAAACCGGATTACTCGGCTCGATTTCCAAGGCAGCTGCGGAGTGTTTCAGAGCCTCAGAATGTCTGGCTTGTTCTCGAAAGATGTTTGCCAAATTGTTATGCACCATGCTCAAACTTGGATTCAGTTCGAGCGCCCGTTCGTAACATACAATCGCGTTTGACAGATTACCCGACTCCTGGTTCGCCACGCCTAAATTCAGGTAATACTCAGCGACTCCTGGCTTAAGCGCGATTGCGGCGTTAATCAAGTCTATGGCGGTACTGAATTGACCCGATTGATGGGCCACGACACCAAGTAGGTGCAACGCTTCCGGATGATTGGGTTCAAGTTCCAAGACTTGTTGGTACAACTGGGCAGCTTCACTCAATCGTCCCGCGCGATGATGCGTTATCGAGCGATTCAACAATGATTGAATGATGACAGTGTGTTTAGTCTGGTCGTCAAATTTTTTCTTGCGGAATAGCCTCGTGGGGAGCTTCTTCTCAGCAGCTCCACTGCCACTATTTTTTCGAGTTTTTGAACGTTTGACCATGTTGAGAAGATCGTCTTCAGTCCCGAAGCCCTTGACAAAAGTTGCAAAAAGGTCACCGATTTAGGGTTCGGACCTTGGAATCAGCCGAATTGCATTGTCGTCGAGCTGGATCGTAGAATGCCGGGTGGCAAAGTTTGCCGGTTAACCAGAAAATGCAAAAGTTTCTGTGAATTTCAGTTATTCCGAACAGACCTTCCGCACTCCCCTGCATGCTTGAGTCGCAGTAGGCCACAACAGTCGCCAAGACATCGCGGTTGATTCGTAAGCCGAGCACGAGGCCCAGTCCTAACTAGCGGATAACGCCCTCATGCGATAGGATTCAGGAACGAGCTAATCCTGCTAAAGGCCAGGAAAATTCGCATCTGATCACATGCATCGGGAGGAGCCGCCGAATGACGAGTCATCCTCAAACGCTTTGTCGGCACTGTATTTTGTCGGATGACAGTCTGACTATCCGGCCATTGAAATCAGCAGTTGTTAGTTTGAGAATGTTTTATGCTTCATATCGGAGCACGAAATAGATTGGATTCACAAAGGTGCCAACTCATTCACATGTAAGCGGTTTCAGGTGGGTATAGCCAAGGTTGGGCTGTCGGCGAAGTCGCTGATCAGGTTTGTTCACTGTCCAAATTGACTGGCAACCTACGCAATCATAAACAATTTGTAAACCACTCAAGTATCCGAGACTAAACTTTTGGCAATATCTGAAGCTAGTCAACAACCCATTCCGCTGCCGTTTGAATCGCACTTCATTGAGCTAGGCGGTGAACGCCTGCATTTTTTTGATACAGGTTGTGGCGAGACAATTCTTTTTGTTCATGGAAATCCCACGTGGGCCTTCTATTGGCGCGACTTGATCACTGCCTTATCTACCGATTTTCGTTGTGTTGCCATTGATCATGTCGGCATGGGCTTAAGCAGCAAACCGCAGCAGTATGACTATTGCCTGGATACGCATATCCGCAATCTTGTTCATTTCATTGAAACGAAGGAGCTGCAGAATATTAGCTTGGTCGCTCACGATTGGGGCGGCGCAATTGGCTGCGGTGCGGCAACCGAATTACCCGAGAGATTCAAGCGATTAATCTTACTGAACACTGCCATTTTTCCGCCACCATTTTTTCCGCTGCGGATTCGCTTAACCAGGACGCCGCTGATCGGAACGCTGGCGTTGCGAGGATTCAACCTTTTTTGTCATGCCGCGAACCGCATGGCTACAAACCAACCGGGGGGCCTCGCAAAAGCTGTCAGAAGAGGTTTAATCGCACCCTATGACACCTGGCACAATCGCATCGGGATACAGCGTTTCGTGCAAGACATTCCGACCCGCCCGGATCAGCCAACTTGGCAGCGGCTCGAAGCCATTGAAAAGTCCATCAGCCTATTCAGCAATCATCCAGTTTTATTGATTTGGGGCATGAAGGATTGGTGTTTCCGACCAGAATGTATGTATCGGATTCAAAAGTTACTTCCTCATGCAACGTCGGTGCCGATTGCCGACGCCGGGCACTACGTGGTGGAAGACGCCACGGAACAAGTTGTCAATTCCTTACAACGATTCCTGCGCGAAACGTAGCTGGCTGATCGTGCTGACCTGACGACGTCCAAAACTTCGGCATTCGTAAAGAGTATCGTCGTATATTCTGCACGCAATGCTATGTCAGTTATTGGCTGTCCGCCTGCTTGAGATAAGCCAAGCACTTTAACGCCATGGCCGTGCCATAGCATCTACCTAATTCATGAGAATCGACAAAACAGCCGTCATATTCCGGCAAGCTCATAATAATTGACCGTTGTTTTTCCGTCAGTTCCCTTCGGAAGTCTTTGTCCTTGATGAATGAAATGGCTTCACTACGTCCGTGCATGTCGTACCAGAAAAAAAATCCACCGTATCCCATCGTCGATGTATGATCATCATATTTGTAAGCGTTATTTAAATATTTGTGGTTCTCAAAAGCGGCATGAAGCGCAAAACGAAGCTTCTCATCATCAGAGTGACCACGTTGATAAAGAGCCAGTTCACATAGTGGCATCCGCCCCGCACTCGCCGGAATTTGGCCTTCACCTGATCGTCGATCGGCTCGATGTCCTTTTCCACGACTCGAATACGGAAACGCCCCGTTGTCAAATCGATCATTGGATAAAGCATTAACTCCATGCAAAATCGTCGTCGGATTGACTTGGACGCCGACCGCTTCAACTCGGTACAGCGCCGTTAATGCCGTCGCCGTTACGAAGGGGTTCGTATATTCGTGATACCAAACTCCACTCGCCTCTTGGATTTTTTGCAAATCATCGACCGCGCGCATCAATGCCGAACGATAGCCGTCGTTCAGGTCCACTCCTGTCACTTCAATCAAGCGAGCCAAGAATCGACTTCTATAGGCATGCGCCCACAAGATTTCATCTCGGTCGGCATAATTGATATTGGCTGTATTGGAAACGAACGCCGCCGCCTTTTCAATCGCTCGTTGCAATCGCTCGTGCTTACTCGGCAGATACGAAACTGCCTCGATTAATGCAATTCCGCATAAAGCCGTCACGGCGACATGAACGTTGGGCAGACTATCAGTGCCGCCAAAATCGTAGTCCGAGTCGACCCAAGCACCATCTTCGCGTTGCATGTCGAGCAAGAATTCAACCGATCGGTCCCACAAGTCCTGTTCAGTGTACACCGATTTTGGAGCAGTACTCCCTCTGGAATCTAAACCGGCCCGCAACGCCTGGTCTGGCAGGTTTCTATGCACTTCGAAGCCGCGGACGAATGGCCCCCAACCCTCAGCTTCCGCCTGAGCCTTACGCGCCAATGGGTGTTCTGGGTGACGCGCTTGGGACATGCGCCACGTCTCGGCTGCAGCGGCGTGTTTCCCTCGACGGAACAGGAAAAAGCCGCGCAACAAAATCCTCTCCGCAATTTCGTTTTGGGCTAACTCCGATTGCAAGTCCTCGTACGGTAATGTTTTCTCGACATCGAAGTCGTAGTTACCCGATTTGAAATTTGACCATGCCTGAACCAACTCTTCCGTTCTTTGTACCGGTTCGAGCGACAGCTTCAAGGCATCGCAGATCAGCGAAACAAACCAGTCTGGATCTAGCGTCGTAATCTGGTCGACGGCGAGCAATTTTTCGCCATGAGCATCTAACAAAACAAATCCCGGCTCAACAAATCGATACGGTTGCAAATCGTAGGTTGTTTGATGTTGGCCACTTGCCAATGAGTTCAACGGCACAAATCGATTATTGAGCAAGTCAATAATTGCTGGCCAAGAAAAGGGCCCAGCCAGCATGTATCGGTCGATGACTGGCTTGCGATCCATAAATGTTCCTTCGACTGAAGGGATGTACCAGAAGACCGGCTTGCCTTCCTTTTTCGCCTCAGCCAGAGCCTCGTCGACAGAGTTGCGCCATTTGATGGCCTGTCCAGCCTCTGAAGCAAATGTTGAGGGCCGAACTCGGTCTTTTTTCGTTGAGTTTTGTTGCGCTGTGACGGATTGCACACCCAAAAATCCCAACCCAACAAACGTCAAGAAAAAACCGAATTTGAAGTCTTTCGCAAGTAGCATTGAACGCCGTTTCCCGGTTAAACCGAATAGTGTTGCGAATCCTTTTTACCGTTGCTAAACGAAACTGACAAGCCAGTCACGGCAATCAGACGGGCACGACGCAACAATGCCAACTGTTGTCAGCAGTTGCCACTATTTCACGCGACTTATGTCAACGTTGATTGTGCCAACGTTATCGGCCAACTCAGACCAATCATCATTGCATCTAAGGAAGAGGTGGCCAGCGGATGGAACCGTAAACTCAACATCTTTGCCTAATTCGAAAGGTTCACTGAGAGCGTAGTCAGAAAAAATTACGCCCACTAACTGTCCTTTACCTTCAATATCACCGTCAGCGTCAACTGGCGTGAGCTCTTTATCGGTTTGCCATGTACCTGACGCCCTTATCAGATACTTTTCGCCTTTCTCGACTTGCAAACCCGATGGCTGCCAGCCTTCTTTGGCATTAACCTTGGTCTTGACTGAGCGGGAACTCGATATCGCGCGTGGTTTGGTATTCCACTTCCATGCGATCAAATCCGTTCTTAATCCAAGTTGAAGATGTTTTAGATAAAAAGCAAATTCAAAGTTGAGCTGCTCCATTCTTTCAGCGAATGCGTTCCGAAAGGAGTCACGCGGATCGGTCGACATCAGGCTTGCCCCTAACACGTTAAACCGCGACGCATAATTTGGATTGGTTGCCAAAAAATAGCAGGCGGCCCAACGCCAGCTGGCATCTTGCCAATCAGACGCACCGACCGGTTGATCATTAACGAGGCGTTCCAAACTCAAAGGTGGAGCGGATCGAAGGTACTCAACGGTGGCCGGTGGAACAGCCACACTAAGATCATCGGCTTTCCAATTGTCCCGCAACTCAGCCATGCCTCGGGCATACCATTTCGGTCCGACGCCACCAAACGTTTGGATGCAAAAGGCCCGCAACGCTTCGTGCACGACGCGTCGATCGATGGCTGCCAAATATATTCTCGCTGTGCGCTGCTCGCCTTCCTGTGTAACAATGGTAATGCCCGTTTCATTAAGAATCGCCTCACGCATTTCCGTATCAAATTTACCAGTTGGCCAGCGATTGATGTCTTGCACAACAAAGCATTCGATTGGTTGCCTAGGCTGCGTGCGGTAGTACTTGCTCGTCAGTTCAAGCATGTTCTCCAATTTCGTTGTAAGAATTTTCAGGCGTCGATCTGACAGATCGGTGTGAATAATAAAATTCCTTGAGCGATCGGTCCGGGGCGATTTATGGGGAACATCCGATAATTCAACGAATTGAAGCTGCAAACGACTGTCGAGTGAATTCGGGACCAATGTTTCACGCGGCACCAATTCGATTTCCAAATCCGTCACGATCCGGTCGGAAGTCCCCAATTCACCGAATTGACAAAGCAAGACAACATCGCCAGCTTTCACGTAGTCAAGATCTGATCCAAATATCTGTACAATTGTCGACTCCTCCAGTGGTACTGTCAGCTTGGTGCGACTCAGAATTTCGTTCTTTGCGATTTCCACTTGCAGCGAATTGCGCGTATTTGCCAAGACCTTAGCCGTCACTTCCACCTCGAAATTTTGTTGCAAGTTTGCCCTGTCTCCTGCGATCGCACCGCCAACAATTTGCAAAGGCGCGTCAAGTCCAATCAACTCAATTCCGTCTAACGGAGCCGAACACACGCCCTGACGATTTATTTCCAATTTTGCCTTGATCACCATACCGGGCTTTAACACAGATGGCGGCAATTTTCCTGAAACACGTATCGCTGCGGGACTATTGATAAACAGGCTGCCGTTATCCACGCCGATCGGATCGTTCGCACCTTGTTGAATTTTAAATGATTGCCGGATCCCGTTTGCATCGATCAACGTGATCAAACCTTGGTGCAACGCATAGACACTGCCGGCTGTCGTCCCGCGAGCGACGACGGATACATCTTGCATACCGACCAATGTGTATCCAGTGAGAATGTTGAGGCCGAAAAACACCATGGATGGAATCGACAACGTCGACAATATCCGCCATCTGCTCTGCGTCTTCCATGTGATCTTTTTTCGCGATCGTCGACGCTCAAACGTTGCCGCAAATACAAGACTCAGCCAATATTCCATTATTTCGTGCCAACCTTTCCATCTTGAATCGCCGAAGTTTGCTTGGCAACTGCCCGTTGAATCGAATCGAGATCACTTTCCACAAACCGCCGCACAGCATTGATCATTAAGCGATGTACGAACTTCATCGCAGAAGATCCAGGACTAGAAGCACGCCAAACGATTGACAATCGCGTGCTGCCTCCTTCGTCGACAAAAGAAAAGGTTGTATCAATTCTTGCACCCAGTTTTTGGGTCGAGAGCGTATACGTTGTGGGTGGCTGAAAGTCAGTTACTTCAATTTCCGCGTCAGTATCCCTGCCAAGCATGCGACGTGTTTCGCGAAACTTTGTTCCGACTCCAACGGGTCCAGTTGTAAGCATGTCGATTCGCTGAATTTCTGCGATGGTTGTTGCGGCATCAGCAAAGTTACTGCAAAGATCAAAAACGATCTCGATCGGAGCGGAAATTAGGCGGCTGGTCTCAATACATACCATCGTATAAAACTCTCTAGGGGAGTGGCTAAAACACTCTCGCACATATTTCGGAGAAATGGATGATCGGACCTCTCCCAAAAAGCTGCTACCGAAAACGTCCGCTTTGCCCCGTTTATATTTTGTCGCAAAACAACCCGGAAAGAACTACTGATCGTTAATTGTAACCCTTGAATATTGAAAAAGGCAAACGGTTTGAAATAGTACATTTACACATTGGCGACGCCTCAAATAAACTGGAGAAGTCGTTCGACAAGGATCTGTCATTTTTTGACCAATCGTCGATACAACTTGTAAATTTAATCTTGCATCTTGTTTTTTGTACGATACCTGCACTCAATCCCCTAGATGGCACGACAATACCCATTTTCCAGCTTCGCAAACATTTTGATCGTGCTCGTGTTCGCTTTGACCACAGGCTTCGCGACCTGTGCGCCGTTGATTGTTTCAGCCGCTTGTCCATCATTCTTGAAAATCCAATTCGACCAAGAGACGGAAGTTGGTGCATTTACCAATGATGGCAAAAGTAGTCCGACGGAAGCAACGTCCAAACAACGGAACCCAGTCGGTAAAACGGACAAACAAGCAACAATCGTTTCTCAGGTAGGCCCGCTGCAAGAGGTCGGCGAGGTTTTGAGTGAAATAATTGGACTAACGTGGGCTAGGGGACATCTCGAGTGTCAACTCCCGGACTCATATTATGAAGCCGAAGAAGAGCTTGATGAGTTGCGAGATCGTTTTGGATATGCAGACGGTTCCGAGTACGGTCGGACTAGTTTTACGTTAGCATTCGGCGGCGAACAAGTTTTGGGATTCGTCAGCCTCAAAAATTTGCCCGACAATTCCGTTCGCAAATCTGTTTTTGTCAGGGAGTTGACCAAGCCATTCAGAAGTTTGGAACTCGTAATGTGGCAACCAGAACACTTCACCGTCACTTTGAGTGCCCCTGCGGAAGACTATATTTTGCGCTTCGGGCAGACAGCCAAAGCGGACTTTTTTGCGCAAGAGATCTACGGGACGGAAGTCGCAACCTTCAAGGCACCAGATTTTTCTGGGTTCAGCCAACAATACGTGGGATTCGCCGAACGCGCGATACATCCAACGCTGAAACTCCTGGGGATCGGCGATTTACTTTATCCATATCATAAAGATGTGCGCGCCGAGGCACTCAATCAATTGTCGCGTATTGACGCAGAGGACTTTCGAGACTTGTCGGACTACTTCGACCGACTCAATGACGAACAATTCGAAGTGCGCGAACTTGCCTCTCAGCAATTAGCGGAAAACTGCGAACATCTCAAGCCATTGTTGGTTCGCGTAGTGTTTGATCAGCAATTCCCTGTCGAAATCGTCAGTCGCGTTCGCAAAGTACTATATGAAACCATTTCTGAACGAGAACAGGCAATCATTGAATTGATCCGAGATTCAGCAATCCTGAATAGTCCGCCCTATTTGGCTTGGTTGCTTCAGACTGATTTATCCCAGACGCATGCGGCCGCCGTGATCGAACAACTGCATCGTTTGACGCAGCTATCCCCGATCCCCGATAGCCAAGAATGGAATGATTGGGTTTCAGGGTTAGTTGCGGCGCACACGTCGGATCAAACTGACGGAATTGAAGATATGCCTGGAGACGAAATCGATCTTCAAGTTCTTCAGGTAGCCGGCGAGCTATCATCACTGCGCGAACACTTGGGTTCGTTGATGAATTTCACGATTGCGGACGGCAACCTCTTGATCAATCGGACCTTGTGGTCAGACTATTTCCAGAACAAATCCGTCAAAGACATCATTGAAGAACTGCAATCGGAACTAGAGGCGCGAAGGATTCCTAAATCATGGTTGAATGCTGGAGGGCAGATGTCGGTACGAGAAACAAGTCATGTCACCATGATCTTTGAGAATATTCGGGAGGCGATCAAAGCAGAATCGGATGATTGGTTTGACCGCTTTGACCCCTTCAAGAGCCAAGACCGTACAATGGGCTTAGCGACGAAAACGTTTGCCGCACGTTTAAATCTTCCGTTGGGCCAAACCAGAAGACCCATCGGAGGTAGTAAAACCAGCACCACTCAAACGAATGCACATCCGACTCCGAAGGCCATCGATCCTATTCATCTCTTTATTGGAGAAAAAAAGGGACGTAATCGCGAGATCGCTGTAACAGAAATGGCAGACCAATTAATTATCGCTTTTGTATGCGAACCAAATGACGTAAGGATAACCCTGATCCAACGTCCAGGCCACGTAGTTTTGCACGAAATTCGAGGACTACGCGCAAAAGCTTTGCAAGCAAATGATTTTGTTGAGCTGTACAATGCTAACCGTGAGTATTTTGACCACGAATGGTTCCCTTTGATTCAACACATGGGAATTCACTTTTCAACCGATATCGTCCCAGAAGTTGCACTCGACAAATTGCACGATAACGAGGACGAGAATGACGATCAACCACATGTTGAGAACACGGATGATCATTGAACGATGCGTAGGAGCCGCTATGAAATTGACTGGGAGAACGGCTTAGTTAGGGTGAGAATGCATCGCTGGGCTCATTCCTTGGACGATATTTCTGGATACGTCGAGTAAATGCGATCTGCGCACCAAAGTGTTACGTCAACTTGACGTTGCTCATCGGTGTGTGTCTAACACAACGCGTGTTTTGAACAGGAGATCATGCAAAGTCATCTTGTCTCGATTCAGGGCCGCCACCACGCCGCTAATCAAGACGAACAAAATAACTAAGCCTTGCGATACAAAATGAAATTGAAATTCGGACGGCGAATAGGCAATCAACGCTGAGGCCCAAAGCGGAAGCAGGCGTACAATTTCACGGAACAACAACCTGGTTGACGACGGTTGTAGGCCTTGCTGGTTAACAACGCGTATGCTCATCAAGTGTCGGCCGATTGACTGCCCCCACGCCACTAGAACTAAGAAGTGAATGGTGAGAGGAAGTATTGAAAATCCAGTCATGGCAATACCGCTCATTGCCAATGGACCATCAGAGACGTGCATGACTCTGGAGACAATTGATGCAAATGCGATCATCGCGAGGTTAATAAATACAAAATCAAATATCCAAGCGATGGCTCGCGGAAATGCCCGCGCAGGTGGCGTTTCGCTCGGCATGACTTCCGAGATCGCGGCAAGCAATCTATCGTAATCCGTAAAACGTTTGTTGGGGTCCTTATTGAGCAACCGCGTCAGCAATTTTATCCAATTCTTTGGAATCGAGTCCGATTGCGTCAAAGGGAACTCGATGACGGCACTCTCATGAGTGGCCCGCCAAGCCGTCAAGCTAGCGCCACGCAACTGAACCGGCAGTTTGCCAAAGGTCATTTCATACAATGTCACCCCCAAAGCATACATGTCGGATTGCATCGAGGGCCTATCTCCGTTCAACAATTCCGGCGCAAGATAATTGGGGGTCCCGCCGATTTCCTGATCATCTGCATCGCTATCTACGATGCGACTCATTCCAAAGTCAGACAGCTTGGCTCGACCCTGCTCGTTGAGCAAAATGTTCGTCGGCTTAATGTCTCCATGCACAATTCCCATGAGATAAGACTCGCGCAGTGCCAAGACAAGATCGCGAGCGATCGCGGTCATAAAATGGTAGGGTACTTGTTCGGCCTGCAATCTGGTCGCGAGCGAATCGTAGCCGACGAGTTCCATTGCCAAGAAGTCGACGTCCTCATCTTGGCCGACAAAGTAGATGGTAACGACGTTCTCGTGATTTACTCTTGCTTGGGCAATCGCCTCTTGCAATAGACGGCGATTCGCCCGTGCCTTGCGCTGTGTGTTTTGCTGAGGAAGCACTTTTACGGCAACATAACGCTGCAAAGAAAGGTCAAGCGCTCGAAATACTTGCCCCATACCGCCTGAACCAAGACGTTCAAGTATCTTGAAGTGCCCCAAAGTTTTGCCGCGCCAGGCATGATCCGATTCGACGTTGCTCTCGCGATTTAAGGCATTCGCAGATTGGTCCGAATCCAACGTAATGGTTACAGACAAGTCAAAAGCCGCACTCTGGGCAATAGGTTTAAGGCAAACGGGGCAATGCGTCGGCGAAAAATGCAGATTGACATCGGTGCCGCAACTACAACGATAGAGGTGAACCGCGGTATCAGTATTCGCGTGTCTTTCAATCATAGCTTCAAATTATGCTTCCAACTGTTGCAATCATCGCGTTCGCGAGATCTTCGGCAACCCTAAAGACGACAAGCAAGTCGTCGACTCGCCATCCTCAGATACGTTGTCTGACGATTTTTGTTCACACTATCGTCCCTTGAGAATTCTCGTTTTTCTTTTCTGTCACAAAAGAACATGTGCGTTGATGCAGCCTGAACTTATCGGCCGCCAAGTGCGAACACCCTGCGTATGAAGAACCTAAGCCGAAATCCCCATTACTGCCAGCACAATCCTTGGTCTGGAAATTGCTCTATGTTTGTTTGTCAACCAAATGCTTCAACGCAGCACATTCAACGACCACGGGTAACGGCCAAGCGGGGCAATCTGTGGTCGCGATCAATTCATTTAACATTCAATTCAGTAGGAAAACACGGCCCACAATCGGAGTTCATTTTCCCTATTTACTCTTTAAGCACAGCAAAAACACGCCATAATCAATCTGGAACCCCCGTTACTGTAGGATTGGCAAGAAGCCAATTGACTAGATCTTTTGACCATGCAAGGATTCTCGGCACTATGCGTTGAATTTACGAATCGCCGATTTCTGCCAAATACTCGAACGGCGCCAAAACTCATTTTCGTCATCCATTGTAACATATTGGAAGCAAATTTAGCATGAAGGAATTTCAAATTACCAATCCGTATCGAGGCGTACAAGTCAGTAAATCAGCAATATCCGGTACAGCTTCAATCAAATTGGAGAAACTAGAGAACGAGCCACTTCAAGACGGCGAAGTCAGAATCAAGGTCAACTATTCTTCGATCAATTACAAGGACGCATTGGCAGCGAACGGGAATCCTGGAGTGATGTTGACCTCTCCATTGGTGCCCGGTATTGATGCCGTTGGTGTAATCGTCGAATCGACCGTCCCGACGCATGCTGTGGGCTGCAAAGTCATTCTTGGACACGAAGACTTTGGCACCAGGCGAGATGGCGGGTGGCAAGAGTATGTCCGCGCGTCAGCTAATTGGTTAGTGAACTTGCCAAGTTCGTTAAGCCCGTTTCGTTGCATGGCGATGGGTACCGCTGGTTTCACGGCCGCTCAATCGCTGGAGTCACTCTTGTTTCACGAGACCAAGCCGGAGCGTGGTCCAATTGCCGTATCTGGTGCAACAGGGGGGGTAGGGAGCTTTTCCATCATGTTGTTGCACCACCTAGGATACGAGGTGATCGCAATCAGTTCAAAACCCGATCAAGTCGAAAAACTGAAGGCCCTGGGAGCAGCTCAAGTTCTATTGCGTCAAGAATTCGAAGACACTTCCGGGCGCCCGTTATTGTCAGGACGGTTTGCCGGAGCCATTGACGCCGTCGGGGGAAACACTTTGGCCACCATTATCAAGTCAACTAAACGGGGAGGTGTAATAACGGCATGCGGAAACGCCGGGGGGGCCGATCTGCATACGAACGTTTATCCGTTCATCCTCAGAGGAGTTTCGCTGGTTGGAATCGATTCAGCCGGTGTCGATGTGACGAATCGTCAACGGATTTGGAATCGTTTGGCTACCGAGTGGAATCTGCCCCAAGTTGAGTCCTTGGTAACGACAATCGACTTACAACAGACCCCGACTGCCGCACAAGAACTCTTGGCCGGTCGTATGTCAGGTAGATACGTTGTCAAAGTCTGCGGTCACGAAGTTGACTAGCGTATTGATTATAGATGTCCGACGGCGCCACGGGCGTTGACGGCCAGAAAAGGAAATAGGCTCTTTCTTGCCCAAACAACTTGAAAATTACGTTGGTCCCGGCGATCACCCTAATTCCGATCGCAACGGAGGCAATGTCATTCGCTTAAAAGGCGTTCGTGTGCATAATCTCAAGTCGATTGATTTGGAGATTCCGCATGGACAATGGCTAACGCTGTGCGGCCGAAGTGGCTGCGGCAAAACAAGCTTGGCCTTTGACACATTATTTGCCGAAGGCCAACGCCGTTATGCACAAAGTTTTTCTCCCTACCTGCGCCAATTTCTCAATCTTTCTGGCAAGCCGGATTCCGATCTGATTGAGGGAATATTACCGGCAGTCGGATTGCGCGGAGGAGAAATCCGCATTCATGAACAGATGACTGTCGGCACCATTACTGAATCTTCTGACTATCTGCGCGTTGTATTTACGCTGATCGCTGATGCTGAATGTCCTGACTGTTTGATTACCGTGAGCCGCTGGAGTAATGAAAAGGTTGCTGAATTTTTGGCTGAACAGTCCGCGGGATCTCGCGTTCAATTGGGCTTCGAAGTTCGCACAGACGAACACCTCGGTCAATCACTTGCAGATCTAGCATCAACCTATCAAGCTGCCGGGTTTGTTCGGGGTATCTACGGCGGAAAGACGATGCAGCTGTCGGAACTCCAGCGAGCCGAATCCGTGCCATCAATCAAGAGCTTTACCGTAATTGTCGATCGTTTAGTAACCGGGAAATCGACGGATTCGCGTTTGCTTGAATCGCTGGATACCTGTTTCCGCGCTGGTTCTGGGAAAATTGTGTTGTTTCTGGAAACCCCAAGTGCATTCGGTCAATCAGAAATCATTGACGGCGCTTCGTACTCGAGATTGGTGCTTAGTCATGAGCGAGTCTGTAGCATTTGTTGTCGAACGCTTGTCACTTTGACTCCTGATCATCTCGATTTCAGGCACGCGTTGGGGCAATGCGCGATGTGCCGAGGATCGGGAATTGCGCCAAAGGGTACTGCGGACGATGATGTTTCAACTCTATGCAATGAATGTTGCGGCACACGATTGAATTCCGACGCGAGTTCTTTTCGCGTAGCCGGGCTGAACTACGCTGCATGTTGTCAGCTGACTATTGCAGAATTGTTGGCGTGGATGGATCAACTCCGACAATCAGCACATACTCCGTATGTCGTCGATCTATTTGATCGTTTGCAATACAGACTTGACGTCGCTTGCCATCTTGGCTTGGACTATCTTACCTTGAGTCGCTCTGCCGAAACACTCAGCCATGGGGAAATGCGTCGCCTATCGTTGGTTTCGATATTGGGGACTAACCTCGTTAACTTGCTTTACGTTCTGGATGAACCATCCATTGGCTTGCATCCTTGCGACGTCAATCGCTTGTTAGAAGTGATACAGCGGTTAAAGCGGCGCGGGAATACGCTTATTCTTGTCGAACATGAACCTGACTTGGTGATGGCAAGCGACCGCGTGGTCGAAATCGGTCCAGGCCAGGGTGCCGAGAGCGGTCACATCATTTTTGATGGTCCGCCGATTAGCATGCTTGATGCTGAACATTCGCTGACCGGACGATATTTGAGCGGGAAAGCAGCTTGGTATGGCGGCACCGAGGTCGATGTGCGCACGCGAACTGCGCAGGGACATATTCAAGTTCGCCACGCTTCCCGCAACAATTTGCAATCGATTAATCTCGACATACCGCTCGGGCTGTTGTGCGCCGTCACCGGTGTAAGCGGGGCGGGCAAGAGTTCACTGGTGCGCGATACCGTCTACATGAGCCTCGCGTCTGGCGTCGGCGGTGCTGAAGCGAACTCAAGGTCAGGAGGCGTCAACATTGTGGGGAATCAAATTAAACAGGTCATCATGGTTGACCAGTCCTTACCTGCCAAAAACTCTCGAGGAAACTTGGCGACGTACACGGACGCATTCAGCGATATTCGCGCGTTATTTTGCCAAACGCCCGATGCAAAAGTCGCCAACCTGCGGGCCAGCCATTTCAGCTTCAATGTGGATGGCGGGCGTTGCGAACACTGCAAAGGTGTCGGTTATTTGACGGTTGATATGCAGTTTCTGCCTGAAATCAAGGTGCATTGCGAACATTGCATGGGCAGTCGATTTAAATCCGAAATCTTGCGTGTCAAGTATCGACAACATTCCATTGCCGAAGTGTTGGACATGACTGCGCGAGAGGCATTTGCTTTCTTCCGGGGACAGCCAAAGATACAGGCGAAGCTCAAGTTCCTCAGCGATGTCGGCCTGGATTATCTCACCCTTGGGAGAACGTTATCAACGCTTTCGACAGGTGAGCGGCAACGGTTGAAGCTCTCAAATTTTCTAAGCGGGACGGCACGCGGCAAATGTCTGGTGATCATGGACGAACCCACCATTGGACTGCACATGGCGGATGTCACTAAGCTCCTCGACTGCTTTTCAGCATTGCTGGCCATTGGGCACTCACTTTTGGTAATCGATCATAACTTGCAGCTGCTGCAACATGCAGATTATTTGATTGATCTAGGACCTGGCGCGGGACCAAAAGGTGGGCAAGTCGTCGCGATTGGCACTCCGGCCCAAGTAATGTCTCATGCCGATTCGATTACGGGAGAAATTCTACGAAAGTTTTTGCAACATGTAAAATGATTTCTGCCTGCGCAAAATTAGGGAATCGCACATCGTCGCGTTCAAAAACCCAAGTCTCGAATGATCTCATTGCGCGGGTCTAAAATTACAGCCTTGAATAACAGAATGATGGCGATACAAATGATGAAACCCACGATTGCAAAACAAAGAAAGAACAACATCTTCGCCAAAATCAAGAAGCCGGTGTTCACACGATCCAAGTACTCGTCAGCGGTCCTTTGCATCGTTTCGGGAATTTCACCCGTCAATTCACCGTTTTCAACATACATCAGGAACTCAGAAGAAAATCGGCTTGTTTCAGTGAGCGCTGCAGTCAGATCGTTACCTTCTTCCAGACTGCGATGCACTTCATCTTCTAACTCACTGTAGAAAAAATTGCCGGTTGCGCGCAGAGCCTGGCGAATACCCCACTTGATGTTGATGCCAGACTCAACGACGGCCGCAAGCGCCCACGCGAATCGGGAATAGGCCAGATTCTCAATGATGCTCCCTAACAGAGGCAGTTTTCTGGCGATTTTCATTGGCAGCAGACCAAACCATCCCTGGCTCGTGCCAACCACAAGCACTACGATACTCCCAAAAAAAGCAAACACGACGAACACAAACAGTGCGAAATACTGTGTGGTGGACCAGCCAAAACCTAACCAGTCGATTGGTTTTGCCCCCGACCATTGCGTGACGAAATGCATGATCCATATCAACGCCCCAATCACAAACACGCTGCCCACTAACTCAAACAGTGACCAAGAAATACTCGCGAGCACGGTACGTCGGAAATGCAACATCTTTTGGTAGTGTTCGTGGAGTAGCAAGAACGCTTGGTCGAGTCGCCCCCCTTGTTCACCTGCTGAAACGATGGCAATCGCAAGTTGCGGGAAATAATCTCCGCGGTTTTCCATAGCCTTAGCAAGGGATACTCCCGCATCAATCTCTTCGGCAATCTGCCGCGCAACCTCTTGGTTCCGAATTGATCCGAATCTCGCTTCGCGAGTCCAGATCGAGCGTATGTCAATTCCTGCCCGATAGCCAGTGCCGACGCGTTGAGCTAAATCAGACATCGTCTTCAGAGCAATTTTTGACATTTCGGTTCTTCGATTGGAATATTTTTTTCAGTTGGGCCGCAAAAAATGGAAATGGAATCACCAACTCCCCGTTGCACCACCAACGTGTCAATTAAATTTGCCGCGATCACGTCGCCATTAGCATTTCGGTGTACCGTTGAAGAAATTCAAAACCAACCCCGAAATAAGCGGTGCAAATCCGGTTTTTTCCGAAAAATCGCTATTCATTCGGATCTTGCTGGACATTTTCTTCACCGCCTCGCATGGTTACTTGTGAGAATCATTTAACCAGACTATTCTAAACGTGAGGCAATCTCATTCCGCAACCACCACTTCGAATGGAATTCGAGTTCGCTAACTTGATCAAGCAGAATTGTTAAGTATCTAGGATCGTTATTTTAGAAAGTTGAGTAAGGGTGACAATGTCAATGATGAGACACACATTAACGTGCCTGTTTATGTGCCTTTCCATAACAACGGTAGGATTTGGTCAGCTATCGGTGACGAATACTGCTGAGCGAGTTTATGGTCAAGGTGTACATGCCTATTTCGCCGGACAATTGCATGAGGCATTGGATCTGTTTGAACGTGCGGCAGCCATGGGCTCGAATGATCCTCGATTGTTTTATTTCCGTGGATTGACCCAAAAGGCTTTGGGAAATGAACACGCTGCACAAGCTGATTTTGATTTGGGTGCGAACTATGAAGTAAATGCCACGTCGCGAGTTTACCCGGTTAACCAAGCATTGCAACGAATTCAGGGCTACGTGCGCATGGAAATTGAATCAAGTCGCAATCGAGCCGCCGTACATCGAGCCTCGGGAACTCATCTAGCCGCGGATGGTGGCAGCCGTGGTACCATTGTTGTAAATCGACCTGTTACTGGAGCACTTGGCGATAGTGACGCGGCATTCACAACGGCCCCGCGCGTGCAGCGAGAAATTCCATCATTGAATTATCCCGACGTTTCTGGAGTCAATGATCCAACCTCGTTGGTTGGTGGGCGAGGTGAAGCGATTCCTGTGCCGGGCGTTCAGGGACTGAAAGTGACCCCACCTGCGCAAACCGTCGATCCTACTCGAATCGTGCAGCCCGCCGATAATGCAAGCCCTGGTGACGCGAAAGACGAGAATCCGTTTGAAAAAAACGATGCTGATCCGGATCCGTTCGGGGATGAAGATGGACAAGAGTCTAAGGACGATGCCGAAGTCGATCCCTTTGGTGGCGTTGCTGGCGGCGAAACGATGAACGAAAAAGACGAGGATAAAGAGGACACTGACCCCTTTGGAAATGAGAAAGACGCCGACGACTCCACGGACGAAGGGAACGAGTCAGAAGGGGATGATGACTCCGATACAGATCCATTTGGTGGTGGCGATGACGACTCAGACCCATTCGGAGACGACGACGAAGTTATGGAAGAAGAAGACGATGATGATGCAGGCGAAGACGACGCAGACGATGATTCTGATCCCTTCGGCGTCGTTTAAATCCGAACGATTTGCACGTCAGTCGTGCATCACAACGCGTTCTTAATATGATTTTCTAAACATCAAGGCAGGCTTAACGCCTGCCTTTGTTTTTGGAAAGTTCACTTATGCAAAGTTCCCACTTGCGTGATTCGACTCTTTCTGGAAGAACCATAAGTTGTCGAGCTATTTATGCCAATAGACATCGAAACGCCCGGTGGAATCTGCGGCGGCACGAGGCATGCCTCCAGAATTGAATTCCATGACGACGTTACCTTCACGATCCACACCGATGATCCCGCCGTCGCCTGACTTGAGAACCTTGGACAATACTTCCTCAGTGGCTTCTTTGAGCGATTGCGACTTGTACGTCATTCTGGCAGCGATGTCATACGCGACCACATGTCGAATAAATTCCTCGCCAAAGCCTGTGCAGGATATGGCACAACTGCGATTATTGGCGTAAGTTCCGGCGCCGATGATCGGCGTATCTCCCACCCGACCGAATTTCTTATTCGTCATCCCGCCCGTTGACGTAGCAGCCGCCAAGTTTCCGGCCCGATCGAGGGCACAACACCCTACTGTCCCCATGTAGGATCCGGTTTCCAAATGGTGCAGCGATTGTTCTCGCGTATTTCCTTTGTTTTCCTGTCTTTTATTGAGCAGCTCCCAGGCTTCACGCGTGCGTTCCGTATCAAACCATTCGTTGGCCACGCGCTCGAGTTCCGTGCGATCCGCGAACGCCTCGGCACCGTTACCGACTAACAGTACATGTGGCGTTTCAACCATGACTAGGCGAGCCAGTTTAATTGGGTTCTTAATGGTCGTCACACCCGCAATGCCGCCGCACGCCAGACTTTGGCCGTCCATGATCGACGCGTCCAGTTCGTGACCTCCAACTTGATTGAAAACCGCACCTTTTCCAGCGTTGAAGAGAGGATGATCTTCCAAAAAAACGACGACGCTCTCAACGGCTTCCATACTACTTCCGCCATTTGAGAGTATTTCGACTCCTATTTGCAGCGCCTGCTCCATTGCCTGAAATCGTTGGTCATTCAATTCAGGCGGGTAGACGTCGGGCGCAAAGCCTGCCCCACCATGTACGACTATGGCATACTTGGAATCGTCAACAGGATCTTTTGTCGTTGCATTCATATCGTTGGGTAGGCCTCCGAAACAATATTGACTAGTAAGCACGAACAGCATCGTGACGACGCAAGAGACAATTTGAATTGATTTCATGGTCATGGAGTCCCCGTATTATGTATGCAAATGACCAGCAAGATTATCTCGACAAGCCGTCCTGGCTGGGCGTCGAAAAATCGATACGAGCCCTATTATTAACACAGTATAACCTTTTTGCCAACCATCACACCGGTGAAATCCCGCATAAGCCGGCACCATTAAACGACTTTGAAATTCAGCTGAATAGCTCGATGATCGAAATCCATTTTTCGGATATGATTGATGAAATGAGAAATATTTGACAAAGTTCAAATGAATATGCCAACCTCTCGGCTTGGAAAAGAATTTGATTCGCTATGAAAAGACCTTTGCCTTCGATTCCGCATTTGTACCGCAATGTGAAACGTTGGACAGAGATTGTCTCCATACTCAGCAAGTATGGATTGGCGGATTGGCTGAGTCACATAAATATCAACATCATCAGAAATAGTCTTAAGAACTCCGACGGCGAGATCTTAGCTCGATTGACACAACCACAACGGATCCGCTTGGCATTAACTGAGTTGGGGCCAACGTTTATCAAGCTGGGCCAACTGATGAGTACACGTCCAGATATCGTCGGCGTGGAACTGGCGAATGAACTGACACAATTACAGGCTGACGTACCTGCTGATTCCTTTGAAGAAATCAAAGCGACAATTGAAACGGAATTGAATCGGTCATTGGATCAACTGTTTGCAACGTTTGAGGAAACGCCAATTGCCTCGGCGTCCATCGGCCAAGTCCACCGGGCGACACTACCTGGCGGCGAACGCGTTGTCGTCAAAGTGCGGCATTCTCGAATTGAACGCACCGTCGAAACGGATTTGGATATTTTGGCTGGCTTGGCGTTGATTGCGGAAAAGCTGCCAGACCTCAAGCCTTATCAGCCTCGCAGCCTAATTGCCGAAATGTCACGCACGATGCAACGTGAACTCGACTTCCAGCGAGAGTTGCGCAACCTCATGCAATTTCAAACGATTTTGAAGAGTGACACCAAAGTCGTCATCCCAGATCCCATTTCTAGCCATTCGTCGTCTGGTGTCTTGACAATGACGGAACTATGCGGAACAAAGCTTGCCCGATGTGATGTATTGGATGAAACGGAGCGTGACAAAATTGCAAGGCTAGGGGCAAGGATTTACCTCAAGATGATTTTCGAGCACGGCTTTTATCATGCGGATCCGCATCCAGGGAACCTCGTGTTGATGTCCGACAACCGACTTGGATTACTCGATTTCGGAATGGTCGGAAGAATCAGCGAACACATGCGCGAGGATATCGAATCAATGCTCGTTTCTATGGTCGGGCGGGATGTAGGAATGTTGGTTGCCTTAGTTAAACGAGTCGGTTCCTGTCCAATTGATTTGGATCAACAAAGACTCAGTATCGATATAGAGGATTTTGTGGGACAATATGCAACTCTGGTATTGTCTGAATTTGACATGAGCAGTGCGCTTGGCGATTTTGTGGCACTTGTTCGCCGATACAATATCTCTTTGCCCGCGGAGGTTGCATTACTCATTAAGGTATTGGTGACATTGGAAGGAACAGGCAGGCTACTGAATCCATCTTTCAGCTTGATGGAGGTGATGCAACCATTCCATCGCCGACTCATCATTCGCAGAATGTCACCTCGACGACAGCTGAAGAAAATGTATCGGCTGTACTATCAAGTGGAACGGCTTGCCGAATCATTGCCCGGCACAATGACAAATATCCTTGACCAAGTGCAGAGCGGCAAATTTGATATTCACCTCGTTCACCGGAAATTGGGGCCAACCGTCAATCGATTGGTGTTGGGCCTCATGAGCAGCGCCATGTTTCTTGGTTCATCATGGATGCTGAGCTCAAAAGTGCCCCCGGTTTTATTTCCAGGTGAAGGCTGGTTTGGAATCCGCGACCTTTCCATCTTTGGTTTGGTGGGAATGCTCGTCAGCCTAGTCATGGGGTTGCGACTTATTTGGGCCATTCGCAGTTCTGGAAACCTCGAGCAACCCGATTAATTTCGCACGAGAATTTCTGAATACATTGGCTTACAAGAATACGGCAGTCTGAATTTTCACTGGGTAGGTGCAAGCTGGATGTCGATCTCCAGTTCCTCCATTGAACGCAAATCAGGAGCGCTCATGCCGCTTGCGAATTTAATTCCAGCGCAAACTCGTAAATCTGTTGGTTCTGCTGAGCTATAAGTGCTTCTATCTTATCTGCGAGATCATCAAGACGTTGATTCAAGTCATCTTGAATTGAATCAATTTCCTGCATTCGAGCGACCGAACTCGTAATAGAATTTTGGGCATCGTCACAGAATTCTTCAAATGAAGCAGATCCGCTAAAGTTCATTAATCATTCCGATCACTAAATAGCCTACCGCTAAGCCACCCCGTCCGTCACCGGATTTTTTCGCCCTGTGCCCTAGCCTTTCATCGGAATATCGCAAGAGATTTTCGACAAACTCGAGAAAACAGAGAATATTTCGAGTCAGTTACTCTGCGAGGTGGTTAAGACCTAGGTCAAAAGTACCGATTAGACAAAGTGGAGTGACCTTGGCGGCGGGGATTTTACCGGTCCAATGCTTTTAGGTCTGGACGATTATGTTGGCAAGTGATATAAACTGTAAAGTCTATAACTCATTGAATTTACGCAAATCGAGCCGACATTGACACGGGTTAGATAGTGCGGGTTTATGTTTTAGGAACTCTAATATGAAAGGTTGTTCAGGTATTTATGGTTAAGTTGTTGGTACGGGAAAAGGAGTCAATTCAAGATGCAGTACGTCGTTTTCGCAAATTAGTTGAACGAAGCGGAATCAAAAAAGAAATGCGCCGACGTGAATACTATGAAAAGCCAAGCGAAATCAGTCGTCGAGCAAAGATCCGCGCCGAACGCCGCAACAAGAGAGCCAGAATTTTGGCCGCAAAAAACAGCTAAACCTGCCTGAAATATAGAACAACTCCCAGATTTGATTTGGCGACGTTCAATTCTTTTTAGGCCTTCAGCCGCTTAAACCGCGACTGCTCAGAGCAAGTTAAATTCATTCGTAAGTGTGCTTTTACGTAATCTGCATACCGCTCTTTAGTCGGAAGCAGCCCGAAGTCGCCCCATACCATTTGGAATCAGTCAAGCACCTATCGCACGCCTGTCCTACATTCGTTCATTGAAAGGACGATGCGTCGCCAAATCGATCGGCCGGTTCCGCTTGGATTGACTCAGTTCAAACTACCACACGTTCTGCAGAAGAATAAAGATTACGTTCTGGTTTTCTTCGGCAAAATAGTGGATATCCAGAATTTGCTCCTCTGGAATATCCATTGTCATTGCCATCATTTGCAAACGGTTGCGATAGATGAGCCGCCAATCCATAAATGCTTCCATGAATCCAACACCTTCGATGTTATCGAAAAAATTCGTTAACAATAAGAATCCACCTGGCTTCAACATCGAAAACCAACGCGAACACAATTGGCGGCAATTTTGGTCTGACAGATAGTCGAATAGTCCGGCGCTAAAGATGAAATCGAATTTTCCGAAATCAATTCGTCCCGTCAACATCCTTCGTGCTTGTGTCTCGATCGTCTCGATATTTAGCCGACCGTAAACTTCATCAACCAGTGCCAGACTCGCCGCATCAGAATCGACGCCAACGATTCGTTTTAATTTTCGTCGCAAAATCGCGGAACTGATATCCGCTTCCCGAAAATGCCCACATGCGACGGACATGATTTCTACACTAGGTCTTTCGCTTACAAGTCGGTCGATGAACGCTGCGATAAACGCTCTCCTTGATTTTACGCCGTTGCAGGCGCTGCTTTGAGTCGTCCAACGATGAATTCGCGTTCCAAGGGGCGAAGCCGAGTTCAACGGCTTGGCTAAGTCTTGGTCATATATATAATCAAGCAGCACAGCGTCGCCCGGATAACCCCGGGGTTTTTCATAAGCCCGTCGCACAAACGGGTCTTCATGCAGCGTCTGAAAAATTCCATGTTGACGACACAACTTGGTTGTCTCATTCCATATTTCTGGACTGGCCGATCGGCAAGAATGAGTCACTCCGTAAATTCGTCGCAACCACATCCCTATCGAGGGATCATCTTCTTCAGCACAAATCAGTCCCTGATTCGCATCATCCAAGAAACGGGAGATCATCGAGGAATTATTTACGTCGATGTGAGCGGATGGAACAAGTACGTGAGGGTTGTCGACTCGCCCATTACGCAATATGTCTCGAACCTCAATCTTGCGAACGCGCTGATTTGGCAGGATAAACTTTTGGATCATTGTCTCTGCTCACGTTGATGGTTGGTGACGGCTGGATTACGTCACATCCTAAATGGACTCCAAACCACCGTCAAGACTTTGGTAGGAAACTTAATCAAAGAACTCCGCAGACTCCATAGCTCAATAGTCGCCTCACTCCTCAGGCGTCATAATTCGAAACTTTACAGATTGCCTAATTGGCATGTTGAACAATTCCATCGACTGGTCCGTTTCGCGAATCCCATGCGTGTAATGACGATATTACGGTTTATTCCGCGCGCCGCCGTTAAATCTTTTGGAACGGACCGAAGGTGTTATTCGCAACCTCTCCGATCGGCCAAAGTTTTCCGGATTTAGTGAAAATCATGCAGATTTCCCGAGGTTCGACGAAGAAAAAATCTAAACTTTTCGACAGGTGCATTTTTCGCGCAACAGGCATTAAAAAAACCAATTGTCCGGTTCCAGTCTCGCAGAGCACTCAGATGCCATGAGTCCGCGAATTGACGCAATTGCATTCACGTCCAGTTGATTTCACGATGTCAGATAAGACCGAATCTCACTTCAATTTGTTTGAAACGAAATCTGCTGATTCCTTCATCTGGGATAGTCGAGTCCCGCGCTCACGTGGTCAGCAAAACGAGACCAATGATGAAACGGTAAAAAATAGAAATAACCCCACAAGTCAGGCGAACGATGATTCAAACTCATCTGCAGACTTGGCATCAATGGAATCCATAGACTCCAGCGCCGTTCAATCAGGCACCAATCATGCGATGTTGGGAAATGAATTACGTTCAGCACCTCAACAATCCGGTTCCGACCAATTTTCCGGCGACCAATATGTCGAGAAACAAATACCTTTCGAACTTCAACATTCTAGCGACTTTATCAACTATGTTCCGTTGATTGATCGACTAAAGTGGGTATCGGTTTCCGAAAATATCGTCTTTTCAACACTCGTCACCAGCGCGGGCACAGCCAAGTTGGTTCGCCCCAAAGTGCCACACATGACACTTGATCAAGTCGACTGCTTCGATAGTGTCGAGGCATCAATCGACTTTGCATTGAGACTATTGAAAATCCTTCAACAGCTACACGAGCTTAATCCCGTCCATCAAAATTTAAAACCAAGCAACATTTTTGTTCGTCGGGATGGATCTTTGCTCCTTGCGGATGGATTTTATAATGCCGTGTCGATGGTCGTGACATCGGACACAGACTTAGCCACTCGTGACCTGCTTTATTTTGCGCCAGAACAGCTTGGCTTGTTTAATCTCGCAACAACTCCAGCAACAGATTTGCATGCTGTAGGAGTCATTCTCTATGAATTGCTAGCCGGCGTGCCACCCTACATTTGCAATGACGCGACCAACCTTGTATTTCAGCGCTTAAGTGCAACAGTTAAACCGATTTTTGAACTTCGTAAAGACGTCCCGCTTTCCTTAAATCACCTGATTTTTCGCCTGTTAAAAAAGAATGCCCTTGATCGATACCAATCTGCAGGCGCTGTGATCCACGATTTGGAATTGATCCGTGGACAACTCGATAATCGATGTGTTTGCATTCCTTTGGGGACACGCGACACCCGGTCGATACTGGCCGAGCCCTGCCTTGTGGGGCGTGACAACGAACTTGCGGCAATCGACGAGGTGGTCAAGGAAACGTTAGCAGGCCGGGCGAGCACAGTGTACATTGACTCCGGGCATGGTGAAGGGCTAACTCGGCTACTCGCTGAAGTGGGATCACTATGCACGGCTGCTGGAGGAATCGTTCTGCACGGCAGCGGGGCTCACGATTCTGAAACTTTAGGTTTTCCACTGTTGCAAAGCTTGGTTAGATCCCTTTGCTCCAAAATTGAGGAATATCCATCGATTTCACTTCAAATTCCGGTTGAGCTTCGAGCCACATTGGCGCAGGCATATCCACTTCTTCACAAATTTGTACCTGAACTCTTGCACGTGCCCATTGAGGAACAAAGAGTGCAAGGACCGGAACAATTTGGTGCTCAACGTCACGTGATGGCGGTATGCAGCCTGCTTTCTCAACTCGCCTCGCCTGAGCGACCGGTGTTTTTGGTGATTGACGATTGTCAAGCGACCGCAGACGACCTGAATTCGCTGATACGTGAGCTTCGTAAAGAACGTCGCGATGATTACGTACTTCATCGTTCATTAAGCTATTTGACCATAATCGCCGGATTCTCGAACGATCTCGAAATGTCGTTCGAGCCGGTCCAAACGAACGACGTATTTCACCGAATCCGTTTGGGCACGCTATCATTGACCGATACTCGATCGCTGATCGAGTCCATGGCAGGTCCGATGCCTGACGCGGTCGTACAGTTTGCCTACGAACATGCAAAGGGGAATGCGTACCTCATTCAGTCTTTGTTGCAAGGCTTGATTGAATCTCAGGCTATTGTCGCGAGTTCGGAAGGCTGGACGCTCAACGAACTAAATCTGGACAAATTACGATCTACGACGGACGCTGGCGAGTTCTTGACACGCCGACTCGAACTTTTACCGCCGGAGACAATAGAATGCCTCGTGTGCGCGGCGGTGTTGGGTAATTCTTTCGACACATCATTTCTAAATCATTTCTACTTTTTCAGCCACCGTCCAAAAGCCACGGACGCAGATACAGGCGAGGTGACGGACACAGATTTGAATAGGTATGTATCGGGCATCTTGGCAGACGCTGCCGCGAAGAACCTGATTTGGCTCGATCTTAGCCAAGGCCGTGCAACTTTCGCTCACGACCGGATTCGTGATTGGTTACTGGAAACGCTAACAGATGAAAAGTATCGACGCTTGCACCTTGATGCAGCGAAACTACTGCAAGTCCATCGGCCAAACCAAATCGCCGCTATCGCAACTCATTTTGATGAAGCTAACGAACCACAACCTGCATTTGATTTTGCACTGGCCGGTGCCAGAGAAGCTCGCTCAAAGTATGTGCTCAAGACTGCCGAATCGCTGTATCTGACAGCCTTGCGAAATCTCGAAAAACTACATGCGACTGCCCAGGCGGAAAATATTGAAAAGCCAAGCTGGTCATGGTCAACCATCAGCCGACCCCAAGCATGCACAGTAACCCACATATTGACCAGCGATTCGTTGGATCGGTTGGGCGACTCTGAAACGATCCGGCTTCAATTGTTGGAAGAATTGGGCAAAGTTCAGATGTTGCAGGGGCAATATGTCAATGCACTTGTTCATCTGGATGAAGCTGAACAATTGGCATGGACAAACGTTGATCGCGCCAGGGTTCAATGTGAATTAGGTGAATTGGCATTTAAACGTGGAGAGATGCAAACGGCCTTTTCGAAATGCTCGCTGGCGTTAGACTCGCTCAATTTCCCAGCGCCGAAAAGCAGCATCAAGCTGTTCTCATCCTTTTTGGTTCAATTCTTGATCCAAATATTTCACACTATGTTCCCGCGAATCTTTGCGCAACGGCGGCGGCGTTTGCCGGACGATTTCGAAAAGTTGCACCTGCGCATTTTGAGCCAATATGGACACGCCTGTTGGTTCGCGAGCACAAAATTACGCTGCCTATGGGCGCACTTAAAGAGTTTGAACTTGGCCGAGACATTCTTGCCAACGCCGGAACTTGCCAAGGCATTGGCAGATCACGGACCCGCAATGAGCTTGATCCCCTTGGTAAATCGAGGACTCGAATACACGCAACGGTCGTTTGACTTGCAATCCAAATTTGGCGACATGTGGGGACAGGGTCAAGCATTGCATTACAGGGGTATCGTCCTTTTTGCTGCCTCCCGTTTTGAACAATGTATTCAGACGTGCGAGCAAGCGGTCAAGTACTTGGAACAAACTGGTGACTACTGGGAAGTGCATATCGCTCGCTACCAGATCGCGGCTTCGCACCTCTATTTGGGCAATCTCCAGCAAGCTTGGGATGAGGGGATGCGTCTATATCGCTCCGGTATCGAACTGGGCGATCATCAGGCGTCAGCAATGAGCCTGGACATCATAGCGCGAGCTAGATTGGGCGACCCAAATTTGGCAATCCTGAAACAGGAGGAATTGCGGCAACGCTTCGATATGCAAGGGCAAGCGCAATTGCTGATCGCCAAAGGGGTGAAACTACTGGCGGATCAGGAATTATCAGACTCTTACGACGCGCTTGTGCACGCTCAGGAGATGGCAAAAGTTTCCGGCTTGCGCAATGTCTATGTTATCCCGGCATTAGTGTGGCGAATCACAGTGCTTCGACTTCGAGCCGAGGCCGTTCCGGCAATCCAGCCCGAACTTCGCAAACGACTGCTTGCGCAAGCCATGAACCTTTATCTTTGGTGTCGTGTTTTCAGCTGGCCCTATCGACACTTTCTTCCTCACTTATTGCGCGAGCGAGCGCTGCTGGAATTGATTCATGGCCATCGCCAGCAATGCAAAAAATACCTGAAAAAATCACTTCACTGGTCGAGCAAAATCGGCGCGAGTCATGAGCACGCCTTAACGCAATACTTGGTGCGCAAGCTCGGCTTCTCTGGTGAGCGAGACGCAGCGTCCTCAAAATTTGATGAACAGGTTGTCGTGCCAGCCGGTGCTGAAAAATATTTTCATTTACCCGGTCAGCGACGAATAACCAATGACAATGCTCCTGTCTCGGCTTCCTTAATTGATCGCTTTGCGCTGCTCTTGGAATCCGGGCGAAAAATCACTGCAGCCCTGGACCAGAAGACAATTTTGCACGAAGCTCAGTCCGCCATTCTCAAGTTGGTTCGCGGGCAACACGTTTGGTCATTTACAACGGAGACAAGGGAAGGCGAGCTAGTCCCGATTTTTGACGAATTTTGCGATCTTTCACGCCCCGCCCTGGCGGTCATTCAAAACTCCGTCCGCAACGGACAAATAATGGTCGCTGATTTGACATCAAACAGCACCACCAGTTTTGTTGCTTGTCGCTCTTTGCTTGCGGCTCCGATTCGCGTTCGAGGAGAAATTAAAGCTGGGATCGTCGTAACCCACGATGAACTCTCGGGGCTGTTCAAAGACGTGGAAACTCGTCTGGCAGATTTTATTGTGACACTTGCGGGCGCGGCCTTGGAGAACGCGGAAGGCTTCCAAAGCCTCGCGGAACTGAACGCCTCGCTGGAAGAGCGAGTCGAAAAACGTACCGAGGAATTGAATCGTCGGGCTCTTGAACTGGTTGCTTCCAATGATCAGTTGACGAAAGTCGCGTTTGATTTGACGCAAGCACAAGAAGAATTGGAATTGGCCAAAAACCGCGTTGAATTGGCCAGCCAAGCGAAGTCCGACTTCTTGGCAACCATGAGTCATGAAATTCGCACGCCAATGAACGCCGTAATCGGTATGACTCAACTGTGCTTAGATACGCAACTCAACGACTTACAACGCGATTACCTAAAAACGGTTCAGCAGTCGGCACATTCCTTAATGAGAATTCTCAACGATATCTTGGACTTTTCCAAAATTGAGGCGGGTAAACTAGAAATTGAAAACATTCCGTTCAATTTGTGCAGTGTAATCGAAGATGCCTGTCAGTTAATGGGCGTAATTGCCCTGCCCAAAGGGTTGGAGTTGTCGATGTCCTTCGATCGCGCGATCCCGCATACGTTACTGGGAGATCCAGGTCGACTTCAACAGATTATCTTGAACCTCGTCGGAAACGCGATCAAATTTACTTCGAAAGGTCATGTGTCCATAACTGCGAAATTGCTCGAAGCCACGGAACAGGAATCACTGGTCGAGATTTGTGTCGCCGATACGGGAATCGGCATTCCGCACGACAAACAGGGGACGATCTTCGACTCATTTAGTCAAGCCGATAGTTCAACCACTCGTAGATTCGGAGGAACCGGACTTGGACTTTCGATTTGCAACCGCTTGGTTTCCCTGATGCAAGGAAGAATTTGGGTTGAAAGTGAACCTGGTGTAGGGAGCAAATTTGCGTTTGCCTTGAAACTTCCGCATCATGAACAGCAACCTGAAGATTGCAAAACATTGGCCGACTTGCTTGCGGGAAAACGTGTGCTAATCGTTAGTGATTCGGATCTCACACGCGCATCAATCTTATCCGTATTGACAAATGCGCAAGTGGACCATGTCCAGCACGCGCGAACGTTCGATTCGCCCAATTCGCTAGACCAGTATCACCTCGTATTTTTCGACATATCAGACAACAAGGGAGATCCCGGCGACTTACTCACACGTGCTCGGATTTTCCACGACAAGTTCCAGGTGCCAACAGCGCTTGTCATTCGTAAAGACCGGGTTTCCAGTGAACTGGAAGATCTACTCAAATCAAAACAGCTCACGGCAATCCCGAAACCGCTCACACCCAGCAGCATCACAGCCGCCGTTCACAACCTGCTTCAGGGAGAATTGCCTCATGAGACACGTGCTGACAATCCGGCGACGAATTCAACCAATGCGAAAAGCCGCAGCCTAAACGTGCTGGTTGCCGAAGACGTTGAAGTCAACCGGCGGATCGCTGTGCGAGTTCTGGAAAAGATGGGACACTCAGTCGTGCTGGCTGAAAATGGATTGCAGGCGATAGAAGCCCTAGAACGCCATAACTTTGATGTTGTGCTTATGGACGTTGAAATGCCTGAAATGGATGGAATTGAGGCAACCCAAGTAATTCGCCGTTCAGAAACAGGCTCGAGAATTCCAATCTATGCCATGACGGCCCATGTCGTCCCTGAAATCCAAGCTCGCTGCCGAGAAGTCGGCATGGATGATCATATCACGAAACCAATTGACTTTGAGCGACTTCAACAACTCCTGGATAATCTGAGTACGTTGCTGGAAACTCAACTCGATCAGCTTTAAACCTGCATAACTTGAGCCGGAAACTCCTGAGAACTTCCAAAACGAACGGCGTGAGAGAAGTCGAAAATTTGCAGATTGGGAATGTTTGTCGGTTTACTCAATTGCATCAAAACTGAGCTTTAGTTGCGGGTCCGCCAACTCAGCGGTTGGATTCAACTCACGATAGAGCAAGCTCGGTTGAATATCTTTGTTATCTTGGTACTTATTACTCCGGTACTCATTGATTTCGCCAACGATTTGGTGATAAAAAATTTGACAAATTGGAACATAGGGATATATGCGAACGGGTTGAATAGCAAACATCTCCAGCGTCCAATAGCCACAAAAACCAACGTCACCAAATCCAGCAGTAACATGCACGAACAAACCTAGCCGACCAATTGATGATCTCCCTTCAATCATCGGCACCAAATTATGGGTCTCCGTTCTTTCAACCGTCCGACCTAAATACAAACGATTCGGTTCCAGAGTCATTCCCTCCTCGGGAATTTTAAATCGGCGTACGCGATTACATTTTTTCATGTCGAGCACAACCTCTTCATACACCATGACATCAGGGTGTAACGTGAGATTGTAGCTGTTGGGATTTATATTACGGTGATCATAAGGATCGATAACAATATCGCTTCCCAGCCTTTGATAGATCTCTTCGCCAGACAAAATCATAAATCGACACCGTGGAAAGTATGTTGAATGTCAGTGAACGCCGTAAAACCAACCCACATATATTTCTGGGGCATGGAACAGACAGTTTAGCACTTGAATCAGACTCTTGAACTTCCCTGCGACTTGGAAAGTAACACAGTGCACCGGCAACCAACCGTGCGCAACCAACTGCATATTAAACGCCGACAGAACCGACCGGAATTCAAAAGAAACGACCCACATCACGGGCGAGACATGCCCAATTGCTGCTTCAGATGAACAGGGCACGATGACGCAATTGTCAGCTATCTGGAGTAAGGATGCCCAGCACACGCTTTCACCCGTGATTGTGAATTCCCAGATATAGTTTGTCAAGTCTCTTGGAAGTTCACAGATTCCTTTAGCCCAGAAACACACGAATACAGGCTGATGCGATTAGAGAAGGGAAATTGCCGTTGGTGAGCCAAGGAAAGACTCTGCATTCCTGCGTTCTGGAACACTGGGGAAATTTGCTAAAATATCGGTTCGAGCTAATCAAAGAAAAGCGAAAAGTCACCAAACGCTTGGACGGTTAGAAATCCGATTACAAAGAATCCAAACGCGGCAACAAACACGATTGCTCGGACAATTGGCGAGTCCTGTTTCGCTTGCCCGGCCGTGTGCTTTTCCTGCGCCCAAATTTCTCGATTGATATATTTTTCGGATTCAAGCTTAACTCGATCAAGCATGTCGCCACCTCTAGCTTACGACGAACGCATATGATGTTTCGAGGTCCTTTTAAGCCTACCTCTTAACCGCACGTTTAGCAAAGAATTTTTGCGACTTAAAAGAATTCTCTGTATTCGACTTGGACTTTGTTGCAATTAAACGAGCCTTGATGACTAAAGTTGAATCTCTTCCTTGCCGTCATATTCGTTACATGTTGTACATCGATTTACGATTCAATTCCCCTTGGCTAGGCATGCGTAATCCCCAAAAAAAGACGGTCGAAAGATGCGTAAACAATGGCATTAATGTTGATTAACCGAGCTTTGCGTTTACGGCGAACCCTCAATTTCAATTGAAGATCGAGCTGATAGACTGATGGTGATGGATTCGTTTGATGGCCTCACCCAAGAGATCCGACACCGAGAGAACTCGAAGCTTGGCCATCCGTTCGCGATTCGCTGGATACGGGATCGTGTCGGTGACAACTACGCTGTCGATGGGAGCCTCCGTAAGCCGTTCAATGGCCGACCCAGCAAAAACGCCATGGGTTGCGGCGACATGGATCTCCTTTGCCCCCAAATCCTTGATGGTGCGGGCGGCACCACATATCGAACCAGCTGTACTAATCATATCATCGAACATCAGGCAAACTTTATTTTTCGGTGAGGCACCGATGACATTCGCCTGTTCAGTCACTTCGGCGGATCGACGTCGTTTATCAATAATGGCGATCTCGCCGCCGAGTCGCTTGGCATGTCCAACTGCACGCTTGATGCTACCTTCATCGGGACTGACGATCACCATTTCTTCGCTGGCAATTCGCATCTTCATAAAATGCGAATTCAGTACTTGAGCGGCATACAGATGGTCGACCGGAACATCAAAAAATCCTTGGATTTGCGCCGCATGCAGGTCCATCGTCAGCACGCGATCCGCACCCGCGCGGGTTATCAAGTTGGCGACGAGTTTTGCAGTAATCGGCACACGCCCTTCGTCCTTTCGATCCTGACGCGCATAGCCAAAATAGGGAACTACCGCCGTGACTCGCTCAGCACTTGCGCGTTTACAGGTATCGATCATGATGAGAAGTTCCATCAAATGATCGTTCACTGGAGGACACGTGGGCTGAATCAGGTAGACGTCTCGTCCACGCACATCTTCAATTTTGCAATGAAGTTCGCCGTCGGGGAACGTAACCAAAGTACATTCCCCTAAATCGAGGTTTAGGAACCCGCAAATTTTCGCTGCCAATTCAAGGTTGGCTCGTCCGCTAAATATCTTTAGCTCACGCATTGGCGGCTTGCCCCCGATTCAAGGCTCGTTCAACCTCTTTCAATTCATCAACCGTATTGACACTAAGCGCCTCAAGTTGCTGTAGAACTGGCAACGCACGAACCGAGCTACCATGTCGCAACATAATTCCAGGAACGTCGGTTATGTAATACTCATTTTGCCGATTATCGTTTCTCAGTTCATTAAGAGCGTTTAGAAGTTGCCGACAATCGAAAACGTACGTGCTCATATTAACTTCACGTATCAGTCGCTGCTCATCGGTTGCATCCTTCTCCTCGACAATTGCCTCAAAATTGCCACTTGTGTCTCGAACAATACGCCCCAAACCAATTGGATTATCATGAATCAGAGTACCCATAACGGCTCCAGCCGGTTCAGCATTAAAATTGTCGAGCAGGCTTCGAATCGATGCCACTTGGAGCATCGGGGAATCACCGGCAACGACAATGATTGGACCATCATGGTCATGCAAAAGCTCTTTGCAAACAGCAACCGCATGTCCGGTTCCCAATTGCTCAGTTTGCTCTGCGAACTCGATTCCCGGCCAATGAGACAGCCTCTCGCGAACTAGATCGGAACGATAGCCGACAACGACGATAATCCGCTCGACACCGGCATTCTTTAGCGTTTTCAGGACGTATTCAACCAGTGGTCGCGAGTTAGCTTCGCACAGCACTTTGGGCAAGTCAGACTTCATACGCGTCCCCTTACCGGCAGCCAACACAACCGCGATTGGCGAGTTACCTCGGTTCATCATCAATATTTATCCAATAAATACGTATGTATTTTGATCAGTCGAAGTTCTTATTTGCTATCGCGCCGAGCCTGCGACCGTTTTCCAGCTGACGAAATATGGCTCTTCACCTTGGTGGAGCCACTATTGATAACGTTCGTGCGAGATACGTTTGCTTTCACAGCAATCTTTTGTGACTTGGTTGATTGCTTCAAGGTTTGAGCTTTCGGCGTGCGATCAGCCTTCTTCACGCTTCTTGCCGCTTGAGTGAGTTCGGCAGCTTCTATCTTAGCCAACCGCCGCTTTCGCGCCTTGGTTACGACTGGAGTCGTTTTCGAAGTCTTGGCCGAAGCTTTCTTCGCAGATTGTTTTTTCGACTTATTGGCGCTTTTGCTGGTTTGTTTTGCGTTGGAAGCTGTTTTTGTCACTTGCCCGTGAGTACTTGCAACTTGGTCTTCCGTAATCTGTTCGGAACTCTTCGCCTTCTTATTGATTGCGCGCTTCACGCCTTTCAGCTGCTTTTTTGTGATCGCTCGTTCAACACGATGAACGACCTTGCGATCTGCTCGATGAACGACCTGTTCCTTTTTCCCTCGCGGTACGCTTACACTACCTGCTTCAACAGCAGCCAAACGATCGACAAACGTTTGATGAATTTCGGTAAACAGAAGTTGTTTTTCTTTGCTCCTCGCATTTTCATCGGAATCACGATGTCCCTTTACAGATTGAGATGAACGTCGCTGGGTTCGCGCCACATCTCTCCACTTGTCGCGCGCAGTACGACTACGAACTACGAGTTCTTTCAATTGGACCACCGTCAATTTACTCAACTGCGGCGTTCTGGATTGCTCGTACATCTTAAATTCATCAGCTGTACAAAGTGATTTTGCTTTGTTGGCGTCAATTTTCATCGTATTTCCTGAGTTCCGAATCTAATGGTCTTCAACATCAGCATATCTCTCCATTCCTCGATATAGCTGAATTCCATGCGTTCCGTTCACCAATTTAGCCCAGAAATCTAGCGATTTCAAAGTTGTTTGAATGCGCGGCACGTTGTAGTGTAACCTAAACGCAATGCCTTGAAAATACGCGGCAGCGAATGCGAATTTGTCTACAGCGATGTGCGTCCAAATTCTTGATCGTTCGAAAAAGACGCGCTGGCCAGGCGCACATCTATTGAATGAACCAAGTCTTAAGTTCGTCGACGTGAAGCGAGCGAATTCCGCGCAGCCACATCTGAGAGTTCCCTAAAGACGGACTAAGGGGCAGACCTCGCTCGCTCAGTCTTTCCGCTTGATTTATTTTGGCATGAAGATGGTGCCGTGATTCACCCCAAGTGTTCCAGGTCGTTGCGTATTCTAGGTCCACAACACCAGCTCTTTTTTCCCGAGTTTTCGCCCCAATTGCGTTGGGCTTGATAGGAATGCGACCAAATTCTATTCTTGGAGCCTCGTTTCAGACGAAGAGAAGTCGGCAAGAGGCCGCATTTGAACACACGTGCAATTTTGAAATGGAATGCAGATTGAACGGATCACGCATGGATTTTAAACCAACCAGGAGTAAAGCGTCTCATGCGACGCTCTTCAACTGCCAGCTTTTTTGGTCTGCCATTAGAATTGTTTCACTTATTGGACTCTCTTGTTGTGTGTTCACGTGCCAGGGACAATTGTTGACCCCCGCCGATCTGCAATTGGTTCCGGACAAGCAAGATGTCGAGAGTGCTCGTCACGCTTCGCACGGTCCGCGGATCATCTTTGGAAGCAGTCAATTTCCAGGAAACCCGCAGCGCATCGACGACATTAATGGAGTTCCGGGTTTTGGCCACGACCTGTTCTCGATCATTCCGAAATCAGTTATCAACTTTCCGGTTTCCCAGCTTTTGTCAACGTTGAATGATGACCTAGAGTCAGCTGGCGCACGGTCGACAGAGGGACACCAAATCGTATTGACGGCATACACGCCAACTCTGTTGCAAGAAGATACGAAACCGACCAATGCATTTCGTGAGCAACCGTCGACACCATCATACGCCGACAACGCGCATGCTCCGGAGCTAGCGACAACGACCGAAGCGGAGCCAAGCTTAGATGAGCTGCGGCAACTTCTGCAAACGGCTCTCGAACAACTCGAGAAGCCCGCCGACGGAAGCGAACCTGCTGATTTTGAAGCGATCAAGCAGGGGCTGGCGGCCTTGCAGCGAGCCGTAGCAGACAAGACAGAGCGAGAACAGTTTCAAAAACGCATTGATTCTGCGACGGATGATCTCGCCAAATTGAACGCAGACCTTGCTGCACCGAGCATGCCACCAACGGTTGACGCTGAATTGACGATTGAAGATCTGCAAGCCGAAGCCGATAAGAATCAAACAAATATTGAGAGCGTTGCCAAACGATTAAAGGATGTGAGCAATGTCCAAGATAACTGGCTCAATGAACTGAATCGTCTCAATGCTCTGCTGGAAGAGACCAAGGAGAAGATTGACGTCGCCGAACGAAAGCGAAGTGAGTTAGATCGTTCCAATCCGCTACGCCATCAACTGAGTACAGCACAGATTCTTGCGTTGCGAGAGCTTTATGCGAAACTTCAGAAGGAGGTTGAGTGGCATCGGCGTCGCCAGCCATTATTGGCCCCTCGTTTGATCTGGCTGCGTCGGGAACAGGAATTGTTATCGCGCCGCAAAACGCTGATCGATGATCGCCTAAAGACGGCGCGCGCCAAGCAAGCCGACGACGATGTGGCCAAAGCCAAAGAGTTTGAGTTGCCGACTTTTCCCCAGCTTCGATCAGTCGCTGAAAAAAATATTGAACTGACGCAACGGCGGCAACAAGTGGAGGCCGAGAATCAACCGATACGAGAGCTGATTTCGTATTACACGGAACTGCTGGACCGCGTTACCAGAGAGTATAACGAGGCCCAGAACCAAATTGTGGGCCATGGTCGCTCCCAAGCTCTCGGCCTGATGTTGCGGCAACAAATCGCTCAGTTGAACGCTTATGATCATAGGCTTCAAAATGAACTAGCTAGTGATCGTGTGAATGAACTCGCACGAGAATTGTCGAATCTGGTCAAGCTTAGAAACTCTCATGACTTGATTCGTGGCGAAATCCTGATCGCGTCCGTCAATCACCCGAACGCCGCTCAATTGATCGAGGACGGAAATATGTTACTGAATGCACAAGTAGAATACATTGAAAAACTCAAGGACAATTTCACCGATCTTAATCAGGAGTTGACTAGGCTTGACTCGACGCAACGGCGACTTTCCAAAATCTCCAGCGAGTTCAGATTCTTCATCGAAAAAAATATTCTGTGGATCCGTAGCGCGGAACGGATCAGCTACCGTGATGTCGAGGAGAGTCGGTTAGCATTAATTGAGCTGACCGACCGAAATCAGTGGATGCTCAAAGGAGTATTTGTCTGGGAACGATTTCGGCAAGCACCTTGGATGATAATTGGTGTCCTCGCTTCATTGACTTTCTTGTTCTTAATCAGGGGCATGTTGATTCAGCGATGGAAGAGTGCCAATTCACGGACTGGGCTGTTGAGAATTCTTCCCGTGATCCGCTCAGCGTTACTTACCATGGTCCTCGCTGCGATTTGGCCCGGCGTGTTGGCAGCTATCGCATGGTTGATTTATTCACCCACGGAGTCGGGAACGGTCGCGGCATCATTGGCCTCCGCATTGCGGGTTCTCGCGCCGTTGCTGTTTTTGACCTACCTATTGAAATGGATCGCAGCCGAAGATGGACTGGGCGTTACTCATTTGCAATGGCAACATGAATTCGCCGGCGCTTTGCATGCTTGGTCTCATCGAGTAATCATGATAGTGTTGCCTTATCTGGGCATTGTCTTAGTGGTCGACGGATTCAAACATGGCCAGTGGAGTTCATCCTTGGGCCGACTGGCATTCTTCCTCGCCATGGCGGGCATGTTCTATGCCATGGCTGCCTTCAGTCGTAAGATCTGTCGATACCTGGCTCATGAAAAGGGAGCCGTTAGTTCATTTTTCTATCAGTGGCGTGGGATTTGGGTTATCCTATTAGTCGCGACACCAATTGCTTTGATAATCTCATCAGCTATGGGGTGGCATTATTCCGCTGCAAAACTAGGCAATCGCCTGTTGATCATGCAACTTATTTCACTGGTTGTGATTAGCGCCAGTTGCTTCCTCTATCGCATTGCCTGCATCGGCCAGCAATTGGTCGTCGAGCGTAGGCGTTGGATCAAGTTGCGGGCACAGCAAAAAAACGCTGATGAGGCCGACGGCATCCCCGTGGATGACGACTTCGACGTTGACCGTGTGCTTAAGCAAGTTGCCGGGTTGATGAAGGGAATTTCCGCAGTCGCTATTTTAATGATTGGCTGGTCCCTTTTTGCGGATTTGATGCCAGCTGCGAAATTCCTTGACGAGATCCAGTTGGGCAGTATCGAAGTTGAAGTCACCGATCAAACTATCGGCGAAGATAATTTGGTACGGACATCCACAAGAAAAACCAACCAGCCTATCACCTTGGCAGATGGACTGATTTGCATCGTAATCCTGATCATCACGTTCATTCTTAGCAGCAATATTCCGGGTGTACTCGAAGTATCGGTTTTGAATCGCCTCCCCATTGACCGTGGAGGACGTTACGCAGTGTCAGTGATCTGTCGGTACCTCGTTGCGCTTGTTGGACTCGTCATTGCTTCACGACAGGTAGGACTTGCTTGGAGCAACGTGCAATGGCTGGTCGCTGCCATGAGCGTCGGCTTGGGTTTTGGTTTGCAAGAGATTTTCGGAAATCTTGTCTCCGGAATTATCATTCTGCTGGAACGACCCGTCCGTGTCGGTGACTACGTAACCGTAAATGGACAGTCGGGCACCATTACTCGAATTCAACTTCGCGCAACGACGATTTTCGATGTCGAACGTCGCGAAATTGTTATCCCCAACAAAAAATTTATTACAGATGATGTGATCAACTGGACGCTAACGGATCCCGTAAATCGAGTCTCGATTCCCATCGGTGTTGCTTACGGGACTGATATTGACATGGTTTGTGCGGTATTGCGCGAAGTTGCGAATCGGCATGCTGTCGTATTAAAAGACCCCGAACCCTCAGCTGTACTTGTTAATTTCGGGGCAAGCACCCTCGATTTTGAGTTGCGATTTCATATTCCGTCTCGCGAAGTGTTCTCGGTTGTACGACATGAATTATTGCTTGAGATTGCGCGAGAATTCAATCGGTTGAATATCGATATTGCCTTCCCACAACAGGACATCCATATCCGCTCGATTAACGGTTTGATTCCGATCGGATTGACGCGACAACATAAAAATGAGGCGTCTTTAGAAACACGTCAAGATGATCAACGCGCGGCATAACAACTGAATCGAATAAGTACCCTGGTCGCAAACTTCAAACGAGGTCAATTTGGAGTTTCGTGGCATCTCCACCCTATTTTTGAGTGAATCCATTAGCGCATCGGTCAACGCGCCGATATTGCGCGCTGCCAAAACACGGTTCATCTGGTAAGTCATCGAGCGAGGCGGAGACATTCGAGCCACAATTTTCAGCAGCTAATTCTCTTGTTATCCCGGCGACAACTATTGAAGTCTTTGCTTTAAGCCTTAACGATATTTTGTAAAAACAGAATGCTTCGGGTTTTTGAAATATTGCTATTTTTATCATACATTGGCTAAGATAGTGGTATGCGAACAGATGGGGAAGTTTTAAATTCGAAGATTGGCACTCGTGTTTGATTCATCGAAGGTTGGAAGGATTTTGCGGCTTGTCGAGTAGTTGCCGTGGATAAACTATCATTTTTTGGTTTGCATTAGCCATTGCACATCGCTGGTACGAACGTAAATCAAGCACATGGTCGTTTCGCCCTTTTTCAGACATCGACGGCGAAAACGTGACCTTGCCTGGCTTCAAGTGCTTCAATTCAATAATGTTTCGTTATCCAGGAGCCTTACGATGTCGATTTTTCTTGTTGTCGACGATTCAGCAGTTGACCGAATGATGTTCAAGGGCTTGATTGAGCGAGTCGCCGGATATTCCGTTGTTGAGGCCGAAAATGGTATGGATGCGTTGGACAAGCTCGCGGCATGGAATCCCGATGTGGTCGTAACTGATCTGCAGATGCCCAAGATGAATGGCTTGGATTTGGTAAAACAGATGCGCCTGGATTATCCGAAAATCCCTGTGCTGTTGGCAACGGGTCATGGGAGCAATGATATTGCCAATCAAGCGCTTGAGTTGGGAGCGGCCGGCTACATACCCAAATCGAAGTTGAGCGACTTGTTGATTCCGACGTTGAGAAATATTGTCGCGCGAAAAAATTGTGAAGCTCATTTTGTTAAGTTGATGGAGTGTGGCAGGGAACTTCGTTATCACTTCGTATTGGACAATAACCGTGATCTCTTCGCGCCTTTGATTGATCTCTGCAAAAGTACGCTTGAAGGAGTCTCTTGCCTCGAATATTTGGACGTTATTCGAGTCGGGATCGCAATCGAACAAGCCTTGCACAACGCGCTTTTCCGCGGCAACCTAGAGATCCCCGCAGAGGTCGCCGTTCCCTTTGGCGACGAAATGGCGTCAGATGATTTGCGGCGACTGATCAAAGAGCAACTACAGTCTCCGCAGATCGCGAAGCGCAGAATCGAGGTTGATGTAACGATTGATCCAACGGAATTCGTCTGTGTGATCCGCGATGGCGGCCCTGGATTCACTCCGGAATTAGCTAAGGATCTTGACGACAAACAGAGCGGTCGCGGTCTGCAATTAATGTGTGTCTTTGTCGACGAAGTTTCGTTTAATGCAAAAGGAAACGAGGTAACCTTGAGGCACGCGTATGCCGCTAGACACCCTGAAAAAATGAATGGGAAACCAACGGCCCCTAGAGCTGAATTCGTGATTGGTCGATTGACGTCCGTGGCGTCAGGAAAACAGGTCGAATTGCGGCTGAAGAAGTTGGTTGTCGGCTCGTCGCGTTCTTGCCACGTGGCCCTAAGCGGTAGCGATGTCGCCAAACACCACTGCATTCTTCGCTTCAAGAAGGACCGCTGGTACGTCACAAAGATGCCTGGCGACCATATTCTAATGGTGAACGAAAAAATCACGGACCACGTCAAATTAGACTCGGGCGACGTTATCCAGGTGGGTGGAAAGCGGCTAAAGTTGGAATACTAGACTGACGGCGAAGATTGAAAATGGCCGCGTGCATATTGGGACTTGCACCCGTACGCCAGCTCAAATCGCACAAGGCAATTTACGTGCGGCAGATTGACGTTGCTTGCCTGTAGCACTGCTGAGCAAAAGAAATTGATTGCACTCGTGCTCGGTCGCTTATGACGCGAGAGACTCGTCACCGAAACCTGTGCCAATTGTAACGAGTAGCTTCATCGCTTCACCCACTGGCAAGTCGGTTCTCCGTGTATGCTCGGCCTTCACATAGATCATTCTTCCGGACGTTGGATTGGGGACACTGGGTACGAAGACGGTTAACAGTTGCTCGCAATCGTCTTGCATGACGTCTCGAGTTACTAGCCCAAGTTCTTCATGTTGATTGTGTCCAGACCGCACAAACACGACGCGGCGAAAAAATGCATTTGGACCTTGACCATATCCCATCACCTGTTTTAGGGTTTGGTATAAGGCTCCCAAAAAGGGTAGCTTGTCCATCAAACGATCAAAGATTCGCCACAGCCATCGACCGGCGATCGTAGTCGTCATCAGGCCCACAAAATAGATGATCAACGCGGCCGCAATAATACCCATCCCAAAGAAATAGAAGCCACTCTCTTTCAACCACGAATTAGCGATGTAGGTTTCCAAATAGGCCACGAAAGCCACAACGCCAATTAACGGCAGCAAGGCGACAAAGCCCGCCACCATGCACTTCAAGAAGTGCCGACGAATGATGTTCCACATGGAATCTTAACCTTTTGAATAAGTTTCTAAACTCGGCCCAACGCATCACTTCTTTCGCTCGCACCACAGTGTGCCCGCAAATTCAATTACTCAAAGCCAAAGCCGTAAATCTTCTCGCGCCTTGATCAGCCGCGAAAAATGGGAAGCACACAAGCGAATACTCGGTTATACTGTAGCGTTAACTGTGAGTTTGAACAACTTTTGCTAGATGCAGATATTCGGTATGGACGACAAGAAATTGGGTTCGGTGTCCGTTTGGATCGTTAAGGCAAGACAGGGAGATGAACAAGCGATAAGCCAATTATGGGACCGATATTTTGAAGCCTTGCAGAACTACGCTCGACGCCATTTGCCGCCGCACCTCAGGAGCTTGGCAGACGAAGAGGACGTCGCAATTTCAGCATTTCATGCGATGCTCGAAGGACTAAAATTCGGAAACTTGGGATCGGTTCGCAATCGAGATGACTTGTGGCAGGTATTGATGGTTATTGCGATGCGCCGAGCACGCAATCAAGTCGAGTATGAAAATCGCCAGAAACGAGCTGCCGGACGAAAATTGGGTGGCCTTGCACTCGGAAGTGCGGCATTTGATCGAAGAAGAGATGGTATTCCAGAACAAAACGATCCGGCCTGGCTAACCGAATTTGCTGAATCGTGTCGAATTCTCTTCGATGCTCTGCCATCTGACGAGTTACGTCAAATAGCGGCCATGAAGTTGGCTGGACACTCGACCAGCGAAATCGCCGAGGCCATCTCCTTGGTGCCAAGAACCATCGAGCGAAAGTTGAAGATCATTCGAATGTGTTGGCTGAAGTCATCCACGCAAGAGTTCGAAACCTAGGTGTGGCAACTGCAGCCGAATTCTCGCGAACTGGTTCAACGATTCGTCGCCTTCACCGCTTAATAGGTGAAACTCGAAGGCGTTTCATGCAGTCAACCCCTGGCCGTTGGCACTCCGACACGGGCAAGTAAATCGATTTGGGCAAAACTTTTTCCCCATTCCCCCGCTCTTGTGTTCTTATGAGCAATATCCTTTTTTCTGCCAAGTTCTTGAGCATTACTATTGGTTGAAGATTTCGTCGGCAGTGAATTCTGGTCTGTCGACCCCGACGCGAATTTTGCTTAATTGATCGAAATCCCACGATTCATTGTCTTCGAAATCCAGTTCCTTCCCCAGAAAAAGTGGATTATGAAAATTTTTCAAAAAAATCTGCATTTCGATGTCGGAAAAATTGTCCAACGCTGATTAACCGAGTGGATTAACACCCAGCTGATTCATATGTGTGCTCACCATCCAAAAATGAACGTCTAACCGTTCGTGAAGAATGGCGATTCTCTCCCAAAGTTCAATTGAGTACACAAATTGACGGTGACGCCCCACATGTCGAAGGCAAACGACGACATTCCTACCGGGGTTTCGCCGTCTTTTGCATTTTGAATGACGCGAATCAACGATTTCGGCAAGTCGCCCAGACCATCTCGTGCGAGTAATGCACCAGCGACACTGCTTCCCCGACCTGAATCCTCATTGTCATTTTCCAACGGCAAACTTGCCATCGAATCGGGGACGGCCAACCGGAATTAGGGCACCGGATCAATACTGTAGCAAACTATTGGCTGCAACCGGCGATTGATTGCTGGCTATGGCTCGGTGATCAGCGTAACGTCATTGCCGATTACACATCTCTCAGGATTTCCTGCCATTGCGATTCGGTTGTCATACCAGCGGAAGGCGGTCTCAGCTCCAACTCAACCAAAGCACCATCGGCAGGCTTCGTGGACACGCCAGCATGTACGCCGCAGGTCGCATGAACATTCCTGAAGCGGAACAGCTTGACAAATACACCTACGACCAAAGCGACTTCAAGTTGCCCCAAATGCTTTCCGGGGCAAACTCGTGGACCATGACCGAAGCCGAAATGGAGGAATTCTTTCGTCCGCGCCTTGCGTTCGGCAAGAGCGTGCCAACGCTCAGGAGCAAATTCGTCAGCCGAATAGCCTGTGATTGCAACTCCCCAATGATCTTCATGCCGATTGGCATGCCAAATATCTAGCAGGATGTGCGTTCCCCGCGGAATGACCATTTCTCGACCATCTGGCAATTCGATTCGTGTGTTGACCGAAGCTCGACGAGGCAAAAAATACAATGACGGGGTAAGACGCAACGTTTCTTCAAGCGCGGCATTTAGACTGTGCGCTCCATCCAATTGCTCTGGAGAATAATCAGCGATTGCCTCAACCTCTGCATAAATTCGTTCCTGCCATGATTCGTTTCTGGCCAAATGCGAAATTGCCCAGGTGGCAAATGACGTTGTCGCCTCCAATGCACCGGCCAAAAAGACTTTTATATTGCTCCGCAAGGCATCATCGGGAGCTTCTGTGCGCAGACGTTTCCATAATCCGCGACCACTTTGTCTGGCGGACAACATTCGCTCCGTCAATTCGTCAAAAGTCGCGAAGTCTCGATTGATTTCGGCGTATCTTCGGCTGAACTTGGCCAAGAGGAATCGAGACACTCCCAATCGGTTGACCACGGTATCGCGAACAATATGGTCGATAACGCGTTCCAAGGCAGGAATATAGACGTTCCGCAATTCTTCATACTCAATCTTTGCGCCGAAAAAACACTCAACCAGCATTTCAAGCATCACGGCTTTGATTTCAGGTTCTAACTGGACTTGAAGGCGGCTGACTCCAGTTTGTAGCATGTGTCGCCGAAGTTCGGCGAGGCGTTTGAGAACCGTATTTCTAAACGTCGACTCAAACTCCATGAACACGTCAACTTGAAATAGCGCGGTTTTACCGAAGGGGGACGCCGAAACCTGCCGCTGGCGACGCCAGAGCGCTCCGTTACCAAAAAGCAGCGTATCTTCGCCAGTAGCCCGCGCGATACCGATTGACGGCAACGTATCTCGGTCGAACTGTCCTTCGCGATCCCCAGTTTCAGTCAATATCGCCCGAATCACTGCAGGGTCTCGTGTAACTAAAACAGTGTACATTCCCGGCAGTTCAAAGTAACGGTTGTGCCGACCACATCCATTATCTCGCTCGGCACCGCCAAAGTAGGACTCCAGTATCTCGATTGGGCGACGATAGTTCCAAGGATGCGGAAAAGGCAAACTCGGGCGATGAAGTCTTAATAACGGCACGCGTTGCGGTTTGCAATTTCCAGAGAACGGATTGATCAAGAAACACTGCTTGCCAAGTCGAGCGAGGTGTTGCAGTCCAGCTACGCGAAACATTTGGCGATCCATAATTAATTTCAACCAACGACGTGACCGAGGACGCTTAAGAGCCACAATAACATAGACAATTGAGCAACTCTGGGCGATGGTAGTCGATGCCCATTCACGTAATTTTGGGTTGAATTCCTTGGTCCTTCACGTTTCAAAGCCCCATTCGAGATTACGGATCTGCAAAAACCGAACAGGAGAAGACTTCTTCCAGATTGGGATTTGCCATCGGTTGACGTGGAACTAGTTAAAGTTCGTCATCGTTGGCAGAGGTTGAACAACACCAACTAAGCCAAAGTTGAACCCTGGAAGCGTTCCAGCCGATGACGGACGATTCTATTTTTTGTCAACTCGCGCGACCCGAAACGGCTTTGGAATAACTAGAGCTACGATTGCTGCAACGTGAGCGCGGTAAACTGCCAGAAATTGCCTCTCAAATTGGAGACGTCGTCTGCAATACAAGACGTTGACGATGTTGGCTTATCGTGTTTGAAAAGGTCGGTTCAAAAGCGAACACGAAAGTGAATGCCCCCACTTGGACTTGAAGAAAGTCGAAAAACACGGGGAAAATCGATCAAATCTGGCTCGGTTCCCCCACCGGTTCCCCCATCGGGTTCCATCAATCAAGGTTTGCATGACCTGATCGAGTGCTGGAATCGGCTGGGAATTGAGGATCGAAAAGCGTTGATCGAGTTTGCTAAACGGCTGAACGTGTCCACAAAATCCACAAAATGAATTGGCTGATGGGTGTTGATGGATCGTGGGGGGTGTTTAAAAATAGATCAAGTGAAGCGCAGGACCGGAACCGGGAGCACGAAAAATTTTCTACAAAATTAAGAGGTTCGTGTTTCCTGATATAATTGCGGGGGTATGGGGGCGATCCCTCAACAATCATTTTGAAATTTGGGTAGGCGACTAGCTATCGCCGAACGTCCATCGGTTCCGACAATGTGTCCTAGCATATCGAGCCGATCGGGCGGCCCATCAACAATCTAGGACTATCATGGAAACGGAAGTTTGCTTTTGGCTTGATACGGATGATCTAAATCGATATGAATTTGAGTTCCAAAACACCGACAAGATGTTGTTGGAACGATTCCCCAAGCCGTTAACGGTTCTCTGTTCGGGGGAACGTCGGTTGCTTGATTTGTCGTCATGGCGTGGGGTTTATTATTCCCTCTATTGGGCGGATGATTGTCGGGAACCGAGCCTAGTCGTTTTGCATGCGATTGTTGTGAGGGGTCGAGAGATTGGGGTTCTGAGTCAATCGGAAGTTCCAATTCTGAATTCTGCTTCGGAACCACAATTTGAAATCATCGGGTTGGATGATGCTTTCCGTTGGTTTGAATGTCATGAACCGACAATAGCAAGTCGGGGAAGTGATTATTTAAATTCTATTTTGTTTCCTCCGCCAATAGTGGCGGGCGCCGTTGATCCATTGCCCCCGGGTGATGGCCTATACGATGACGAAAAGGTGATTGTTTGGGGTGGTGTTCGATACGATCTGTTAACAAAAAAGATGATCGATATATTGTCGGTGCTTGTTGAACAATATCAAAAAGGTTTCCCCGTGGTGTCGCTCGATTTGATTCGCGAACAATCGGGATATCCATTTTATGGATCATTCAAGGCCCAAGCGTTTAAGCAAAAACGGAAGGGGGAACCAACAATTCATCCGGTTGCCGATATCATTGAACCGGCGGGTTCAGGTTCCTATCGGTTGATCGATCCCAAAAAATAAAAATCTGAAAAGTTCCCGAAAAGTTCCCGAATCGTTCCCGGGAAAGTTCCCTAGTCGCTCTGAAATAATCCCATGCGTTGGCTGATCGATGTTGATCCGGCCTGAAATTCAATCGCATTGAGGATTATTCAAAATGCAAAAGAAATCTGATCCTGGGGCGTTGGTGTCCCTACAAAAGATGGCCCGTCAATTGGGCGTTCCTGTGAAGTGGCTTCGGGATCAAGCCCAAGCCGGAACCATTCCCGGATTGAAAGCCGGAAATCGATGGTTGTTCTGTCCTGATGTGGCTGAGGCTGCGGTTCGAGCGATGGCCGGTGATGCGTTGGCGGGGCTACTCGTGGATCAAAATCGAGGGGGTGCCCAATGATGACCCCTGCGGAAATTGAGTTGTTGGCTGATGCCCTGGCTGAGCGATTGGCGGGGCGGGTGGCTGATGCTGATGGCCTGCTGGATGTTCACGCTGCGGCCCGGCTGCTGGGGTGTAGTGCCCCTACGGTCGAACGATTGGTGAGGGATGGCAAAATCGCGTCGATCAAGGTTGGTCGGCTGCGGCGGTTCCGGCGGGCTGATCTATTGGCCCGGAATGAGAAAGGGGGCCCCGATGCGTAACCATCGAAACCCCCGAAAGCGTTCTGAAAATTATAGCATCGCTGATCTAAGGCGGTTAGCCTGCGGTCGATGGGTCGA
>CALMEE010000130.1 GCA_937862885.1 uncultured Planctomycetaceae bacterium
CGAAAATCGCCGCGTCACTAACCAATTCGACAATGCACTTCATCGGGCGCTTACGGTTTTTCCAGCAGTTTTCAAAACTCCCCGCAGGTAAACGTCCTGCTCAAGTTGTTCGATTTCAAGTCCAATGAGCCTGGACGCGGTGGTGATATCATCGACGCCAAGACCGAGAAGTGGGGTTGGGCTCGATTTCCCTCCAATCAGTATTGGTGCGATGAACACGTGCACTTCATTCAAGGCCCCGGCATCAAATAAAGATCCAAGCAAAGTGCCACCCCCCTCCACAAGTACGTTGGTGAATCGCCTTGCCGCAAGTTCAGCAAGTAAACTCGGGATACAGACTTTGTCATCGCCACTTGGCGACATCCAGACGATGCAGCCAAGATCCATCAATTCCGCCACTTTTTTGGGGTTGGCTCTATTTGTTGTGGCAACCAACGTGGGAGCGGATCGAGCGGACTTAACTAGTTGACTGGTTAAGGGAATCTGGCATTTAGAGTCGACAACGATTCTAGCTGCAATGCGCTTGATTTCAGCCAACGTTTTCGGGCGAGCCGTCAGTTGCGGATCATCGGCCAGAACAGTCCCAATTCCCACCATGACTGCATCGACTCGACCGCGCAGTTGATGGCCGAATTCACGTGACCGAAAATTCGAAATCCATTTGCTTCTTCCGACTGAGGTGGCGATTTTTCCGTCCATTGACATCGCCCATTTGCCAATCACGTATGGCTTGCCGGATTGAAGCTCAGAAAACGGAGCAATCAATTGTTGGCATTGTTCGGCCAGCACATCAACAGACACGACAATTCCCTTTGATTTGAGAATTTCGATTCCACGTCCATTGACCTTTGTAGAGGGATCGCGGGCACCGATTACCACGCGTTTGAACTTTGAACGAACAATAAGATCGGTACATGGCGGAGTTTTGCCGTGGTGACAACACGGTTCCAACGTGACGTATAACGTCGCGCCATCGGGAATGGCATCCATGCGACTTATGGCATCGACTTCAGCGTGCGGCCCTCCAAAAAATCTGTGCCAACCTTCGGCAATCAAATTGGAATCTTTTGCAATAACACAACCTACCATGGGATTAGGCTCGACCGAGCCGATACCGCGGCGTGCCAATTCGATTGCTCGTTGCATCCATTTGCGATCTACGGAAGTTATTTCAGTTGTGCTCGTCATTGTGTCCAATTAGTTCGATATCCAATCCATTGACTTATTGCCTCAAAAACATTGCCCCGCAGCAAAACTACATGCAATGCGACAGCCACGAGAACTAACCAAGAATGTTTCTTTCGACTGGACTGCCGACTGAAAAATGATTTCTTATTGTAATGATGGCAACATTGTTGAATAGGAACGGGACGAAGATTATTCGAAGTCGCCAAGAATTACTGATGCAATTTGAAAGGAGATTCCAAGCGCCAAATCCGCATGAGTTTTCTTCCTGTTGTGATGGCGGAAATCTACGTCCAATATTTCGAAACACGATGTCGCCAGCCTAAACGAACGTCTTGACGTATCGTACGGTCAACAAACGATTCGTATGTCCCAGTGGTGCGATTGTTGGGTTTTTGATGGCTGAGAAACAGCTCGTAAATTCAATGAACGATTGGAGGCGGAAAAATGAATTGAGTTCTAATCCTTTGCAAAACGTTGATTCGCATCCTTACAGGATGTAGCGACTTTCGACGTTGTAGTTTTAGATCAACAAATGCAGGCTCAAAATAAACTTTGGCCAAGTCTGTTTAACTACGCACCAACAACCTTGGAATCAATCCATTACTGTCCGAGAACGAATCCAATTTCACTCCACCCACCTCTAACATTGTCAAATAGAGATTTGTCAACGGTGTCCGTTTGGGCAACTTGAAATGTTGTCCAGTCACAATCGAATTACCACCACTTCCAATCGTCATGATCGGCAAATCATAGTGGTTATGTCGATTACCATCTGCGATTCCGCTGCCATAGAGGATAATCGAGTTATCAAGCATCGTCGATTCATTTTCCTTGATCTCCGCTAGTCGATCGACGAACCGAGCGAACAATGTCATGTGGAAATGATTAATCTTACTGATTTGTTCCTGTTTTGAGGGATCGTTTCCGTGATGGGACAAATCATGATGCCCGTCCGTAATGCCAATGTTGCGATAACTGCGATTGGAGCCGGCATTACTGAGCAAGAAGGTGCTCACACGGGTAACGTCAGCTTGAAACGCCAACACCATCATGTCCAGCAACAGTGAAACGTGTTCCTCAAATTTGCGAGGCGTTCCTGCAGGACGCGGGAAATCCGGGACATCGGGTTCCGCTTGGTCTAACGCCTCGACGCGTTGCAGTCGCTTTTCGAGTTCATGGATCGAATATAAGTACTCATCCAGCTTTTGACGGTCGACATGCCCGAGCTGATATTGCAATTGACGTGTTTCATCGGCGACCATATCTAAAATGCTGCGTCGTCGTTGATTTTGTTGAGCCAACATATCGCGATCGGTTTTAGTCATTGCCGAGCCAAACATGCGATCAAAGACGGCTTGCGGGTCAATCTCTTTTGCCACAGGCGACGTTTCAGTGCGCCAAGACAGATTGGAGGTGTAGACGCAACTATAACCTGAATCGCAACGACCAGCAGGAGCGCTCGGTTCAGTCCCTAGTTCGAGCGAAGGTAACCTTGATACAGATCCGAAATGTTGTGCCATCACTTGGTCGATGGAAACACCATTCCTAATTGCTTTGCCGTCGGTTTTTTTTGGGCGAGTCCCGGTGAGGAACGCAGCGACGCTTCGCGCATGGTCCCCAGGACCGTCACCACCTGCCTCGGCGCCTTCCAGCGCAAGCCCACTATAGACGTTGACCGATTTGAGATGTTTTTCCAATGGTTTTAAAATCGGGGTCGACAGAAGTTGTTTGCCTGATTGATTCCAGTCCGGCATGTGCATGCCATTGGGGACATAGAAAAACGCAAATCGCACCGGTCCGGTTGAGACGTTATCGTTGGATTCTCCGGCGAGCAGCGTCGAGGTGCCACCAAAAGTTGGGGGGCCCATGATGTCCAGTAGAGGCAATGCGACGCAGGTTCCAATGCCCCGCAATACTGTACGACGAGAGAGACGGTGGTTTCTCAAAAAGTTGCTCATGGCATTTCCTTATTATTCGTGGGAACTCCCCGTTTTCGAAAGGCATCGCTCTTCACAATGGCCAGTACAAAGTCTGAAAATCGATCGTGACCGTTCATGGCCGCGTTTGCGATTTCATTAGTCAAACAATCATCGAAGTCTTCGGGACCGCGCCCCAAGCCGTATACAAATAGTTTTTCGGCAACGCATTTGTAAAACTCCTTTTTCTTCGAATTGCTCATCACTTTTTCAAGACCAGACAGTCCCGAGAACTTTTGACCGTCTGGCATGACTCCGGAATCGTCGATTGTCGCCCCTTCATCCGTTTGTCTGAATCGTCCGATGGCGTCAAACTTTTCGAGAGCGAAACCAATAGGATCGAGCTGGTCGTGGCAGACTGCACACGCGGGATTAACCGAATGTTGCATCATCCGCTCACGAAGCGTGCCGGTGAGCTGGGGCTGATTTTCCAGCGTCGGAACTTCCGGTGCAGGAGGCGGCGGGGGCTGGGCCAACAAATTTTCTAACACCCATTTGCCTCGCTTGACCGGCGAAGTTCTGGACGGGTTTGACGTAAGCGTCAAAATACTCGCGTGTCCCAATAAACCGAAACGCCCAAACAAACTAATATCAATTTCCTCAAATTTCTCGTCATTCATTCGATCGACAATCGCTTCGGGAAGTTGGTAGTGAATTGCCAAACGACGATTGACAAAAGAATTAGGCGAATTGAGGAGCATTGACACTGGCAAATCATTTTGAATCACATGCTCGACCAGAAGTTTCGTTTCCTGGACCATCGAGTTGCGCAGTAGCTCGTCAAACTCTCCAAAAATCTCGGGCGAAGGCTCGAAATCATTCAACAAACGCAATTGCAGCCACTGAGTTGCGAAGTTGTCCACCAAGGCACGCGAACGGTGGTCGGCCAACATTCGCCGCACCTGCAATTCTAGTGTCTTTGCATCGTACAGTGAATTATTTGCCGCCGATCTAATCAGCGGGGGATCCGGCATCGAACTCCATAGAAAATATGAGAGTGAAGTGGCCAGCTCAAAAGGATCTAGAGCTCGGAGGGAGCCTGGTTCGACTGGCTTTTCGATTCGGTAAAGGAAATGAGGCGATACCAGTATGGCCTGCAATACGGTTTGCATCGCTGTGAAAACTGATGCATCAATTTGACTGTTCAATTCGGTATCGAAAATTTTTACGAACCGTTCTATCTCAGCTTGTGTCGCTGGCCTGCGAAAACCGAAACTGGCAAGCTTTTCAATGAAACCTCGCAAATCTTGCCTGAACTCTTCTGACGTCGTTGATCGCTTGTGTTCCCGAAACAATCGCGACAATTCGTTGCTGAGCGGCGGAATCGAATTCATGTCAATTTCTAACGGACCCGTAATTCTTAGCGAGCGAATAATCAGATTCCGATCACGCAACGCTGCATCTGGATGGTTTGGGTTGTAGAAGTCATTCGTAAACGCTAGGCGGATGATGTGGTGCCCCGGTTCAATCGTCGTTTCTATTTCATAAGGTCTAGAGCGGCGCAATTTGGTTTGCATCGCAAAGTCACCAATCTCCTGATCGTCAAGCAACACGAGCATGTTGGCAGGTTCGTCGCCGCCGGGGTCTTCTGACGCGTGTACAGTGAGTTTATACTTTCCTCCATGACGAAATTGATGGCGAATCGAAATTGAATCGGTGGTCGTAATGACCCGCTCGGTACCTATCGTATGTGTGCGCTCACTGCCTTCGAACTGGTCTCCATTCCACTTCACAGTCTTGTTTAACGATTCAGGATCAAAAAGCGCCATTTGAGAAATCTTCTCAGCGGCGTCCAAATACTTCTCCATATGAATGGGAGAGACGGAAAGAACGTCGCCGATGTTGTCGAACCCATAACCAACTTCGTCCGCAGGAAAACCACTTAGGTCATTAAAATTGACTCCTAAATAGTCGCGAATTGTGTTGCCATATTCGTATCGACTTAGACGTCGAATCGTGACGAGTCCCGCAGACTCGGTTTGTTGGCAATCGATTTCATATAGAACACTCTCGATAAACTTTTCCAATAAGGTCCGTTTTTCAGTCGAGAGGAAGACGTCTTGCGGCGGTGGCATCTGCATGTTGCGAATCGCCTTAAGCACAGCCATCCATTCGCGCCTTCCATCAATGACTTGCTGGATTGTACTATATTTTTCCAGGTTAATATCGGCCTCGCCGTCTTCTTCACCATGACAACTTAAACATGCGCTGCGCAATATCGGTTTGATTTTAGAATCGAACGTAGCTTGTGCGAGTACAAACGATGTGTCGACCTGCTCACTTCGGTTCTGTGGAACTGAACCGGGCACTGGTCGTTCCTGAGCGATTACTCTACTAGAACCAACGACAGGAAGACTCAGAGCGACGATTGCGAGTAGAAATACAGCGTTGGATAAACGTGCGCGGTCATTAAAAAAGCACATGTCAAGGATTCCCTTGAGCATCAATCTTGGCAACGATCTGAATTGCATATGCTTATTGTCCAAGCGATCCTACAATTTCGACATGGCAGTGGCACGTTTGGGTAAACATCGAACCATCAACCATGTACTTAACTTGGACTGTTGTTGAAATCGCTGAGTTCATAAACTTAGACCTTGGTTCAAAAAGGGAAGCCAGCCTTGGTTCAACCCTCTCATATGCCTTTAGTATCGCGACAAATCGCCCTTTATTCAAGGGAATTCATGGTTCAGATCACCTTCTGGCCACAAAAGCAGTAAAATGTTGAGTTGTGAGTTGAATAACTGGAGAATTGGGAATGGAGTTGTTGTGGTTGATTTAACAATGAGCCAATATGAACTCCTATGCAAATAGTTGCGTTGGCCCATGCCGTCGTCTTAGTGGACTACTTGTCAGAGCAATCGTAGATTAGATCGTGAAGTCATGATGATGTTTGTGAAACACGCATCGGCTGAAATGAACTTACGCCAAGAATAAATTCTTATTCCTGTCCACATATTTTGAAGGTCCTATCCTCAAGCGAGCAATGCCCAAATCCGCTTTCGAATTCATTGTTGATCAAGCTGGACTTGGTTTTCGCGTCGATGTATTCATCGCACAAAAGATCGACGGGCTGAGTCGCTCGCGCGCCGGCGAGTTGGTGCGCTCGGGTCTTGTGTTGATTAATGGCCAACATCCGAAAGCGTCCGTACGCCTGAAAACTGGCGATTTGGTGACTGTTAGTGAGATTGACTTGAGTCCAGAATTGCCGACCGCCGAAAATATTCAACTCGATGTACTTTTTGAAGATGATGCGCTCATCGCGATCAACAAGCCTGCAGGAATGGTTGTCCATCCGGCAAAAGGACATTGGCAAGGGACGCTGACTGCCGGATTGATGCACCATTTCTCGACGCTCAGCCAGCTTGGCGGCCCTCAGCGTCCTGGAATTGTCCATCGGCTTGATCGTGACACAAGCGGAGTCATCCTTATAGCAAAGACCGATAAGTCTCATTCCGAACTGACGCTGCAATTTCAGCAACGCTCCATCGAAAAGCAGTATCTCGCGATCGTCAGCCCACCTCCAAATCATGATCGCGGTCACATCGAACAACCAATTGGACCCCATCCCTACCAACGAGAGAAGATGGCCGTTCGTGACAGGCATCCCTCGAGTCGAGAAGCGATCACCTATTTTGAAGTGAAGAAACGTGTGGGAAGAATCGCTTTGGTCAATGCTTTTCCAAAAACAGGGCGCACACACCAAATCCGTGTCCACCTCGCACATGTTGGCAGTCCAGTATTGTGCGACAAACTTTACAGCGGCCGAAGTTGCATTTCGCGCGCAGAATTCCAAGGTCAATTGGGAACGGGCTCAATGTCGGCACCAGAAGACATGACCGAAATTATTTTGGCTCGCCAGGCGTTACATGCCGAATCAATTTCGTTTTATCATCCATTGTCCAAGAGACCCTTGCACATCAAAGCACCACATCATGACGATCTGACCCATGTGTTAGGGCTAATGGATCTTCTCAAATAGGGTGCGCATAGGGTGCAATCGGCTAGTCGAAATCCGAATCAGTACTTGGAGTGCCGTGCCCAAAATAAATCAACGTTTTCATTCATCCAGCAAGTGTGACACCGTTCTGAGTGCGTGTAGAAAAGAACCTTGGTTTCGTTGTGTGAAAGGCGACTTTCGTTTTCATTGCGATGTGTCAAAATAGTGTTACCTTGCTTTGGTGTCGTTTGCTGAATGAATCCATCAACTATCGCCCGCAAATTCCCAGGACGTTGGAACGCTGGGTGCCGTTCTTGAATCCATGATCAGGAACCTTGGTGTTGCATCGCAGCCAAAGAATTTGCGACGCGTTATTGTGCAAATTGGCTGTTAATGATTGGCCGATCGAAAAAGTTCGAAAGCGTATGTTTGCGGTGGCAACAAAATGAACAACTTCGAAAACTAGTTCTGCTCTTTCATGTAGCGTTCCACCGAGGTGTTGACACCGAAGAGGGTTAATCTGTGCGTCGATCGTCAAGTGACGCGAAGAATGTTTGATTTGGCTGGTCGAGATTGGATTGACTCAGCGTACGTCGTGGCGGATGAGTTTAGTGTACGTTGCACCCAAAATGAGTATACTGGTTTCGATATGGTGTGCCAACAATTTCCGGCAAAACGCGAAGAGAGATTCTGTTCGATTGGCCTCGAGATTATAAATTGTTCGTATTTCTTTAATGCATTTCATTTAGGTTTAACATGTCTAACTTTCAGATTCGTGCTTGTCGTTATTGGATCGTCGCTTTGGTTATTTCGTGCGCAGTTGAACACGGGCTAGCAAATGATGATGTCTGGCCGCAATTTCGGGGTGCGAACGCTAATCCAGTTGCCGAAAATGCAAATCTGCCGCAGCGATGGTCGATTAACGACAATGTCGAATGGTCAACGGAAATTCCAGGGCGAGGTTGGTCGTCGCCGGTCGTGTCGGGAGGATTTGTCTTTTTGACGACGACGCTGACGGAAGGAGAATCGAAGTTGCCGCAGACTGGGACTGAGTTTAGCAACGATTATGTGCGCGAATTGACTGAGCAAGGATTATCTCAGGAGGAGATTTTGGAGAAGGTCACCAACCGCGATATAGAATTGCCCGCAGAAGTCAATTTAGAGTACGTGCTGTATTGTCTCGAATTGGAAACGGGAAAAATTGTTTGGCATCGCACCTACCATAAAGGAAAACCACAGGGAGGCCGACATCGAAAGAATAGCTTTACGTCCGAGACTCCAGTGACTGATGGAAAACATGTATTCGTGTATTCGACGGGTTTGGGGATTTTTGCCTTTGATTTTGCAGGGAATCAAATTTGGTCGCAACCACTTGAGGCTCATCCAATCTATCTTGAGTTCGGCACTGGGAGTTCTCCTGTTTTGGTGGATGATCGCTTGATTATCTTGAATGATAACCAGGAGAAGTGCACGTTGTCAGCTTGGAACAAGAACACTGGAGAAAAACTTTGGGAAGTGAGTCGAGATAGCTTTCCAGAACGTCAGTCGCCACTTATTAAGTCATGCTGGGTAACTCCATACGTTTGGAAAAACAGTATGCGGACGGAAATCATCGCGCCAGGTGCCTTGAAGGTGACATCGTACGATCTGGATGGCAATGAACTTTGGGAAATGCAAGGTATGGGAATGGGGTTGGCCGCCAGTTCGTTTGCTGTTGGAGACAATTTGCTAGTCAATGGTGGTCGCGGTCGGCCAATTTACTGTATCAAGCCAGGTGCCGCCGGGGATATTTCGTTGCAGCCAAGTGAGGAAACCAATGAATACGTCGTTTGGTCTCGTCCGCGGGCAGGCACTTACATTCCGACACCGGTTGCGTACGATGGGGCCTTGTACGTACTCAGCGATAACGGAATCTTGGCCAGGTTGGATCTGAGTAGCGGCGAAGAGTCTTACAAATCAAGGATTCAGTCCAAATTAGGTGCTGACTTTACTACTTCGCCTTGGGCTTATGGCCGTAAGATATTTCTGGCAAGTGAGCAGGGCGAAATTTTCGCCATCAATGCGGGCCCCGATTTCGAGGTAGCCCATGTCGAAACCGTCGGTGAATTAGCAATGGCATCTCCGGCTATCGTGGGCGATCGGTTGCTGTTTCGCTCGGAAAAAAGGATTATGTCCATTCGTAAGCAGAATTAGATTTGTCGTTCAGAATTCTTCTGCCTATACTTTGAATCGACTTCATGCAACGCATTGATCGAATCAAATGTGCCACATTTCCCTTTCTCTGTTGATTGGGGCGCCTCGTTATGCAGAAGTTGGAAACGCTTTTTTTCCAGCCATGACCACGCGCGATGATTGATTTTCGAGTTATTTCCATCAACGTCTTTCGCTGCCTGTGCATTGTCCTCCTTGTTCTGGCAGACGGAAACAGCACGTTTCGGAATCACTCGCCAGCAAACTGTCAGGAATCCAAGCCGACCAGCAAAGTCACAATTCCTGAGATTGAAATTCTGCAGCCAAGTGATTTAATCAAAATCGATGAGGCACTAGCGAGGGTGAGTGCATTGGGGGGTGAGCCTACGCCAAATTCGATTAGGCGAATATTGCAATCTCTGCTTCCTGATGATGAAACGGCCAAACAACGTGCCGAGACCGTGCATCGCCTCATCGAGTTGTTGGGCGACGATGATTATCGTGCCCGCGACCAAGCATTCGAACAGCTAATGGCGATTCCTCTGGTACCGATCGAGGTAATTGAGATTTGGAAGAGCATCGACGACCTTGAAGTGCGCTATCGTCTACAAGCCCTCTTGGATCAAATTGTTGAGCGACACAAGCAAGAATCTCTTACCGGGCTTTTGGAAGCGGTGTGCGTGTTGATTCGTGTCCATCGATTTCCTGGCTTTGCTAATGAGTTGTTAAAATTGGTTCCGATTATCGAGAAAGAAAAGCAGCTTGATGAAGATGTCTTCTATGAAATTCAAGCGGCAATCTTGCAAACTGCGACCACGGAAGACGCGCAACTCGCTATTGCCAGCCTGCTTTCACGAAACGAAAACCAGCGGCGATTAGGTCTTGGGTTACTTTATCAAGTCGAACCGGAGACTGCGCGCCATGAATGCCGACGTTTGTTGAACGATAAGTCTTTGAAGGTCCAGTACGAAGCAGCCTGCAAGCTGGCAGGAGATCTTGATCTCGAAGCCCTTTTGAAAATGGCAGATCTCATAAATTGTTCAGACCGAACGATTCGGGTTGACGCAGAGTTGGCCCTGCGCGCAATGACCGGTCAACATTTCGGATTCGTAGGCGCCTCAGTCCCCGCGGATATTGCTGATGTAGCACGGCAATGGAAGAATTGGTTAACCGGGCCTGGTGAGACCGCTACTTTGGTTCCATTCGGCGAACGAACAGCACCTCCGCTCGGAAAAATCTTAATCGCCGATTACCGTAACAGCTTCGTGACTGAACATAACATGAATGGCGAAGTTAGCTGGAGTATTCGCGTTGCCCATCCTCTTCAAGTGCAGGGGCTTTCGAATGGACATCGTCTCGTTTCGACGTATAAACCCGCCGCATTGATTGAATTTGACGAACAGGGAAATGAGGTTTGGCGAGTGAATTCAATTCCTGGAAACGCAATGGGTGTGCAGCGGTTAAGCAACGGCAACACGCTAGTTGCGACGGGGGGATATCGACACGTAATGGAATACAAACCTAATGGTAGTATTGCCTGGAAACGTCAATTTGATTCTCGCGTGAGCGATGCAAAAAGACTTTCGAATGGCAATACGTTGGTCACGTTATTTGGAGCTCGCAAAATCATCGAGATTGACCCTAAAGGTGCTGTCACCTGGGAACTTTCTATCGATGGACAACCGATGAGTGCTACACGGGCCCCAAACGGCAACACCTGCGTCGCTCTACTGGATCCTTCGCGCGCCCAAATTTTTGATGCGAATGGTACAGTGGTTCACCAGTTCGAAACCGAATCCCCGTGCACATTTGTGATGCAGATATTTGACGAAAAGTACCTTGTCGTCTGCAAGGGCAGCTATCATGTTCTTTCACCTGAATTCAAGCCAACGCTGGAGATACACAATTTTGGTGAACTCTTTGGAGGTTACAGCTATTGAATCCTCGGTGTTTGCAATCCTTCCATGGAATGAGGCCTTAGTTTAACGCTGAATTTCTCGATATTCGCCAACCACAATCGCTTAACTCCATACCCCTCTCACGGCAAGGTTCACTTGACGCATACCGCAATGTCAATCAAATTGCATCGTCTCGATCAGCCATGCGGACAATTTGCACCGGACCGATTTGGCAAAATGTTGCCCACTCAAGTCTGATAGTCTGAGGCGATCACGTTCTTTGCTGGAAGCGGATAAGCGTCAAAAACTGTGTCTGTCAGTGAACCTTTTGGCGGGGGCTTCTTGGACCGACAAGTTCGATTAACTGGTTTCCTTCATCGTCCGCCAAAACAACTGGTGCGGTAGCGAGGTCTCGGCAACTGGCAAAAACAGTCTTAAAAGAAAAGTCTTAAAAGAACAGGCGCTTCAAGCCAAAAAATGGGCTTTGCTTGGAATTTCGACGAAAGTTGGACGCTAGTTGATGTTTGGAATGCCGAAGCTACCTTAGATCGTATTGGCATCAGGTATGCATCACGTATTCAGTCAAATGCATTTCCTTACATGATCTTTGATGATGATTATGAAATATATGGATTATGGAATGCATGTCCTTTAATTTTTTCCGGCATTCAGCTTGAACTAAGACGTTAGAATATCGGCCTAGACAGAGTATCCATTACCAAAATGTTCGGTAGTGACTTATGATTCGATATCGTCGAGGTTGAGCCCAAACCATTTGGTTACATTAAGAGCGCTGACAACGCCTCCTTCGTGGATACCGTTGGTCCACCCAGCACCGCAAAAGTGCAATCGATCGCGACCGCTGATCTCATGATGTCGTGCTTGAGCCTGTAAGGAACTTTTCGTGAACATGGGAGTTGAGAAGGGGATTCGCCTGTATTCATGGGACAACGGTGGCGAATCAGGAAACTGATACCACATGTATATCGGCGTGGCTAACGGCAGACGGCACAGATTGTTGATGTCCGCAAAACCGACACGGAACAAAAACTCCCGCCCCTGCTCCATACTTTGCTGTGTGACATCCGTTGCTGCAAACATTGCTGGGTTTCCTGCCGTCCAACGCCTAATGGCGGCCGTGTCGCCAGTTACCACAATCACATGACTTTGGCTGCTGAACGCGCCCAAGATTTCGCTCTCTTCGTTGGTTGGTTTGGCAATCATCTGCAGTGCAGAATGGGCGGGGATCGCGAATACGACATGATCAAAAGTTTCCTCGGTCCCATTGGCGTGAACCGTAACGGTCGAACCGCTGCGATCGACCCGCTCCACTGTGGACCCTGGCCGAATTCGGTTTCCCAGCGGTGCCGCGAGTGCTTGCAGATATCGCCTAACTGAGCCAGGAATGTGATGCCATTTGCCGTGCGGAAAAGACGGCAGAAATCCCAGTGTCATCAGACTCTGAGCTACAAAAGCCATCGGCAATTCCCCAACCCCGCGTTGATTGAGTGTCCAAATCGAACCACAGATGAAACTCAAAAATACACGAAAAGTTTCCGAATATTTCTCTTCCGCGAAATGCTCTGCAATCGTGACGGTAGAGTTCCCTTTGGGGCTCAACGAACGATGAGCACACCGGTAAAAACGAAAACCGTCTCTGACGAACCAGCGCTGATCTTGGGAAAACATCGATTGTGCCACTGTTTTCCAAGGAGCGTTTAGATCGAAATGGTAGCGACGCTCATCGGGAATTGACAGGATTTCTAGGCTGGTTTTGGATACTTCGGTGGGGATTCCCAGACGCCGCAAAAGGTGCAGAAATCGCGGGTATCCGCTCGTGTAAAACATACACACGCCTGCGTCAACGCTCACACGTTCGCCGCCGTTTTCGACCTCGATCGTCTGTGCGTGTCCACCAATGTTCTCTGATGATTCAAAGACTGTTACTTCATGATCACGGTCGAGAATTCTGGCTACGGTAAGTCCTGAGATTCCCGCACCAATTATCGCTATTCGTAGTTTCGTCGAACTTGGCACCATGCCTCACTTTCTCGTGGTTTGTGGTAAACAACCATTCTGAATTAGCAACTTGATTTGATGAATTTACGCAAGTTTATATGGCGACAATCCTGAATTCAAGAGACGCGAGGATAACCTGATCCCTTGTAGTTGCTTACAACCTTGCACGAACAGATGCGTAAAACGTGAAAAATCGTAAGAAACCACGCACACAATCATAAAACAAACCTTTTACCTTCTACATTTGTTCCGTTTTGGGCACGTGGAGCGGCTAGGGCTAGTTGGCGCCAAAGATTAGCTCAACGTGAAATCCCGAAACGGCGCGGTTAAATTAAGAACCGGTGAGCCAACAGCACACCACGCATGGATGATGCGCGACACTTGAAGTCTGTCCTTTTACTGAATTTTGCCTTTGTCCTGTATTTGCTTTTTACTGTGTCTGTGCCGTGGTTTTCTTCTCCAATCGTTACAGAGTTGCGGGTGATAGCAGTATTGGTCGGGTTTTAGCGATTGTCACGACTGTAAAGCGATAGATGCAGATGAATTCGATTTATCGTCAGCCGCGGACATTTCAGCGCTCAAGGATTTTTTGCGCGTAAGACGAAAACTGGAATAACAAGATTTTTCATATCGAGAATGAGAATCCCTACAATGAAAATCACGCGCAGCACATTAGGTTTTGTACTGGTTCTATTGGTAGTCGGTACGGTTGCCGCTCAATCAAATGACCCAATTGATCCGTTGGCCGAATCTCCATTAAAGAGAATTGGTACGATGCCCACTTCAGTTGGCAACAGTACAGAGGTGGATACACGATTCTTTCAGACCGGATATTTCGACAATAAGATTCGCCAAGACGTGCAAGCTGACAGGCCCATACTTGATGAAGCAGCAATTTCGGAGCAATTAAAACAACTTCATGCGGAGATTCAAGCATTAAAAGCGAGTAGCCATGCCGCGACCCAGGCCGAAGCAATAAGTGATTTGCACGAAGAGATAACCCGCCAGGGAGACCAACTAAACTTCATTGACAAATCGCTCGACTCATTTGTGATGCGAGGGCATCATGGCCAGACAATGCGACTGTTTGGTCGCTTGCATTACGACTATTGGGCTTTTCCACGAATCGAAGATCGCCTTGTTCCGCTTGCCGGTGATCCGCAAGACCGATTTATGTTTCGGCGGATGCGGCTGGGTGTTCAAGGCGATATTCGCGACAATATGTTTTATCGCCTTGAATTGGAACTCGTCGATCAATTGGAACGTCGAGGTTTCATGCCCATTTCGTACCGAGATGCGTTTATCGGGTTTCGAGACTTGCCGTTGTTCAATACGCTGATCATTGGTAATCAGAAGCGGCCCTATGGTCTCGATACATGGACCGATAGCAACCAGAGCATCTTTATGGAACGTTCATTTGCGACCGAAGCATTCAATCCTTACTATCGCAGGCTGGGCATAAGCAGTATGGGCTACAGCGACGACTTGAGGCAAAACTGGCAATATGGTCTTTACAATTACCAACTTACTCAATTTGACGGCGGGCACTTCGGCGATCACTACCAACCAGAATTCGCTGGACGATTTGCGATGACACCCTGGTATGACGATTGTTCTGGCGGACGCGGGTATGCCCATGTCGCAGTCGTCGGATCCGTTGCATTCCCGGATGGGCGAGGTGCAAACAACGGCGCGAACTATTTTAGTAGGCCCGAGGCTCAGACAGACAATTTTTGGTTTAACACTGGTCAAATTGCAAATGCCAATCGAGTTGACTTGGCAGGCTTTGAGGCGGTATTTAACGCTGGGCCGTTCCAAATAGGCGGTGAATACCAGGTGGTCCGCGTGCTCCGTAACGGCACGCCAAATAACGTGAATATGCATGGCGGATACGTCTATGCTTCGTACTTTTTAACCGGCGAACATATTCCATGGGATCGCCGAATGGGGAGGTTGGGTCGTGTGCAGCCATTTGAGAATTTCTGGCGCGTACGCGATTGTAACTGCATGACGCAATCTGGACTTGGAGCATGGCAGGTTGCGGCACGATTGTCGCATGGTGACCTTATCGACGAAGACATCTTTGGTGGCGAGGGCACGGCATTGACGTTGGGACTCAATTGGTATTGGAATCCGTACGCACGTATGCAGTTCAACTACATATTCGGAAACATTATCTCGAATCCGCAGGTTGCTGGAGATTATCAGGCATTGGGCGTGCGTTTCATGGTTGACTTCTAAGCCATACACCAAACCGTATTGGCCAGGGCGTTTGTGAATAAAGCTGGCTTTGTCTTAGCGAACGAACCGATGTTCGGCCGGAGACCTGTATTCAGTTTTTTGGTGTAGGTGCCACAGAAAAAATTCAATATTGATTAGGGAAACGTCGTTTAAGGGGTTGATGAAGTACTTTTATACTCCGACGTCAAATCGTCGGGTTGGTATTCTTGGAATACACGATCCCAATTCAAGGAGGACTAAAGTGTCGAATATTCAAGTTTGTTTTATGCATATGCTGAAACTTGCGATTTTGTCATCCACAGGCGTGCTGTGCGCTGTTGTGATGCCGGGAGGCACAGCTTTTGCCCAAGGTGATTCCATTTTTCGACGTAATTCATGTTCTCGCTGTTCCCAATGCGATGAAGAACGTTGTGAACTATGTGTCGTTAAGGCCATGGAAACTAGATATTGCTATGACGTTGATCACAAAACAATATGTGTTCCGAAAGTCAAACTTCCATGGCAAAATTGTTGCGAGCAACCAACTGCTGAAACCAAGCAGATAAAAGTCCTGAATCACAAACACATCAAGAATCCGATTTGCATTTGTAAATGGAAAGTGGTTGCTCCAGAACCACCGCAATTTGAAGATGCGAACATTTATTCTGGTGAATCCGATCACGTGGTTCCTTATGAGAACTTACCGAAGAATCACCATGTGCCCGCTCCTCAATCGCAATCTCTGAGACAGGTTCCAAATCCGCCGACAGCGGAGAACGCGAAAAGCTCAACTTCGCATAACGACTATTTCGCGCCAGTCAAATTTGGTCGCAACCGATAGTCGGTGACAAAAGGGACAGCGAGCAAGTAGCCGAAGGCCGCACAAAATCCGTCTATCCATAATTGCCAAAAGCCATCTTCGCATTGAAGATGGCTTTCGCGTTATAGCATCACTACCTGTATTCAGGCGTTCAATTTGTGGCTACGCAGGTGTGACCAGCCTACCGAAAATCGTTGGCGCGCTATCGAAATCGATATTGAATCTTGAACCTCCAGCGGTTGTAAGCGCCCAGATTCGGGTTAGGTCAACATCGATTCCGAAGATGTTGAGTGTTTCAATACGCGAACGTCCCCAAGCTTGGTCTTTAATTGTGATACGGGAACTTGTGTATTCCCCGTTGATCGTGAAGTCAATCATCAAATCTCGACCCAAGCGACGGAATAGAACATCTTCGGCAAGATCGTTCAAACGCATGGTTTCAGAACGTTCAATCAAAATTCGATCGCGCCCAGCCATCTGTTCTTCATCAATTACATTGTATCCATCCGCTAAGCCGAACACATAAGTGTCGTCGCCAGCACCGCCGTAGAGGAAATCGTTGCCGCCAAAGCCGCGAATCGTGTCGTTGCCGCTTCCGGTGCGAATGATGTTAGACGCCTCGTTGCCACGAACGTTCATGTTTCCATTTCCGGTGATGATATTTTCAATAACCGTGCCATAGGTAATACCGATCCGCGCCGTACCGGCAAACGTTTGTACCGAACTGACTTCACCTTCCACGATGGTTACAGTGCCATTACCATTCGATGCGGAAAGATCAAGCGTGTCGATCCCTCCCGTATCGTAAATGTGGTCAACGAAATTGAAGCTACCAAAGTACGCGAAATCGTACACGGTGTTTCCATTATTGAAATTAGGATTCGCGCCGTAAAGCTGCTGGAGGTTATAGATATCCCACAAGCCAAAACTGCGAGCCACGCCACCATTGTATCCAGGAGGTGCCTGACCACGAGGATCTGGACCGCGAGAAAGTCCAAACGCCGAATCGTTGGTTGCCGGACCTCCGACGCCAACGGCGGACAAAATCTCTCTGGCAACCATTGTCCCATTAACGGTGTCAATACCCCAGTTGCCTCCGCCAGCTAACGTGACTGCCGGTGCGAATGGAGAAACATGAGTAATCCAAATATCTCCCCCCTCTTGATTGGAAATTGGGTCGGAATGGTCCGTAGGCGGGAAGCTGAAGGCCAAAGGCAACGGTTGATCAAAGTTATTCGGAACCCAACCGTGAATTCGAATTAAGCCATGCTCGGTTCCCGTTAACGGGTCGACATAGCTGTCAGGCACTTCAACGAAGAATGTATTTGCCACCAGTTCATTAAGGCGTTGGAATTGACGGCGAAATGCCATTCTTCCTTCAAAAGAAATCGGCAAGAATTCAGCTTGTTGTACGCCACCAGTATCCCGATCATCTTGGCGGAAGAAGCCAGCAAAACTGAAAGTAACAATGTTCCCAACTGGTGGAGTGAAGTTGTTCCACGACGTCCCGGCGGTTAACCAACCAGTGTTGGTCTGAAAAATCAATCGTGTCCAATCACTCCAGTACTGGCCATTGAATCCTCGAACCAAGATGTCATCTCGACCTGTTTGGAATCCACCACGCAGGCGTACCTGACTAAATTCTGAAGGCGTCAACGTGCGAATAAAGTTATCCGAAATGCTACCTGGATTTTGAGGCGTCGGATTCAAACGCATATCACCCGACAATTGGCCACCTGGTTGCAACTGCGGACCAAAATTGGCACGACGGTCGATGACTTGATAGCGGACAAATGATGGAACAGAGGGAATGTAATCGAAGTAGTCTGCAAGTCTGAATTCATCAAAATGGCTGTCGGCCACGACGATGCCTAAACCATCAACTGTTTGAGCAACAATTTGCGGTTTCCGATCCGAAAGCACAGTAACTGTAGCAATCGGACTCCAAAATTTACCGTCAAAGGCTTGAATGCGAAACTGATCACTACGCGCCGTTGTTGCGGTCCAAATGACCGAGTTGCGAAATTGTTCCGGCGTCAGTTCAATCCAAGTCTTGTCGGGTTGCACCACTCCTTCGACCTCCAGGTATGCCGAACCTGGAGCGATGCTCGTATCAAATACTCGGTAGCGTTTAATCGAATTGCCATCAGCATCAGAAACGTTAACGAACTCTTTTAGGCTTCTGAAAACACTTGATGGCAACCTAAACGTTCTTTCTTCGACCAGAGGGCGCTCAAGATTAGGACGTGTTGTCGCAACGAAAGAGTGATTGAGGCTCCAATTCAATCCATCTCGGGCCATCACGTCGATGATTTCAGTTCCACCGGCCAGTGAGCCAACATAGCGTAATTTTGGCAAATCCTTTGCCAACACCAGATTCCATTGATTTTCATTCAGCTTAACGCCATTCAATTCGAAATAGCCGTCTCCAATACCACGATCCCTGAACAAATAGCGATCGATGGGGTGGCCGTCTGGGTCGGAGGCGTTGATCCAAGCCGAAACGTTAAAAATCTTTTCGTACGCAACGACTTGAAATGGGAACGACGTGACTACCGGGCGATTAACGTTTGGTCGAGCGGTGTAGATGAAGAATTCAATCCAGGTGCTCCAGGCTTGGCCGTCAAACACACGGGCTCGGATCGTCTCACGACCGATCTGACTGCCGGCAACATATTCCAGCGATGCCAAATCTTGATTGGTCATTGTGATAATCGTATTCGCATCCCGCCGAACACCATTGACACGAAAGAAACCCGATTCGTCGCCACCGTAGCTGTCGACGAATTGCCAACGCGTTATCGGATCATTTTCCGCATCTGATGTTGTAACCAGATTCAGCCCGTTAATTGTACCTCCTAACAAAACAGTCAAATCCTGCACGTTTACGACGGGGGGAGTATTCATAACTGGTTACCTTATTGAATATCCTATAAAAGTATTAGTCTTGTTGAGCGCTGGAGTACGCTCCACGTCCACTGAATGAATCACATCTAAATTGGGCTTACCAATCGACCGAAAGTTGTTTCGGGTTCCGTTAGGTTGATCGCAAATCGTTGATCAACATTGTTTGTCTTGCTATACAAGTCTAGCAAGTCAATACGTTGTCCATTGAACTCAAGCGTTTCCACCCGCGATCCTCCCCAAAGCTGATCCTTAATACGCACAGACATTTGCGTTACAGGTTCGCCTGCTAATCTCACATCGATGACGAGGTCTCGATTCAAGCGTCGGAAATAAAAGTTCTCCGAGAAGTCGTTAAAGCCAAGATCAGGCATTGCAACAAACCGAACGATATCGCGTCCACCGCCTTGCCGTTCATCGATAATATTATGGCCATCTCCCAATGTGAATTGGTAGATGTCGTGGCCAGAGTTGCCGATCAAGATGTCGTTACCGCCGTTGCCGATGAGCAAGTCGTTACCGACCCCACCCACCAGTACGTTATCGTAATCGTTTCCAATGATTGTGTCATTACCCAATCCGCCCACGGCGTTTTCAATGATCGAACCAAAGTTAATGAAGACGTTCTGGGTTTCACCGTTGATTGAACTGAACGAGCCTTCACGCAAGTCCAAGAAGTTGTCGAAAATTGAAACATCAACGGCCAGCGTATCGATTCCTCCCGAGTCGGTGATCACATCCGCAAATCGTTGCTTTCCGCCCCAATAATTCTGAATATCGTATCGAGTATTCCCCGAATTTATATTGCCCTGGCCATACAGGTACAATAGCGTCGCATCACCGTACAGACCGAAGGATCGCGTAAACAAACCATCGTTTCGACTTCCTGGTGTGTACATGATCGAGTAATCATGAAGTCCCAGTGCAGGCGGTAACACCGGTGCATTCTGGTTTCCGGGATTGCCTTCTGTAAAGTATGGGTGTTTCAGACCCAAAGCGTGTCCTAACTCATGTCGGAAAACCATGCGCTGGAAGCCATCGAGGGCCCATGCGGCCGCGGTATCGACAAACGTGTTACCATAATTTAGCCAGATATCACCCCCGGCAAAGCCGGTACGTGGGTCTTGTGGGAAGAATGCAAATGCCGCAGCCGTGTCTTCAGGATCGATGTATCCGTGAATTCGAATAATGCCATGAGGCCCGAATTCAGGATGCACGGTTGTGTCAGAGACCTCGACGAAGTCAATGCGGTCAAAGGTTTGCGTCCAGCGAGCGAATTCATCCCGCATTGCTTGCCGACCAACTGTCGCCATGACGTAAAACTCATCTGGGTCAGCGGATCCAGTTGGCCGACCATCTTGTGGATAATTTTCCGCAAAACTGTAAGTGAGAACAACTTTGTCCTGTCCCGGGAAATAAAGCATCCAATTGTTCGGATTCTCTTGATCTGTGAAATGAGAATCACGCATTTCAGGTTCGCTTCGAATCGTGATGCGTTCCCATGGGGTGTAGAATTCGCCGTTAAAGGCTCGCACGAAAATCTCGTCGATTTGTCGGTTGTCCCATTTGCCGCTTTCGAAACGAAGCTGAGAAAATTGTTGTCGAGACAAAGTATGTACGGTTTGAGTTTGTAAGAAGTTATTCGCCCCAAATACCAAATTTCCAGTTAAGTCGACTAACGGATTTGGATTCGTCGACGATGCATCAAAGATTTGGTACGTCGAGTAAATCGGGCCTTTATCCAGCTTTGTAAGCTGTTCAAAAACGCTGATCCGTTCAATTTCTTCGAGCGCGACGATTTCAGGACGCTTGAAGCGCGGTAACTCTCGCGAAGTGACGCGGACTGTCTGAATTGGACTCCAGAATTTTCCGTCAAATGCCTGAACTCGTAACTCGTCAGCTCGATTGATGGCCGCTGTCGTAAAGGTCACCAAATTCAACTGATCCGCAGAAACTTCGTGCCACACACCATGTTCGAGACGCACACCGTTAATTGAGATATACGCCGAGTTTTGCGGAACGCTAGTGTCGAGGAATCGATACCGCTTGGGAGTATTTCCGTCCGCATCTGACACCGAAACCAACGACTCCATTGAGGTCGTAAAATTCTGGGGCAACACGATAGAGAACGGGGCGACGAAAGGTCGGCTGAGATTTTCAAGCGTCGTAGCATTGATATACGCTGGAGCAGACCATTGTCCACCCACATTGGGTGCACCGTCTCTAGCTCGAATTACCAACGTTTCAGTCTGACCATTCAGTGCTCCTACCCAATACAACTCAGGCAATTCCTTCATATCCAAGACATAAAAGAATTCATTCTGCGGCATCTTCTGGCCTTTGAACTCAAAGTAACCAGAAGCAGCATGTATATTTGTGTCTTTCATCAGCAAGCGATCAATCGGCCATCCATCCGGATCGAATATGTTCAGCATATCCATGACACGAACTTTTTCGTAGGACACTACACTGATTGATCCCTCAATTCGAGGTAACGTTGTATTTGGACGAGCAGAGTAAACGACGAACGAAGTGATGGTACTCCACACCGATCCATCGAAAACTTGGACTTCAACTGTATCTTGGCTGACTACACTGCCAGCTCGAAATTCTAAATTACCTAAGTTGGCCGCAGTTACTTGCACCCAAACGTTTGCTGCACGCGCGGTTCCATTCAAAAACAATCGTCCAGATCCATTGGCGGGATTTGTATCTCTGAAGCGATACAATGTGATGGGATCGCCGTCCGGGTCGGAAGCCGAAGCCAAATTAACCCCATTGATCGAAGTATTTAAGAGAGCGACTTGATCTTGAGCTGTTACGATAGGTGGTCTATTCATCTCCGCCTCGATAATCGGAAAAAAGTGGTTCCGCCCGTTTTAATTCGAGCTGAAATCGGTTGATTGGTTCTGTTCAACACACTTGAGTCTCAAAAGCACCTGTCGCAACAAACGCAAGAGTCCCAAACATGGGAAAAATCCACACAAAAGTGAAAGTTTCCCAACGATTTCAAAACGAACGGATCAACCTTTTGTACTCGATTTTCGCGATTTTTGTCTATACATGTGATCGTTCTGATCTCATTCAACCCCGAATTCACGAAAATCGGTCGGTAAAAACTTCATTTTATTCAAGTTTTTTGCGTTGTAAACAAAATTCAATGTGAATTCAAAGAACTTCCGCCCTGGGTCACGCTACGCGCCTGATTATGCGAATTAAAGACATTTTCACTAAAAAAACGTAAAAAAGTTACCGAAAAAGCGGGATGCAAGCAGGGTTCTAGTTAAACAGGGGCACCTGAAAACCTGGCTTTCCGCTTTATGGCCGTTGTTTAGGTGTTGGCGACCTGCGGCTAATTGATGAGTCATTTTCTTAATACTGACCCCAACATTCATTGCGAATTCACCGAATTGAAACGTGTCGAAAGCTTTAGAAAGTCCATCGATGAGAATTCGTTTCCGTCACAAAGTCTAACAAGCTGTTCACCGATAACCGGAGCGAATTTGAAGCCGTGCCCGGAGAATCCGGCGCCGATCGCAATGTTCTGATGGTGCGGGTGTCGGTCGACAATAAAGTGTTTGTCGGGGGACATCGTGTACATGCAAACCGAGGATCGAACCAAGTCAAAATTGATATTCGGAAATCGAAAACGCAAGAACGCCTCGATTCTCTCGGTATCCGTTTGTCGCAATGTTCGGTCAAGTGTGTCCGGTTCCGTAATATCCTGCCCGCCCGAATGCTCGGCCACTTTCATGCCAACACCTTCAAGTCTCGGAAACCCGTAAAAACAATTGTCGTCATCTTCAAAGAGGAAACAAGGCAATAAAGACATTTCACCTTTTATGTTTTCTGGAACCTCATACCAAATTTGGGGCTTCCTCACGACGCGCAAATTCAAGTTCAAGTCGGTGAGTATTGCAGGTGACCATGGCCCTCCGGTTACGATTAGGTTCTTGGTAATAAAATTGCCTTTCGATGTTTGAATCTCGATTGTACCATCAGGCTGACAGTGCCAGTTATGCACCTGCGTGTTAAATTCCGCTTGGCCGCCGCACATGGTGCCGGCGGTCAAGTGGCTTTGCACGCAATCTTCAACCAATAGATATCCGGCCGTGAGTTCCATGATACAGATCTCGTCGGAACGAAAACCAATCTTTGGGTACCGCCGCGCTGCTTCGCTGCCATCCATCATTTCGACGGCGAGTTGATGCTCTTCAATACTGGCCTGGAGTCCCTTGATGACACTACCGCCAACAGGCCCTACCTGAAGTAAACCATTGAGTCGCATCAGCTGCATGCCCGTAAAGTCTTCAAGCGCGCGCCAGGCCTCGATGGACGCCTGGGCCAACGGGACGTAATTGGGGTGCTCGTAATAGGCTGTGCGGATGATTCGCGTCACGCCATGAGAACTTCCGAACGAATGTGCTGGGTCGAATCTCTCTAACCCAAGAACTCGAACTCCCGTTTTCGCCGCCGCGTAAAATGCAGCACTGCCAATGCCCCCCAAGCCCATCACGGCAAAGTCGTAAACGTTCCCGCCTGTTTTCATCAACACCCTGTAGTTTGAAGTTGGTTAATCGAGAATAGATTCGCTGGTGAGTTGGTCGATGGCATTTGCGGCTGCCTGTTGTTCGGCCGCTTTCTTCGTGCTGCCCCATGCCGGAGCGAAATCACGCCCTTGAAAACTGGCACTTACCAAAAATGATTTCTTATGGTCTGGGCCGCGCTCAGCCAAAAGTCGATAGATGGGTGATTCGCCAAAACGCTTCTGCACGATTTGCTGCAACTGACTCTTGTAATTGTCGTCGATTTCACTGGCGACGATTTCGTTAAGCTCAATTTCGATTTGCTCTAAAAGAACCTGCTTGACGGATTCGATTCCGGAGTCCAGGAAAATTGCTCCAATTAAGGACTCGACCGCGTTCGAAAGCAGCGATCGAGGAACTCGCACATTTACGTGGACGCCCCGACCAACCATCAACGCCGGCTCGATGTCAAATCGCTCACCAATTCTGCCGCAGGTCGTGCGACTAACGATTGCCGATTTCACTCGTGTCAATTGACCTTCATCCCAGTCGGGGAATCGTTGGTAAAGCAATTCACATACAATGAGTCCCAAGATTGCGTCACCTAAGAATTCCATCCGTTCATTTGACAGACGCCGATCGTTAGCCTTAGAAGAATGAGTTAAGGCCGTCTGGAGCAATGATATGTTCTGAAAATGATACCCCAAGCGAGCTTCAAGCGCGCGGAGTTTTTTCAGTTCATCCGATTTAACCATTCAACACTTTCAATTCCTGAGTAGCCAAGCACCCAAGCCGCAATGACTCATCCGAATTTCAACAAAATCAATGTTCAGCCAAGTTTAATCGATTGCCCATCTCGATGCAGAGTCAATGAGTTAATCCGTAATAGCTTCTATTTGAAACTTTAGCTATACTCCGTGCAAGGTAGGTATTTCGTGCGATTCTACAAAGGGGGAGTTTGTTCGATGTGTTTAACAGGTGTGGCGTGATTGCCTCCAAGAAAATTCTCGTTGATCAAGGGGATTGAACTGCCAAATGCCATCGCCACAGGTTCTCAAATGTTAGGTTTTGGCTTACGAATTGTCGCGAGCGTCGAGAAGTTGGAGACAATGTTGAGGAGTGCTCGCTCCGATCAATGCCTTCCACCAAGAATACAAACGGTAGGAGTAAACGGCGCGTTCATATCTGGTAGACGTCAATTTTAGCTACCGACGTGATTCGGCATGCCGCAACGTGAGATGCAATGGCTGCAACGAGAAAACTCTTCCAAATCAACTACTTAGAGTTCATTAAGCTGTTGAGTCCAGGTCGATTCATTTTGAAATTCGTGGTTTGTCGAAATTGTTGAAACTCGTTTGCCGTAAATGCTTCAAGTTTGAGTTTAAGATTATCCGGGCATCTCCATGTGAGAAGAGGAACGCATCAGAAAACATTGGCTATCGTTTAGGAAACCGTTCACGAGTTACAACTTTTCAAAATTGGAATCAATCAATACAGGCTGGGCTAATCGTTATCCGTTGGCCTACGAAGGCATTTGGAGTTTCCTTATGATCGAGTGCACTCTTACGGCTAACAGTTAAACGACTTGAAAACGGTGAACGGTTACACGTTAAACTCAACATATTCGTGTCGCATTAGAATGTAACGATCACGCACTGATTCACGCTTGGAGATTGTCATGGAAAATAAGAAATCTACGAATCGGAGACAAGTTGGAAGTGCGCGTTACAGCGCCCGTGTACTTGATCAATTACGCTCTATCAACTTGTGGTTTTGGTTTTCATGCCTTGTGACCCTGGGATATGGCCACACGAATTTTGTCAGCGGCAGGTTCGCGCCATTGGCATACGGAAATGACGAGCGTGCCATTGCCCCGTTAGTTACAGGAGTCGGGGAAAGCACCGGCGCACCAATTCGTCTCGAGAAGCCCCCAGCGCGGCCAACCAATGAAAGGGACGCTCCGCCAAACTTGATTTTTATTTTGGCGGATGATCTTGGATACGGCGATTTAGGATGTTATGGACAAAAGTTCATTAAGACGCCGAGAATCGATGCATTGGCCGCTGGTGGGTTGCGGTTCACAGATTTTTATGCTGGATCGACCGTTTGTGCGCCATCTCGTTGCTCTTTGATGACTGGCTTGCATACTGGCCATGCATGGATTCGAGGCAACGGTCGAAAGAGCTTGCGGCATGAGGATGTCACGATTGCGGAAGTGCTGCGAGAAGCTGGCTATTTCAATGGCATTTGTGGGAAATGGGGACTCGGGATGGAAGACACCGTTGGCATACCGACGGAACAAGGTTTTGATTACTTTTTTGGATATCTTGATCAAGGACATGCCCATAACTATTACCCAACTTTTTTGTACGAGAACGAGACGCGAATCCAACTGAGTAATGTAGTGCCCAACGAAAGTCCCTTTGGTGAGGGAAAAGCCAGCGAAAAAAATGAATACAGCCATGACTTAATCATGGAGAAAGCACTCGAATTCATCGTTGAGGCGGACGATCGACCATTTTTTCTCTACCTGGCATTGACGATACCTCATGCGAATAACGAGGCGCAGTTAGAAGGCATGGAGGTTCCGGATTACGGCGAGTATCAAGACCTCGATTGGCCTGACGCGCGAAAAGGGCATGCTGCCATGATCAGCTTGATGGATCGCGATGTGGGACGTTTAGTTGATCACTTGGAACAACTAGGATTGCGCGAGAACACAATCATCTTCTTCAGCTCAGACAATGGACCACACGAAGAGGGAGGTTACAAGCCGGAATGGAATAACTCGCGCGGGCCGCTGCGCGGGATTAAACGCTCATTGCATGATGGCGGAATTCGCGTGCCCATGATCATAAATTGGCCAAAGCGCATCGCACGTGGGCGTGAATCCAGCCATGTCGCTGCTTTTTGGGATATCATGCCGACTTTGGCTGACTTGACCGGCGAATCACCCAACCTGCCGCTGGGAATTGATGGTATTTCTTTCTATCACGAAATTGTAAATGAGCCGCACTTGCAAACCAGGCATGAAGCTTTGTATTGGTGCTTCTATGAACAAGGAGGTGGGCAGGCGCTACGCATGGGTCCATGGAAACTTGTTCAACAACCTTATCATTCGCCACCTCGCCTCTACAATTTGGAGAATGACTTGGGGGAAATTCGTGATGTGAGCAAGCAAAATCCTGAAGTCGTTGCTCAAATGGTGCAAATAATGACACAGCAATACATCTTTAATGAGCATTGGCAATTTCCATCTCTAGACGAATGGGAAACACAACAAAGAATCAAGAAAGACGTAAAAAAACAAATCAAATAGGTTTGTCCTAAGACAGTTAATGAATAACGAGACTACGCAGAAGGTTACGATATCTAAGACAACTCAACTATTTGCCGGAATTGACGTTGGCGGAACAAATATCAAGGTCGGATTGGCGAGCGAGGCTGGTGAAATCATCAGTCATACTCGGTTCAAGACTGAACAGAGCCAGGGTCCGCAGCGTGCACTGCAGAAGGCCGTCGACATTATTCACGAGTCGCTTTCGTTGGCCGGTTTGAGCGGCAGCAACTTGTTAGCTGCAGGCATTGGCACGCCTGGCCCCTTGGATTTGCATACGGGGAGAATACTGAATCCATCGAACTTACCCGCTTGGCATAACTTCGACGTGCAGAAATACTTACAGGACAAGATTCAATGTCCTGTCACGTTCGCTAACGATGCCAATGCAGCTGCTATGGGTGAATATTGGATCGGCAGCGGTCAACAGTATTCAAGCATGGTGTTGTTGACGTTGGGGACTGGTGTCGGTGGCGGCATTGTCATCGATAATAAGTTAGTGGAAGGTGCGCACAGCTTGGGAGGTGAATGTGGCCATGTCTGCATTGAGTATGGCCCCGAGGCGCGAATTTGTGGTTGCGGTGTACGTGGTCATTTAGAAGCCTACGCCAGTGCGACCGCCGTCGTGCAGAGATATTGCGAGCGAATGGCAATACCGCGGGACGATCAGCGACCATCGGCCAGGAAAATTGCGGAAGCGGCTGCTTCGGGTGAGCCTGTTGCGCAGCAGCTAGTCTTGGAGACCAGCGAATTTCTAGCTCGCGGAATTGCCATCATCGGACACGTCATCGATCCGCAGGCAATCGTTCTGGGTGGAGCTATGGACTTTGGTGGAGCGACATCGAAATTGGGACAAGAGTTTTTGGAAACCACCAAGAAGTTCGTGAAGCAAATGACATTCGCTCCGATCGGCCAAAATGTGACTATCGAATTCGCTCGATTAGGCGGAGCCGCTGGATGGATTGGCGCAGCTGCTCTAGCACGATTACGTCATGTTAACGTAGAGTAAAATTGAGACAATGTCTGTGTCCACTTGAATTCCACGGGTATGGTTTGAAATATCGTGATTATCAAGGTCATGTTACGAATGATACCCCAGACTAATTAGAATCAGTAAGGGATTTTTGAATGCATAAGCCAAGAGTAATTCGAATAAGCTTAGCGGCCAGCATCGCGATTCTGTACGCTTGCCTGCCGGGTTGCGGTGACCCAGATGATCGTGCCCTGCGCATGAAATCTGGAGATGTCGTTTCGGTTTATAACGTGACCGGAATGATGTGAGGTTCTTCGTGAACTCAACAGGTCGATAGGGCCTTAAGAGAGTTACCGGGTGTAACTGATGTTGTCGTAAGCCGTCGCAGAGCCGAAGCTCGAGTTAGTCATGCTCCTGATGCCAAGTCGATGCGAGAGGAGATTCAAATTCAGGGAAGATTTCACTTGTACAGGGAGTCGCAAGAATAATCCGTCATTTGTCTCGTGGCAGAATGCAAACAGGAATGAGAATTTGGCTGGCTAAGCTTAAATCGAAGCATACTTGTTGGCCGGGCAGAGGCGGGAAAAACTTTAACGCTCATTTCGGTAAACCGGTTTTTGCTTTCCCCAGCCAACCCTTAACGTAAAACCAAATCAGCAATCCAATCGCGATAGCGGCCATCGCCAACATAACTGCCAGGTAGCCGTAACGCCATTTTAACTCCGGCATGTTCCAAACGCTGACCTCTGGGTCAAAATTCATCCCGTAAACGCCAGCGATGAACGTTAATGGAATGAAAATGGTTGCAATAACCGTTAAGATCTTCATCACTTCGTTCATGCGATTGCTGACACTTGACAGATGAACATCGACCAGGCCAGAGGTGATTTCGCGATACGTTTCAACGATATCCAATAACTGAATCGTGTGGTCATGGCAATCGCGCAGGAAGACCTTGGTTGTCTCCTGGATGATGGCATTGTCGTCACGTAGCATGGCCGACAACATATCGCGCATTGGCCAAATGGCTCGGCGGATCGTCAATAAATCACGTTTCACGGCGTGAATTTGAATCATGTGTTCAGGAGTTGGCTCGTTGACGACTTCGATTTCCAATTTCTCGACAAGCTCGCCGTAGCTTTCGAGTACCGGAAAATAGGCATCAATCACGGAATCGATAAGTGCATAAGCCAGGTAATCAGGGCCCTGAGCCCGCAGTCGACTCGAATCATTCTTAAGTCGTTGGCGAACCGGCTCAAATACATCACCCGCCATCTCTTGGAAAGTGATCACAAAATTCTTACCCATGCACAATGACACTTGTTCAGTTTTGACCCGACCAAAGTCTTCAGCAGCCTCGCTCGCACTTAGTTTAGGCATTCGCAAAATTAGAAAGAGATGCCGGGCATAATCCTCAAATTTTGGTCGTTGATGAACATTGACTACATCCTCCATGGCCAATGGATGGAGTTCGAAGCGATCCGCAATTTTCTTTAAGACGTCAGCGTTTCCCAACCCGTCGACGTTGATCCATCTCAATTGGTTGTCGTCTTTAGACGCTGAGAGCAAATCGTTAATGGACTCATCCAGTTGGCGGTAGGACTTTGGGCTGAAGATGATACATTGCGATTGTGGCTGAGGAGCATGCGGATCCGGGACTAAGGTGCCAGGTGCGGTGCCTGGTGGTGTACGGCGGCGAAAGCTGTAGCGGAGCCGTTTTTTATGATTCTGCTTGGCCATATAAACCCACGAGTGGCATTGAAGCCAATGAACTTGGAAGATGGCTGGGCCAATAACTGCGACCAAGCGACTATGACCAAGCCGACTTCAATTTTGGATCGACGATTCGTAATCTTGCAATACAAGTTCCAACTCGTAACGCATGAAGTCGTTTAAGATATCGAATTGCGGTTCGACGAGAAAGAGCATGTGACCCGCCAGCACATGTTCGTTCAGATGGTAGTATGCGACAGCCAGTCCAGCACATCCGACGTAGTGAAACCTTCCCAAATTCTTTTCGACGCCGAACAAGTCAATATAAACATCGCGAGCCTTTTCCCACGCTCCAGTGCGCAAATACAATTCACCCAGTCGCTCATTTGCACGATTTGTCCAGAGTTTGCGGGTGAAGTCCGTCGAATAACTATCCGTCTCGATGGGAGGGAAATACTCCTTAACCGACCTCCAAGCCAACTCAGCCTGCTCGGAATTACTCGCCGCGGCAATTGTATACGCCCAGCGATATTGCTCTTGAATCGAGCCCTGTTTCGGAATCGTGTTGGTCATGATCTGCACCGGGTCAGGCAATGCGGGGGCTGGCGGAGTGAGCAAAGCATAACCGCTGCCTACTCCAATTCCGACAGTGATGATCAGCAGGCCTGCTGCCCACGTTAACATGGATTTCCACGAACGCGATTTTGTGCCTTGTAACATGGCCGCGAGTTTTCTCGTTTCGGCCAATGGGTCAAATTGTACTAGTCCGACCTGCTCCGATTGCAATCTAAGAGTTTCCGCCAAACTCGACCAATCAAGGTGAGGCTCGACGTGGATCTTGCGTAACGCCTTGAGCAATTCCGATGGTGATTGGAATCGTTGTTCCGGTTTCTTCGCCATCATCTTCTGCACAAGTTGGCAAAGTTCGACCGGTAAATCAGGGCGCAATAGGCTGATCAATGGCGGTTTGCTTCGTACATGCTGGATCGCAACCGCTAGAGGGGTGTCACCCTCAAACGGGGGACGGCCTACCAACACATGATAACAGGTGATCCCTAGTGAATAGATATCCGTTCGAACGTCGACGGGCTTTCCCTCCACTTGCTCCGGGCTCATGTACAACGGAGTTCCCATCGTCACACCAACTTGGGTCAATTCATTGCTCTCCTCATGCGTTACTCGTGCCAGCCCGAAATCAGTGATTTTGACTTCACCAGTTGGCATCAACATGATGTTTTCAGGCTTGATATCTCGGTGAATGACTCCGGCTTCGGAAGCGGATTGCAATGCCAACGCGACTTGGCGAATTACGTTCACGGCAAGCACTGGATCAAGCACGCCATGACGCTGAATGTACTGTCGAAGGTTTTGCCCTCGAATGTACTCTTGTACGATGAAAAAATAATCGTCCGCTTTTCCGACTTCATAAATCTGGACAATGCTGGTTTGATTTAGCCGTGCTGCAGCGCGCGCTTCGCGTTGAAATCGTTCGACATATTTCGGGTCGTCGGCATACTTCGCATGCAATACTTTGAAAGCAACTTGGCGATTGAGCGAGCGTTGCTCAGCCAAATAGACGCTCGCCATACCCCCTTCGCCAATTCGACGAATTAGATGGTATCCACCAAGGCTACAGCCGGTCAGATCGAGGTTTTCGCTGTTGTTAGTCGGCAAAGGAGAGTCCATAAAATAAGTTGCCGCATATGCAAATCACGCATTCTTCAAAAAATGTCGCTTTCTGACCGCAGCCAAAACGCTAGAGGTTTCCGAAGTCGTGAACCTCGAAATGAATGATCTGATCGCTAATCCTATCACTGATTATGCGGAAAAAACCGCACGAAAGCCAGATGATATTCACCATGACGCTCAAATAGTTGCCGCATCATTTCAAAAATTGCTAACAAAAGACTAGTTTTTTTGTGGCTCCGAAGTGATCGTCTACAAATTTGCCGCGTAAATCAATTCATAACCAAGCGAGTCGAATATTAGCTCGATGGAATCGACGCTTTTCTGCACGCGCTTCTCCGACACAAAACCGAATCGGAAAACTTCGCACAGAAAATATATGACCGAGACAATTCAAATTCGAAGTCGAAGCATTCTTGGTGCCAGGACCGCAACCTTAAGCAGTGCAAGTCAATTTACATTTTTCGCGCACTCTTAAGCGAAAACGATTCAGCGCCGGCATTGGAAATTGAAATATTTTCAACAATAGACGCCACCAAGCTGATCGAAATCAGAACATCCCCAGAAGCACAAGCAACCTTGTGGTCGAATCTCAATGATATTCGCGGACTCGACTTGCGATCGCGGCGCTCAAAGCATCTCTTACGGATTCAATGCTGATTCTGTCAAACACTTGCTGAAAGAATCCGGTGACGATCATTTGGATGGCTTCGCGTCGCGTGAATCCGCGGGCTTGGGCATAGAAAATCAACTCCTCATCCACGCGACCACTCGTGCTGCCATGGGTGCAGCGAACGTCATCCGCCTCGATTTCCAAACCCGGAATGGAGTCAGCTCGAGATCTTGAGGAAAGCAACAAATTGTCGTTTCGCTGGTAACCATCTGTCTTCTGAGCATTTTTGTCGACCTTAATCATGCCGCGCCAGACAGTTCTGGAAGCATCTTGCAACGCCGTTTTGTACAGGAAGTCGCTCGTTGAATTAGGTGCTTGATGGTGTTGGAGCGTGTGATAGGAGAGGTGTTGCTTGTTCTCCGTGAACATAACTCCATTAACCTGGGAAGATGCACCCTCACCAACTAACGCTACATGTTGATTGATTTTTGAAAGTCGAGAACCTAGCGCGCCGACTGTCCATTGTATCGAACCGTCGCGATCAACAAGGGCCTTTTGATGTCCAAAATGCCAAACTCCTTGCCCCCAATCCTGCAGATTGACAAATCGCAAATGGGCGTTGGCCCCAACCAAAATCTCAATCGCTCCACAGTGAAAACCGTTGGCGTGTTCCGTTGGACTCTTGAGTTCCGTGAGCAACGTTGCTTCAGCGCCGTCTTCGAGAATCACAAGCACATGGCTCAAATCACAACCACCGTCCGACATTTGTGCGATCGCATGCAGCGGTTTTTCGATGACAACGCCGCGCGGGACGTAAAGCAATGTCCCTGCAGTCCAGAATGCTCCGTGCAATGCTGCAAATTTGTCAATGTTCGGTTGCAAAACGCGATTCAACAGAAATTTTTCCACAAGCTCACTTCGCTCGTCCACGAATTGCTCTAGGGAGCCAAACAGCACCCCTTGCGACCGCAACAACGGGTCGACTTGACTGCCGAAACAAATTCCATTAACGGACGATGTCTGACCGGCGAGATCGACGCCTTGTGACAAAAGCGCCTCGATGGAAATCTCTTCATTACACGGACGTAGATCGAACCGATTCAAATTGAACAAGCGAATATCTGTTCGCATCCATTCTTCATCTTTTTGGTTCGGCCATGACAAACGCTTAAAAATCTGCCATGCATCGACTCGACGCTGTCGTAACCAATCTGGTTCGATCCTGCTTTCCAAAAACGCGTGAAATCCGTCATCCGTAAACGTAAACTGCGACGTAGTTGTTGACATAGTCTCAAAAAATGGAATTCGAAATTGACAATCTAAAAGGTAACCGTGGTGTTTGAACGCATTCCCAGGTATCTCTTATTACCGCGAATCATCGCGAAATTCAAACAACGGAATGCAGGCTTGTTCAGTACGTTCTAATCCATGATGTGCGTGTCAGTTGGATTCTTATCCCGTTCCTAACGATGCGCCAATGGATGTCGTGTTGGAGTAGATACATGCCAACTATTGGCTGGGCACGAAGCGGGTTTGCTTGTGCATGAAAATCAATTGCAAACCCATTCTTAGCCGACCGATCCCTCCATCTGCAGTTGAATTAGGCGATTCAGTTCGACCGCGTACTCCATAGGTAGCTCTTTTACCAATGGCTCAATAAAACCATTGACAATCATTGTGCTGGCTTCGGTTTCGCTAAGTCCCCGACTCATTAAGTAAAACAACTGTTCTTCACCAATCCTAGATACGCTGGCTTCATGGCCAATCGACACGTCCTGCTCCATGATTTCGATATAGGGATAGGTGTCGCTACGACTTTCCGGATCCAAGATCAGCGCATCGCATACAACATTGCATTTGGAATTGACGGCCCCTTTTTCCACTCGGGCAAGCCCGCGATAGCTACTACGTCCCCCATTTTTGGAAATCGATTTTGATATGATTTGCCCAGTTGTATGCGGCGCCACATGCACGAGCTTGGCGCCAGCATCTTGGTGTTGACCAGCACTGGCGAACGCAATGGAAAGAACTTCGCCTCGCGCACCTGGTTCCATCATATAGACCGCTGGATATTTCATGGTCAATCGGCTGCCTAAGTTTCCGTCAACCCATTCCATTACAGCATTCTCGTATGCAAACGCACGTTTTGTGACCAAGTTGTAGATGTTATTTGCCCAGTTTTGAATCGTCGTATAACGACAGCGGGCATTTTTCTTGACGATCACTTCCACCACGGCCGAGTGCAGCGATTCGCTGGTATACATGGGCGCCGTACAGCCTTCCACGTAGTGCACCTGTGCTCCCTCGTCCACGATGATCAGCGTACGTTCGAATTGTCCCATGCTTTCTTCGTTGATACGGAAATACGCTTGCAGCGGGAAATCGATTTTCACCCCTTTAGGGACGTAAATAAACGACCCGCCGGACCACACTGCAGAATTCAATGCGGCGAATTTATTGTCATGTGGCGGAATGATCGTCCCGAAGTATTCGCGCAACAACTCAGCATGTTCTCGAACAGCTGTATCGGTATCCGTGAAGATTACCCCTTTCTTGGCCAGATCCTCTTGCAATGACCCGTACACGACTTCACTTTCAAACTGAGCCTTTACTCCAGCCAAATACTTGCGTTCGGCCTCTGGAATACCCAATTTTTCAAAAGTGTCTTTAATCTCTTGGGGGACATCATCCCACGACTTGCCTTGTTCGTTCGTCGGCTTCAAATAGTAGTAGATGTCTTGGAAATCGATGTCGATCGAGCCACCCCAACGCGGCATGGGTTTCGATTCAAAAATCTTCAGCGCCTCTAAGCGGAAACTCCGCATCCAATCAGGCTCACCTTTCATTTCCGAAATCTGATTCACGATTTCAGCATCCAAGCCTTTTCGCACCTTAAATACCGATTTCGTTTCAGTACGAAAGTTGTACTTGTTGATTTCAGTCGACTTGAGTTGTTGTGATTCGGTAAGATCGATTGACATAATTCTCTTTCGTGGCATTATTTGCAGAGAAACCTGCAAGTTGCCACCAGCTCCTTAATTTCGTAGTTCCTAAAATGAATGAATAAAATGCTAGACAGCTGTTGCAGCCGCCTCGAGGTTTTGAGCATCGTTAGCTAATGCCGCCTCTGGGTATTGCTTACGAATTCTTTCATAGCCTTGGCTATGCAACTCTTGAGCTAGTTCTTTACCACCGGTTTCTACGATTCGACCACCCATTATGACATGAGTGAAGTCAGGGACATTGTGGGCCAACAACTTGTCGTGGTGTGTAATGATGAGCAGGCCCATTTTACCATGACCGATTTCCGCGATGCTTTGACTCGCAAGTCGTACAGCATCAGCATCCAACCCAGAATCCGTTTCATCCAGAATCGCAAACCGAGGTTGCAGCATCGCCAGTTGCAAAATTTCCGCACGCTTCATCTCGCCACCAGAGAAGCCATCATTGACGTAGCGACGAGCGAATTCGCTGTCCATTTGCAGCTGTTCCATCTTGGCGCGAATTTCCGCACGGAATTCCCGCATGGGGATCAATTCCTCGCCTTCCTTGCGATTTGGATTCCTCACGTTCGTCGTAGCGTGACGCAGAAAATCAGCCATGCGAACACCGGGAATTGCTATCGGGCGTTGAAAAGCCATGAACAAACCATGTCGCGCCCGCTCGTCTGCCTCCATTTCCAGAATACTTTCGCCATCCAACAAGATGTCACCGCGCGTGACTTCGTAGTTCGGGTGCCCCATAATAACCAAACCCAGGGTGCTCTTACCGCTACCGTTTGGCCCCATCAACGCATGTGTCTCACCCTTTTTGATTTCCAAATTGACTCCACGCAATATCGGCTTGCCACCGATTTCCACATGCAAGTCATCGATTTTTAGCGTATCAATCATCTTTTCCTTTTTTCTCTAGCTTTCAGTTGTTTGCTGAAGTTCCAAATTTGCTGAAGTCATCACATCGACAACGACATCTGCAAATCAAAGAACATACGGAATCCTGAATAACGAATTTCACGCTATTCAATTTTCCGTAAAATACAATTAGGTTTTTTCAGGTTCAAATGTACAGCAAGTACCCACGCCGCACGTGGTTTGATTAACTGTGACATCGGAATGAATAAGTTTCGAGAGAAACTTCTTTTCCAATTCACAAATCTCTTTATTTGAGTTGTTCAATTCAGGATAGGGACATCCCACAATTTTTAGTACCTTCAGGCCTTCCCTTTCTTCGACCACAAATGGTACGTTTTTCTTGCCGAAGATCTTAGCGACTTCCGCCAAACGCTCCTCGGGGTTGTCCCCAGAGATCAACTCGCCGTATTTGACGGCCAAACGCGACGCCACTCCAGTCAAGATTGTTCTCCGAAGTTCCTGATTGGGGATTGCCTGAAGTTCTTCCCACATGGCATCCGCCAAGTCGGCAAGGTTGTTTCCAACTGATCGATAGCCATCTTTCGACAAACGGTATTCGTGTGATGGACGACCACGACCATGCTTCACCTCAAACCGTTCCACCAAACCGGAAGCCATGACCTTCCCCAGCCGTTGACGTACTGCTGTGGCGGTGACTCCCGTTCGAGCGATTAACTGATCAATCGACATCGCTCCTTCGTTCCGGAGTAAGTCGAGGATTTCTTGCTCGTTGGCCGTTAGCGTTGGATTCATTTTCAAGGTACCGATCACTTTCGACAATTTTAACAGCAAAATATGTCAAAAAAAGGCCACCTGTAAAAAATTTCGTAAAAGCGGAAGAAAACGAACAGTCACCAAGACCAAAATCGATCAATGAAACAAATGCAAATGGGCATAAACGGGGAGATCGAACTCAATGAACCATGTTCACCGCTAATCGGCTAGTGGTGGACACAAGAACAACTTTTTAGCGGTTTCAAACCGAGACAATTGACCTGTTTCGCTTCCGTCAGCCTATGCAACTTACGTGATAAGCAATGCCCCTGGTGTTGGACTGGGCTTGGTCACTCGAAGCGTATTTTCCTTGGCGAGGAGCAGCAAATCTCTCGAGCATCAACGAAAGACGAGCATCAGCGTAAACTGATACCTACAATAAAAACGCCGCGTGTGAGCAGAATCGTGCTCAACGCGGCATTTCTTATTTTCATGGCCATCGCCCAACACGGTCGTTACCGGCGAGTGACGGAAATTGCCATTCTTAAATATCGTAATACATGCAGAATTCGAATGGATGTGGTCGGAGTCGCATAGCGTCGACTTCGTGAGTTCGTTTGTACCACAGCCAAGTGTCGATAACATCTGGCGTAAAGACATCGCCGCGCAATAGGAATTGATGATTCCTTTCAAGCGCATCCAGTGCCTCCTCCAACGAAGCTGGTGCTTTAGGCACAACCGCAAGTTCTTCCGGTGGAAGATCATAGATGTCTTTATCCAAAGGTTGACCTGGATCAATTTTATTTTGGATGCCATCGATCATCGCTAACAAAATTGCCGCGAAGGCGAGGTAAGGGTTGCAGGATGGGTCGGGGCAGCGGAACTCGACTCGCTTCGACTTTGGACTGGGGCTATACATGGGAATACGGCAAGCTGCGGATCGATTTCTTTGCGAGTAGGCTAGATTCACGGGCGCTTCATAGCCCGGAACGAGTCTTTTGTAACTATTGGTTGTTGGATTGGTGAGCGCTAACAACGCAGGAGCATTGGCAATTAATCCACCGATCGCGTGCAAGGCAATTTCACTCAGTCCCGCATAGCCATCTCCGGCAAACAACGGTGTACCGTCCTTCCAAAGAGAGACATGGACGTGCATACCAGAGCCGTTGTCGCCAAAAATCGGTTTGGGCATGAATGTTGCCGTCTTGTTGTACTTCCTGGCAACGTTCTTGATGATGTACTTAAACATCAGCAGTTGATCCGCCATTTTAACCATCTCTTGAAACCGCAAGTCGATTTCCGACTGGCCGGCTGTGCCGACTTCATGGTGTTGGCACTCAACATCGAGTCCACAATTGATCATCGTTTGCATCATTTCGTTGCGCAAGTCCATCAGCTGATCATGCGGAGGGCAAGGGAAATAACCCTCTTTAAAACGAATCTTGTATCCGAGGTTGGGCTTTTCATCGCGCCCTCGATTCCATTGAGCTTCGTTGCTGTCGATGTGGTAAAAGGCCGAATTAGGTGTTTGGTCAAAGCGGATATCGTCAAATACGAAAAACTCGGCCTCGGGTCCAAAAAAAGCAGTATCCGCGATTCCAGTACTCTTTAAATAGTTTACGGCTTTCCGTGCAACATTTCGGGGATCTCGGGTGTAATCTTCTCTGGTCAATGGATCTTGAATATTACAAATCATGACCATCGTCGGGATTTCCGTGAATGGATCAACGAAAGCAGTGTCGGCCTGCGGAACTATCAACATGTCGCTTTCATTGATCTGTTTCCAGCCCCGAATACTTGATCCGTCAAAGCCCAATCCGTCTTCGAACATCTCTTCCTTGAATGCCCGCATTGGAATCGTGGTATGTTGCCATAATCCTGGAAAATCCATGAAGCGCAAATCGATTGCCTTTACATCCTTTTCACTACAAAGTGCCAGTACCTCTTTCGGTGTCATCTTTCCTATCTTTCTTTGGTTAGCATGATTTCTTGTTGTCGTTTTCAGTTGGTTGGATCCAGCTCGAAAACGAAATTTTTGGACGCTTCCCGCCGAACACGATCAGGCTGATCATGCGGCGCCTACTGCTTCGACAGCACGTTGATTATTGAGAAGTGTGTAGTTTCGTGGGTATTCCTCAGTTATCCAGTGTCCAGCCATAATGCGAAATGGACTAGCGGCAACACAAAAATATGTAGTACATGCCGCAACATTTGTATGGCAAGTCGGTGACACGGTCTCGTCCGCGCGAGTCACCCGGAGTTAAAATTTTCGATCACCAAGATGCAATTTGTGGGCCAATTCAGGCTGAAACGAAACATCGTGGGAATATTGAAAAGCAATGGCGGTTCCGTTCCCCTTATTCCCAATATTGGTGCGTCTGATCGAACTTCAACGGACAATCGGTTTATGATTCATGGCTTTTCATACGATGGATGGCTGGTCGTTCGTGCTTAAAGAATTAGCAAACTGCAAGCGAGTTAAGCAAATATCGCAACAAAAATTTTGAACTACCAATTTACGGATGCCGCAAGACTCGGTACCGTCTAAACATGATTCAAGAACTCAAACGAGAAATCGCTGATTTGACGTTAACGCCAACGGATGACGCCGGGTGGCAAAAAGTTGCTAAATTGTGGAAGATTCGAGAAGATTCAGTATACCTGAATCATGGTTCCTTTGGGCCGTCTCCGCTACCCGTGCGCGATTATCGTCGCAAAATCATCGACCAGCTCGATGAGCAACCGATGGATTTTTTTGTGCGGCGTCTGGAGCCGCTCTTGTTGGCTGCGCGAGAAGATCTGGCTCAATTCTTGGGGACTGACGCTCAAAAACTTGTCTTCGTCGAAAACGCAACATTTGGCGTAAACGTTGTGGCTGAGAGTTTCCCCTTTGTGAGCGGTGACGAGGTGTTGCTCAATGACCATGAATATGGAGCCGTCAGACGAACTTTCGAGCGATTGGCTGCCCGCAAGAGTTTAAACATATCGGTTGCAAATATATCCACGCCGATTGCGTCAGCAGACCAAGTGGTCGCGGATCTAATGCGCTGCGTCACGCCAAAAACAAAGTTGGCCGTGATCAGCCACATTACATCGCCGACCGCCATCGTCTTGCCGGTCAAACAAATCTGCCGCGCATTCCAGGAACGAGGAATCGCTGTGTGCATCGACGGTCCTCATGCACCAGCCCATGTCCCCCTCGATCTCGAGGAACTTGGATGCGATTTTTACGCCGCGAGCTGCCACAAGTGGTTATGCGCGCCGTTGGGTAGTGGATTCCTGTTTGTTGATCCGCGGTGGCATAAATTTATGCAGCCAATCATAAAGAGTTGGGGAAGACTTCTGCCAGCGATGCCCGAAAATTGGGACGAAGAATTTCTTTGGTCTGGAACTCGCGATCCCAGTTGTTACCTTTCCGTTCCCACCGCGATCGAAACGCTGCGGATAATCGGCTTTGAAAGATTCCGCTCTAGATGTTATTCGTTGGCAGCATACGCAAGGGAGAAATTGGTTGAGTTGACTGGGGAAGAGCCTCTTGCTCCAGCAGATTGGTACGGATGCATGGCACATGTGCCTCTTCCGTCCGGCGAATATTCAGATTTACAACGGTTGCTCTGGGACGTTTTCCGTATTGAGGTTCCCATTATCGAGTTCAATGGTCGCTGGTTTGTACGCGTGTCATGTCATGTCTATAATCACATCGGACAGATTGATCTGTTAATTGAAGCATTGAAACAAACGATTCCCGGCCTGGGGAAATAGGCACTAGCGTCCTGATACGAATGAATGGAAAAGGTGAACGACTGGTTGGACTACCAATGCCTGGAGTATTGGTGCGCACGGTGATTGTCGGCCTGTCGATAGCTGCTTTGTCCATTGCTTTGTATTTAACGGCGATTTCGTGGGGAGCAGCCGATAGGCCGGTAGGCTGCGGTGAAGAAAGTGGATGTGCCGAAGTTTTGAACAGCCGTTGGTCAGTGTGGTTTGGAATTCCAGTCAGCCTTTTGGCCGCAACGGTCTACGTCAGCTTAATCGGCTTGATGATTTGGTTGCCCGCTGTGAAACCAACACGTCGCGGTACGATGTGGTTTTGCGTGCTCACCATCGCTATGGTCTTGCTGTGCGCGACGGCCTGGTTTGTTGGGTTGCAGGTCATATATTTGCAAGCAATCTGTCCTTGGTGTATGACGGAACATGCCTTGGGCACATTAATCGCGTTGGCAATTCTCTCGTTTCATATCGGTGTCGCCCAATATACTCAAGGTCAACGAAATAACTTTGTGCGGCGGAGTTTGGTCGGACCGTTTATGGTCGCCATGTTGATGATAGCACAATTGGTCTTAGGGCAGGCGTACGGTCCGTTCAAAGAGCCGCAGGCAGAAAGGCTCGAACACGATATATCCGGAAATGTTGTCGGTGAGGGTGCTCAGCGAACCGTCAGTATGTTGGATGGTGTGATAACCATTAGGCCGAACGAGCGGCCTATTATCGGCAATCTCAATGCCGCGCATATTGTTGTTGTCATGCTGGATTATTGCTGTCCACATTGCCGTACCACGCACACTTATTTGAAGCAGGCACTGCAGCGAGCGGATAACGAGTTTGCTCTGGTAATTTGTCCAGTTCCATTAAATAGTGACTGTAATCCGTTTTGGAAGAATACGGATCCAAGGTTTGCGGAATCCTGTTCCTTGGCTAAATTGGCGTTGGCAGTTTGGAAGATTTCGCCCACGCATTTTTCAACTATCGATACTTGGCTGTTTGAGTCGGCTCAACCGCGAAAGTACATTGACGCTTTGGCGTACGCACAATCGTTGGTGGATGGGAAGGAGCTTGCTGAGTTGTTGGCATCGGCAACATGGCTCGATACCATGATTCAAGAGAATGCAACCTTTTACGAAAAGAGCGGTGCCGAACGGTTGCCAGTGATTGCCGCACCTGGGTTGGCCACCGTCGTAGGGCGGCCCGGCAGCCAAGATGAATTGGATGAAATGCTGCGGAATGAATTGGGAGTGAAGTTTTCCAATTGAATCGACGCAAATGGCGTTTGGTTGAATTCGTCGTTTTGCACACATTCGATCGATTTCGCAGAAAATCGGAGTAAACGCTGGTTCGAAAGGCGTTGGTTATCCAACGAGTGCATGAAGCCTTTGGCAGTCCAGGGATTATTGAAGGATTCGAAACTTCAAACGATGTTAACCAGCATGGTTTAACCAGCATTGTTGTTTGTGACATCAAGTTTGCGCAGGCATCGGAAAGGGCTCGGACGATCGCAACGAATGGCTTGCAACTTATATGTTCGATTAGTTGAGTGCGATAACACCTCTGAATTGCGGGAGCGTGCATGGCAGTTTCACGCAAACTGATGATTGTTACCGACCTGCCATTTTGGTGTGGTTCGACAGGTGCGCAACAACGGGTTCTTTCGCTCGCAAAATATTTGATTTCCCAAGGGTTTCAACTGAGTGTGTTCTACATGCTGCAGCGATCTGCTTTGGATCGCGAGGCGGGTGCGCGACTTGGAATTAAGTTCATCGATTACGTTCCCTCTGGCCGCTCATCGCTGGCATCTCTCGCGACCTGGTTAGGTTCATTGTCTGGGCTGCAGGATTCTACTGCTGGTGCTGCGGCGGAAAATTGCTCGAACAATCTACCGGTGGACGGTGAAAGTCTCGAAGTTGACGACGGCAAAACGATCGGTACGGAAGAAGTTCACCTAAGGCAGTCGCTTACCCTGCAAGATTATCGCTGGCCCTTGGCCGCAAAACAGTTTCTTACCGCTGTGCGACGTGAAAAACCTGGCGTAATATTGGTGGAGTACGTAGTTTGGGCGCATTTATTGGAAGCGTTGCATCAGGCAGCGATCAAGATTCCGACGATCGTAGATACTCATGATGTCCTGCACCTTCGCAATCTGCAATTCAAACAGCGTAATCAAATGCATTGGCTCGATATTACGGCGGAGGAAGAAGCAACGGAGTTGAAAAAGGCAGATTTGATTATTGCGATACAAGAAGAGGAAGCCGTTGCCTTTAGACAACTTGTTCCAAATGTCGAAGTTGTTGTTGCCGGGCATGTCCCGTATCTCGAAAAACCCATCTTTGCAAATGAACTGGGCGATTCGAGTACACCGTTTATTTCGAGTCAAGCGATACCAAGGGATGCGAACCAAGCTTCGTGTGTGGCAAGAGATTCCAAAATCCGAATCGGGTTCATCGGCTCCAATAATGAAGCGAACGTTGATGGGATTCATTGGTTTATACGGGAATGCTGGCCAGCGATTTTGGAGCGAGCTTCTTGTCCAGTCGAATTGTTAATCGGCGGCCCGCTCAAGGCTATTTTGGAAACTCGCATGCAACTTCATGCTGATTCGCATGTACGCTTTCTGAACAAAATTGATGACGTCGTCGGCTTCTATCAGTTGATCGATGTGGTCATCAATCCTGTTCGCTTTGGCACCGGTTTGAAGATCAAAACCGTTGAGGCGTTTTGCTTCGGCAAGCCAATCGTCACGACATCGCACAGTGCGACTGGACTATCCGATTCAGCAAAATCCGTCGCTATGGTTGCCGATTCAGTCAGTGAGTTTGCGGATGCCGTCACAACTTTGGTGAACGAAGAACATTTGCGCAAAGAGCGTACTGCTTTGGCTTCCCAGATTGGAATTAACGAATTTGCGCCGGAGCGAGTTTACTCTGCTCTTTACGAATGGATTCAAGTCCAGCTCACGTAAATGGAGAAATCGTTCGCCACTCCGAATGCTCGTCGTTTATGGGATTGCTGGTTGCCGAAAATATGCCCCGACGCGGCTTTTTTGAGGCGGCAATCCACAGAAAAAAACCGAGATTGACCGAGTCTCCAATTGAATAGCGTGGGATCGAGTCGCGGAATTGGCAAGCAACGGGCGAGTCCTGGATCGCATTGTATCGATGTGCGGAATAAATGGTGTGATTGTCATATCTGTTTAGAACCGCCCTCGGTATGTCCAGTTTTCCGACAAATTTCGCGTTTTTTCCACTTGGACCTGCGGGCAGGGTATATTTTAGGGCGTTTACTGGATCATGATGTCTGGGCAAGATAGCCAAATATTGCGGCGGGTATTTTGTTCGGGTTAACATAGAGAATCTCGCGTACAATTAACAGTCATGGCATCCACGCGTCCTTTGGCTAGATTCAGCGTCCAAATCGGCATAGATGCAACACTTCAGATTCTTTGGATCGGTATTTCATGCAACTTGTCGGAGAACTTTGAAAACACCAGACCATTTTGTCACCCAAACCCGTAGAATCACCGTTTGTTTACTGATGCCTGAGCCCGTTTGCGATCCGAATTCGTTAAGCATTTAGCCAACTTGCGTGTCCTCACTAACTTGAATCCAAGGATTGACCCAACATGCGACGTCGAAAACTTGTAAATCCTCCCCGAGCTTCAATTGCTGTAGGCCGTCGATCAGGCTTCACGCTTATTGAATTGTTAGTCGTGGTGGCTGTGATTGGAATTCTCATGGCTATTCTGTTACCGGCAGTTCAGTATGTGCGCGAATCAGCAAGACGCACGACCTGTCTGAGCAATCTCCGGCAAATTGGCGTAGCGATTGAAGGTTACCAGTCGACCTTTCGCGAGATTCCTCCTTCTAGGCCGGCTGATGGCTACCTCACCTGGACCGTGTTGATCATGCCTTATCTGGAAGGAGAAAACCAATTCAAACAGTTTGTCATACGACGACCGTACTTCGATCAAGATCCGGACATCACGCGCAGTGCCATCGGCGTTTATAATTGTCCCAGCCGCCGCAGCGTTGGAGAACTCAGTAAATTTGAAACGCATGGGCCGATTGGAGCCCTAGGTGACTACGCCGGTAATGCTGGATCAACTTTGCATTTGCCATTGGATTGGGCGCAGTTTACCGTTCCCGTTGATGGTGTCTTTAATTCAGGATTTGAACGAGAGAACCCCATTGACGGAGCTGGTAATTTGCTGCAACGTCCGAAAGGCCGATATACAAAACGCGATATTCGTGATGGGCTTTCTTATACGATCTTTGTGGGTGAAAAGCACGTCGAATCGAATTATCAAGGTGAACCAGGTGGCTGGGCGGACGGCTCTATCTATAATGGCGACGAACCTGGAACGTTCATGAGAGTTGGCGGACCGGGAGTTCCGATCGCCCAAGGCGATATAGGTGCACCGGGTCCGGGTGAGATCCCTGCCTGGGGTAGTGAACATAGCGGAGCCTGCAATTTTCTGTTTGGTGATGGAGCAACCAAGACCATTCCAACATTGTTGGATGTTGACGTTTTGTTTCGCCTGAGTTCCAGAAATGATGGGTTGACTGTCAATCTTGACTTTTGATTTTGGCGATTTTCAACGCGGCGAAATTGGGGTTGCCTCGACCATGGGCCAGGTCTTTTATGTCGGTGAAGTCGATGAAGTTCAACACCATGTTGAACCACTGCTGCCGCACGTGCCGATTGACATTGTGACACCGGACGAGGTAGTGCGATGTGCAAAACCCGGTGATTTGACGATCTACTTCAGTGAACATTTCGACCGCTTTCGTCACGCGATTTTGCGTCTACGCGAAAACAATGTTGCCACGTTGTACGCCATCGACGGCATTTTGGAGTGGAGAAACTCCTGGGAAAATGCTGATGATGAACCCGCTTGTCCCTGGACGATGCGCCCCGTTCTTTCGCATAAGGTAGCCTGTATTGGGCCATCGCAGGCAAGAGTTCTTAGCCACTGGAATCACCCAGCACAAATTGAAGTTGTTGGTATTCCGCGTCTGGACCGATTAATTGCGTTGCACAACAAGCAGACAATTGTGGGGGGCGTCACCAAATCTAAATCGCTGACAGATGCGAGAAGTGTGTTGGTGACAACCGCGAAATGCCCCTGGTACACGGATGAGCAAAGAGCGCAAGTATTTCGCTCCATTCACGCATTGCGAAGTTGGGAAAAGCAGCACGAAGGGAAATTTGAAATTGTCTGGCGATTGACGCGCGGTCTCGCTGCCGAAGTTGGCGTCGAAAATTCACTTGTGTCGACCTCTGGTGTCGAATTGGTCAAGTTGCTTAATCATGTCGACATCGTGATTACTACGCCCTCGACAGTGCAACTCGAAGCAATGTTGGCGGGAAAACCGACCGCGATTCTGGATTTTACCAATAGCCCTAGTCTTGTTGATGCAGCGTGGAAGATTACGCACGAATCGCAAATTGATGGCGTTCTCAACGAGATGCGAACACCTCCCGCCCATCGGATGCAATACCAGGAAATGTTGTTGCAAGATGCGCTAATCGTCGATGGGCGTGCGACGGATCGCATGGTTTCCTTGATTAACCAGATGTTACGTATCGCTAAACAACAAGTTTCCGAAGGAGTTCAACTCAATCTGTCAACAGGATTCATCGAACTGGAGCGGCCGGTACCGAGGTTTAAATTTGACCTAGCAACCGTTTTTCCTGAGGAGCCTGCGTTCCGCATGACGGAGCATGTCACCTTACAAGCTGAATTGGGGCACGCGCGACGCGAGATCGAGCATTTACAGCGGCAAATTGAATCATTGCGCAAAGAATTGGCTGAAGCCCACAAAATTTTTGAGCAAATACATCAACATCCCATTGCCGGACCGATCGTGCGAACGCGCCAACGCCTCCTTGATTGGCTAGAAAAAGCGAAGTCGCGCACCAAACCCGTCAATTCTTCTGAGTCAAGTCAATCCTAGGCGAATCCCAGTGCTGAAGCAGGCAACGCAACACGAACTCGCGAATAGGCAATCGAACAGCGATCGCATGATATCGGTCGTCTGCGCAGCGGATGATGCCTACGCCATGCCGCTGGCGGTTACTTTGCGAAGTCTTGGTGATCATTTGTCTCCCACGACGTTCGCTCGAGTGTTCGTATTGGATGGTGGTATCAGCGAATTGAATTGGATGGCCATCAAGGAGAGTCTGGCCGGTCTGCCCCTCGATGTGACGTCGGTGGTTCCGGAACGCGATCGCGTGAACAGTTTACCCACGTCGCATCACATTACGCATACGGCCTACTTCAGACTTTTGACGGCTGATTTGTTGCCGGACGATATTGACAAGGTGATCTACCTGGATGCGGATCTGCTCATTAAGGATGACGTGAGCCAAATCTGGCAGATTCCCTTGAACAACGCTTATTGTGCAGCGACAGTCGACATTGCCTGCCCCTATATTGACGCAAGATTGGGTAGTGCGAACTTCCGTCGCGCGGCACCGTATTTGGCCACGATTTGCCCTGTGCGCAACTACCGCGACCTAGGTCTGGACGGAAGTCAGGAATATTTCAACAGCGGGGTCATGATCCTCAACTTAAACCGTTGGCGGCAGGAGAATTTGATCGAAAGGTTTTTAAAATGTCTGCACGACAATGCAAAACATGTTTGGTGTTGGGACCAATATGCGCTTAATGTTGTGTTTGCAGGTGAGTGGCTGAGGCTGGCTCCACGTTGGAATCAAGGGGCGCACGCGTTTGAATATCCTACGGAAAAACACGTCCCCATTGATCCGCAAGAGTGGCGTGAAATGATTGACAACCCTGCGATTGTCCACTTCACAACGGAGTTTAAGCCTTGGCAATTCAATTCCGATCACCCGCGAAGCGAATTGTTTTATGACGGATTGGCCGCGACAATGTGGCGAGGTTGGCAGCCCACCAAACCTGCCTTTCGTTGGCGAAAATGGTTTGACCGGCAAGGGGCCCATGTGGTCAAACGTGTGACTTACGCCTATCGTAAGGTAACAACGTTATGGGCGTAGACATATCGAGAATGGAACAGGATGTTGAAAGCCGTTCAGCGGGCACGAGCGGCAAAAAGTATCTTACTATCTTTACGGTCGTCAAGCCATTTATTGGCAAGAGTGAGACGCATCAACGCAACGCGATCTGCAGTTGGCTGAATCTGGGGCCGCATGTGGAAGTATTGCTCTTCTTTGATTCGCCAATTCCCGACGACTTGCGTGGTGTGCAGTCATTCGAAATTCAGGAGCGAAATCGACACGGAACGCCCCTGCTAAGCGAAATCTTCCAGAAGGCAAACGACGTTGCACGCAGCTCCGTGCTGGCGTACATCAATGCCGATATCATTTTGGGGGAGGACTTTTTGCGAGCCATTCGTAAGCTGGACGATAGTGAGCTGGGCGAGTGGTTAGCAATTGGATGTCGACATGACTTGGAAGTCGACTCCTTGATCAATTTTGAAAACGAGTCCAGTTGGCAAGCGGAACTTCTGGAAAGCGCGGCGAGCAAGACCAAGAAAGCTTCGATCGTGTGCAAGGACTATTTCATCTTCCCAAAGGGATTGTTTGAGCAAATTCCTGATTTCGCCGTCGGTCGTGGAAATTGGGATAATTGGATCGTCGCGCACGCAAAGTCCCTGGGGCTGCCCGTCGTCGATATCAGCCAATGCGTTACTGCCATTCACCAAAACCATGACTATTCACACGTAAAAGGGGGACGGTTTGCAGCCTACGTCCATGGAGATGAAGCAAAAGAAAACCAGCGGTTAGCCGGGGGACGCAATCTGATTCGAGGCAGCACGCCAACCTGGATTCTCAACGATGAAGGGGTACGAAAATCCCGATCTGGCAACTGGACCTTTTGGAAGGATTCGCTAAACTTTCTAAGGCTAGTAGGGAATTTGCTGTTTTTTCGGCGTTAAGATCCACGGCAAACGCAAGTTTTTTGGCTTAACCAGCTACGGTACACGAAGATAAATTACAATTGACAAATACGGCAAATGTAATTTCGCCAATTTTTTATCGCCCATTAAATTATCTACAACCGTGCCTCTTTCATTGGTGATTCAACTTGGTCTTTGTCATTGGATTTGTTATTAGTGCAACGCTCATCGTATGGGCTTTGGGGCACCTTGCGTTTGCGTATCATTTCACCGCGAATATTGTGTCGCGCGGCATCGACAAATCCACAGATTTCCAGCGCAGTGAACCTGTTTCCGAGCCAGATGCGGCCTTAGCTATCTACGAGCCACCCGCCACGGTTCTGATGGCGCTCCGCGGATTCGATCCAACGCTGCGCCATACCTTGGAAGGTTTGTTAAAGCAAAACTATTCCGATTACGAGGTCATCATTGTCATTGACCATCAATCGGATGCTGCTTGGCATGTGGTTGAAGAAATCACCAAAATCGATGCCGAGCGACGTATTCGCCACATGGCCTTGCAGAACCCTCACGCGAGTTGCAGCTTAAAATGCAGTTCACTCATTCAGGCATACCGCGAGATCCGACCAGAAACAGAGGTCTTGGCATTGCTTGATGCGGATGTGGTCCCTCACGCGAATTGGTTGCGCGACTTGGTCGCGCCATTGGCGAATCCGCAAGTTGGCGTCGCAACCGGCAATAAGTTCTATTCACCAAGCGACAGGGGAATTGGCTCGTCGATGCGAAGTTTATGGAACGCTGGTGCCATCGTGCCAACCGCGTTGTTTTCGAATCCCTGGGCTGGTACCTGCGCCTTACGAGTTCGAGATGTTGAAGCCGCAGGGCTAATTGAAATTTGGAAAACATCAGCCGTGGATGATGGGCCAATCCGGCAGGCATTTAAGCCGCTGGGTCTAGCGATTCATTTTGAACCCAAACTTGTTCTCGTGAATCGAGACCCGTGTACATTCGGCTATGCGAGCCGATATGTGTCGAGAATGCTCACGTGGTCAAAGATGTATGAAACCACTTTTTGGAATACGCTGTTCCATATGATCGTCACATTGTCATTGATGATTGGAGCATTCGGTTTGCTGGTCTATTCGCTTGCAAGTGGAGCATGGGCCACCTGTTTCATGATTGTTGCAGCTTTCTTTGTTTGGAATTCTTTGATGTTGGCCGCGTACTTGTTGGTGCGACGGGGTGTTGCAATTTCGGCGAAATCCCGGGGAGAACGCCTAAAACGATTGACGTTTGGGCAATTGTTGAGTTATTTTTGCTTGCTCCCCATCGTGCAAGTCGCCCATGGCTACTGGACGTTGGTGGCCTTGAATTCTCGTAAGATTCAGTGGCGTGATGTTACCTACCGAATCAACGGCGCACACCAGATTGAAATGGTCGATTATCAACCGTACCAATCGAGGTCAGATAAAACCCCGTCGCGGGTTTCGATTTAAGCTACAAACACTCAGGATACGTAGTGTCAAAAATGGAGTTTGAACAACTCGGATTCGTTGGTGCCGGAAAAATGGCTTTGGCGATTGCCAAGGGCTTAGCACAACAAAAGCTGATTCGGGCAGAGCAAATAACTATCTATGATCCGTCGTCTTCAGCGGTTGATGCGTTTAAACAAGCGCTGGGCGATATCAAGGTCGCATCAAATGTCAACGACGTCCACAAATCGTGCAGCACGATTGTGCTGGCTGTGAAACCACAGGTTGTCGAGAGCGCACTAGCCGCACTCGATCCACCTTTCGATCCGTCGCCATTATGGGTTTCTGTAGTCGCCGGAGTCTCGCTTGCTCGTTTGCATGACTTAACGCATTCCCAACGCGTGATTCGCGTTATGCCCAATACGCCATGTTTAGTTGGACATGGTGCGTCCGCAATTTCAACGTCTCCGGGAACTCAGGAACGTGACACGGAGTTGGTTGCGTTTCTGTTTGGTTTGATTGGCAAGGTACTGGTTGTCCCAGAACGCATGTTGGATGCAGTCACAGGTCTTTCCGGGTCCGGGCCCGCGTACGTCTTCACGTTCATCGAAGCTCTAGTCGAAGGAGGCGTGCTTGTCGGCCTTCCGCGTGAGGAGTCAGAAATCTTGGCAGTGCAAACGGTCTTGGGCTCGGTTCTCTTGTTGTTGGAAGAAAAGAAATCGCCCGCCGAATTAAGAGCTATGGTGACTTCCCCAGGCGGAACAACCATCAGCGGACTCAAAGCGCTGGAAGATGGCAGATTTCGAGCGACAGTGATGGAGGCAGTTGCCAAGGCAACACGTCGTGCGGGCGAACTGGGAACGTCGTCTCAAGGCGAGACTTGAGAACTGCCAGTATCAATAGCTGGCGTCGTCACTTCCGGCACCTTCAACAATTACTTTCGTAGCGCTAGTACCCAAACGGCTTGCGCCGTAGTTTTTGAATTGGATTGCATCCTCATAATTTCGAATGCCTCCAGACGCTTTTACGCCAACGTGCTCACTGCAATGGGCTCGCATCAACCGAATATCGGCCAGCGTTGCACCGACGTAATTGTAATCGCCATTCGGTTGCTTATTAAAACCAAATCCGGTCGAAGTTTTTACAAAAGCTGCCCCGGCTTTCTCGCTGATTTCGCACAATTTGATTTTCTTTTCCGCGTCTGAAACGTAATCTGTTTCAAAGATGACTTTGACCAATGCGTTATGTGTTTTTCCCACGTTCACCACGGCTTGAATGTCTCGCGCCACATAGTCCCAATCACCTTGTAGTGCCTTGCCGATATTGATCACCATGTCCAATTCCGTTGCACCGTCTCGGCATGCCTGTTCCGCCTCCGCGGCCTTGATTTCCGAGGTCGCCGAGCCGTGTGGAAAGCCAATGACTGTTCCAACGGCAGTCTGCGAACCTGCAAGTAACTCTGCCGCCATCTTTACCGCATACGGTTTAACACACACGGAAGCCGCACCGAGTTCTTTAGCCAATCTTACACCCTCGCAAATCTCGGCGTCAGTCAACGTTGGATGTAGGAGTGCGTGATCAATCAGTCGGGCGATTGAGTTCTTTTCAGGCTGAGTTGGAGTCATGTTCGTATAAAAAGATTCATTAGCGCACGCAAATCGAGGTCGCGACTATCTGTCCTGTTTGAGCATGGCAAAGAGCGATTGAGTATAGCGGACGGCTTTTGTCCAAGCGTTTCGGTTCGCCCCGTACTACCTGTACAGGGCATGCTTCATCTGGAACTTCGTAGTTGAGCACGTGAGGCAAAACGTGATGTCGCGATGCCAGAATTGAACCGGCAATTTCCAGAATTCCGGTCGCCGGTCCGATATTGCCGACGTTTGCCTTGCATGTGATGACGGGCACGTCCCCCAGAACTTCTTTGATCGCACTGGCCTCTGCCGCGTCGTCGATCTTGGTGCTGTAGCCGCTGGCCATGACATGGCTGACTTGTGCGGCACCAATTCCTGTCTGGTTGAGAACGCGGTGGAGCGCGTACGCGATTCCTGCGGTTAAGGACTCGCGATTTGATTGAGCGAATCCAAAATAGACAGCCGGTAGTTCCGCCAGAATTTCGACATTTCGTAATCCAGCGTTTTCTCGCTTTTCCAGGATCAAGCAGGCTGCTCCTTCACCGCCAACCATGCCTTCCCGCTGTTTATCAAAAGGTCGGCAAGCTTTCTCGGGATTATCAACGAGATGACTCAGGTGCGAATCACCAATATACAGGGACTTGGTCAAGAATCCTGGAGAGCCAGTCCCACCGGCGATGACGACGTCAGTCGCACCCCTTCGAATAAGGCTGATACCCTCGGCGACCGCCAAAGCACCACCTGCTTCAGACTGGCAAATCGTATTGCTCGGTCCACGAGCGTCGTAGGCGATCGACAAGTGTGAAGCAACCATATTGGGCAAGTATTTGAGCATCCACAGCGGTTCGATTTCGCGCATGAAATGCTGGCCCCATCGTTCAAAAATGAAATTATGGTCAACCACACACTTGCTGAAAATACCTGTGACCTCAAAAGGATTTGAATAGAAAGTTTCCGATCCAAAGAGCGTTGACAATCGGTCTGGTTCAACCTCGCCCGTTTTTAGGCCGGCGTGACTGAAAGCCATATTGGCGGCGGCAAAGCCGTACTGAATCGGGTCGCACATGACCTTGATCGCTTTGCGCGGGTTGATGTATTGTTTCCCGTCGAATCCTTCGATGTTGGCGAACAGCTTATGAGCCTCGCGGGTCTCTTCAAGTCCAGCTCGATAGCGCACTCCAGATTTGCCAGCGAGCCAATTTTCCCAAAAGACTTCTGTACCAATGCCGAGTGGCGAGACAATTCCCATTCCGGTTACAACGACATCATTCATGCAAGCAAATTTGGAATTGGGAATATATCAACAATTCTGGAAATGGGCGTCTTCTTATCACGTCTAAAATCGCACTCACGACTTAAGATACCGCCAATATCGCGTACGTCGAAACCCAGCGTCATGGAAGTGCGTCGTTCACCGCGAAACCAATATATCAGAAACGCCAAAAAAAGGTTAGGTCCAATCGAAGTCATAGATACGAAAAGTTTTGGTGACTTTAGCTCCGCCGCGTTCCAATGAGCCGCGCGAAAGCACATTGGATTCGAGCACCCAGGAGAATTCTGCTTCGGTCAAATGCCCCAGCTTAATCGAACGATCGAGGAGGTCCTGCAGTAGTACCATCACCAACCCCCATTTTTGATATTCGGGAGCAATATTCGTACTGATAAGTCGCAGGCGAACGATGCTCTTACGCTCGAAAAATAACCGTAAAAAGCCGAAAGGGAACAATCGTCCATCGATCTTTTTGATGATTGGGTTGTAATCCAATAACCCCAAAATAAAACCGACGGTCTTTCCATTCACTTCCGCAACGGAGGTCAGACTGGGCACAACTAGACTCTTCAAACCCTTGGCCGTCTTTTCAATCTCTTCTGGAGACATTGGGACAAACCCCCAATTTCCATTTACGGCAAGATTGTAGATCTCCATGAATCGATGCACTTCCTGATTGAAGGCTTTGCGATCGATTTGTCTGATCGTCACGTTCAATCGCTTTGCAGCTTCTTCCGTAACACGCTTAATCTTGGGATCAAGCGTATCCAGCATACTGACGTGGCCCCAAAAGGACAAAAGATCTTGGGCTTTCTTGAATCCGTACGCTTCGACCAACCTCGGATAATACGGAGGATTGTACGTCATCATGAATGTCGCCGGTGAATCGAATCCATCGATTAACATTCCACATTCGTAGTTCATCGAAGGATTCACTGGACCGCGCAAACATGTCATGCCTTTTTGCGTTAGCCATTCACGCGCCGCATCGAACAAGCGATTTGACACATTCACATCATCGATCGACTCAAAGAAGCCGAACATTCCTCGCTGCTCAGAGTAAAAGCGATTGTGGCCATGATCAATGATGGCTCCGATTCGTCCGACAATCTCGCCATTTCGCTTTGCCAAGAACGTTTGGATTTCGGCATTTTGATAAAAAGGATGAGGGCGAAAATTCAATAGCTGATTTTGTATGAATCTTATGGGTGGCGTCCAGTTCGGGTCGTTTTTATAGAGCTTCCAGGGGAAGTTCATAAACGCCTTCTGCTCTTGCTTTGTCGTCACGGCTACCACCGACACGTTATCATGATCTTGCGTGTCGCGTCGGTCAGCGGTGCTCAATTGCATATCTGTCAGTGGATCCTCTCCATTCATGCGTTCATGGGGTGCGAGAAGTATGCCCGGATTTGGTGTTATTTATCGCGGATGCCCTAAATTCATCTCGTGAAGATTTCTCGGCAATTCTACTTATTTCCAATCAACGGCCTTTAATTTATATTCATAATTATCGTCGCTCAATTCGCGTCCCGCAATTGGCGAAAACGATTTTGGTACTCCGATTCCATAAAACGCCGCAATGTATGCCAACACTGTTACCATAAGTTTAGCGGCAAGCATCGAATAATTGAATAGATTGTTTGGAATGTACAAGGTAATTGTCACGGGCGCAACGGGATTTGTGGGTAACAACCTAGTTCGTTTGATGATGGAACAAGATATCCAGGTCGTTGCTTTGGTACGACCCGGCAGCGACCTCCGCGTGTTCAATGGCTTGGATCTTGAAATCTTTGATTCGCAGTTGGATGATGAAGTCCGTTTGTCGTCGCTTTTATCATCCTCGGACGTGCTTGTGCACGCAGCCGGGCATATCTGGCTCGGTAAACATCATTTAGATTTAGGCAGGCGAGTAAACGTCGAGCTGACTCAAACTCTGGCGAAATTATCTCGTCAACACCGCGTGCGGATGATCCATGTGTCGACGGTTGACGCATTGTCGGCGGCAAGCTCTCCAGAATCTCCGTGCGACGAGACGAATATTGAGCCAATCAAATCTGATTCAACCTACTCGATCACAAAACAGGAAGCTGAACGATCATTCTTAGAACAAGTTGACTTGGGTTTGGATGGATTGATCGTCAACCCAAGTTTTATGCTTGGACCCTGGGACTGGAAACCGTCCTCAGGGCAAATCGTCCGGGAGGTGTGTAAGGGATGGGTGCTTTTTGCCCCTGGAGGTGGCATTTCGGCGGTTGATGTGCGGGACGTTTGCCGAGGTATTATTTCAGCAATCGAGCACGGTCGAAGCGGCGAGCGATATATTTTGGCTGGAGAAAATCTAACGTTTCTGGAACTCTGGCAACGTATTGCGGCCGTCGCTCGGAAGACTTGGCCGAAATACGCGTTGCCCAATTGGTTAGCTTATCCAATTGGGAAATTGGCCGATATTTCCAGGTTGCTTCCTGGTCGCGAGGTGCAAATCAATTCCACAGCGATTAGCATGGGGCAACTCTACAATTACTACTCAAGTGCAAAGGCGCAAGCGGAACTCGGGTATAAAATTAGTCCCCTGCAGCCAGCAATCGAAGCGGCCTACGATTGGTTGCACGAATATGGATACCTCGGAAAGAAGATGCAAGGTTCCAATTGATTACGATTCCAAGAAGTTTCTATCCGGAGACAATTCCTCAGATCGATTCGATATGCATGGCACGTTTACGGCGCTCCGTACGACGAGCATTATCGATCGCATCCGCCACTGTTCTAACGTCCGCGATACCATACATCGTTAGCACAGGGTGCGTCACGTCGCTCGATTTCACCTTGATCGTGCCGACGTTCAAAATTGCCTGAACCGGACCCTGAGAATACGTGACGTCATCGATATGCAGAAGTTCAATTCGATCGAGTTGACGGAAAAACAAGCCTTCTCTGTGCCGTAAACGTTGGCTAGTTAATTCGTAAAACATGCTGAATTTGCGATATAACATCAGGCCGATCAAATAACACCAGCCAGCGAGCAAAGCAAATAAGAATACCCACCACAGAATCCTTTGTTGACCAAGGGGTGTCAGCCATAAAATTAACAACGCCGCTATCGAAATGATGGCAGCCAAAATCCAACTTCCCATCATTGCCTTGGGAGAATAACTTCCCTTCCAAATCGAAGTTTCAGGTTCTAATGGTGCTCGTTTATCTTCAAGCTGTGATTTGAACTTATCCGCTGGAGATTGAGTCGGTTCATCGATGCTCATAGGGAAACTCGGTTCTAAACAAATTTTTGTGCAAGTGTATTCGTGTTAAGAATTGCTCGTTTTCATGCCGCTTAACAAAATAATTCATCTTACGACGTGTTGTCGCCCACTAAGTATCTCTCGTCGAAGTCGAAGTGCAAGAGCGCAAGCAGCTTAGGGAGCAGCGATGTAAGTTACCACATTAGTTTATGACGATGTATGGCTAGATCAATGGGTTTTAACGGCACTCCAATTCCGATAGCAGCACGTTTTCGTTCGTTTTCAAATTCAATCAATTGGAAAAATTGTGATTGAACTTCGCCTTTTCCTTGCGAATTTCAGCCGGACAGGGTAATTTAATGAATGCAGTGCAACCGTCATTACGACAGGTTGACGTTCAATGGTTCACGGCTGCGAGGCGTTAGACGACAATGAAGTGTCCATTCTGTGGTCTTGACCACGATAAGGTAATTGATTCGAGAGCAAGTGAAGAAGGTTTCGTGATTCGTCGCCGCCGACATTGCCTTTCGTGCCAACGTCGATTTACCACATTCGAACGTGTCGCGGAATTAAACGTCTACGTGATCAAAAAGAATCAATTCCGAGAGCCCTTTAATACTGCTAAGATTCGAGACGGACTAAAACGTGCCTGTTGGAAACGTCCAGTGACTGATGAACAAATTGAAAGCCTAATCTCGAAGATTGAACAGCAAGTCTACCGGGAATATGATGCTGAAATTTCAAGTCGTGAGTTGGGCGGCATTGTCATCGAGCAACTCAGAAATCTCGATGAAGTCGCTTACATTCGCTTCGCCAGTGTTTATCGTGAATTTGACGACATTCACGATTTCGTGGAGGAGTTAAGACCCATGTTGGGGCAGTCGATCGACCGTCGTTTCGCAAATGTGGCCAGATCCTCCGACGACGACTAAATGAATGTCAGCCCGAATGATTGGCAAGTTAACGTGAGCAACCTAATTGACAGAGCAAATCCCACAATTTGGACCGAAAATGATAAGTCGTGCAATAGATTCGACAACGCATTTGATGCAGCCGCAAGCAAGCGCAGGCAAGCGACGAGACACTGACAACCTGCCGTACCGTCGTGTCTGTCCGATTTTTTGCACCGTACTTTTTACTCTCGTTGTCACTGGGATATGTGGTTGCCAGAAGAGTGAGCAACGTATTGCGCTAGAGAAAGAGAAGCAAAATGCGAAGCAGAATGCTGCCGAAAAAAAGGCTCCTAACGCATTCGAGAAGGCTATGAATGCGTTTGATGATCTGCTGAAGAGAAGTAACGAGATTTCGAGCGAGGATCAAGCTGACGACAAATCATTGCCGCTGGAAATGCCTACGAAACTCGTGTCG
>CALMEE010000131.1 GCA_937862885.1 uncultured Planctomycetaceae bacterium
GGCTGGTGGTTGGTAGTCGGCCATGCTGATCACTACTTGTCGCCAATTGGTAGGAGTACCCGGAGTGATTCTTCCCAATGGTCTGGGAATCTCAATGCCGGTTAGGGCAGGTATGCTCGAGGGGATTTGATCCATGCACATCACGCTCATGATTGCTGGAATCGTTGCCGCCAGCGATCGCGCGTGCAGGGTTGAAGGGCCGATTCTCAACGCGTTGTCGTTTCGTTCCATTGCTTGCGATTTATCGGGCACGTCATGACACGAGAGATGCAAAGCACCACAAATCAACTCCTGCAATCCTGCGTTCGCAAAAACGCGAATGACCGGCGTCGCGCTGCCTCGTGTTTGCTCGAGACGGATTGCGTCCGTGGCAGCAGAAACATCGGCGTCTGAAGCTACTTGTGACAACGGCACATTCCATTTGATCAATTGTTGCCGTATCGAGCACACAAGATCATTCAAATCAACTTGCCATCGTTCCAAAGAACTGGGGTCCTGGCGCGCGACATCAACGTTTTCCTGCCGAATGATTGCCTGCCTCAATATTGGATTGACCTCGTCGCTATCCAGCGCTTTTTTTAGGTCCTGACCGAGCTGAAGTTCGCAATAATCAATCTTGGGAAACTCATCATCGAGACCGTCGGACGCCGGTAAAAAGAACATGCGACAGGTGGCATTGACCCAGATAACAACTTGCGAGAACAAGGAGACCCGCGGGTTGCGATCGGCAAACATCAACCACAGAGCTAATGCATCGATGGGATCTCCCCTCCCGCCAAAGGCAATGTCTTTAGCAGGGAACGCGTCAATCACCGTAAGGCCGGTCTTCGCAGCGACTGATTCAGGATCCACGACGGAAAAATAGGTCGCACGGCCATCAAATTCGCGGACCCAAATTCCTGGATCGGCAATTCCAAGCACCAACAATTGACTTTTTGCCTTGCCGGAAAGTGAAATTACCTGTTGCGTGGCAAGCGCGAGGACTTCTCCCAAGTCCGTTTGAATTTGTCGAAGAGTCGCGACGGTAACATCTTGATTCGCCAGAAGTTCCTGACATTGTCGAGACAGCGTGGCAGGAATCGGAGCGTGGCGGTATTCCGTCCATTGATGTCGCAACGACTTGCCGTAACCTTTGAGCAATACCAGAGCGGCATCGACCTGCTTGAACGACTTGTCCAAAGACAGACCAACCGCCAATCGCTGATTCCAGATTCCTTGGTAGCGATGCAGCAACTGCCTCGGGGCGGTCGGGTCTTGGAAATCAACTTGGTCCATCAATAGAAACCTACGAAATCGCTTAAGGCGACGGCTTCGGAATTTCGAGACCGCTTAGAACCGAATTGCCAGCGTTGAGGCGAAAATCGAAATCCGTTTTCTCGGCAGCAAGATTCCTTGACTCAAGTAGTACTTGATCGGCTCGCTCACATGCACCAAAGTCAGTATGACCGCGACATGATGAACTCAACTAGCCAGCCAACCAGTAGACAAAATAAAAAATCCCATACCACACGAACGAGTGCGTGTGGCATGGGAAGCGTCTCTAGCAACAGGTCATTGCATTGATACTTTCGTTGTAGCGGCATCAAGTTAGTTGTGGCACCAATTGCACCTTGTTCGCATACGGTGAACGCTCGCGGGAGGAGCTCTTGAGTCGTTCTGGAACCAAGTCACCTTTACGTCGATAGAGTCGCTTTTTTTGTTTCCTCAAACTGAAACAACTTCGGTTTTGTTCACAACCACCGGACTCCATTTTACTGCATACGGGACACAATGCAAACAAAAAAGGGAAATCCGCATGAAGCGAATTCAACGCAAATACGCGAAAAATTCGCCGTTTTTTTATGTAATAGGATCAAGCCGCGATTTTTAAACTAACGACCGGATTCGGATTGGCAATTGCCTCCACGAATTCCTCGAAGATGCGGCAATCCATGGCAGACGCCGCACGGCTTTCGGGATGGAATTGCGTGCCGATAGCGACCCAGTCTGGTCGATTGCTTTCAATGGCTTCAATCACACCATCCGGGCAGCGTGCCGTCACGTCGAACTCTGGGGCAACATCATCGATGGCCATGTGATGTCGGCTCGTCACGCGAATGTCACCCTCGCCATAAACCTTTTCCATGATCGATCCGGCCTTGACGACCAAACTATGACGATGGTCTGGATCATACAAGTCTTTATGCGGAATTGCCTCGGGCAGATCTTCTGGAATATGCAGATAGAGAGTTCCACCCAACGTAACATTCAAGAGTTGCATGCCCACACCAATACCAAACACGGGCATACGGCGAGCCGCAATTAATCGCATGCACATACGATCAAAAATCTCGCGTCGCGCTTCCATGGGCTTTACGGTGGGGTGCAACATGAAGCCATCGCGACGCGGGTCTAAATCGGCGCCGCCGACAAACACAAATCCATCCAGACGATCGAACAAACTATTGAGATCATGCTCATTATCGGTGGGTGGTACAACAACTGCAATCGCTCCAGCACGCTGTAGGCTGTCGTAGTATCCAGCAGTGATTGCCGAGAAAGCCGGTTGATTCTGTTGAGCCCGACGATAATCCGCGTTCAGTCCAATAATTGGCTTGGTCATAATTCTCCCTCATGCTAATGTTGCCCCATCTTGAGGCGAAATAGTTAAAGAACCGAGGGATGATTGGAGTTATTTTTCGGCCAAGAGCACAACGGATTTTGCTGTGCCATCGCTGGTTGATCTTGCTCAACTTGCGAAGTCTGCATCGTGCCAACTACGCCGGATCGATGGCCAAGCTCCTGCCCTGCAAGCGATCCGATATTTAGTTCCACTCCGTTGACTCGTTTGTCCTCAAACGTCTCCCATCATCTTGATGCGAGCAGCTCACCACCTACCGTAAATGATCATAGTTGCTTATGATGAGCAAAGGGACTAAGTTAACGTCGCATTCAGGCGCTCGCAATAATTTCCATATATCTTGACAGGTTTTTCATGCCTCACCCCGTATAGAGTGCTTGCGAGCTAGCAGTCATTTGACAAATGTCTGTTGGTTTCTTGGCTTCGCAAGATTTTCATCAGTATTTCGTCTTCCTTTCGCCTCAAAAATGCCCGGGTTTCGCTACAACAATGTCTGCCTTGTATCTATGGGATACACAATTCCCAGCGAGATCGTATCGTCAGCGGAAATCGAAGCGCAATTGAGTCCGATTTACGAGCGTTTACGACTGCCCGCAGGTCGCTTGGAACTCATGACGGGAATTCGCGAGCGAAGGTTTTGGCGCGAAGGTTGGCGCCCTAGCCAAGCAAGTATCCTGAGTTGTCAGGCCGCGCTCGAAGCCGCTGATTTTGATCGTCGTCACGTCGGATGTTTGGTTCACGGTTCAGTCTGCCGCGACTTTCTGGAACCAGCTACCGCATCTGGCGTTCATCATGGAGTTGGCCTCGATCCACACTGCCTAATCTATGATGTTTCCAACGCATGCTTGGGTGTGCTGAACGGGATGTTGCACATCGCCAACATGATCGAACTCGGGCAAATCCAAGCCGGGTTGGTTGTGGGAAGTGAAGGCGGGCGGCAACTCGTCGAGAACACGATCAAGTACCTGAACAACGACACCTCCATCACGCGCAAGAGCATTAAGCCAGCCGTTGCATCGCTAACGATTGGTTCAGCTTCATGTGGCGTGTTGTTAGCGCATCGCAGCATCAGCCAACATCACCCCCGTTTAACGCACGCAAACGTCATGGCAAACACGGCCTATCATCACTTATGCCAAAGTGACCAGGACCAAGCGGGATCCAATATGGCGCCGTTGATGGACACCGATTCGGAATTATTGCTGCAACAAGGAGTTCTAACTGGGAAACAGAATTTCGCAAGCTTTTTAGCCAACACTGGCTGGCGCACGGATGACATCCACCACACCATTTGCCATCAAGTCGGCGTGGCCCATCAACGCTTGATGTTGGAGGCCCTCGATCTTGATCTACAACGCGATTTCGTAACGTATCCATGGCTAGGAAATACGGGATCGGCGGCCTTACCCGTAACGTTAGCCGTTGCGGCCGAACAAGGATTCCTAAACGAGGGTGCAAATACGGCCTTGTTGGGGATCGGTTCGGGAATCAACTGCGTTTCAATTGCATTAGAATGGAAGCCGATTGCCGTGCGTGGGCAGGTGATCGACTAGAATTCGGTCAGGCAATCTAGATTGCGGGCGTCGTATGATCGCCTTCGAGTTCATGGATCAAGTACCGCCCCACCACATCGACGGCTTGCTCGTTTTCCCCACCCCGTGGAACGATGATGTCGGCATGCAGTTTGGTTGGTTCAATAAATTGATAATACATGGGCCGAACCGTCATTTCGTATTGATCCAAAATCGATTCGACTGAACGTCCTCGCTCATGGATATCGCGATTTAGCCGACGAATTAAGCAAATGTCCAGCGGCACATCAACGAATACTTTCACATCGAACAACGACCTAAGCATTTGATCATGTAACACCAGAATTCCCTCGACGATTAACACACGAGCTGGTTCAAACCTGTGAGTTTCCTGGCTACGTGTGTGATGGGCGTAGTCGTATTGTGGAATTTGCACAGCCCGACCGGCCCGCAGTTCAGCGACATGTCTCGCCAATAGATCATGCTCCAAGGCAGCCGGATGATCATAATTTGTCAGCAATCGCTCCGCCATCGAGAGATCGCTTTGATCGCGATAGTAATTATCCTCGTGCAACAAAGCGACGTCGTTAGGCGCCAACGTCCCGAATAGCCGCTGGTGCAGTTGCCGAGCGAACTTGGTCTTACCGGCCCCAGAGGCTCCAGCAATGCCAATTACTCTTAAAGGTTTTGCCATGAAACAGACCGCAAGGTAAGAAGCATTGTTTAGACGCGCATTGGACTGCTGACATTGATCGCATGTTGCAAATCGGCGATGAGATCATCAACGGACTCAATACCTACGGACAACCGCATCAACGTGTCCCTCAGCCCTCCCTTTTCCCGCTCTTCTTTGGGAATGGAAGCATGCGTCATGCTGGCAGGATGGTTGATCATTGATTCGACTCCACCCAAGCTCTCCGCCAAAGCAAATAATTCCGTACTCGACGCGAATCGGCGATTGCGTTGCAAATCCCCGCGCAGTTCCAACGATACCATACCACCAAAACCACGCATCTGCCTCTTCGCCAAGGCGTAGTTCGGATCACTCGGAAGGCCAGGATAATAGACACGTTCTACGTCTTCGTGTTCGGCCAGAAATTCAGCGATCTTTAACGCGTTTTCACAATGACGCTGCATCCGTACGTCAAGAGTTTTGATCCCCCGCAACACCAAATAGCAATCAAAGGGACCGGGGACGCCTCCCGCGGCATTCTGTAAAAACTTGAGTCGCTCATACAGCTCGCCGTCGCGCACGGCAAGCGCTCCGCCAATCACATCAGAGTGCCCACCTAAGTACTTGGTGGTTGAGTGCAAGGCAATATCGGCACCCAGCTCAAGCGGCTGCTGCAAAATCGGAGTTGCAAACGTATTGTCAACGACAGTGATCGCGTTTCTCGATTTGGCAAGTTCGGTAGCACCAGCCAAATCTACAATCGACAACAAGGGGTTCGACGGACTTTCCAACCACAACAATTTAGTTTCCGGTCGAAACGCCGCCCGAATTTCATCCAAGTTGTACGCATTGACGGCGGTGAACGTAATACCGAGCTGTTTCCACACTTTGTCGAACAAGCGAAACGTGCCGCCATAAACGTCGCGTGCTGTAACGATGTGATCCCCCGACTTGAGCAGATGCAAGACGGTGTTTTCAGCGGCCAGACCACTGGCAAAACATAAGCCGTACTCCGCGCCCTCCAGCGCCGCGATATTGGTCTCCAAAGCGGCGCGGGTTGGGTTTCCGCTGCGTGAATATTCGTAACCCTTGTGCTGGGCAGGTGCTTCCTGGACGTACGTGGACGTTAAAAAAACCGGAGGCATAATTGCCCCGGTTACCGGTTCTGGCTTTTGACCAGCGTGAATAACCTTAGTTGCTAATTTCATTCGATAGGCTCAATCTTATTCATGTTCCTTGGCTTTTCATTGGCTTAAGCGCCGGTAGCGAAGTGCCCTTCAACTTGCATGGCGGCTATCGTCTGCACGACGTCATATTTGGTGATGATCTCATAGGTGCTGTTGTCCATACGAACAAACACGGCGGGCGTGTCTCCGCGCAATAACCCGGTAATCTTGTCAATTGTTGTATCGGGCTCAACGACTGGAAACGCTGGTTCCATGACCTCACGAACCGCCGTATTTTTCAAATCGATTCCCTGTAAAACCAGCGAAATCAATTTGTCTTCAGTGATCGACCCCGTCGGTTGGCCATTTTCAAACACGGGCATCTGCGAGATGTCCATTTCCTTCATCTTGGCCATCGCATCAAATGCAGAACTCTCCATACCAATCGACTGCAATTGTTTGATCTTTGACTTCGCCCGAGCGCATTGTCCGGCGCTGATCGCCAATTCAGGCTCAAGATAGCGATTGTCCCGCATCCATTCATCATTAAATACTTTGCTCAGGTATTGGCGTCCCGTATCCGGAACCAAGATCACCATCAGGTCTTCCTCCGACAAACGCTTGGCGTACTCCAAACCGCCCCACACTGCTGCGCCAGCCGAACCGCCGGAAAAGATCCCTTCCTGTCGCGCCATGCGACGCGCCGTCAAGAAGCAATCGCGATCAGTCACCTGAATACAATCGTCCATATACTCGAAATGCATGGTGGTTGGGAAAATATCCTCGCCAATTCCCTCAACCACATACGGCATCGCCTTGCCCACAGTCTTGTGGTGGAAAAACTCGTAGTAGAGTGAACCGATTGGGTCGACACCAATCACTTTGATCTTGGGATTTTTTTCTTTCAGGTACTTGCCAACCCCGGACAAGGTCCCGCCAGTTCCCATACCGGCCACAAAATGCGTTACCTGGCCCTCAGTCCCCTCCCACACTTCGGGGCCTGTTGTCAAATAGTGAGTGGCTGGATTGTCCTGATTGTCGTACTGGTTCGGATAGTACGAATTCGGGATTTCTTGCGAGAGCTTTTTGGCAACTGAATAATACGAGCGTGGGTCATCTGGCTCCACATTGGTTGGGCAAACAATGACTTCGGCACCAATCGCCTTGAGTAAGTTGATTTTCTCCTGGGACTGCTTATCGGTAATGGTGAAAATGGCCTTATAGCCGCGAACGGCAGCCAGCAATGCCAACCCCATACCGGTGTTGCCGCTGGTTCCTTCGATAATTGTCCCCCCCGGCTTGAGGTCACCGCGTTTTTCGGCTTCGTCGATCATCGTGATGGCGATGCGGTCTTTTACACTTCCACCAGGATTGAAGTACTCTGCCTTCAAATAGATCTGCGGACGCAGGCCCCGGTTTATGCGGTTCAGGCGAATTAAGGGAGTATTCCCAATCGTTTCCAAAATATTGTTGTACATCATCGCAATTCACCGCAATCAGGCAAAATGGGTCGTAAGTGTCGCGCACCATTGTCCGGCTCTTAATAGGCTCTGGCACGCTCTTATCCAGCAAATTGTATCGCAGATATCCTCAAGTCACAACATCAGCATCAGTTCCCCTAGGTCTGCAAACCAGCCGACGAAATCGCAGAGCGAACCATTCTTTCCGTGGGTTCTGGCATCAGCGATCCTATCATGTACGAGTACCGCTGCACTGAATACGAATTCGATTATTCTGACGAACGACACGAGTAACCGGGCACGCGTGAGCGATTCTCAATGTCAAAACCGCTTGCTCGCGTGCTCCGGTGCATCCGTTTGTTGTGCGTCGTCGTCAGTCATCATTTGTGGATTGTGGGCAATTTCCCAGAGATGTCCATCGGGGTCTTGGAAGTAACCAGCATATCCCCCCCAAAATGTTTTGCCAGCGGGTTTGACAACAACCGCTCCTGCTCGCGCAGCCTGTTGCATGACGGAGTCAACTTCTACTTCTGACGAAACATTGTGCGCCAGCGTGAATTCAGTAGCACTGGCTGGTTGCAAGGGTAATCCAGAATCATGAGCGATATCCGAGCGGCGAAATAATGCAAGTTTCAATCCAGATTGCATGTCAAAAAACACGACAGAACCATGCTCGAATTCCTGGCCGACAATTCCTTGCGTTTCGAGTCCAAGACCGTCGCGATAGAATTGCAGCGAGCGTTCAAGATCATCAACTCCGATAGTGATGAGTGAGATTCGAGGTTTCATAGTGCTTGGCTCAAGTTTGAATGATGGTCTCTACAGCGCGTATCCGACGCATAACGTTCAGGAACACCGGGCGGCGAATTGCGGCGTTCCATTTCAATACGCGCACCAATCGCCGCTTATCGTAAACGCACCCCGTGTTTGATTGGGCGAGTGGGAGCCGTTCGCGCGCTCAAAACGAGGCCCAATCTCAAACTCTGTGTGCGGGCGAATTTCGCTTCGCCAATTACCTTTAATGATAGCCTGCCAGCGTCGGCAGGTCATGACTTCGAACCCATCACTGACGAATTTTCGCAGCAGCCACTGCGGGATAGAGTCCATAAAACTCGATCCCACATGACGACTTACCGGAGACCTTCGCATCGATTGGGGGTGTTGTCCGTTTACGAATTCTCAGGTGATGTCGACCCAAAATGAACATCAAAAATTCACTTAAACCTATTGACACGATGACTCAGGTGTCTCCGGCGCATCCGTTTGTTATCCTCCGGTGCTGGTTTCGCGAACGTAAACGAAATAGTCAGTTAGTGGTACTTGGCCGCCAAATCTACCGACGATCTTGGCGATTTGCCCTCGGTGGTAAGCCCCATGTGTTCCAACGTGTGTTAGAATGTCAATTGTTCGCATCGCCCCCGCAATACCCGTCGAACTGGTATACTTGACAATGCGATCGAGGTCGGATTCGGATAGCGACGCTTCAAGAGTTGCAATAGCGTTTCGGTTTTTGTCCATCCATTGCTTGCATTCGTGCCAGGTAAACGTGGGCCAAACCTCAAGCAGTGGTTGTGTACCGTCGATCCGGTAAAGCCAAATGTGTTCGGCAGCAAAAATGTGTGAGAAAATCGGCAATGCGCCAGCACATGATTCCGCGGCCTTCGTTGTGGCATCCAGAAGTCGATCATTGGCCCAGACTGTCCAACGCAAGATACCGAAAATATGGTTAAGACGGGTTGCCATGAATTTCCTTCGGATAACGACTGCGATCACCCCGTTGCCGCCAAAAACTATGATTCAAATTCACGGCCGAACGGCGACTGGAGTGCATCGCATTGTGATGCCGGACTTCTGTTGACTTAGCGGGTGAATACGGGCTCACTCCGTTCTCGTGGGTGACCGAGCGTCTTACCAACCGTCATTGTTATCTGCAAACCGAAATGCGGCAACCAACGCGACTTGGGTGGACCGTTTTGTTATTTGCCGTTCCCGATTAAGGCGATGATTTTTCTAAAAGCGTCATCGAAGGGCGCAGGATCGGGCAGTTCAGTCTCATTAGGTAGCATTGCCGTTAGACTGTCAAATTCCGAAGCAATGAATTCATCCAACACTGTGTTCTTTGGCACCGTTTCCAGTTCAGATTGCGTCTCTTTTGTCGCGATTAAATTGTGGATTGTGTCACCAGCCGCCGTTCCATCAAGAAACTCGGTAACTAAGTCACGAAACAACATTGGCGGCTGGGTCTCGCGAACGAGAATCCATTTGCAACAAAGAATCGGACGAATTGCATATAGATATGATTTTATCCTGACGTGTTCGCCATCAGTTTTTTGACGATTGAATTTCGCCATCGATAGGTAGTGGCGGACAGACGAGTGTCTATCAAACCCGAGCGGGACCACTGAATTGAATACTTCGGACAATTCCTGATTGCGTTTGTATTCGATTGGGCTGGAAATCCATTCCATTAGTGAGATGTTGGATTTCCGAAGCAGTTGAAGCGCCTTTCTAACGTCCCAGCCATTTATATCGAGAACCGGATCGACGGGCAATTCAATTACGTCGCGACCTGGTGTAATGGAAAGGTACCATTCGAGTGGTCGAGCATAAACAAAGCGGACATCATAATCACTGTCGGCCGAAGGGAAGCCCCACGCGCGGCTACCAGATTCGATGGCAAACAGAATCGTTACATCGTGTTCACGTTCGATCGCGTCAAGTTGTGCAAGTATAGTTTCGCGCAAATGGTCTTCCGAGGCAAATAACGGTCGCGATCACCCCGTCGCCGCCAAAAAACTATGATTCCAATTTGCGGATGAACGGCGACGGGGGTGCATCGCATTGTTATGCCGGATTTCTGGTGACTTGGCGGGTGAATGCGGGCGCACTCCGTTCTCGTGGGTGGCCGAGCGTCCCACCATCCGTCGTCATTATCGGCAATTCTCATGGCCCCTTGCAAGCAGCCCGAATTCAGAATGTCAGCCGCTGGTTGCGTCGTTCTGGGTTTAGCATAACGGCAGCGTTGACCGGGCCGCCGCCAATCAACATTGACATCAGGAACGACGCGATCAGCGGCTCCGCGTCCAACGCTTGGTTATCCGCTATTCTACGCTATGGTACGATTCGACGAGGCTTCAGTTCCCGTTGAGCTGCGGCAATTTTGTTTTCCGTCCAGTGATGAATCGCTCCGCGAGATTTGAGATACCTGATGACATCTTCGGAGATACTATACAAAAGAGCCCAATCCAAGACGCTGAAGCGCTTCGTTTCGTCACCAAACAGTGGATAAGTTTGATTGATGTTCGCTCCGCCGTCGAGTAGTAGAGTCAGCATTGCAAGCTGGAGATCTTGCGATTTGTCATGATTGATTGCTGCGACCAGCGGTCGACCGATGTTGGGGTCTGCTCCGTGGGCAAGGAGCCATCTGATCGCTTCAATTCTGTCGTTACTGACGGCAATCTCGAGGGGACGCGATTCACTGGGCGATTTAAGGTATCCATTAGGATCGCACCCAGCAGTGAGTAGCCTTTCCAAAACGGGAATACTACAGTCGTTTTTCACCGCTTGGCCAAGCCATGTCTCGCTACTGTATTTTGCTCGCTTTGAAAGGAAGCTTGTGTCGCCAGAGAGCAGTTGAGCAATTCTTTCTTCGTTCTTCCATGAGATTGCCCCGGATAGCTGGTCTCTTTTCTGTCCATCGTCAAGTTGGTCGACGGGAGTATCTAGTAATTGGTGGTAAGGCGATGGCCTGGTTGTGTCACGTTCTGGTTTAGGATGCTTTCGCCGGTAACAAACTCCGCAAAGGCCGCCATTAATTGAAGCAATGTTTGCGAGCACCCTGTTACGACATTGCGAGCACTTAACTCGATCGCCTGTGTCATCACTAGAGTTCGAACCAAACAACGAAAGGATTCGTCTAAGCATCTTCATGCCAATGCGGAGAACGACCGCGATCACCCCGTCGCCGCCGAAAAACTATGATTCAAAATTGCGGCCGAACGGCGACTGGGGTGCATCGCAATGTTATGCCGGATGTCTGTTTGCTTGGCGGGTGAACGCTGGCGTACTTCGTTCTCGTGGGTGGCCGAGCGTCTCACCTTCCGTCATTATTATCGGCAATTCTGATTGCCCCTTGCAAGCAGTCTGCTATCAAAATCTCAGCCGCAAGTTTCGTCGCCCGGAGCATAGCATAACGAAATAGTTCACCCGCGTGCCACCGTGATGTTTAGAATCTTGGCAAACTGTTGCGGCACGTCGGGTGCAACGCCAAGTTCGACGGCCTGATCCAAACACGTCACCAGCTAATTCTTTCTTGGGCCCCATCAGGGCCCCATGGCAGCTTGGCAACACTGAGCCGTCGCAACTAGGTCTGAATCAACGCTGTTATTCAGCCTATTGCTAACAGGCTCAGGATAAGATCAATGTCAAGTCTGACATTCTTCATTCGAATCGTGCAATTTCCGTCGCCAGGACGTCCGAACGGCTGTGATCACCGAGCCGCCGGAGTGATCGTTGCTTCAAAACACGCGCCGTCGGCGGCTTCGTGTGCATCACATTGTTATGTTCCGTTGTTTACCATTCCCATTGGGAGGTGTTCGAAATGTCTTCCAGTTCCTTCTTCGACAGTGTTGAGGTGTAGTAGAAGAACTTTCCGTTCCGTTTTGGCTTTTTTCCTAAGGTATTCAGCGCCGCCAACTTGGCTGCAATCTGTATTATATCGGATTTCGATTTTATTTCGCGAGTGTTGGCACAAAGATTGGCGAGAAGGTTCAAAAGGAGTCTGTCGGCATCACACAAATCCATCTCGTTAATATCGCCGGATTTTCCGTCGTGCACATAACCGCACCTCAGTCTATATAACCGTTTGATTGTTAAGTCCCAGGGTTCCGGATCCTCGTCGTGCAGCCAGCCAAAGATTGCAATGATCCTGTCAATCAACGTATTCGGAAAACAATCTCCTTGCTCACTGAGTAAAGTTTCGATCGCGATCATGTTGTACGTGAAAGCCTCAGCTAAATGCTTTGCGAGGAAACTCTGTCCGTATAGCATGGCTGCTCGGACGATAGACGATTTCCATTTCGGATCAATCTGATGGTCGCCATCTAGGATTTTCTGCAGATTGAAAAAGTGAAATAGTGCTCCGTTCTGTTTCCAAAATCCCTCACATGTATTTGGTCGTCTTGCTGCATTAAATCTATAGTTGACCTTGTAGCCATCCGTAGAACGATCAAATACAGCAATGTCTCGAATTGACAATGAGTCATGTGGCGGTCGCAAAGACATGGCCGCATATTTTCGATGTGAGTACGATGCAAATGAAGATGCCAGCAGCCAAAACGCATTCTGAATTTCTCGAAACTCAGCGCTTAGGTCGTCATTTGATGGATCGCGGTTCGTTTTCAAAACTGCGTAGGTTTTGGAATTAGAAAAAATTCCGTATTTAGAATCGCGCAATTTCTCCCTGTAGTGCGAAACTGGATGTTTGAGCCCGAGTCGTTTCCGAACTCTCGGAATTTTGTCTGCCGCAATGAAAGTCACCCTTCCGATTTTTACCTCGCAGTTTACAAGTGGCGTGAGAACCAAGCCATACACTGGGCAAGTCAGCAGTTGTTGTGATTTTGCCATAAACGAGAAGGAACATAACGTCACGGATCACCGGGCGGGCGAGATTGATTCACCATTGAAAACCCGGCTGACCGCCCGCTCCGGTGCATCCATTTGTTATGTCGTCACTCAGAAAGGCGTTTGTATCTTCGTAGAAGCTTGACGGCCCAATTGTAATGCGCCGATGTCGCCGACGTCAAATATGATCCGAGCGACGTCGAACCCGTCCAAGAATATCGACGTTTTTCAAACAGCTCGGTATTCGTGTGAGTATTGATCAACTGAAGTAGCTGAATGTGTGTTTCTTGTAGACTCGATCGAATGTGCTTGAGGCTTGTGCGTTGATGCTTGTCGCGCAAGGCGGCGTTGAGTTCCGGTGTGTCCTTCCACGTATATCCCGTGGCAGGCATAGGTGGAATACGCCCATTCATTCCTTCGGAATACCAGTTCAGAAAGAGCACATGCCATTCGTGCAGATGTGCAAGGACATCTCGAATGCAGCGGTCTCGATGTGGAAATGAAAACTCACCGCTACGTTGGTCGCGGGAAAATGCGGAAAGTAACTCCAGCAACTGATCGTAGGTCGCCTCAGCGGCGCTTAGCAAATCGTTCTTGTTCGATGGGCGGGGCATAAAGTTCGACGACATAACGACTGCGATCACCCAGTCGCCGCCAAAAAAAGTTGATTCAAATTTGCGGCCGAACGGCGACTTGGGTGGATCGCTTTGTTCGCATTCAGCCATGCGGATGATGTTGCCATCCGAACACGGTCAGCCGAGAATGTAGTTTCAGTCTACACTTTTCCGTTCGAGTTTCCATCGGTGCGGACAATTCCGGTAGCATCGGTTTTCGCAAGTCGATTCCGTTTCCGCGTTTCGACGGCTTTGCGTGCCGCGAGTGTTCGTTTGCGTTTGTTCGCTGCTTTCGCCCCGGCATCTTTCATTCGTTTCGCCCAAGTCACGGTTTTGGGGCGGTCACGCATTTCGATAATCATCTCGTTCGAGATCAAATCCAAATCGAGCATTTTGTGGCAGTTGGGGCACAGTATCACCAGATTTCCAATCTCATTGTTGTGTCGGTTCCCGTCAATATGGGCGACCTCAAGCACGGCTGGAATCCCGAATCCACAGTGCGCACAAAGATGATCGTAATGAGCGAAGGCGAGTTTTCGATAGTTGACTCGTTTCGCCATGTGTTTGGTCTCAGAATGCGAACGACAAAGTTCACGCGGCGGGCGCGTTAGACATTGATTTCAGAACCGACGCTGTCGCCCGCTCGCGTGCAACGCCTTGTTCGTCGCCATTTCGCTCATCATTGGCGGTTTATGGCCCAGCGTAGCCCGGCCCCCAGAACCAGAGTTCGCCTGATTCGCGATCGAGTTTACCAAAGTCCTTCGGTTTCATGCTTGAATGGCGAGGGGAAACACCAAAATCCTCGGCTCCGCCGAGCCATGCGGTACAAGCGTCAATCAGCAATTTCAGTCCTTCATCCGTCATTTCAATTGTCGCGCCATCCGGGTCGCAACGGATGCTCATCACCTGTAGATCTTCACGACCGGGAACGACCACCAACCGCAGGGTCGACAAAGCACGTTCGCGGGAACACTTGACGAATGTGAGCTTTCGTTGGGCAGGCGATATCTCGTTCTTCAATTCATTTAGTGCGTCGATAATCGGGGATCCGATATCCTTGGAATCGTGAAATAGGCACAGCGACAGTTGCGCGTCGCCGAGTTTTCCACGATGGACCCAGAAATCGATTGCGAGGTTTGCAAATGCCGGTTTCACCATTTGAATAGGGACGCACGGTACGCCACTCGATGCGACGAACGTCGGCGATCAGCGGGCGGAAATGGCGCGAGCGATCTTGAATTAAGGAAAAAACCGGAACGCCATTTCCGCTCCGTCTGCATCGCTTTGTTCGGCCTGTTCATTGGCGGTCAATGCGGCTATGTCAATCGGACGTAATGTCCTGTCCGAATGCGATCCGCAGCCCATGGCAGTCCTCAATAACCAATTCGCGCATCAAGTACGAACGCGTCACCAGTCCTTCGATGATCTTCGCTCCTCGTTCACGCAGTTCGACAGAAAGTTCCTCAATTCCAGTTACGTGTATGTAGGCATCGTAACCGATGGCACTTCGATTTCCAGTCTGACCTGCTGATCCGGAGTTTTGGTTGAAGAAAAACTCAACCGGGCCTCGGCCCACCATTGCAAACACGGGCGGATCGCCAAAATACCCGAGATGTTCGAATCCGAGCACGTCGCAATAGTACGAAGAAGCGGCGACCACGTCTGGTACGGTAAATTGTGGTGCAACGGAACGAAAAACGGGCCGGGCGATGGCGGCTTCTGTTGTCATAAGTCAACTCCAATTGTCTGGCCGAACGACCAAGTTCACGCGGCGGGCGCGTGGGACATTGACTTCAAAACCGACGCTGCCGCCCGCTCGCGTGCAACGTTTTGTTCGTCGGCTTACTGCGTGATGACCACGTCTGTGAGTTCCTGAATTGCGGCATTGATCCAGTGTTGAATGTCCGTGGTGATAGGTGCTAGGTCTGGGACATTCGTTGCATCGTACCACAGAAGTTCTTCGTATTCATCGACAGGTTCGATTTGGTTGTTCGATCCGTTTCGCGAATAGCGCTGCCGGAGAATTACGCATTGTTCGCCACGAGACGCGACGGTATAGACTACGATCCGCAAGTGGTTGTGATGGGCCGGGTTTATCTGAACCTTGAACTGATGTGGAGAAACGCGATCAAGATTCTCTGGCAATTTCGCACCTAGCGATCCTTCATTTCCAGCGCTCAGCTTGAAACGACCGAGTTTCTTTGCAAATCCATTTGCGAATTTCTGCAAGGCTTGCTGAATCGTGTTGGCATGCGGTTGGAATTCCTGCAATTGAGTTTTTCGGTCTCTCTGTCGCAACACCGCGGATGCACGCTCGGCGACGGCGATCGGGTCTTCTGGCGGTGCCCCGGAGGTATCAGCGGTCATTAACGCAATTCTGCCTTGGAACTCTGCAACAGTTTGGAAGCGATTGTCAACATTCGGGGCGAAGCCCCGATTGAAAAGGACTTCGAGTTGCCCTATCAGCGACTTTTCCTTGACGGTTTCCTGTAGCGAGAAGCCTGGTCGCATGTGCGGTAGCCTTCCATCGCCGCCTTGCAGTTGCCCGGGCACATGCCCCGTCAGCAAATAATAGTAAAGTGCGCAAGCGGCGGTGACGTCGCTACGGGGATCGCGGCGATTACCACCGGGTGTATTCGTTTCGGGGAGATCGAGAAAACGGTTACGAAAAGTGTCGTCAGTAACGGTGACGTCTGGATCTTCCGCATTGAATGAAAGGCCATAGTCCACAATCACAATGTCTGCGTCAGTGAGCGATCGTGCGATTACATTCTCGGGCTTGAGGTCGCGGTGCAGAATAGGAAACGAATGTGCCAGATCGATAGTCTCACAGATTCGTCGCGTGACGGCGGTGGCCGTCGCAATTCCAAGCGGTCCATCACGTTCGACGAGTTCACGTAGTGTGGGGCCTGGGATGTACTCCATTGCAACAAAGAGTTCGACCGATGTGTCTTTGTAGTGTTCCGTGTTGTGATCAAACACGCGGGGAACGCTACCGCCAGCAGAGGACAAAACTTCTAGGCTGGCAACTTCCCGGTGCATCCGTCCGCGGGCTTGTGGATCCTTGTTGTTCTTGAGCGTCTTCAGAGCAGCTTGAGCAGACGGATCAGTTTTTCGAGTTGCAAGATGCGTAAGGCCCTGACCACCTTTGCCGAGGCGGTTACCGACGTCCCAGTTGTCGTCCCATGGATGTGCCATGTGTGATGATGTCGCCTTTTGCCGACGAACGTTCGCGATAACCGAGTCGCGGCGATTGATTTTCCATTCCAAATGCGCCCGATTCCGCGACTTCGGTTGATCGCGTTGTTATGTCCGCAAAAGTTTCGTAATAGGTGTCCAGTTGTTGTAGTACTTGGATTTCTCGGTTTCGAGAATCCAGAATACATTCATCGACCAGTTGGTTTCGGCAAACGCATCATGTACCGCTTTGGACGGCACAATAAAAACATCCGGAATATTTTCGTCGTCGCCAGACCATTTTAAATCTACGAAAGCGTAAAAAATCGACTTGCCGTTTAGCGTTTTCGCAAGGTGTCCAACCGGCCACTCCCAGTGATTGTTTTCGGGTTTTCGTTTGTATTCTCGCCAAGCTCCGCTAGAAGTCTTAATCTGCAGTGATACAGTTTCAGAGCCGTCAAGGTTACCAGCCATTAAATCAATAGTTGGAGACCCGCCACGCGTTAGTGCAGCAGGATATCCCATTTGCGAAAGCTTGAACGCAATGAAATGTTCCCCAGCGGCAGCCGTTAAAGATGTAGCACGTTCGGGCACACCTAATCTCCCTACAAATGACATAACTTGTAATTATCATCGGTCAGCGTGTGATAAGTTGATAAAACACTACTAACCTCTTGGTCACAGTGTAAACATATTTTAAACTTAAGGCAACAAGTTGGTTTCCGGAAAAACCTTGGCTAGCGCGGATAATCCTGTATTGACGCGCTGACGGCGGTAGCAAGTTGACGGGAACAGTGATTTTTGAATTCACCTAACTCGTGCAAAACGAGAATTTATCACGGACAGATGGGGAGTGGTTCCCAAAACTCTTGGCCAAATTCGCAGCGTTCAACGGAATAGGATTCGGATCATTTAATTCTGCTGGAAGACCAGCACGCCCCACAACGAGGCTACGCACTTAAATCGTTTGACTCAGCAGGGTTCGCCGTTGGTTCACAAGCTGACGGCGTGAGCGATCAAGGTATCGCCTGTGTCGACTGACATGGTTTCTTCCCAGACGAATAGCGCAGTGGAAAACCTGTCAATATCTCGACGACTCCGTCCCAAAATGAACTTCAAAAATTTACTCAAACCTATTGACGCGATGACTCAGGTGTCTCCCGTTCACCGCATTGTTATTCGTTCTGCCCCTGATCTGCAGGGGACGGTAAATAGCCGGAGATGGTCGATTGCAAATCTGGATTAGCTTCGAGAAAAAGTTGCATTCTCGCGGGGTTGGTTAGTCTTGCAACCATCTCTTTTTTTGTTGCCTCTTCGGCTTGTCGAACGATTTCGCTGGCCTCCGCGAACTCTTTCTCAAAGCTTTCGACGACAGGTTTAGCGTATTTATTCGCGCGAAGCATGCCGCCGAATGAATTCAGAAAAAATCGCCCAAAATTCATCGTCAGCAATACGGCGGCGAACGACCCTCGCTTGTTCCGACGGAACAGGGCATGAAGGCGCGTTAAAGCTTCATGAACGAGGCGGTTATCAATCACATCAAGAGCGATCAGTTCAGATAGCCTTGAAACCAACTGTTCGAACACAGCAGTCAGGTTGACCCTCTCCGCCTGTTCTCTAAACAGCTCTTCGACGTTCAGCGACGCCGCCTCCCCAATCAAGATTGGCTGATTGATCTCCGGTGCCTTCGTCGTCGTAAATTGCGCAAGAATGTGGTAATGGCCTTGTTGTGGATCGTAGTGTAATCCGAATTGATCACAGGCCTGATCCAACCAAACAGGAACGGCATAGTCGGGCCCTAGTCATCGAAGCTGGTTGGCGTATTCAATCCATCGTGCAGCATAAGCCTCGTAGTCTCGTTCATTGGCAAGAGCTTTGACAATTTCGTTCGTGCATTGAATAAGAGCGTTGTGAATGTTGTCGACCGCAGTTTGTAGATCCGCAAAGTTCTGTGACATTAGCGTGTTGAATCCTGAGACGACTAGGCTCTATTCGAATAACTTGTAATTATCATCGGTCAGCGAGTGATAAATTGATAAAACACCGCCGAACCCTTGGATTAAGCCTAGATAAATCTTAAACTTTAGTCAATCAATTGGTTTGGGAAAAAAAATTGTCTAGCGCAGATATTCCGGTATCGACACACTGGCGGAGCTAGGTGGGCGAGACCGGCTCATGGCCCAGTTGTTGTATGGCAGCGGCCTGCGGATGATGGAGTGTTTGCGACTGCGGGTCAAGGATATCTTGTTTGACAAGTATCAAATCATCGTGCGCGACGGAAAGGGGGAAAAGGATCGGGTTACCATGTTGCCGGAAATCGCCGTCGAGGGGTTGCGGCGACAGATCGCGGTGGCGCGTGACGTCCTTGAGCGCGACCTGGCCGAAGGACGCGGCAGCGTGTGGCTGCCCTACGCTCTGGCGAAAAAATACCCGAACGCGTCAAAAGAGTTTGCTTGGCAATACGTGTTTCCGGCGCACAAGCTCTCGACCGATGCTCGTTCCGGAAATGTCCACCGACACTAATTGCACGACAGCGTGTTTGCTGGTGCGCTCAAACGGGCTGAGCTACCGGGCTGAGCTACGTGCCCAGACTGAAAAGATGCTTACGTCACAGAGTTTGCGATACAGTTTCGTCACGCACATGTTAGAAACGGGACATGATATCCGCACGATCCAAGAGTTGTTGGGGCACAAGGATGTCAACACCACGAATGATTCGGCTCGCAATTAAAGAGCAATGACGCAGCCGAGTACCAACGAATTCTGTATTACGTCACGGTCACTTACGGTGGTGATATTGATTAGCGGAGCGAAGCCGCGACCGCGAACATATTCGGCTGTCACAAAGATGTCACGAGTCAAGTTGTAGCGGCTTCCCAAAACCAGTTGTTGGTTAAACTCAAATTCACTGCCGACCGGCCCTTGTCGACCATCACTCCAACTGAACGAGTAACGCATCGGCCGGTGCCAAAACACCGTCTGATAGGCGGCTTCAGTTCGATAGGCGATGACTTGAGAGCCAGTCACCGGCCAAGCATGCAGCGTCTGCACGTATTCGCCCGCAAACTCCCAGCTATTCCATTGCAGATGCGTGTGGACATTGACGGCTCCGTTGATCGGACCTTGAATTTCCGGATTGATATGTTCGGCGATTCCAGCATCGTAAATCGTCCCATGAAGGTATCCTGCGCCAATGTTGAAATGCGCCGAATCGCTTAAGGGAGTCCTGATCAAGAGGTTCGTCGCAAAATTATTGATCACACCTTTGCGATCAGAATCCGCCACGCGAATCCCGCGACTGCCATTGATGGCGGTCAGCGTCATCAGGATCCGTTCATTATCGAAACCGATTCCTGCCCCCTCGGCCAATGGTGCAAAATAGTGCCAAGGGATGGCCTGAGTAAAAGGACTGAGCGTGCTGAAGTCTCCAAACGAAATGTTCTTCTTGCCGATGAAACCATAAAAGGGAGACCTGTTCAAGTCACCGAATACCACGTAGGCTTGACGAACCTGAAAGCTGCCCTGATTGAATGCCGGAAAACTGAACACATCGGAATATAGTGTTTCGATGTAGGCGTGCGTGAATGAATTCGCTTGGAGGGTAAGTCCTTGATTAGCCTGAAGCAACCGAATGTCTGTTGCCGTGTTGCCTGAGAAGTCTGCAGGGAAACGCCCTAAATAATTGAATTTGTTTTCACGGTTGGTTCGGCCAATGATGGCTGACGGCCGAAACTGTGCACCGAACACAACCCCTGGCCCGGCAAACTGGGTTTGGGCACGTCGCAAGAGAAAATTCTCCTTATCGCCTTGCCGATTCTGGAAATCAAGCATCGCGAACGTATACGGCGTATCCAGCTGCAGCCAGTCGGAAACTGATCCGCCAAAAGCCAGATTTCTGTTTTCCGGAGTCCATGGCGGAGATTCAATATCTCCAAGACTGGTGACTTCCGGTATGACCTCCGAAAAGGCTTGACCAAGACAAGCGCGTGCCGTTAAGCCCGCAATCAAAAGGGCAAGCGATAAGAGTACAAACAGTCCGCCAAACCGAATTTGATTGCCACACATCTTACGAGCCATAAATTACAAGCCATACAATTCAACTAATCGGAAAAACCCCTATCTCCCTGTATCGAAGAAAACTAGAAAATCTATGAACGAATTTAACGCCTGCTGCACAAACTTGGCGTATTCATCACGCTAGCGTTAGGGCAGCGGCCATGTTCAGTCTCAGCAACTGCAAGCAAGAACGACACCTCTCGCGGTCGCTGCCGAGCGGAGCAAGAATCGTGCTGATTCGATGAATGAATGATTGGCTAAACTATTTGATTGGGTAGGTGGCAAGACTAGGTGAATCGATTGCACAAATATCAACGTGCGCCTCCGATCTCATTGTACCGCACATTTAATTTGTATCGGGTTGTGATGTGAGGCTAAAACGATTTGGTAGTGGAAACTCGGAGGGAGTTGCAGTCGTTAGCCGGAGGTTTCGGCGTAGCGAACAATTCCGGCAATTGGAGACAAGCCGGTTGCATGCCAAAGGGGAGCAGTGTTGTCTGGCAGAGTAGAGTTCACTTATCGGCTGGCACCCTTTTCAGGGTGCCTTAAATATCATGTTCTAATTTTCCGGAGGTATCGCTGCGCTCAACCTCCGGCTAAAAGCTCAAACGCCTATCGAGGTGAATTTTTTCTTTCGCTACGCGTGTGGTACGATGAGGCCTCAGATCAACGATGAAGCAAGGGTGACCACGAATTCCGAATTCAGGAAGCCTTGCCACGCCACGGAGCCACGCCACAGAATTCATTCTTCGGAGGGAGGGCAAACTGGAAGCTCGTATAACGTGGAAGAAATGCCACCGCGCGGCGCGAAAAGCCCTCTCTCCCCTTGATGGAAGTGCCATGTGCGATGAGTGGGGACGTCGATATCCAGGTAAGGCCACTTCATGAGCAGCGATGTTAGCCCAGTTTCGGGCTCTGCTTGGCTGAGGAGTTGCAGTAGTTTCGAGGAGTCCATGGCAACGTTTCCCGCACGTGGCGGAATGGGACCGGCCTCGATGCGGTAGCATCCCTTCAGTAAGTGTGGATCGTAGTTGCCTGCACGATTGATGACTTGGGCGATTTCGAAAAGACTCAGTTGTCGCGTCCCGCCGCAATGAAACAGCCCAGAGAGCGAATTGCTCAACATGTGCTCAAAAACCAGATTGAGTCCCTGCACGTAGGTCGGCGTTCGCACTTCATCAAAGTACAATGTGGCTGGACGGCCAGCCGCAAATCGAGATTTAATCCAATCGATGGCACCTGCATGGCCGTTAAAGCTAACACCCATCGGCAGAGAGATGCGCAAGATACACGCGTCGGGCCTATGTTCTTGCACCGTTTTCTCCGCTGCGACCATGGTCGAGCCGTATACCGTGACCGGGTCTGGCGGATCGTGCTCGTTGTAAGCTGCCCCTTTCAGCCCCGAAAAAACCAAGTCGACTGACAAGTGGACTAAACGTATTGTTTCGCCGAACATGCCACTCGTGTGCGAACGTTCAGCGTGTTCAATGGCCTGCAGCAGGGATTCGATGCCGACGACATTGACCTGATGAGCCATTGCGGGATCGAGTTCACACGATTTTAAGGCACAATTTCCGCCACAGCTCAGGACCGACCTTATGCGATGCTCGCGCAAGACGCGCCGCGTCGACTCGTGATCCTCGAGATTAAACGCAAGAATCCCAGTGTCGTTGAGGCGGAACGTTTCTCGGGGGCGTTGACCGAAGACCTGCCCCGGGTAATGATGCGACAAATAATAGAAGGCGTTAAAACCGGATACGCCTGAGACCCCAGTTACCAAGATAGGGAGTCGATCCTGCGGGATTCTCGGTGTGGGCGAACGACGCAACTTAGCGATTCGTTGCGCGATGGCGATTGGACTGGTTTGAGTTGTCGACGCTGTTGGCATCAATGTCAATGGAATGCAAAAAACGAAAGGTGTGAGTAGCCTTGTTCACAATAAAAATTTGTGGCATTACAAATCTTGCCGATGCGCTCGCCGCAAAACAACTGGGGGCAGATGCCATCGGTCTAAACTTCTACGCACGCAGCCTACGCCATGTCACGCTGCAGCAAGCGGCAGAAATTGTGGAGGCTGTAGCCGGTAGTATTCTCTGCGTTGGCGTATTTGTCAATGAAAGGCCAGATCTGATCACAAGCGTCCGCGAATCATGTCGGCTTTCGATGATTCAACTTCATGGAAACGAACAAGTTGAAATATTACGCGATTTCGACCTCGATTCGTGCGAAATAATCAAAGCGATTCCCTGGACGAACTTACACGAGGTGAGCGAACAAGCTAATGCGTGGCTGGAAGCGGGGGCAAGCAAGATCTTGCTGGACGCGCATGCTGGCCGCCAATTCGGAGGGACCGGTCGAGTCATCGATTGGTCGGAGGCAGCGAAACTAGTCTCACTGGAAAATTATGTCCTGGCCGGCGGCTTGACGCCGGAAAATGTAGCTGCCGCTATCGAGACGTCCGGGATCCGAGCCGTCGATACTGCTAGCGGTGTGGAGAATTTTCCAGGTAAGAAAGACCACGCGTTAATGCGTGCGTTTATTTCCAATGCGCGGCACTCCTTCAACTAGTTTCCGAACGCAAAACGGATTCGATGCTAGCAACGTGAATCAGTCCGCCCTTAGTTCGATGACGACGTCGAGGCTCGGCCATGTTTTCAGACTTTCATCTAAATCTACGAGTTTTTCGCAGAATAGTGAGTGATGGCGCTTGTTAAGGAGCGGTTTGTCACAATAATAATGAATTGTCCGACGACCGAACTATTCGTCGGCTTGCGCAGCAGCAACATGGTTCGCCACGAACAGATAAACCAAATTCTTACGAGAATCGTAGATTGATTGTTGGCGGATTCTAACTCCGACAGGGACTGCTGAGTTTGAGATTTGTGCTTCATGCGTACGCTCCGCGCACGCGTCAGGTTGCGGTGTTCGTTTCAAAACGTACCGTAGATTTCGCGGCCAACCGGCACTTGCGGAAGCTCTTCGCTTAGAGCATTTTCAACCAAATATTATCTTAGAGATCTTGACTAAAGGAACGATTAACGTGGCCCAAGCAGCAACCGAAAAACTGCCCTACAAGGTAAAGGACATCAAACTGGCGACACTCGGTCGCAATGAAATCATTTTGGCGGAAAACGAAATGCCTGGATTGATGGCGTTACGCAAAAAATACGGCCAATCGAAGCCGCTGAAAGGTGCCAGAATCGCGGGGTGTTTGCACATGACCATTCAAACCGCGGTGCTGATCGAGACACTCATCGAGTTGGGTGCTGAGGTGCAATGGTCGAGTTGCAATATCTTTTCCACCCAGGATCAGGCTGCTGCCGCGATCGCGGCACGCGGAATTCCAGTTTATGCTTGGAAGGGCGAAACTGAAGAAGAATACGAATGGTGTATTGAGCAGACACTGTTTTCCCCAGACGGTCAACCGCTCAACATGATCCTTGATGACGGGGGTGATCTGACGGCAATCGTCCATAAACGATATCCCGAACTGTTGGCGAATATTCGTGGAATTACCGAAGAGACGACAACGGGAGTCAAAGCCCTAAACATGATGTTAGCCAGTGGCGAACTCAAGGTTCCCGCAATCAATGTGAATGATTCAGTGACAAAAAGCAAGTTCGACAACCTGTACGGGTGTCGAGAGTCTTTAGCTGACGGGATTAAACGTGCTACGGATGTGATGGTTGCCGGTAAGGTCGTTATCGTGGCCGGGTACGGGGACGTCGGCAAAGGTTGTGCGCACTCCATGCGGAGTTACGGCGCCCGTGTCATTGTGACTGAAATCGATCCGATTAATGCACTGCAAGCTGCCATGGAGGGTTTTGAAGTCACGACCATGGAAGAGGCGGTTGCAGAGGGTAACATCTTTGTGACGGCGACCGGAAACCGAGATATTATCACCGGAGCCCATTTGAACAAGATGAAGCATGACGCAATCGTTTGCAACATCGGACACTTCGATCATGAGATTGATATGGCGTGGCTGAATGCCCAAAAAGACGTCAAACGTGAACGGATTAAATCTGACCAGGATGTCGGTGGCCCGGTCGACAAGTACACGTTTCCAAATGGCCGCACGATTTTGATCTTGGCGGAAGGCCGTTTGGTTAATCTCGGTTGTGCCACAGGCCATCCCTCGTTCGTCATGTCAAACTCGTTTACGAACCAGGTCCTGGCTCAAATGGAACTCTGGCAAAACGCCAAGAAGTACAAGTTGGGGGTGCACGTGCTTCCGAAACAATTGGACGAGGAAGTCGCTCGCCTACACTTGGACCAGATCGGTGTCAAACTGACGAAGCTGACTCCCGAGCAGGCCAAGTACATCAATGTTCCCATCGAAGGTCCCTTCAAGCCGGACCATTACCGATACTAAAACACGTGGCTGGCCGCAGTCTTGCGGCGGCTTAGATACGTCATTTGGGCTGAGGCACGGGTTGCTTCAGCCCTTTTCTTTGCGCTTGGAATGTTGACGACTCGGCCGATGCACGATGTCGGGGACCGGTTTCACGTGGAACGACCAGGCAAAATGCGAAGCATGCGCAAAGTTCCACGTGCAACTGCTATCGCTATTTCCAGAAGTGCTTACTCTGATTTTCGCCATCCTTCATGCTGATTTTCGGTATTGGCATTTCCAGAGAATCTGAAGATTGGTATTTATCTTCTCCCCAAAATGTGTTTGCCCGGTTTTTCAATCGGAGGCAAACAGGGGGTGAAAACCTGGAGCCCAAATCGTTGTCGCGAGCCTTTACCAGTTGTGAGCATGTCCCTTGCCTAAGACGCTTTGCATAGCCAATCAGAAGGGTGGTGTTGGGAAGACCACAACCACATTGAATCTGGCCGCTGGGTTGGCCAAGGCGGGCAAGGTTACGTTGGTGGTGGATATGGATCCGCAATGCAACGCGACTACCGGGCTAGGGCGCCGTCCCTTGGAACAGCATCCATTGGTTGGTGAAGAAAGCCTGCGGCATAGCCTGCTCACGACGAATCAAGAGGGACTGATGTTGCTGCCGGGAAGTCGGCGGTTTCGCGACGTCGAGTTGCTAGCACACGCAGATTCTGATTATGCGAATCGGCTGATCGAGCACCTGAATCATGATACGGCGAAATTTGATTTTGTTCTTATCGATTGTCCCCCGTCCCTAGGTAGTCTTACGCAAAAGGCCCTGGCATGCAGCGACGAAGTTCTGATGCCCATCCAATGCGAGTACTTCGCCATGGAAGGGTTGAAACAGATGATCGAGTTGATTCGTGAGATCATGGTAGGCCAAAATCAAAAGCTCAGCTTCGCTGGGATCTTGCTGACGATGTACGACCCCACTCTAGAACTTACAAAGGAAGTCGAGGATGACGTTCGCGACTTCTTTGGTGAAATTGTTTTTGAAACGGTAATTCCTCGCGATGTCGCGGTGGCCGAGTCGCCAAGTTTTGGTATCTCAGTCCTCGATCATGCTCCGCGTTCGCGAGGAACACGCGCTTATATTGAATTGTGCATGGAGGTGTTAACAAATGTATCCTAAAAAGAAAAGATTGGGCCGCGGATTGGAAGCGTTGCTAGGGGCCTCGGCGTTGGAGACGACGGGACAAATCCATTCGGAATTGCCCAATAGTGGTGATCATCCGGAAGATTGTCATTGCGAGCGGTGTCAGCGCGAGATGGGAGCCTTGCCCGTTAGTGGCTCTGGGGAAAGCACGAGCGACCTAATCCAACTCAGTGTACACGAGATCGACGCGAACCCATTTCAACCACGCCGCGAATTTAGCCAAACTGAAATTGCGTCTCTGTCTGAAAGCCTGAAGAGCCACGACATGTTGCAGCCGATCTTGGTGCGCCGCGTCGGTTCGAGATTCGAGTTGATTTCCGGAGAGCGTCGCCTCCGCGCAGCGATTGCGGCAGGATGGTCGACTATCCCCGCCCGCATTCGTCAGGCTGATGATCGCCTCGTGGCTGAATTGGCGATCGTGGAAAATTTGCAGCGAAAAGATCTCAATCCAATCGAAAAGGCATTGTCATTCCGACGTTACATCGACGAGCACCGTTGTACTCAGGAAGAACTTGCCAATCGGCTCAAAATTGATCGGTCCACGCTCACAAATTTGATTCGCTTGTTGGAGTTGCCGGTTGCATGCCAGGAGGCGCTGCAGAAGGGTCTGATCACGGCCGGCCATGCGCGCACCTTGTTGCCGCTCGGGGAGGAAAATCTGCAAATTGAATTCTCGGAGCAGATCCAGCGCGAGGGCTGGAGCGTGCGGCAAACGGAAACCGAAGTCAACGAGTACCTGGGTCGCGTAGATGGGCACGCCCCTGGTAAACCGACCCAACGGCAAGCAGCGACCAACCCACAAATTGAAGCGCTGCAACATCAAATCAAAATGGTCCTTGGAACGAAAGTCGAAATCAAGAAGAACTCCAGGAACGGCGGGAAGATCATCATTCACTTTGCCAATCCGGCTGAGTTCGAGCGTATCAAGGAGTCGCTGATGGAGAATTCTGGCCAGTCCGGGATGCGCCGGGTTGCCTAACGAACGAAGGGCCGCGATGTGACGGGGCCTGAATTGGGTTTGTGGCGGATGACAACAGAGTTCATTGCGGAATTCGGCGACATTATTGGAGGAAATCGATAGTTTTGGCCGTGTAGAGACGCATTGCATTAAAGATTTAAGCTTGTTAGCATATTTAGCTTGTGTTGAGGTGGGTTTTGCTGCAAAACCGTGATTCGGCTGATGAATCATGAGCTTGGATCAACTTCAAGGCACCGGGGCGTGGCGCAGTCTGGCTAGCGCGTCTGGTTTGGGACCAGAAGGTCGAAGGTTCGAATCCTTTCGCCCCGATTTTCTTTTTTGAGCATCGATTAGCTTCAGCGAGTCAGTCTGCAGGTCTAGCTTGTGATGAGCCGACAATTGTCCAGCACATGGCGTTTGTCGACAATCAAGTGGCATTGGCAGTTCGACGGAAGTATGAATTCAAATTCGGATCATGTCGTTTCGCATTTGCTTCGGCACCATCAACGGATAAGGGTGCTTGATGTTTCGAGCTTCGCAGAGTTCGGTCAATTTCCTAAACGCCGCGATCCATTGACATTTTTGTAATCTCCAGCGAACGCGTCATCCGCGAATCTTCGTGGTCAATGCGTGCGATGAGCAATAAGGTCTCTGCGTACACTTTACTTGTCCCCAGGTTCTAGGCGAATTTGGTCGTGGACGTTTGGCGAAAGCAATGAATCTTGCCGGTGCGTATGATGCGGATTCGGCTCGTTCAAGTAAAAGTTTTGGCGCTAGGTCGAACATGAGGTTGCGGACTACATTTGGCAACTTGGGTTTGGTATGAACGTTGGGGTTGGAGTTCCCGCTGCGTCTCATACGTTTTTGGTTAGACGGCGTTGGTTAAGCAAACTGATTACAGTGATTTCATGGCACTCGACACCGAACATATTCATTCAAATCTAAGTATTCATACAGCGGAATCGGAGTCACGGATGGCGGAACGATTGTTTTTTGAAGACCTCGAAGTTGGAATGGAGTGGACCAGTCCCGCGCGGACCATCACGGAAGCCGATGTAGTGACTTTCGCGTCAATGACGGGCGACTTCAATCGGCTACATATCGATCGGCAATTCGCCGAGTCGACGCCTTACGGCCAAAGAGTTGCGCATGGCTTGTTGGGATTATCTTGGTCCGCTGGACTGGCGAGTCGGGCACCAGACGTTGAAACATTGGCGTTCGCGGCGATCCGCAACTGGGAGTTCTTACGACCGCTGTTCTTCGGCGATACGGTGCATGTTGTCATGGGTGTGTTGGAGACGGTTTCGAATGGCCGCCGAAGCGGGCGAGTTAAATGGAGTTTGAAACTGTGTAATCAAAGGAGTGAAGTGACCCAACAAGGTGTGTTTGAGACGATCGTTGCCAGGCGAACCTTGGTTCCTCGACCTCATGGACTGCGGCCGCGAAATGGCGTGGCAAATTCTCCAGCGCAAGACCTTTCGCACCCGTCAGATATCGACTTGCACGATTAAGTTCCCTTTCCCTTGCGATGTTGCGCTTATTTTCGCGTCCACATGGCTTGCGGCACACCTCCATCTTGGCTCGGGGCTCATTTTTCTCCGGACAACTTCAGTTTGTGCATGCGTATCGGCTCTGCAGTCCTGAGCTGGCTCGGCTGAGAAAACAACGAGAGAACTCCGAGCTTCTGGCTTGAATCCTTGTTAAAAAATTCCGATTAAAGGAATTATTACGGCCATGACGATAACCATTGGGAAGTGCGCATCGTCGTGCGCGCAATTGATTAGCAAAACAGGGTATCGTGGATATGAGCAGGTCCCCAAGCTCATCCAACCAAAAGGGTTCAACGCGACCGTTTTCGTGGCGACATCTATACGTGTGGACCGTGTCATCCTCCGCATTTCTGGTTATCGCCATGTTGATTGCACCGTTTACGGTGGAACATTATGAGTGCAGTGCTCAACTAAGGGTCAAGCTGGGACAACAGTTGTTGGAAAAGCGTTCCGCAAAACAAATCATTTCTGCGGGGATTGCCGCCTGTACGACGGATGAACGATTGACAAACTTGGTGGGTGAGCTGAAGTCATTGTATCCCACTGAAGAATCTTGGCTGCAAAGACAAACACCACAGGAATTGCGGGATGTGATCCGCGTGGGAACTCAGTTCGGTCAAAAGCCGAATTCCATCTTGATCCACGTGACAATGATTGGTCGTGGAAGGCCTGACGAACGAGCCTTTCTCAACATGTTGGTCTCGACAATCACCACTGAGCTGATTGCCTCGTCTAAAGAGTCGAATCAAGAACAACTGGCGCAAGCATGGGTGGCTTCGTTGGCCCAGGAAATTTCCGAACAAAACCAGACATTGTTGCAGGCGACCGATCTCTTGAGCGAACAGTTGGACAGAACTCTACTTCAGACCGAGACATTGGCTGAAACGATCAAGGGCCGACTGAATTCCCAGGAAGAGGTCGGTGACGGCGATGACGAAATCACAAGCATTTCCTTGCAGCACGAAATTGCTCGCGTCTACCAGCAAATGAATGCAGCTCAAGCGGCCAACAACTGGCATGCGGACCACCCGGAGATGTTGTCGATGCGTCAAAGAATTCAAACTTTACGTGATCAACTCAATTCGTTTTATGGTCAGAATGGTGCTTTACGGGTTCAAAATCAATTTGCAAATGCATCGATGTCGAACGAGCGGGTAGGTGACAATCTTGCCGCAACGATCCTGGCGCCATTAATCGACCCGAAACGGGACTTCGCAAACCTGTACGCGTCTGCGGGGATTCTTTCGTCGATGCAATCGAATATCCGTCAGAATCAAAAACAAATGGAGCAGATGTTCCGCGAGTTCCAGATTCAGCTCAACCAACCAGGTCTGACGAGCGAGGACGCCGTGGGCTTGGAGAAGATGGTGATGTCCAAACGGAGTAAACCGATCCAGGGTCCACAGGGACGGTCATGGATGCTGGCGGTTTGCCTGGCGGTTTCTTTGGGGGGTGTGTTGGCATTGCGATACAATCCGACCTGTGATAAGCGACGGTTCAAATCTCAAGACCAAGTGGCTACGGCTTTGGCGATGCCGGTTGTTGGCTCGATACGTGAGTTTCACGCAGCTAAGCGTTCGAAGCATTTTTCCGATTCGCTTACGAAGACGATTCTGCACGCGAGCGAGCTTGTGTTGTTGGGTGTGTGCTGCTTGCTGGTGATCGCAACCTTGGTCGACACTGACTTCTTTGGCGAAGTTGTTACAAACCCATTCGCAGCGATTTCGAACGTCATGTGGACTCTGTTGAGTAAGTGAGCGAACCGAAGTCAACAGGCATAATTGGAGAATCTAAATGGTGCACGAACACTTCAAACTGAATCGCATGCCATTCTCGTCGGCGCCCGATACGTCGTTGTTGGTCAACGTCCCGACCATGGTCGATGTCTTGCAACGCGCGCGAATGTGCATCGACAGCGGCAGCGGAATCACGGTCATCGTCGGCCAACCTGGAACCGGGAAATCGCTATTGCTGGAGAAGCTTGCGGAGGAGAATCGCAGCCGATTCGTCGTGGCGAAGGTGTCGTGCCCTCGGTTGCGGTCACGCGCTGAATTGATGCAGTCGATTCTATTTGAAATCAAACGTCCATTTCGCTCAACGTCGGAGAGTGAACTGCGGTTGTCGCTCATCGACTACGTTAAGAATAGTGATGCCTGCGCCAAGGGATTGTTGTTGTTAATCGATGAAGCGCACATGTTGTCGCGATTGCACCTAGATGAACTTCGGCAACTGACGAACATTGTGCGCGACGGAAAGCCGGGAGTTCGGCTTGTTCTGTGCGGCGGACTGGCGCTCGAAGATCGCTTGAACCATGCCAAAGCCGAACCTTTCAATCAGCGGGTTACGGGGCGTTTCTATTTGCATCCATTGACGCGTGACGAAACGTATTTTTATACGCTTTCCCAAGTCAAAAGCTGCGGTCGTGATGGCCGCGAATTATTTGATCCGGCCGCCCTGGATGCGCTTCATAAACTTAGTGATGGCGTGCCGCGTATCATCAATCAAATTTGTAGCCACGCCATGTACGAGGCGGCCAGCCAAGGTAAACGCACGATCAATTCCCAATTGATCCGCCAAACCTGGGCCGATATCCAATCGATTCCTTTGCCGACCAATGAGGGATGGCTGCCGCAAACGACTGAAGAGGAATCCGTTTTGGAATTCGGTACCCTGCGGGTGGAAAGCGAGGTCTCCTCAATCGGGCCACAAACGACCGAGAGAACGGATTCGAGCGTTGACGAGGTAACGTCCAAAATCGACTATGGCAGCGTGGGCACTTCTCCGAATCAAAATCAAACAAGCACCAATCAGGTGCAGATCCCCGGTTCGCAAGTTGAAATCGATCGCTTGGTGCAAGAACTCGTTGCGCTGGATGGGACCGCTCAGGATCCTTCTCCAGGTCGCACCCATCATGACAATGAGCCGACGACGCACGTTGACTTCGAACATTTTGCGGGTGGAGATCGCGTCGGTATTCAGGGCCTCGCTGAATCGTTGGCTCATTCATGGGAGCTGCATCGCGACACTCCAATTGTGGTCGAACAGCCCATCATTGGCATCGACCAGCCATTTGCCAACACTGAAGAGGACAATGTGAGCAAATCGGTCGTTCACGCCACTACTTCCACGAACGAATCAGCCGAATTGCCAGATGCTCAACCGTTTGAATCCGATACGGGAGCCGACCACGTGGAGAACCCGTTTGCATTTGAGGAGTTTCCAGAAGAAGAGGAAGTGGATGATCCTTGGTTTGCATTGGCAGTACAATCGAACGTGAACTCGACGACCTTGAGCAAAGCCGACGTCGAAGTCCTGCAAAACCAGGCTGTCGAGCAAGTGAGCCAGTTGAGTCATATCGAGTTCATATCTGCGGATTCCGCCACTCGCTCGAATACGCCACCACACCATTTTGACGCCGACAACCTGACAACTTCCTATCACCGTGGTCTCCACGAACAAAACTATCCAGCGGAAGTGGATCTGGATGTTGCGTACTCCGTGGAGTATCCCATCACCATGCATCCACAATACCAATCCGATGCGATGTCAATGGGAGATGAGGTTACGGAAGACGCTTCAAAGTCAATCGGGAACGCACAGAGAAAGCCAATCGCGGGGGGATTTGCCGATGATCGCGACATGATTGTCGTAAAACGCTCGGAGACAATCGTTAAGGAGAAGCAAGCTGAAGTCAAGGTGCAGTCCACGCGGCCGGTGTCCCAAGGCAGGGCAGTTCGCGTTGAACTGAGAGAGTTGTTTCAACAACTACGGTCTACTGACGATGCACCTTGATACTGCGGAATGAAGGATAACTGGGCATGCGTTAAGGCTGACGCATTGAACTGAAAAGAACGACAAAACCATGGATGATGTATCTCGCCGGACAATTGAACACGTTTCTCAACTCAATCGCGCCGCGCTTGAATTGCAGGATCAATGGTTGAGCCGTTTGCAATTGGTGGCCGATCATCGAGCCTTCGACCATTCCGAGTTGGTCTTCGTCGAGAAGCCGGCGACGATCAAAATCAGTACGAACGAGACGCATCCGTCGGCATCGTCAGTTCCCATGAACAAGCCTCATTTCAAGGCACAGCCGCAACCGGAGGACGCATCCGCAGGACCGCGTCTGGATCTCAAGGATGATGAACCTGTTCCGCAAGCCACGCCGGCTGTCGAAGAACGCTCACGACGTTCGTCGTCTCATGAATCTGACTGGCATTTCACCGACACCGATTCCAATGAGCAATCTCCTCCATCACCCGACTTCGATGAAGATTCAGGCTTAGGAAGATTATCGTTATCGTACGGTAAGCCGGATTTGCGATTAGATTCTCCGCACGCGGTAAACACGCCGCATGCGTACCCAACGGCACGGGATGCGGACCGTCTGTTGCACCACCAGCGCGACGTGAAACGGGTTGTCGATCAAATACTCAAACAATATCCCAGCCCGGCTTCGGCGGTATTGATGTTTGTAGGTGACGAATCTGATATTTCCTATCTCGAAGCGATTAAGTTGATCAGTGGAGAACTGGCTACACGGTTGAACAATCCAGTCTTGTTGATTGATCCGTCCGAACAGCAAGGTCGGTTTTCCGCGGGCTTGGCGGAGTTGATCAATCGCGACGAGCCTAGCGATGTGTTGTTTGCCAAAACGGATTGGCACAACTTGTTCACACTTGGCGCGGGAGAAGGCGAGATAACTTTTCGCAAGTCGCAACCAGCCTCGATCATTCGGGTGATGCAATGGTTGCGTTCTAGATTTCAATTCACGCTTCTGGCTGCAGGCGGCTCCGACGACCTGCTGGCGAATGCATTCGCGCGGTATTGCGATAGCTGTTACTATCTGATCGATACCATCACAACCTATGAAGAGAAGGCAATTGACCAAGTCAATCGTTTGCGAAAGTCAGGCGCTCGCTTCAGCGGCTGTATCATGCGGACTTAAGATTGCCAGATACGGGGTCACGCTACGGAACTCGTTATTCTTCCAAGGTAACTGGGCGCACAAGTGCCAAATCGCGATGCGTTAATCTGCGTTGCGCCGCCAAATATGCGTGTTCACCCATGGTGACGACTCGATAATGTTTGCAAAGCATTGCGAGCACGCTCTCGACGATAGCTAGCTTGTAATTGGATGAGAGATTCATGCCGGGAAAGAAGCTAAGTTCAGGGGCATCCTCTTTCCCCATAAAGTCGAGCGGATGCAAAAGTAGCGATGGTTCCAATCGGAACAGGCGACAGAGCAACAACGATTTCCAGAAATAGGCAAGGGCTGCCAAGCGCGAGTACCCAGCCAAATAAGCGATATAGCTTAAATGAATTGGCAATTTGAAAATTGGCATTGTTGTTACGGGAATTTCGATCAGCTCGTGTCCCTGCACGTTCCAGCGAAAAGGGCGAAGTGGACGAAAGCCATCTCGAAAGCGGCCGAACAAGGCTTTCCGCTTTTCCTTTTCCCCTTTGTTTAAGCGCGACTTCATGAAATAGTACGCACGGGCAACAGGCCCCAAAAACGTGGGGAAGATTGTACAGTCATACTCGTATCCCCGTTCCGCTAAGACTCGCAATACACCATCGGAAATGCTGAAACCAGGGCCACGGAATCCGCGCGGGTTTTGACCTGTGGCCAAGCGAATTGCTCGCTCGCTCGACTCGAACTCTTTATGAAGCCGTTGATCGGAATAGAGATGCAACCAGGGCTCATGATGAAAGGAGTGGTTGCCAATCTCATGTCCTGCGTCGGCAATCTTTGCCAAACTCGCATGGTTCGCTTCAATGGCGGCATCTTGCCCCACCACGAAAACCGTGATCGTCATGTTGAATTGTTTCAGCATGTCGAGAATGCGAGGAACGACTAGGTCCAAATAGGAAGGGAACGATTCCCAAGCTTCGTCGCCGTGCGTCTTGAGGTAGGCCCATTTGTTGTCGAGGTCAAGTGACACGCTGGCGATACGGGTCCGACGCGCCGTCGAGTCGTTTTTGTCAATCACGAGTATATTGAACCGCTAATCATCAGAAGGTAACAGAGATTGAGCTGGCACAATCGTATATCGACCCGTGCGATAAACGCGTTGGGGCATCATTTGCAGCTCGACGTTTTATTCGTACCTTCCAGCTTAATTCATTCTTGGCGGGCCTCAAGGGTAACCAATCCCTCATTTCCCTTCAGGCAACACGGAACCCGAAACACGAAACCGCGTTTCCGGAACAATCGGATCATCTGTTTTCAGAACGATTTCGTCGTGAAGTTCATCTGGCCGATTGGCATTAAATGTGAGTTTGATAATGTGCGTCTTTTTTTGCTCCGTTGGGCGGGTAATTTCTATCCGATTGTCGCTGTTTTCGACGCCGAGTACCGTGAACATTCGTTCAGAATTGACGACGACGACCTTGTTAATTACTTCCCCAGGTCGAATTCGCCCAAGGTCAACGACCGATGGAACCTGAATGGATGAATTGAGCAATCCCTTAATCGTAACGGGGATCGTTCGATTGGGCTCGTTCGTCACGAGACGAATTTCCTCGTGGAAGAATCCGGAGGACATTTGCGGATCGATGGTCACCTTGAGCTGATAATTGACGGATGTCCCCTCGCGTTTCGTCTCGATCAATTCGGCTTTAAGGTGTGGGTTGCTGTTGCGAATGCTTTCAAGGGCCCACGTTAACTTACCGGCATACAATACGTCGATGGTGCGTGAATGCTCGTTCCCCATGAGCAGACTGCCGAAATTGACATCGCCCGGGTCCAAATACACATCGCTACGGATAAAACCATCGACGCGTAACTGGACCTCAGTGAAGTAGGGTTGCGTTATAGTGACGGTGATGTTGGCACCATGTTGTCCGCGAAACGCAGTTGTAACAAAGGTTGCCTCAATTTCACCCAATTGGCCTGGCTCGACGACCGGAGTCTTGACGTGTGCCAGCGTGCAACCACAGCTCGTTCTTGCGCCGCTGATATGTACGGGTGTGCTGAATTTGTTGTTGAGCTTGAAAACGTAAACTGTTTTTGAGTTAGCCGCGACGACCCCGAATTCGTGTTTCCTGATTTCGAACATGTCCGCGACATTGGTTTGAGCCCGCAGCTCGTGAGCCGAGGCCGCAGTAACGATAACGAGCAGAGCGAAAAGAAGCGACTTCATTAACACCACCTGACTTGACTTCGGAAAACCTGAAAACATTAAACCGCAGAAGTTTCAAGCGAACAAATCAGCAACTCTGACAGGCACCAAGGCAATTTTTTGACACTAAATTGGAGTTGCGGAGAAAGCTAGACGACCGTGGTTCATGATATGCGTTTCCGTGGAACATTCGAAAGTCATTGACAGCACATTTCTGGTGATATGGCGTTTACGATTCGGCAAGCTGGTGAAACTATATCGATTGCGAAGTCAATTCGGGGAATCCACCAGAAAGCATGGACATGATGCGGGTCCATTGGCAGTCGCCGAAGGCTCACTGGTAACCGGAACCTGGTTGTACGGTGAACGATTTTGCGGGAAATAGCGGGATGTCGTCTGGGTGTTAACGAAATTAGGGCACCAATTGACGCATCATTGACAAAGATGCCAATATCTTTGAATTAATCACATTTTTTTGATATAATCTTCAGTACGCGCTGGTACAGAAAAGCGTTAAATCTGGGTGATCGTCAAAGCTCCAAACTAGCGAAGTATCCTATGAAAACAAATCATCGACATTTGGGATTTACACTCGTCGAATTGTTGGTTGTGATCGCAGTCATCGGGATTTTACTGGCTATGGCCTTCCCAGCGGTGCAATCCATTCGCGAGACGGCAAGGCAGCACACCTGCTTGCGAAATTTGCGTGAAATTGCGACCGGGACATTGAACTTTTACAGTAACCAACGAGCCTTCCCTCCGGCACGAATCACTCCGGCGATGTTTCCCGAGCCGCGGTTTGATTGTGGAGGTACAGAACCTTCATGGTTTGTGCGGATCCTGCCGTTCATCGATGAAGACAATCTTAACGCGGGTTGGAACCCATCGGTTCCGTATTCAGAGCACCCAGTCGACTTGATCAACACGCCTGCTGGCTTGTTTTCTTGCCCAACTCGGCGTTCGACCGCGGATGCTATCGCACCCGACATGTCGATCGAGGGGACGATTACGCTTCCCTGCGGCTGCCCCGCTGGGGTAGAAATCACCGTGGTTGGTGGTGCAACTGGGGATTATGCTGGAAATCATGGAGACCCCAGCCCTGGTTCAATCGGGGCTCCAACGGATTATTGGCGAGGGGGCAATGGAACGGGCGTGATTATTTCCTCTCGTGCACATTGCATCACCAGCATGGAATCGCCCAGCGGCATTCGAGTTGGCGCCTGGGTCGATCGAATTACGAACATGGATATCATGGATGGTGTTTCTCATACATTGCTGGTTGGTGAGTTGCATGTTCAGCCGCATCGGCTTAACCAAATGCCCTTTAATGGTCCAATGTTCAATGGTGAAGACTTTAACGCCGTCGCAAGAATCGGCGGGCCCACAGTACCACTGGCATCGCATGCTGAAATGGAACCGGGCGATATCATGGGCTTTGGGAGTTGGCACCCAGGTGTCACGAATTTCGCTTTTGCCGATGGCCAAACCCGAGCGATTTCGAATTCGGTCGATACGATAACGCTGGGAAGGCTGTGCAACCGCGCTGACGGTCGGTTGATTGACACGGAATACTAGTTTGGTGACCGTCCATCATATCTTTTGCACGAAAGCGAGCGCGCCACGAATCATGAGAGCTCTTCGGATTTGCTGTGGTGTTGGCCTCGTGGTTTGCTTGTTGTCGATCACAGGTTGCGATAAATCGATTCCGGCATACCCGGTCGAGGGAACCGTGGTGTTTGAGGATGGAACTCCCATTAAGTTCGGCACGATCGAATTGCTGTCGGATGAGCACAAGATAAACGCCCGAGGTACGATCAACCGCGAAGGTAAGTTTCGGCTCACCACGTATCATCCCAATGATGGCGCCGTTGCCGGCAAACATCGCTGCGTCATTGCGCAACATGTGGTTGAAATGTACGGCATTAAAGTGAACCACGATCACGGCGATCTAGTCGCAAGCAAATATGCCGATTACTCAACAACCGATTTAGTGGTGGTTATCGAGGCGAAGCCAAACGAAATAAAATTGGTTGTTGACAAGAGATAAAGCCGTATCACATTTGCTCGCAAGCTTTCGCGACATTCTTCCATTTGGCTGACGAAGCGTCATGTGGTTCTTTTGTGCGATCAACGATTAGGTTGCGTCCCAGTTAACAAGGTCACCGGTACTATTTTCTGAACTCAAGCCCGTTAGGGTTTCGGGCCATCGGGCAGTACCAGTTCGTTCGCTTTCGTTGGGCTCAGTTCGGCTTCCGTTCCAGCAAACCACGGGGCAATTGGCTGCTTGCCGGGAGGATAGAGCGATTCCATCGGTTTCCAGGCTGCGTCCACCCGATCCGTGAACAGGTCGCCAATCAATAAATCAGTGATCGTGCCAGTAAGTTCTGGGTAAGTTCGCACGAACTTGCCAAAACTGAACCCGTCGTAATATTCGCACACCAACCGCCGCATGCGGTCGATTCCGACGTTAAAGCCTGGTCCCCATTTTCCGAGTTGATTCGCCGACAAGTCATTATTGGCAATCCCTTCGACTATGGCGTCTGCGGCCATTTCACCGGATTTCAAAGCCAACAGGACTCCGGACGAATAGAGTGGATCGAGGAATCCGAACGCATCTCCCACCAGCACCCACCCGTCCCCAGCGACTTGTTTCGAGCGATAGGAATAATCGCGCGTGGCGAAGAACCCGGTGACGCGTTCGGCAGATGCGATTCGAGCAGCCACGCCTGGACAACGTTCCACTTCCTCAAAGTAGGTCTGTTCGTGTTTTCCGCGATCTTTGAACAGGTAGTCGAAAGGAGCAACCACGCCGATACTGATAATGTCGTTGTGCAAGGGAATGTACCAAAACCAGCCGTTCTTACCTTCAGTTTGCAAAACGAGCGTCGCCCCTTCGTCGCGTCCAGAGTCGCGCTGAGCACCCCGCCAATACGTCCAGATCGCTCCTTTATTCAGCGTCGGGTCCCATATACGAAGCTTCAGCCGATTTTGGAGCAGCCCGCTTTGGCCGCTGGCGTCGACGACAACCTTGGCCGTCACCTCATGAACCTCTTGAGGACCCGTTTGCACGGAGACGCCTATGGCGCGGCCTCGACCTTCCGTGTTGCGGTTGCCCTCGTGGTCTACGAAGAATACGTCACGGACACGAACTTCTTCAAACGCATGAACGCCTTGTTCCCGTGCGTTTTCCAACATCATCTGATCGAATTCGCTACGCACCACCTGCCACGTTTGCGAGCATTCGTGCGGTTTGTTGTCCCAAAAGTAGAATGGGGCGGACGTTTTCCCATCTGATGTGACAAACTGGACACTGTGTTTCTTGACGAAATGGCTGTTCTTCATTTTGGGCAACATCCCGATTCGCTGCAGCGTCCAATACGTTTCCGGGATCAGCGATTCGCCGATATGAAAACGTGGAAATTTTTCACGCTCGAACAGCACCACATGAAGACCGCTTTGCGCAAGTATCGTTGAAGCCGTCGCTCCAGCAGGACCACCACCGATCACAATCACGTCGCATTGTTGTGGGATTTTCGTATGAGAGGCAATCATGATTTAAATTCCCAATTGCAGTTAATTCCAATCCAATTCCATTATCTTTGAGCCGAATCGCTGAGTAGGACACGCATCCTCCTCGACGTGCCGCGATATCTACCGGACAACAACTTGAAACATTAAGCGCTGTACAACGAGAGAGTTTCAGGCTGCCACATGTCGAGTCCGCCGGCCTAAACGTCGGAATAGAAATAATCTAACGCAAACGTTTCATTGATTTAAGTTGGCGTGCTCAATAACTTCCTCGATACATCGCGGCCTGGTTCGGAGTCGCACATTCGGTGCCGGCGTCGCACAATTGTTTGGACAAATCCGAAACGCTCGGACAACGACGAACCAATGTGCGGTTGGCCTCGTTTCGCTTTTGGCCGATCACTCAAACCTCGGATTTTCTGGTCAAAATGACGAGACTTTTCCTTCAAGAGTCCGCCAGGAGGGCGATTGTGGCTCAGGGCGTCAATTTCCAAGAGCCAACACCAAAAGAACGGGCCGCGGAATTACCCGCATGATTGCAGTTTGTATAACTGCCTGCGTGGGATGAACGATTTCGTGAGGAAAGAAGAAAACTGGACCGTACAGACCGGATGGGCATGGCCAAACAATTACCCCGCTAGGATTCGAACCTAGACTGAAGGAACCAAAATCCTTAGTGCTACCATTACACCACGGGGCAATTTATAGGATGGATTCTCCCTTTTCGGAAGGATCGTCGGCAAGTTTACAAAGAACTTTCTACTTTGACAACGCCAAACGACAATTGTTCTAATTGCACCGCCAAATCTACATCCACAATCGAGACCGAAGCAGGTAAGTTTAACTTAACCGGCGCGAAGTTCAAAATCCCCAAAATCCCTGAAAAAACGAGGTGTTCAGCGACGCTCTGCGCGGTCTGAGCCGGAACAGCCAAAATAGCCAACCTGATCCCGAATTGCGGCAGCAGTTCGGTTATTTGTTTGAAATCGTGAATGAGGATGGTACCGACTTCGCGGCCAACCAAGTCCTGGTCGACATCAAAAGCCAATTTGACTTCGAACCCTTGTTTGCGAAACCCTCGATAGCCCAACAAAGCCATCCCCATATTCCCGCAGCCGATCAGGGCGACGGGACGCACTTCATTGGTGCCCAAGATTTCCCGAATTGCGTGGATTAATTCGTGGCAACGATAACCGATTCCGGGGTAGCCGAATTGACCGAAGTAGCCAAAATCCTTACGAACCTGCGCGTCCGTAATCGACAGCATTTGTCCGAGTTGAGTTGAGCTGATGGTCGCTTGCCCACTCTGTTCGACAAGTTGCAATTGGCGAAGGTAGAGGCTCAATCTCGCAACGACTGCCTTGGGTACATGCTCGGTGGTTTCAGTTATTGGCTTTTTCGTCACGATTCAGATTTTACGTCGCCGCCGATCAGGCGTGGGAAGGGCCGTACATTGTCTTACAGTTGCCATTTTAACCAGAGCAATTGGTTCGCTCAACGAATTGGGATTGATCGATCCATAATATGCCAATTGTAACAATCGTTTGAGCCATAAATGTTTCAGAAGTCGATTAATTTTCGATAAATTCCCCAGACGACGTTTTTGAACGACCTACTCTTATTTTGCATCGAGCAAAGTCGGCGAGTTTGTTGACGATCAATACATCCCATTCCTTTGGGACAATCGTCAAAGTTGAACTCGTATTTAGACTTTTTTCTTTCAGCCCAAGCTGCCTAATTAAACAAGCCTTCCTAGATAGTCGATTTCAACGACACAGGAAGGTTAAAAACAATGGGCTGATCAGGAAGTTAGCTCGAACCAATTGCCTTTGCATTCGTGGTTGTTCAGGCGGAAACCAGAATCTAGGCATTGCACAGTTATATCTAGGTCTCGTTTGGCGAGCGGTTCGCCGGACCAGATTAACCTCCCTTGGTTAGAAACGTCAGATTTTCTAGGAGTACCCAAATGAGAATGGTCAAGAACATGCTGACCCTGGTGGCAATTAGTGCTGCTTTGTCGGCTGGCTCTGCTTGGGCTCAGTGTTGTGGCGGTGCCACATACTATGGTTCCGGGCAAGCCGATGGCGGATACGCTGCAGGAGCAGATGGTGCCGCAATCGGTGGCAACAACGGTACCTATACCGTTATGCGAAATGTTAGGAGAGTTGTCTACGATCAACAAGAAGTAACTCGATATCGAAACGAGTACTCGATCGTTAATGAGCAACGAGAAGTCAATGTAACACGACTGGTTCGCGAAACACATTATCACACTCGCGAGTACACAGTCCGTCGTCCAGTACGGGAAACGGTTTATAAGACGGTTAACTACACCGTTCGTCGCCCAGTACAAGAAACCAAGACGGTAACTTATTACGTCCGTCGTCCAGTACACGAAACCAAGACGATCACTTACAACGTGCGTCGTCCGGTTTACACAACCAAAACGAAGACGATTACTTACAATGTACGTCGTCCAGTGACTGAGCAACGCACTCGCACAGTTCACTATACCGTTCGAGTTCCAGTACAATACACCAAGACGGTTCAAGTTCGTGGTGGTTACTGGGATACTCAAGAGTATACCGTTCCTGGTCGTACCGTTCAGCGAGTAGTTCGCACACCTGGCTACTGGTCATTCGATCCATGCACATGCTGCCGAGTATGGTGCCCAGGATCATGCGAAGTAGTTTGCTGCGAATTGCCAGCTCGTACCTGCTGCCGACGCGTTTGGGTTCCAACTTGCGAAACCAAAGAAATCTGCTGCACACGATACGAGTGCCGCACTGAGTGCCGCGAAGTACCTTACTGCGTAACCACTTGGGTATGCGAGCCTTGCACCAAGGAAGTTTGCTACCGAGTTTGCGAATGGGTATGCGAGCCTTGCACACGCGAAGTATGCTGCGTACGTTGGGTTTGCGAACCTTGCACACGCGAAGTATGCTGCACTCGCTGGGTTTGCGAAACTTGCACTAAAGAAGTTCCAGTTTGCGTAACCCGCTGGGAATGCGAAACACGAACTTGCCAAGTTCCTTACACTGTATGCCGACCAGTTTGCGAAACCAAAACGATCTGCGTACCTCGTCGAGTTTGCACACAAGTTCCGTACACGGTAACTGTATGCGTACCACGAGTTGTTTGCGAGCAAGTTCCTGTTCAAGTATGCTGCCCACAACCATGTGATCCTTGCTGCGGTTACGGCCGAGGCTTTGGATACGGTCATGGACACGGCTGTGGATGCAACGACGACTGCGGATGTGGCCATGGACATGGTCGCTGCTGCGGATTCCGCTTCGGTGGCCGATTGGGTTGCGGATGCGGATGTGGGTTGTTTGCACGCCTTCGCGGTTTGTTCGCTTGCCGAGCTTTCTGCGGATGCCATAATGCATGTGATAGCGGCTGCAACAGCGGTTGCGACGGTGGCTGCAACTAAGTCACGCTGACTTTCTAAACCAGGAATGTCTGGTCTAAGATACTGGCGGGCCGATCGATCCTGAATCGGGCCGCCTTTTTTCTTTTCTTGTCGGCTGGCAACAGACACCAGCTTCGCCACGCAAGTTGGCCCAATCCCTAACGACAACCCCAGTGCGCAGCGACCGCTCGGATGTCACTGGAGTGAACTGCGACCGTAGGCTCAGTCGGTTAACGCTCGTCTCGCTTGGGACCTTCGATCGATTCCCCCAGCAACTCTTGATAACGCGGCCCGATTTCGTGCCATAAGTCGTTGAATTCCGGGCGATCTTTCATTGCCTGCAAGGCGCTGCGATAATAAGAAGCGGCACGCGCTGGCTTCCCCTCGGCTTCAAACGCTTCCGCTTTTTCGATGAAGCCATAAATCTTGGCCAATCGCGCTTCATGCTCAGCGGCTAAACGCTGTTCACGCTCGGCCTTGATAGCGCTAACGCTCTTGGCGGCAGTACTAGCTGAACTGACATTTTCTACGATTTTCCTTCCGTCGTCGCGGCGTGACCCGTTCAATTCATAATCGGAATAACCGTGTTGTGAAGGAGGCAGTCGGTCCAACATCCATGCGTATCGATTACCGTATGGAGAATAGCCATTGGCCAGCGGTGCGTTTTGACCGACAACTGGGAAGAAGCCCGTCACGAACGGTCGCATTTGGCCACTGAAAATCGACGACGTTGTGCCGTTGAATCCAACGACAGTAGGGACGGTGCTCGTCAATGTGCGACTTGATCCTTTTCCCATAGACAATCCAAGACCATATTGGCCGCTGCCGCTGGAGTTCAACCAGCCGAAATGAGCTTGCGAATTCGGATCGAATCCACCAAATGGAGGAATTGCAGATGCGGCTCCGCCCTGAGTGAATGTGACATTTGGAAGAATGTTGCCCCCTGGACCTAAGCCGACGATGCGCGAACCCGCCCCACGTCCACCGTTTAATTGAAAGCCGAAATTGACGCCAAAATTCTCGTAATATGAATCACTTACGGTCGTGAACGGCGTGCTGGTCTGAATCATCTGAGCCTGCGCTGTTCTCAGACCGCACAACGCCAATCCAAGAATCACGCACGTGACCAGGGCCAAGAGAAAACGCGCTTTAGCAATTTTTGCTCGCGATATCGATCCCAATGTTTTGATTGTCCAGTTCATCAGATTTTTCTCCAGGAAACCGAACCTTGCCAATCGCATTGTCTCGAAAAATGGCCGTTAAGTCAAATACATTTCGCTAGCGCCTGCGGGATTAACTGGAAATTCCACAAAAAACGTTGATTGCGATTTGCATCTGAGAACTCCTATAATGCGAATAGTCCAACAGACACTGATTTTGATTTGGAGATCGATATGCGTTTGCTCTTGCTTAGCAGTTTCATCGTGGGCGGTTTGCTCCTCAGCGGTTCCGGACCGTGCAAAGAAAATTGCATGATCCGTAATTTCTATTCCAATATTTTTCACCAAGATCAGGATTCCAAGACAGAAAAAGAAGAAGGTGCGTCCCAACAGGACACTCAAGCCGAGTCCAAGAATCGTACTCAAAAAGGAAAGAGGCCAGCCATGGTGGTTGTGAGAGTTTTTAACGATCAAGGGGAATTGGTGCAGCCGATCCAAGTTCCAAAAATCGTCAAGAGTTCAGCTGAGTGGAAGGCACAGTTGACGACGGAACAGTACAGAATCACCCGACGAGCTGGCACCGAAGCTCCGTTTTGCGGCAACCTCTTAGATAACAAGCAGGAGGGGGTGTATACATGTGTTTGCTGCGGTTTGCCGCTCTTCAGTTCCGACTCAAAATTTGATTCCGGGACAGGTTGGCCCAGCTTCTTCCAGCCGGTCGCTGCGGAAAATCTTGTTCAGAAAGTGGACCGCAGCCACGGTATGGTTCGCACCGAAATTTGTTGCACGCGTTGTGATGCACACCTGGGCCATGTGTTCACGGATGGTCCTCGTCCGACTGGTTTGCGTTTTTGCCTAAATAGTGAATCGCTAGAATTCACCAACAAGGAGGACCTAGCTTCGCTCGCCGACCCTGGAATCAACAAGAGCGAACAGGAGCAAGGAGCCTCAGCGGAGGGGGCGAAAGACAATAAATAAAGCGGTCGAACGATTCGCTGAATTGTTCAAACCTGACGGAACTCTTGACTCGTCGCACTTGCGGATAAGCTTCGCGCCTGTCGGTTAGGGCTAGAAGTTCACTCGGTTTTAAGCCGAAGCAACATTGTTGTGGCATGGTTGTTCCGATGGGGCATCCACTGGAAAATGGCTGTTGACGACGTTCAAGAATTCGTCGCGATTTTGCACGTTGGCCACATGGCTGCGGAAATGTCTGGCGCCGTGACGTCCTTGTGCATAGCAGCAAGCGTATTTTCGCATCAGCAATGTTCCTTTGGCTTCCCCGAACCGCTCAACAATCAATGCGTAATGCTTGAGCATGTAGCCACGCTGTTCGAGCAGACTCGGTTCAGGTGGAATTGGCAGTCCACGAAGTGCGGCGGCTGCTTGAGCGAACAACCACGGCCTGCCTAATGAAGCGCGGGCAATCATGACTGCATCAACGGCGTAACGGCGAAAACACTCGACAACTTTTTCCGCAGAGTCGATGTCGCCGTTTCCAATCAATGGGATTCGCTTCAAAAAGGGCTTGATCGCCGAAATCTTATCCCAGTCCGCTTCGCCGCGAAACATCTGCTTCGCCGTGCGACCGTGAACCGTCAATGCAGCGGCACCCGCCCCTTCGACAACTTGAGCGATTTCGATGGCGTTGATCCGATCGGGACTGCAGCCCAAGCGAATCTTGGCCGTAACTGGAGTCGGAGCGCATGCGTCGACGACTCTTTCAATGATCTTGCCGACAATATCAGGTGTCTTCAATAAGTACGAACCGCTATGCGCCTTTTGCGTTACCTGTTTCACAGGGCAGCCAAAGTTGATATCGACGACGCTCACGCGATACTCGTGCGCCAAACGGTGCCCGACTTTGGCCAACGTATCCGGTTGATTATCCCAAATCTGCACTGCCAATGGTCGCGGTTCGTCCTTGACTCCCCAGAGCCGATCGGGATGTTCCGCCGTGTGTTGATCCATCCATACAAATCCGCGCGCATTGACCATCTCGGTGGCCTGAAGTCCAACGCCACCAAAATCGCGAACCATCTGCCGAAAGGCGTAGTTGGTGAAACCGGCCATAGGCGCTTGCAATATCGGTGGATCGACGATGATATCGCCGATCTGGATCGGTTTAACGTTGAGCATCTCTTCTAGGTAACGTGAGGTTCGGTAACCGAGCTTGGACTTGGCTTCCATACTTTCGCGACAGCGGATGTACGTCCTGCCGTGCAATATTATTATTCATGGCCTTCAGGAACTGAATCCATTGGCTCGCAGAGCGTTTACCGCCATCAGTCGACCAACCTAAACAATAAACGCAATTGGCAATTCAATCCGCCAGCGTACGCCATCATACGGCCAACAACCGGCGACCCCAGTCGTCGCCAATGGCAGCGGTCGCTCAGGCACGCTTCGTGATTACGTGCGGAAAATTGTTGTCTGAAACTACGTAGCCAATTGAGTTAATTGCTTACCGGCATGAAGTATGGTATCTTGATTCGATCATCGAAGCAATTCAATCCTTAACGATACTTGGGTAATTTCAAGCAGAGGTCGAACCGACAATGGAAGACACTTTTCTGCGATTGTTTGAGTTGTTTTGATGTTGCTCGGTTAAAAAATCATACTCATACGAGATCGTCCATGTCCATATTTTCTCGGCGTCGGTTCTTGAAGTCTTCTTTGGCAACTTCGGGCGGGCTAGCGGTCGCGACAGCGAATCTGGACTTCGCCTTCGCCGATCTCCTTGCTGGCTCACACGAATTCACATCGCCTACATCCGCGGGCCGGAAATTGCTGTTCGATATTTCGTTGGCGCAGTGGTCGTTGCACCGTTCGATTCGCGGTGGCAAACTCGACAATCTGGAGTTTCCAGAGGTTGCCAAACGTGAATTTGGCATCGAGGCGATTGAATACGTGAATCAATTCTTCATGGACAAGGTGAAGAACCAAGATTACTTGAGCGAGTTAAAGAAACGCGCGGATGATCAAGGCGTGAAAACACTGCTGATCATGTGCGATGGGGTTGGCCAACTTGGAGCGCCCGATGAAGACGCGCGAACCAAGGCCGTCGAGGGACATTACGCTTGGGTGGAAGCGTCCAAGTTTTTGGGGGGGCATTCCATCCGCGTCAATGCTGGCTCATCCGGATCTCGCGAGGAACAAGCGAAACTGGCTGCAGATGGGTTGGCAAGGTTGAGTGAATTTGCGGGGCAACATGGTTTGAACGTGATTGTCGAAAATCATGGTGGTTGGTCCTCGGATGGCAGTTGGTTGGCGGGCGTGATCAAGGAAGTGGGAATGGACAACTGCGGCACGCTTCCCGATTTCGGAAACTTCAATACTGGCGGTGGCCGATCCTACGATCGATACCTTGGTGTCGAAGAATTGATGCCCTTTGCGAAAGCGGTCAGCGCGAAGAGCCACGATTTTGACGATGACGGCAACGAAATTCATACCGACTATTTGAAGATGATGCGTATCGTGCTGCAGGCTGGCTATCGCGGCTTTGTCGGTATCGAATACGAAGGCGGTAAGCTCGGAGAATTCGAAGGTATTCTTGCCACCAAGTCGTTGCTCGAACGAGTCCGTGAAGAATTGGCTAGTGAATTTGACGAAGGATAACGCCGACGCAAAGGTTGCCGTGATCAAGTTGCTGTAATTTTTATAACGTTAAGAACATTCGGGGAGAATTAAATGATTGCAATCAACAATCGACGCGATTTTTTGAAGTCCACTGCTGCTTTGGGTGCGGGTTACTGGGTTGCTGGCGGCGTGGCACCCCGTCCAACCTATCGCTCCAAACTCGATCGAGTGCGGTTTGCATGTATCGGTGTCGGTGGTAAAGGTTCGAGCGATTTAACCGATGCGGCACGCTTGGGCGATGTCCTGGGGATCTGCGATATCGACGGGTCTTACCTGGATCAAGCGGCTGGTAAGGTCGCCGGAGCTAAAAAGTATTTTGACTATCGGCAGATGCTCGATGAGTTGGCAGACTCGATCGATGCAGTAACCGTGAGCACACCCGACCATACCCATGCGGTAGCCGCTCTGCACGCTATGCGTATGGGCAAACATTGCTTTTGCCAGAAACCTTTGACGCATTCGATCGAAGAATCTCGCATGATGTCGCAGGTAGCCCGCGAACATAACTTGATGACACAGATGGGGAATCAATTTACGGCTGATTCGAATCTACGGCAGAGTGCTGCACTGATCAAAGCGGGGGTGATTGGTACCGTCAAGGAAGTACACGTTTGGACGAATCGTCCGGTTTGGCCTCAGGGGGATGATGCGAAAACGCCGGAAGAGGCGATTCCTGATTCGATTAAGTGGGACCTGTGGATTGGTCCAGCCGAACCCCATCCATTTAGTTCACTCATTCATCCATTTAAGTGGCGCGGCCTGTGGAAATTCGGCACGGGAGCTTTAGGTGACATGGCATGCCATACGCTGAACATGTCGTTCATGGCGCTGAATTTACGTAATCCCACGTCGGTTGTGGCCGAGTCTTCAGGCCATAACGGAGTGTTCTATCCAAAGTGGTCAAAAATCACTTTCGAATTCCCTGAGCTTGATGGTCGACCAGCTCTAAAAATGTTCTGGTACGATGGCGACCAAAAGCCGCTTGAATTGATGGCTGACCTACCCCGCCAACCGTCGAATCGACCGCAGGATCAGTGGTCGCATTTTGGTAGCGCTGCCTTGCTGGTTGGCGACAAAGGCATGTTCTATTCACCTGGCGATTATGGTGGCGAGCCGGGGTCGACGGGAATTGTTCGCGATGGTGAGTTTACGCGCATCCGTCGTATCGAGCGAGCGAACGAAGTCGAATATGAGCGTTCACCCGGCCATTTTGAGGAACTGGTTGACGCGATTACTGGAAAACGCACGACGCCGCCCGTCTCCAATTTTCCAGATTACGCCGGTCCACTCACGGAAACGAACCTTTTGGGGAATCTAGCGGTTTGGGCCTCGGGAACAAAGATCGAATGGAATGCGGAGTCCATGGAAATCACTTCGAATCATTCAGCAGATCAGTTGGCTACGTTACAGAAAATAGTTCGCAAAGAATATCACAATGGTTTCGAGATTCATGAAACCGTTGGAGCAAGATAATTCGTAATAAGAGTACGTATTTGATAGTGAGGACGAACGCGGCACGGGTTCAATCAACTCCGTGCCGTTCGCCCGCTTTTTTGAATTCCAATCCGATTGGTCTTGTTATCGTATTACCGGTTGGCAATCGCGAATGGCGAGAGTGGTGTATGGCCGTTGCGAGCCTAACCGCCTGAGGACGGTTCAACAAGGTCGTCCAGTCGCATGTTTCTCTGCCATCTCGAGGTGATCAAATGAACGGCCAATTGATTTTGTGTGGGCACCGTCCTACCAGTTCCGCGTTTCGACGTTTCGCTGTAACTGTAGGCGTTGGACTACTGGCTTTGCTGGCCTATTCTTTTTCCTTTTCTGTGTCCGCGTCTGCCGACACGCTGGTGACTGACCAACGCGGGAACGTCGTGCCGGTCACTATGCCGCGACAACAAGATGACGCGAAAGATGCAAAGCAGGATGAAAGCGATCGCTTGCAAGTTGCAACTTTCGGGGCGGGGTGTTTCTGGTGCGTCGAAGCGGTCTTCTTGCAGATTGCCGGTGTCGAAAAAGTCGTTTCTGGATTTAGTGGGGGTCGAGTCGAGAATCCGACGTACAAGCAAGTGATGACCGGGCGAACGGGGCATGCCGAAGTGGTGCAGATTCACTTTGACCCGGAAAAGGTTTCGTTTGAAAAATTGTTGGAAGTATTCTGGACGACCCATGACCCGACAACGCGCAACCGACAAGGTCCCGACGTAGGCACACAATATCGCAGCGTCATTTTCTACCACAACGAAGACCAGAAGAACGTGGCGGAAGACATCAAAAAGAAACTGGATGCAGCAAAAGTATTCAACAAGCGAATCGTTACGGAAATCAGCGAATATTCCGCGTTCTATCCGGCTGAGGATTACCACCAGAATTATTATTTTAACAATCCTTACCAAGACTATTGCCGCGTGATGATCGCGCCAAAAGTATCTAAAGTGCGCCAAGTTTTCGCCGACATTTTAAAGGAGTAGTTCTCCAAGCATTGAATGACGCTATGGGCGAACCCAGAAACGGGGAAACGTTGAATCTGGGTAACGATATAATTGGGCAGCGATTTCGATGGGCAGCGATTTCGAACGTCGCGACGACAGTGGCGGCAAACTCTGTCTGGCATTCATGCTTTAAACTCTTCGAAGGTTGACTTCGCGGACAAGACTTTGTTCTCATGCTTTATCGTGCGGCGAAGTTCGAGTCCAACCTCAAAGACAAGAGACGCAAACTCGTTTAACCGTCAGCCGTAGGCGCACGCTCGACTATGGGTAACACTGCTTGGCCGCATGCGCCAGCGGCAAGCCGTTAAACGCCTCAAAAACCAGACCTGCTTACATCATTCAATGCTGGACCAGCGCGACGGCAGTGTTCAACGCAGACATTGACTGGTGTACTGTTCTAGTGCTTGCTGGTATACTCGGTGCTTCGGCATTTCTCTAGTTATTATCTGTGATGGATTCATGTCTAGTTCTACCGCCTCAACGGCATTTCCAGAGGAAAATACATCGCAGGTGCGAGCCATGAGCCTCTGGCAGGTCACGATTTTTCCTCAGGAAGCGAATGGGGACTTGTGGGCACGCCAGATCGAAGCATCGGTTCGCTCCGGTATTTTGGGACTCAAAACGCCAGCCCTACAGCATTTCTCAATCGCCTCCGCTCGCGGCTTTCTCGTCCAAGGGGCATTGGACGAACAGGAAATCGAACGTATCGCCACGAAACTGCTCTGCGACTCGACGGTCGAGACGTTTACGCTAACGAAGCCGTTGCATCCTGCTCAGGGCGAGGTGGACAACAGCCGCGCAGCTGATGAAGACAGCGGTTCGGACGTTACTTTGGTCACGGTGTTGCCGAGACCAGGTGTGACGAACCCCGAGGCGGATAGCGCGTTGCAGGCGATTCGCCTGATGGGCTATCAACCACTTGCGGCACGCACGTTTCGCCAATACCGAGTGCGCGGCTTGGATGAAAACGATGTACACCTTTTGGCAACGAAGGTCTTGGCGAACGAATCGGTTGAACAAATTGAATTCGGTCCGATTCGCTTGCAACAGCTCACAATGGATGCGGATTACCGTTTCCAGTTGACTCACATTCCATTGCAAAACGCGGATGCGGAACAACTGCGCACCATCAGTGCAAGACACCAGTTAAGCTTGAATCTGGAGGAGATGCAGACGATTCAAGCGTATTTTCAATCGCTTGACCGGGAACCAACCGACATCGAGCTGGAAACGATTGCGCAAACCTGGAGCGAGCATTGCAGCCACAAAACGCTGGCTGGCAAGATCGAGTACCGCGACGAAAATGGCGTGCGCAACTTCAATAATATGCTGAAAGAGACAATTTTTGCTGCCACGCATAGCATTCGAAAGCAATTAGGGGATTCAGATTGGTGCGTCAGCGTGTTCGCCGACAATGCCGGTGTGATCAAGTTCGACGACGAAATCAATCTCACGTTCAAAGTTGAAACACATAATCGACCGTCAGCGATCGAACCGTATGGCGGTGCGAGTACGGGAATCGGTGGCGTGATCCGTGACACCTTGGGGACCGGTCTCGGGGCACGGCCGCTGTGTAACACCGATGTGTTTTGCTTTGCCGATCCAAACACGCCGATAAGTGAGTTGCCGCCGGGAGTCCTGCATCCGCGGCGAGTGATGCAGGGAGTTGTGAGCGGTGTCCGTGATTACGGCAACCGCATGGGAATTCCGACCGTCAATGGGGCCGTCTACTTCGATCAACGGTATATGGGCAATCCGCTAGTGTTTTGCGGCAATGTCGGCGCGATTCCGCATCGGCATTCTTTCAAACAGCCGCAACCTAATGACCTGATCGTATCCATTGGAGGACGCACGGGACGAGATGGTATTCATGGCGCAACCTTTAGTTCCGCGGAACTTACGGAAGCGAGCGAACGCGTTTCCAGCGGTGCTGTGCAAATCGGCAATCCGATCGTGGAGAAGATGGTGGTCGACGTTGTCTTGCAAGCGCGCGATTTAGGTTTGTACAACGCGATCACGGATTGCGGTGCCGGTGGTTTTTCGAGTGCCGTTGGAGAAATGGGCGAAGCGATTGGGGCCGAAGTGTGGCTGGAACGGGCTCCTTTGAAATATCAAGGTCTTTCGTATACCGAAATTTGGATCTCCGAGGCTCAGGAGAGGATGGTCTGCAGCGTCCCAGAGTCGAAATGGGAAGCTTTTCACGAACTGTGCGAAAGCGAAAACGTGGAAGCGACCGTGATCGGCAAGTTTGTTCCAACCGGCCAATTAACGCTCAAATATGGGGGGCATGAAGTGGGTAAGTTGGAAATGAAATTCCTGCACGATGGACGGCCAGGTACCGTTCGTCGTGCAGAATATTCGCCAGCGCCCTCTGAGCCGTTGACTGGTCCGCACTTGACTTCCGGTGCGAATTTCGATCCTCGCCAGGACATCGTCAGTTTGCTGGGGAGTCTAAACATTGCCAGTAAACATTGGATCATTCGTCAATACGATCATGAAGTCTTGGGGCGCAGCGTCATCAAGCCGCTGGTTGGTGTTCATAACTCGGGTCCGAGCGACGCGGCCGTGATTCGCCCGCGCCTTGATTCGCGACGCGGTGCCGTGATCGCTTGTGGGATGAATCCGCGGTTTGGGGATTTCGATACCTACCACATGGCTGCAAGTTCGATCAATGAAGCGATTCGTAATTGCGTGGCTGTGGGTGCTGATCCGTCACGCATCGCCATACTCGATAACTTCTGTTGGGGCTACACCGATCGCCCCAGCACGTTGGGCTCATTGGTAAGGGCGGCTTTGGCGTGCCAAGACATGGCGGAGGCTTATGAGACCCCATTTATTAGCGGTAAAGATAGCCTGAACAATGAATTCAGCTTTATCAACTCCACCGGTCAACGTCAAACGATTTCTATTCCGCCAACCTTGCTCATCAGCGCTCTTGGTCAAATCGATGACGTAGCGAAGTGTGTCACAATGGACTTCAAGCAAGCCGGCAATCACTTGTTTTTGTTGGGTCAGACGTTTCCTGAGTTAGGCGGTTCGCATTTTTCCTTGATTCATGGGCTGCAGGGAGGTCGCGTACCTCAAGTCGACACCACATCGTCGAAACAGCTGTTTGCTGATCTGCATCAGGCGATGCTGCTGGGGTGGATTAGAGCCTGCCATGACCTGAGCGAAGGTGGGCTAGCGATTTCACTAGCAGAGATGGCGATCGCAGGAGGTCTGGGGTGCTCAGTCGATCTAGGTGCGATTTCGGTTGACTTGAGCGACTTGCCGACCGCCGAACGTTCGCTTGATCACTACGCCACGATCGTGAAGCTGTTTTCCGAAAGCAATTCTCGTTTTGTGATCGAGGTTGCGAACGAACATCGGGAAAAGATTGCTGAACATTTTGCGGGACGATTGTACGAACTCGGCACAGTCACCGATTTGAAGAGCCTGCAATTGAACGACGGCCCACGTTGTCTTGTCGATGTCGATGTTGAGACGCTCAGACAAGCTTGGCTGCAGCCGCTCGATTTCGGTAATGAATACGCTGGCGAATCACGGGCGGACAAGGAAGCGAACCATGAGTAAACCGAAGGTCTTAGTTTTGCGGGCTCCAGGCACAAATTGCGACGAAGAGACCGCATTCGCATTTGAACTTGTTGGTGCCAGCGCGGAACGCGTGCATGTCAACCGCCTGCTCGATAACCCCAGATTGTTGAGCGATTATCAGATCGTTTGCATCCCCGGCGGTTTCAGTTATGGAGACGATATCGCAGCCGGGCGGATTTTAGCTAATGCCATCATGGCCAAAGTCGCCGATGAATTGCGGGCATTTCGCGATGCCGGAAATCTGATACTGGGTATCTGCAATGGCTTTCAGGTGCTGATCAAATCAGGACTCTTGATCGAAGCATCGCCTAACGGATTTGAAGCGACGTTGGCCTGGAATCGCTCTGGGCGTTTTGAGGATCGTTGGGTCCATTTGTCGTCGGGGCAATCCAAATGTGTTTTTCTGCAAGGCGTCGAATCGTTGTATTTGCCCGTTGCACATGCCGAAGGGAGATTTGTCGTCAACGATGAAAACGTGTTCACACGCTTGTCGGCCAACGGTCAAGTCGCCCTTTGTTACAGCCTAGCTGCGGCAAGTGCTTCGGCCAAACAATTCGCAACTGCTGCGGTCAACAGTGGCGCGTCTAATTGGGGAAGTGAGCATGCGCTGCCTTGTGGAGTTTCCGATCCTTACGAGATCTTACCCTTTCCACATAATCCCAACGGATCAATGGGTAATGTTGCCGGCTTGTGCGATCTCACCGGTCGTGTGTTCGGCTTAATGCCGCATCCCGAGCGGTTTATGGATCGCACGCAGCATCCGCACTGGACTCGTCTCAAAGAAGACAATGTGGGTGACGGTCGAATGATTTTCGAAAACGCGGTTCGCGCTTTTGACTAAATGCAAATAAAAAATCCAGAGCAATTTGTGCCCTGGATTTTCGTCGGTTGGTCAAGTAGTTGATTTTTCGGAAAGCTGACAAGTAACTCAAGTCGGCAATACTAACTTTCGCGAATTGTCGATACTAGCGACTGAAGTGCAATCCGAAAATGATACCGTGAGCAGCGTAATTGTCGTCGGTGCCTGAAATGCGGCTTGTCAAAAAGTAGCGGTACTCTGCGAAAGCACGTGCGTTCGAACTGATTTGTCGCTCAACACCAGTGAACCCTTGAAATCCGCCGGTTGTATCGTTAATGGCCAGCGGTCCCATAATGGTGTTCAGATTTGCGTTGACGAAAACGATACCGATACCCCCACCGACGTACGGACGCAGGGCGCCTAGGTTCAGGTTGTTCATTTCATATACCAGATTGCCCATCAGCGAATACGCTTGGATGCTGCCGTCAACCGGCCCGATGGCTTGTCCGCCAAAGAGTGTTTGATCGCCAGAGTTGTGTCGGTACGTGAATTCGATTTCTCGACGCCAGTTACGACCGAATTGGACACCGAGCGCGGTGCCGAGCAACCAACCTTCATTAAACGAGACTTCGCCGGGCAACTGAGCTGTTCCTAGAGTTGCACCCATATCATCCGCCAGATTCCAGCCGCCGAAGAAACGAGCGTAGCGGCAAGCGCATCCGGTGTCACAGCTGTAGCAAGAGTCGCACGAATGGCCGCAACCGTTATGGCCAAAGTAATTCTCTCCGACGTGCGGGTGATGGTTGGCCGCTTGGTGCTGTGCTTGATCGGCAACTGGTTCGTCAAGTGTCCGACGCCCGGCAGCGGCTGCTGTGATCACGGGCACGTCCTGACGATCGCTGATGGTCGACCTCGACGTTTGGGGGTAGTATCCGGCATGCTGAGCCATAGCGACAGATGCCGTCGTCATTACAATTGTGATGGCGATCAAATTCTTCAACATATTTCCTCCTTGATTGATCCTAACTGTCTTTAGATGCGTCGTTACGCGTCGCATAATTCCCAGAATTCCTACAATCGAACTATTCGTAGATAATCGGCTTGCCGAAACGGACAGTGAACGAAAATGAAAAATTGTTCGCACAACACGAGTTGGATGATTATCACAATCGTTACATTCGGTATTTCTTAACAGAGTTCTTCTTAGCGCAAAACAGTTGATTGGGTCGTTCTGACCAATGGCGTCACCTGGCGAGTCTATAAAGTCACATTCTCTAAACCGATCAACCAAGAACTTGTGATCGATATTGATTTTTGCTCGCTCAATTCTCGAGATGCAAAAGACGTAGAATCTCTGTTTTTGTTGTGCATGAGGGATGGATCAAATCTGTACTTGGCGAGTTTCACACGCAAAAACAGGCTCTGAGCCGATTCTTTCTTGGGGCGTTGTTGATGAGCGATCCAGTACTTCAACTACTACGTCGAGAATTGCGTAGATTGTCACCCGATGTTCGTGTTGAAACCAACGAAATTTTGTCAGTTCTAACCTCCGAGGTAATTAAACGAGAGGTGACCGAGGGCGATCAGGCCAAAGATGCTGCGAAGAAAATAGCGAAGGTGGCTGCCAAGTCGTTGAAGTCGAAAAAACCAAAAGAGGAATCCGGATTGGGAAAGTCAACAGATGTCACAGATGACTCTGAAACTTTGAATTCCAACGGGGGCACAGAATTGGCGTAACAAACCGACGCATCGGAGCGAAAATGGCGTTCCAATTTTTCTCTGAAATCAAGATCACTCGCGCCATTTCCGCCCGCTGATCGCAATCGTTCGGCATTGAGAGAACCATGTGGTACTTATTGGCACAAACAACCGCCGTCGAAGCTTCGTGGCCTCAGGTTTTCAACTGGGTCGCAATGCCCTGCGTGCTTTTGTTGTCTTTGATCGTCGCTGTGTGTGTCTTTTTCCAAAACCGGAATCAACGTCGGATTGACCGAGCACTTTCGCTCTATCAATCTTTGATGACAAGTGAGTTCCTGACGAAAGCGCGGCTCATATCGCAACAGTACTTGCTTCCTTCACAAAACAACCCTCACTTCGCAAAATTGAGTACTCTGAACTACGAAGAGCTTGATCTTGAACTCCGCAAACCTGAATACGAAAAGGACGTCCGATTCTACATTCGTGCAATACCGAACTTCTTTCACACGGTACACCTTGCTCGGAAAAACGGTTAAATTCGACATGATGAGAAGCTATTCTCCCAGATTTACGCTTGGTATTGGGTAAACATCATGGAACTGCACACGAAAGGACTCGAAGAGCATGAGATGTACTCAGAGCAAAAGTGGATGTGCACGGATTCTGACAAATGGAAAGAGCAACAAAAATACAGCGATCGTCTTCTTAAACTTGCTGCATCGCAGGAAATCGAACACGACAATGCCGAACCAAGCGGTGAACCGGAGACACCTGAGTCATCGTGTCAATAGGTTTAAGTGAATTTTTGAGGTTTATTTTGGGCCGACATCGTCGAGATATTGAAAGGTTTTCCGCTGCGCAATTCGTCTGGGAAGAAACCGAGTCAGTCGACACAGGCGATACCTCGATCGCTCACGCAGTCAGCTTGTGAACCAACGGCGAACCTCGCTGAGCCAAATGATTCAAATGGGTGGCCTCGTCGTAGGGCGTGCTGGTCTTCCAGCAGAATTAAATGATCCGAATCCTATTCCGTTGAACG
>CALMEE010000132.1 GCA_937862885.1 uncultured Planctomycetaceae bacterium
CTGGATGCCGTTTTATTCGGTTAAATACACGTTTTCAAATGCGCTGGCCCTGGCTGATAACTAGATTGGTTTGAGCTTAAATGCTCGCTGAGGTGAACTGTTGAGCGAACAGCGGCTGCCCAACACGATAAACCGATGCGCCCAAGATTTGGGCCTTCTGCTCTTTGCGAACACTGAGGGTTTCCGGTCAAGCGATCCACCGCAATCTAACTTCCCTATCGAAACGCTTCGCACGAACGATTACAATAACTTTCAATGCCCCGGTAGCTCAGTTGGATAGAGCAACTGACTTCTAATCAGTAGGTCGCAGGTTCGAATCCTGCTCGGGGTGTTTGAGGTGACTTGTATGAATCGTGCATTCAATTTCCTGACTTCGGGCCGGCGAATTTCGCCTTCCCATTCGGTGCGCAACTCGTCCGTGTCTTCCGCTAGTGCCCCGATTTAAGAAACAATTCTCGTGGCTGCTGCCTGTTGCTGCCGGTTTTCATATTACCAACTTCATTCATTACAGCCTAATTTGTGCGGCAGCTTAGCTGTTTTGAATTGGAAGTTTTTTCCGCGGAGCATTACCATTGCCGCAAAGCGAGCATGCACCGCACGAATTGCTGGGAATGCGTGGTTCAGCGTCGCGTCGGTGATCGACCAGAATGTCGACGAGCGTTGAACTTCTGACGGGTTCGTGAGACGCACTGGCGTGCAAGACAACGAATGCCGGTGTCAAAGGCGAACGTCAAGTCAGTTTGCAATCTCAATCGTACAATCATGAATTTGCTCAAGTCGCCAATCTAGTTCCCGAGCAAATTAAAAGCCTCCAAAACCTTCTCGCGATGTTGACTACCAAACACCAAAATCATGAGTTGGGTCATGATTTCGCGTTCGTCTCTAGCGAGAAAGGCTTCCCCACCTCCGATTTTGGCAATTTCGATAAACGACGGTAAGCGTCGATCCGATTGGCAGGTAACGGTATTTACGATTCCCCCGAGGTTCTCATGAAACTCGGCAGCCAATCTCAGGCAGCGATTGTAATTGACTTGATGTGGCGGGGCATCGCCAAACAACAAGATAACCTTCCGCGCGCGGGGGCGGAACCTATTTTGCTGGATTGACCATGCCAGGCCAGCGTCGACTGCCTCAGGGATATCGCCACCACCACCAGCACTGACCGTTTCCAGATACTCGATCACTTCACCTAAATTGCTGGTAAGCGGAAGTCCTTTGACAATATAATCGTCGTCAACATCGCGGTACGTGCAGATGCTGATGCGCGTTTTAGGAATCAATTGAAACAAGATCATTCCCATGCGTTCAATCTTGCCTTTTACTTGGCGAATCTCTCCCTCCATGCTACCGGTACTATCAAAGGTGATGACGATATCCAAACCATCGCGCTGTAATCGCGAAACAAGTTCACCGAAATTCTCGCTTCCGGACAACGCCATGGAGCGAGGCAGCGACGTGCTCATTTCCGCCGTTTCGTCTAAGCTTCCGACCTTAAGATCTCGATCAAGGATCATCATTTGATCGGCCAGCGGATCGAAGTTCGTCGGAGAAAGCGAGTTCTCAAGGTTGCGCAATGTGTCGAGCACGTTGTGCTGCTGAACCACGTCAGAAAATTCCAAGGATGGCTGTTCCGTCAGCGTTAATTCGAATTCATCTAACACGCCAAGTTGCACAACATCTCCCGCGCCCCCTTCGCCACTGCGGTATCCACCCCAGGGGATGAGCAATAACACCAGTAATGCCATGGCATGCAATAAGATCGAGCCGATCGATGATAAGGAAACATCAAACCAGTTCTTGGGCCGTTCCAACTCTTTGGATTGGACTCTGGTTTCCGCTCTGGGTAGGATGATCGTAGCCTTACAATGTGGGCATTTACCACGCGTGCCAAGTTGGTCAGCGGTAATCACAAAATCGCGATCACATTTAATACATGTGATTTTCATGAAGCTATGTGATTGTTGAACAGTGGATTGAGCCTAGGAATTCGATCTTGGCCATCGTTCCGCTACAAAAGTAAATTTATATGCCTGGTGTCGCGTGATCGATTGAGCGATTGATTCTCATCCACGACCCACGAGCCAATCGAATAGAGAATGACTTGGCGCGCCGTATCAGATTCACAAGTCTAAACAAAATCATACGACTGCTTGTTGCGAGCGGTCAAGTCGCTGTCTAGTTGATGCTGAATCCAAAGTGATATTGAAGGCCCGCAAGCACGGACGGTCCCAACACGAAAATCGACTCATTCAGCGTGATGTGGGCGTCTGTAGATCTTCCGACGCGAGTAGATCTTGGTAGTGACCCTCTGTAACAGCGAACTCGGCCCAAACTGGGAGATGGTCGGACACGGCAATCGCTTCGGCGATGGTGAGATTGAATTTCTTCAAGAAGTCGTAAACACCAGAACGTCCAGTGAATTCGCTTGTGGCCTGGGGATCGATGATAATGTTGTCGAATTGACTAGTGCCGCGGGTATTTGTCGGTGCGTTCTCGATCAGGCAAACCAAGCCGGAACGATTCGTTGTCCCCTCCATCGCATTGCCGCTTAGGTTGAAATCACCGACGATGATCACGTCATCTTCATTGCGGCCATCGTTGCGGATGACACGGAAGATCTGGTTCAAGTGGACGACTTCCTTCTGTGGACTCCGCGAATCCAGATGCAGATTAACCAAAGTGAAAGTGAAGGCACGCTGCGCCGGTGCGAGTTTTGTGCGAAACCAGCCGACTAATGGTTCGCGATGCAACAAATCATCGGGGTCATCAATTGTATAGGTTCGTGCTCCGTCCAATTGAATGGTTTGCGAATCATAAAGGAATGCGTAACGCTCTTGGTACGAAGTTCGTCCGATTGCTTCGCTGCAAACAAGTTGGAAACGCCGTCCCCCCGAATTGATCTCATCCGTAAATCTGGCCAAGAGTTGTTGATCACGTGTGCGGATTTCTTGGATCGCAACGATATCAAACTCACGAATGATCGATCCGAGAATGGCGGTGATTTCAGGCTGGTTGAGTTTTTTGTCACCCAGGGCTTGAATATTGAAGGAAGCGATACGAATGACGTCTCGGTTGGGTCGATCCCAATTGGCCAAGGAGTTTGCAGAACTTCGCAGTAAGTCGAATTGATGCTTGGCCAGCGCGATGGCGTCGCTGGGGTTCGAAATTTGGTCGCGATGATAGAGTAACCAGCCCGCCGCTAATACACAGGCCGTCATCAGCGTTGATACCAGAAACCGCCGCATTATTTGCCTCTCGAAACGGACTTTATTCCTTCCAAAGTTGTATCGGAGGAATTCGAGCCAGATCTAAGATTTCACCTGCGGCGGCAGCATTACGCTGGCCAGTCCGCTTGGAATTTTCATAGCGGTAATGCGGGAATCGCAGTCTTGGCGGAAGCAATTAACAAGAATCGACGTCGCCCCAACCGAGGTGCGAATGGGCTGGTTCACGCGGGACGCAATTTCTGGTGATGTCGGTGAATTCGGTTGTAGTAATTGAAACATCGGCAACGCTGCGCAGCGCGACGTTGAAGACTACGCTGAGGAATATCGGCGCAGTGACAGGTGGTGACACTCGATTCGTTGACGTGCGGGGGTTTGAGAGGTAGGCGATGATTGCTTTTGAGATCGATCTAGTTATGCTGCCGTCAATTCAGTAGTCGGGTTGAGGACCGATTTTTGATGGCGTTTACGCCGTTGAGCGTATTGCTCGGCGGTGCGATCATCGAGATTGGGGCGGAAAACAATTAAGAGTGCAAGGGGAAGATACCATGCCATGTATAGTCCGCCTCCGAAACCATGCCAGAACTGTACCGCGATCATCGCGGCACAACTGCATGAAATAAGTGAACCCAGATTTTTGGTTGCAGGCCAAAACGCAAACGTGATACAGAGCGCGACGAACCCGACTAAGAAAGGGATGCGATAAGCAGAGGCCCAACCGAGACTCCAGATTCCTTCAAGATTTTCAGAAATCGGCAGCCAAAAACCGAACATGGCGCGCAATTGATCGCGGAAACTTGTCCAATCGGACGAAGTCAAAAGGAGGCTGGCAACCGCCAATACAATTGCTGCCGTTAAACCCAGAACAAATCTCTTCCTTCCTTCCAACCAATAAAAGCTGATAAATAATGGGATCAAAAACAATGGGTAATATGCTACACTTGCCGCCAAGCCCAACAGCACACCTGACGCTGCGGGAATACGATACAACGTGATTGACCATACCAGAAGTGCTGCCGGCAAAAGATGCATTACGCGCCCCGTCATTTGCGCAGTATAGGGGAGCAGTAGATAGATGGCTGCCATGCCAACGCCAATCGTTGTGTCGCCAAAGTGGTTGCGTCCGAAATAGATCAAGGCTAGGACAATGGCAATTTGGCTAATAATGGCCATCGTCTTAGCGGCGGCTTCGTACTTGTGCAATGTTGTCTCATGATCAATGGGTTCCCGGGATTTCAATTGCGTTTCGTTGACGATTGTGGGGATCGTCGGGAAAAGGTGAAAAAGCGCGTATCCCGGACCAAACCGTCGCAAGTCTTGCTGCGTTCCATGAACGATTTCGACAGCGCCTCTCGCACCGGAAATGTCCTCGACCTGAGGGCGGCTGATCAATACGTTAGCGAACAGGAAAAACATTAAGCTGCAGACCAGAAACGTTAATCCCCCGGATGAGAGATTAGACTCCAGAAATGGCTTTCGTTTTAGGGCCGGGTCGATTAGCATGCGGACCAGCCAAACTCCCCCAATTGCAAACAGCCACAAAAAACCACGGTATTGCAAATCGGTCTGCCATTGTTGCAATGGCGATTTGGGCCCATTGGGCAACAATTCTGCACTGCGGACTTCGCCCGGCGTTTTGGCGACGGACTCGGGTTCCTGAGCGGCTGACGCGCTCGGCGTCGGATCAGCGGACGGTGCCAGTTGGGATGAGGCGCCTTCGTCATCGCCGACGTTTTCCACGCGCCCTACCCGATTCGTCAATTCGGCAACAATATTTTCGGGAGGATTTTGGCCATAATAGACCATGAGCAGGCCGGGAGACAGCAACACGATGAGAATGAGATCAACGTTACGAAAACTCCAAAAGCGGCGGAACTTAAAAAATAACGCCAGCATCAGGAGCGAAGAAACGTAGGCCCACGTTGTCGCTTCAATCGGTTTATAGCCAAAAGGAAATGAACCCATCAAAATACAAAAGTGCCAGACAATTAAACACGTTGAAGCACCCGCGATTGGCTATCGGTGCCAGAACTTTTCTCTAACAAAAGCCAACTTGTGTTAACGAACGCAACAAACTTCACGCAGGAATCGGTACGAATCCTGAACGATTTTATCATATTGGCTAATTTGACGGTGGACAAGCATCTTTCACACCCACAATTCTACCGACGATTATTGCGAGAAGGCCAGCTCCTGCCGAAAATAAGGCCCCCATTTTGGCGGCTCCTTGTGGCCCAGCTTCTGTAAATGCCTCACCAGATACAAACAAGGCCACGGTTAAGCCGAGACCAGCGACGATTCCGGCAACAACGAGATGCTTCACTTTCATCCGGTCAGGCAGAGGAAACCCTAGCAAAATTCCCAGCGAAGAAAAAAGAGTAATGCCGACGGTTTTTCCGATTATTAGCGAAAATAACACGATCCATGTCAAGTTATTGATGTTCGAAAAAGGCACTCCCGCGTTGGCGAAAGCGAAAAAGAACAGGCCGAAGTCGACGAACAGCTTTAAGTCATGTTCGAACTTCTCAAGCGGGCTTACTTGGTTTTCCACCGGTGGTTCCAAGTAGAGGCCAGCGTCTCGCTTAGGACCTGGCAAGAAAGGAACAATCGGAACCAGGGCCAAGGCTGGATGAAGGTGAGCCGAGTAGAGTCCGAACCAACTGAAACCGCCTCCCAACAGAATGTACGGAAGCCAACTTCGCACGTTAAATCTGCGCAAGCCGTAAGCGATCGCCATACCGGGAATGATCCACAGCGCGTTTGACCAGACGGTCGGATGATTCGGATCGGGATAGGCGAACGCAATGATTGCCAATCCAATTCCGTCATCGGCTACTGCCAACAACAACAAGAAACTGATTGCCGGATGTCCAACACCAAACACCATTTTGGCCACCAACCAGGCCAGCGCAATGTCGGTTGCCGTGGGAATTCCCCAACCGTTTTTCCATTCGCTCTGCCCAATCAATGCGTTGAGCAAGAAGTAGGTTCCCACCGGACCGACAACACCACCGATTGTTCCCAACAATGGATTGATGGCCTTGCGTACAGGATTTAGAGCACCGCCAGGCAAGCACGACTCCGTAATCTCCTTAGCCGCGATTCCAAAAAAGAGAACCATGAAGATTTCGTTAACCCAAAAATGCAACGTCGCATAGTGCAGCCAATCAAAGCCAGCGTGACTATCGACGGCACCATGATTCCCATGTTGCGGGTGATCACCGGAGTTGTCGCTAGGCACATGTTGTTCATGACTAGTATCCTGTCCTTCATGTGAATCATGGGCTGTATGATCCAGGGGCGCGTGGTCTTCCGTGATAAAGAAAGAATAGGTGTGATGCACGACGCGGTCGTAAAAACCATTGTCAATATTGCAGATGATAAGAGCAACAATAACTCCCAGAATCAAGGGAATGGAGAATTGCTGGAGCAGCTCGATATACCTGTTGCGCGGAGGATGATCTGACATTGGATAAACTGAGAAACGACTGCACAATAACAACGATTACACAAACAACGATTACCCATGGCCACCCAAACGATTAAAAGACCTTAAATTCAAGCATCCTCAGCAAACTAGCTCTTATCTGCGAGTTACGAATTCGCCGCCGACCGCAAGTCATCCAATCGGCGAGAAACCATTTCGGCTAACAACTTGTCGGTTTTCCGTTGATCGAGGAAGCGTCCTATTTAATGCGCTGAACCGGTAGCGGTTTACGTTTAGGTGATGTTCAGCAAGTAGCGTCAAATAGTTTTGGTGAACGATACATTAAAGCTGAGAAATGCGATAGGTCAAACCGGCATATCGTTCGGTTTTTCCTAGTTAACATGGGCAAAACGGCAACACTCCAATCGGCCAAAGCTCAAGTTGCTGAAGGCCGAGCATCCATGAAATGTGCGATCGAAGTTCGAGTTCTTTGACCAAGTGCGTTGCACAAATTGAATGGCCCTGGACGGATCGAGCAATATGGAATAAGTCGAATACAAGCGGGCGAACGGATAACGCGACGTGTCAAACTACGGATTCCGATATTTTATCATCGTTATTGCGTTACCGCTGTTGTTGTGTCGCACTGCATCCATGAAGGAGCGAATTAGCAGCAGACCACGACCGCTGAGGCGTTCGATATTTCCCTCGCGGCAAGGGTCTTGCACGGAATGGGGGTCAAAGCCGGGCCCTTGATCGATAACCGTGACCTCGATTCGCTCATCCGTATACTCGGCCTGCAACTGAACGCGTCGTTCTGCAAACGGGGAGAGTGATTGTCGTTCGCGAACTAACGCATAAAAACGTTCTTCGTCGTCATCTTTTAGACACGAATCAACCTCAAGGTTGCCATGAACGATGGCATTGGAAAGCGCTTCATTGATGGCCATACCAATTCTCAGTCGATCCGATTCCGTCCAGCTCGGCAAGTTCCTTTCAAGCGTAGCGATCAAGGGGACAATCATTTCAGTATCGTTTTCTAAAACGAATCGAAAACAGGTTTGAATTTGGGAGTCAGGTAAGTTTTGATTAGCCTGGGTTGCCATTTCCAACACGTGCTTGGCTGTAGCCAGCAAGTCGCGCGCTAACTTTATTTTTGGGGAGTAGTTCGTCGCGCCTAAGCGTAATGCCTCAATTGCAATTTCTTGACTTCCTTTAGAAGTGACTAACAACACCGGAATGTGTGGTGCCGTGGAACGAATGTATCGCACCAGCTCGAGACCATCCATTTGAGGCATTTGCAGGTCAGTGACAACCAAATCAAACAGCGAGCCTTCCAACATTTCAAGCGCGTGCTTGCCATGTTGGGCAAATTGCAAGTCCCAGGACTTGTTTTTAGCCAAGATTGCCCCGATCAGGTGCCTGTCCACTGAGCAATCGTCAACGACCAGTATCGATGTCATATTGGCAAACGAACGAGTTAAAAGGAATCGACTTCTCGTCGTCGATTAATGGAATTTACACAAGATCATCACAGTAGATATGGGATGCAACAGACTGTTTCGGGGCAGCCGCGTAGATATAGTGTAAATCGGCGGACCCAGATGGCAATCGCCAACCAATCGCGCTTAGAGCAAGTCGTTTTCGATTGGGCTTGGTGCAGCGGCTTAACCAAAACACGTGAATAATCCCCTTTTGTCAAGACAGCGCGGTGGTTTCCGCAGAATCCCAAGCGACATCTCGTATGTCAACAAACTCACCACTCGGAATGTGATGCAGTAACCAATCAAAAAAAGAGATAAGCTTGGGTGATATTTGCGCTGGCGCAGGCATCTCCGATGTGCCACGGCGTGCCTTTAGATTTGATACCAACGGGTACCGTTCGTCATTCGGTAATCCACAAAGGTAGGCTTGCATCGCTGTTTCAACCAAACCTGGAGCCACTGCTGCGAAATGTGTCGACGGCATTTCATGCGCGTACAGCTTAATCGCCATGTTTAACGCGGCTTTCGAAATCGCGTATCCGTTCCAACCGCGATTTCCATTGATTGAAGCTCCCGACGAAATCGCTACGACCTGTCGTACCTCCCATTTCTCGAATAGAGTATCAAGCAACGTCTTGTTCGCCCAAACATTGACGTCCATTTGCTTTTGCAAGGTCGCCAAAGTTGTCTGTCTCATGTCCGCGATTGTCGTAAGCTGCCCTGCATTGAGTGTTACCAAATCGAGTTTGGTAACGTCAGTCAACAATCGATCAATAACCGAGCGAACGCGTTCGTGCTCAGTCAAATCCAATGTTGCAAACGCAAACCGCTCTGGGAATTCGATATCTGACGGGGTACGGCGACTGACACCATAGACAACATCCCCACGCGACAAATAATCATTTACCAGCGCTCGCCCGATTCCAGAGCTGACACCCGTGATCAAAACAGTTTTCGCGTTCAACAATTTGGCCCTTAAAATCTCTGTTGGTAAGTCCCACGTCCACCCGAGGGGACGCGACCATAGACTTCGACTTGTTTGATTTTAACCTGTCGAATGTCGAGCACGGCACCGACCCGAGCAACAAACCTGTCTAACAGGTAACTGCGCGATGTTTTGGCTGGCAGCGGTTCCATATCATAAACTTCGTAATGGCGATTGATCCGCACGTTCACATGAGTCCATTCGCTGTCACTTTCGTTATGGATGATAACCCTTGCCGCTTCGATCTCCGGTCTTTCTCGAATGGGCAGTTCGTAATAAGGCGCTGGAGGTACATCGACCAACAAAATGCTCGCTTCCAGCTTGCCTTGATAAGCCGGGCCCAATATCTGATTAATCCAATAAACGGCAACGGCCGGTACAAGCGCCACTAACACCAGCAGCAAAATAAATACGCGTCTCGAGAGTTTGGGTGCTCGGTCAATTAGGCTCCGCTTCGACTCATCTACCAAAGCCTTGTCGTCGGAAATAGATGTGCTAGATTCTAAGTTCATTCACGCTGGAAACGTTAAGCGGCAAATCTAAATGGTTGGGGGAAACAACAATGTAAAAGCGTCCTGCCGGGATTCCGTCTCGCAAATCGGTTCCGTGGTTGGTGCACTTAACGAGACTAACTGCTTGCCATTTAGCTACTTAACCGATTTTAGACCGTTACAACGGAGAAACCAATAGGCTGTCAGCCCAGAGCGCAAAAAAGTGGCACGTTTCGCTGTTGTGCAAACTGGATTTGCGTATGGTTTGTATTGACGAACGGATTCGGCATGCGCCTTTGTTGAAATGATTACGCGTTATTAGTTCAGAACTGTCTTTCTCAATCGTGTAACGTTCAGAACCGATTAAGCGAAACGTAGGTCGCGGCGGACCTTAATGGGCGAAGACGAGGCTTGGATCAAGCCAACGGCATAGTCGGGTTACATTTCGTTTTTTGGCGCACCGGATTGAAAAACATCACAATTTGGATCGAAGGGAATTGTTGTAGCGGAACCAAAGACGATGGATAGACTGACCACTAATGCTAATTCGGCAAATCTTCTAGATAGGTACGCGTTGAATGCCTCATGGTTAATTCGACTGCGCTGGGTTGCGGTCGTGGGTCAGATTCTTACGGTCGTTTCAGCGGTAACTGTGTTCGATGTCGAGATCGCTTGGGCACCTTTGGTTGTGATAATCGGTGTAACGGCCTTTTCCAATCTTGTCCTCGACGCGTGGTTTCGTAAACGTTTGCGAGTCCAAAACTCTGAGATGGCGAGGCTTGCTCCGGCGGCCTGGGACTTGATCTTGGGCTTGGTCATGACGATGGACATGATCTCATTGACAGTGTTGTTGTTTGTCACCGGGGGTGTTAACAACCCGTTTTGTTTTTTCTTTTTTGTGAACTTGTCCCTATCGGCTGTGGTGCTCAGCCGCAATTGGGCGTGGGCTTTAAATTCCTTTAGTATTCTCGGATTTGGTTGGCTACTCTTGGATTTCTGGAGTATTGATCACCCAGGGTTCGGTATTTCGTTGCAATCGATACGGGAAATCGGCCGTCCGACATTGCAGCATGCTGGATTATTGGCGTCATTCGCAACCTGTTCCAGTGTGATTACCTATTTCATGGTGCGATTGACTAGTTCGCTTCAACAACAGGAACAGGATTTGCGGCTGGCCCAGCAAGCGAAGGCAAAAGCTGAGAAGTTAGAAGCCTTGGGGACTCTAGCGGCCGGCGCTGCCCACGAGTTGGCTTCACCATTGTCGACGATTGCGATTGTTGCCAAAGAACTCGAGACAATGATTCTGGCCAGCCCTCAAACCCATGATGAAGACGTGTTGACTGACGTGCGTTTGATGCGCAGCCAAGTCGATCGCTGCCGAAAAATTCTTGATCGGATGGCCGGGCATGCGGGTCAAACTGTCGGCGAAACTCCACGGGAGGTCACGGTCGAGGTATTATGGCAAGAAGTAGTCGACGGATTGCCAGAAGTCTTTCGAGGGCGTGTCACAGCTGTATTTTCTGAGAAAATTAAACACCAGACACTCGTATTGCCCTTCGATGCGATCTGTCAATCAATTCGCGGTATCGTTCACAACGCCATCGAGGTTGAACCAGCCGATAGTCAGGTTAAAGTAACGGTGAGTGCTTTCCAGGAACCGGGTGATAAGGGGAGTTCGCCGAGTGACTCCTTAACTCTATTGTGGAAAATTCAGGATAATGGACCTGGAATGGACCCGACTACACTATCCCGAGTCAGCGAACCGTTTTTTACGACGAAACCGCCAGGCCAAGGGATGGGTTTGGGAGTGTTCTTGGCCAGTAGTGTGATTGAACGCTTGGGAGGAAAACTCGAGTTCAAGTCTTCGCTGGGAAAAGGGACCATCGTCAATATCTACCTGTACAGCGAGCACAGTTAAGGGGCGTTGATCACGGCATAAGAAAAGCGCCACGTAAGTCTGGTTGTAACGATGCCTGCCGTCGTCATGGGCAAGTCTCAATACTTCGCTTGACATCGTACAAAAAAAGCGTCGATTAAGTTGGCCTTACGACCTTTCCTTAATCGACGCGCTATTGCCCCGCTTGTCGTCTTTGAGTCGCGATAAAGTTCTGCTGGCCGAACCTACTCGCTTTTCTTTGTGTTACGAACTCGAACCTCCATCGAAGTTAATCGCGTTGTTCAGAACACGACTCGCTCAGTTGGTAGGCTCTGTTCTATTCATGGTTTAGTAACGGAAGATCCAGTCGAAGGTGAACCGGTTTGCCAAAACGTCTCGGCGATCGGTTAATGGGATTTCGTATGCAAAGCCAATTTCACTGTTTCCACTGGGCTTTAACTTCAAGCCAAGTGCTCCAGTGACAATGTCGTTGCCTGTTACGCCTGTTGATCCAAAGTTGAATAGGTCCAGACCTTCGACTCCTGGAACTCCGCCGGCGCCCGATCGCGTCCAACTGTACCAATTCGTTTCCACGAAAGTATAAATACCACTACGAACCATGTAGTCTAAATGGTTGGACCAATAAAAACTGCTCGATTCGGCATCGGAGTCAAGAGGAATGCGAAAACCGCCAGCCGAAATCCAATGGCTACGACATCCGATTTTGCGACCGCCAGTAACGAATATGTTCAATTCGCCATCACCATTGCCTTGAAGAGCTCTTGCAGAACCGTTGGTCATTTCATAAGTAAAACCTGCGCTGAGCAGTTTTTGATTTTCGACATCGCGGAATAAATTGAATTTCAAACCAGCTGCCAAATCGGCCCAGCCGTCATTGATCAATGGGTTGGATGATGTAATGTACCCATCTTTGGTAGCGATTACTGAAATGTTGTCCGTCACGCGGGCGCGAAGTTGCAAAGCGTAAAGTCGAACGGTGCCCCCGCCGACTGCGCCTGGAACTCGGTGGTTAATGAAAATTGCACGAGCTTCAGTCAAGCTGCGGGGATCCTCAAAAAATACTGGGTTCGTCATTGGGCTGATGAACGAGTCGAAGCAGTGGTCACTACGCTTGATAATTCCGTATCCGAAAAGGCCGGAATCGCATCCACACGCATTGCCATGTTGACACCCACCCCAGGCGTCGTAGTTACCGTAGGAATTGAAGTTGTTGTCGGCCAGATTGCCGGATGGCAATCCTTCGCTGGCAACTGCTGTATCAGGCAACGTGTCCGCGAAGCTTTGATCGCTGATAATTGCGGTTGATGCAGGCCGGGCCGGCTTAATTAAAGGTTGTTGGGCGTTGGTCTCGATGGTGCACATCGCTTGGCAGACCACCAACATAATCATCCATGATTGAATTGGTCGGATCATTTCTCAAGTTCCAAAGACAGTGATTGACGGGATTGAAATTGCAACAATATCCCTGTAATCGGTTGCACGTGATCGATTCCCCCTGCGAATTGAATTGGTCAAGAAAAGTGCCGCTTTTTTAGCTGATCAGAATTCACGTTGAATTCGCTACCACCGCTTCAATCTATCAAACTTCAAAGGCGGATTTCTGAGTAAACGTGCACTGACCTAACCGCTAATCAACCGAGTTTGTTTCTGGGAAAAGTCCCGGCGAACAATTAGATTGCCGAGCACTTTTAATCAAGTTCGTCGTTGAATGAACGAATTTTATCGATTTCAGTTCACTGCATTGAACCCAAAAAATGCGATTTGCAGTTAGTCGTACCGAACAAGCCAGATCCTCAGCAAAGCTAGCAACACGCCGCTCCGACGAAACCGGAATTGCGAGCTGCCACCTGTGGCGTCGACGAAATTCTGAACCAGGAAGGCTCTAGTCTTCAACACGTCTCAATGCCGTTTGATGTACTTCAGCGATGGTCGCGTCGTAGTTGTTGCTTCGAGATCCGAATCCCATTGGCCCGCGAGCCTACACGTATTTCCTGATCATTAGTCAGTGGAATCTAACAAAGACTTGACCTGCATCAGACAACGTGAATTACAAAATGCGTGTGAAGACGGGTGCTTTTACAAGTCCGTGCGGGTGGACATGCCGCCAGTGTGAAATCCCTTTCTTTTCGTTTCCGGGATAGCTCAAGAAGACCGCTTTCTGGAGGTATTAGGTGCGACTATATTTGCGTTCGTCTAAACGGCCTTTGTCCCCTATAATGCAGTGTTCCTGCTCAAAGTCCTATTTCGGCTGCCGGCGTTGCAAACGCTCGGTGATCCAAACTTGATTGAGGCTAACTTTCTCAAGAAGACGTTTCGATTGAAACATTTATCGCGAATTGAAATACACGAATCTTATGTGCAACTTGGCCATTAATTGGGGACTCCTGTCACGTTTCAACTCCTTTCGGCACTGCCGTAAACTCAGCACATCGACATCGGTAGCTATGGTAGTGTTGAGTGCACTTACGTTCAGCGGATGTGACAACCAGCGGATTATTGTCCACGAGAAAAAAGAACAGACGCGACCTAAAGGGATGGCCCTGGGGTCACCGCAAGCCCCAAAGCAGGCGAGTCGTATGTTTATTGCGATCTACGAACATGGGCAAACACTTTGGACGTTCAAAATTGTTGAGCCGACCGATGCTTTACGTGACGAATCTCGCTGGCGGCCTTTCATAGAGGGTATCGATTTTGATGAAGAAGGAAAGCCGGTTTGGCAGTTGCCAGAGGGTTGGCAAGCTGGTGGAAGCTCTCAATTTGTTTTTTCAAGGATCAGAATTCCCGGTGATCCGCCGTTGGAGATTGTCGTATCGGATCTACCCGCAAACCAAGATATGGCTGCCAACGTAAATCGTTGGCGCGATCAGTTGACTTTACCTCCGTTTACTGATGAGTTGTCAAATCATCTGCAAAGTAAGGTTGTCGTAAAGAATGGTGAAGAACGCCGCATTTTGATTTTTGATGAAGAGGGATTTTTCGCCGGTGCAGGAATGCGCACACAATCACGCCCCCCAGCGACAATGCCCGTGGGGATCGATTATTGGGTCCCGGATGAATGGACGAAAAAAGACTCACCAAGTCAAATGATTACTCGGTTTCAAAAAGGTGAAGGTGAAGATCGCATCGAGATATCGGTTACTCAATTGCCCAGCCAGGCAGTCAGTTGGAGTGAGGTCGCCAATATGTGGGCGAGTCAGCTTGGCACGGAGGCGCTTGCTGAGCACGAAGTGATGGAGCGGACGAGTATCACGGCAGTCAATGGATTCGAGGGATTCAGGATTGAATTCGAGGGATTGGATGCTGAAGAAAAGCGGGTGTTATTGTTAGGGGCGGTGGTCAAGGGCAGTCCCTTCTCGTGGTACTTCAAGGTTGTTGGGCCACAGGAACTAGTTGCAGGTGAGCGGGAAACCTTAACGAAAGTCATCGAGTCTGTTAAGTTAAAACAATGAACAAAATTTCGACAGCTGAAACAGATCGTCCCGAAAGTCCGAATTGGGCGCGGGCGGAGCGACATTCGGTACTGTACCAGTGCCTTGCTGGACTTGCCTCGTTAAAACTCACGGTCTTGTTGTTGGCCTTAGGTACGCTAATGACATGGGTGGCGTCTCTGGAACAAACCCGTATGGATATATGGGAAGTCAAAAAACGCCACTTCTATTCCCCGATTGTCTACATCCCGCTAGAGACCTTTTGTGTCCCAGCGTGGACTCCGCCGAGCATCGCCACATTTTTCTCCCGAGAAATCAATGGAGTGAAAATCGGAATTCCAATGCCCAGTGGTGCGCTGTTGATGGCGTTAATGGCCATGAATCTTTTTGCAGCGCACATCGTACGGTTTCGCATAAAGGGTCAAGGCACTCGGCTGCTGGCTGGACTTGGTGTGTTTGGCTTAGGCGCCTCACTCACCACGATGGTGGTATTGAATGGTCAGAACTCGAAGGGGTTTCAGGCAGAACCGATTTTCAGTTGGTGGACGCTATGGGTTGTCGTTCAGATCTGTTTGGCGGCGACCGTTGCAAGTTCTATCGCAGGTGCAATAAGACTGGGTAAGGAGTATCGTGTTGAGCGAACCTTGCTATGGTTGTTTGCAATCTTTGTTGGCTCGCTCCTGATTTTTTTGCTGTTTCAAGGTAGGTCAGCCTTCATTGGCGAGTCGGCGATGCGCATTCTCTGGCAACTGATCCAGGGAACGGTTGGTGCCGTTGTCATGTTAATCGGCTGCCATTTTATTTTTGGACGGAAAAGCGGAATCGTCGTACTCCACTTGGGCTTGGTTCTCCTGATGTTTGGCGAGTTCTTTGTCACATACACGGCAAAGGAACAAAGGCTTACCATGGAAGAGGGGCAGACAGTCAGCCATACCATTGACATTCGCGACTTTGAAATGGCCATCATGAAACAGAATGCAGATGGCACGGAGGATATCATTTGTGTTCCAAGTGCAATGCTCAAGCCGCAATCAAATTGGCTTAGCGGAATTTTTGAGCGTAGCAATCAAGCTAAATCGCGCATCATCGATAACCGCGCCTTGCCGTTCAATATTCGCCCGCTTAGCTACCTGCGAAATTCTTATCTCGAAGATATCGCTGGGCGCAATCTCGAAAATCCGGCAACCAAGGGGCTTGGTTTGCATGCAATAGCCCGTGAAAGTGCGATCAACACCGGCACAAGTGCCGAGCAAAAGGTGGACGTTGCGACCGTTTACGTCGAGCTATTGGACAAGAACGATCCGCATAAATCGCTGGGCGTGTTTATGCTTAGCCAACAACTTTATAACAATGAGCGTATTGCGTTAGATGAAGTTACTGTCAATGGAATAACTTACCGATTGGGGTTGCGATTCAAACACTTTTATAAGCCGTACTCGATTCATCTACTAAGTACAATTCAGGACAATTATCCCGGAACACAGATTCCGCGCAGTTTCTCATCGGAGTTTATTGTCGATTATCCGGCACTTGACCTTCACGTCAAGAAAAAAGTATGGATGAACAACCCGCTTCGATTTGGAAACGAGACATTTTATCAGCAGCACTACGACGAGCGGGGTGATGGGCCTCGACTCAGCGTACTCCAAGTTGTGAAAAATACTGGCTGGATGATCCCTTATGTATGTTGCATGATGGTCGCTGTGGGCTTACTGGTACAATTTGGCCAAACCTTATTAAAATTCTTGCGCTCGAATCCGGCTACGGCGCGACAGGCGGTAATCGGTGGTATCGGTTACTTGACCGGATTTCAGCTCACGGGCCGGTTTGGCAATTATGTTTCATCCCCCGCGACTCCAGCACAACGCGGCGCAACGGACGAACTCGCAGCTGGATCGTCGGCGTCTCAAAATTTGCAGTCGTCCGGCGCGAAGCGCTCGGTCAGCATGCCGTTGGTGATTGGCTTCATTTGGCTGTTATTTTGCTTATGGCTATTGGCGATGTCGATGGATCGGCCCCAGAAGTATGATGAAATGAGACTTGAGAAGTTAGGTAAAGTCCCCATCATCTTTGGAGGTCGTGTCCAACCACTTGATTCGCTCGCCCGAAATCTGGTGAAGAAGCTGACGCAAAGCGGCAGTGTCGAGGTGTTGGTAAATAACGAGGGAGACGAGAAAAGGCAGGAGAAGCCGATTCGCTTTCTAGCCGATTTGATTTTCACGGAAGACGGTTATCAAAACTACTACGTATTCAAGATCAATCACCCTGAACTGCAACAAGCTCTCGGACTGAATCCGCGGAAGGGTCACCGTTACACCTATAAAGAGGTTATGAAAAACGAAGGGACCATCAATGAGCTTTACCGATCTGCCGCGCTTCAGGCTACTCGTGACCGCGATTCCCTGACGAGTTTCCAGCAAAAGGTTTTGGATTTGGGAGAGACGATCTCATTACTCCGTCAGGTTATAATCGCGTTCGATGATCCACGCTTCAATAAGCGCACGGGAGAGTTGTTGCCGGCTTATGAACTCCTCGAGCGAGTTGAGGTGTTAGAGCGTTCAAATCTCCCATTTCTAGCGGGTCCAAAGAGTTCATCAGCTGATTGGCAGCCTTTGGCCAGCGGATTGGTTACGAATCACCTATGGCAATTGGCTCGAGAGCGAAATATTGTTAGCGTGGAGCAATTGGCCGCCCATTTGGCCGGCCAAAAAGTGAATGACAATGTGCGGCCCGGTTTGATTCGCTCCATGGCGGCTCGATTTGCACCGGAATTTCGTAACCAATTTCCCGAATTGGACGAAGGGGAATTGCGACAATGGATCGAAAATCGGCTGAACGATCGAACTGAGGCCGCCGGTTCTGAATTAGCCGAACTCAGGAAACGGGTCGACGAGATGATCGACTCCCTGTTGGTCAATGAACGCGAACGGCATACGGCCACGATTGTGGCACAGCTGAGACAACTGTTTCGTCTGGAAAATTCCGCTGATGGCGGGAAGAAGATCCTTCTCGACGAGGGAATAAATTTCAAACCGGAACTGGAACATTTAAAGAAGTTGCCCCAAGCTTTTGTCAATCGAGACAGTGAAACATTTAATTCATCCCTCGATCAATATCTAGCAATCGTACATAAGAACCCACCATTGGAGTACTCGACCGGAAGATTAAACGCGGAATCTTGGTTGAATCGAGCGTCGCCATTCACCATCGCGATGGCTGCCTACCTACTGGCGTTTATGATTGCCGTGTTGAGTTGGGTGGGTTGGCATTACCAACTCAATCGCGTCTCATTCACCTTAGTTCTCATTGCTTTGTCGATTCATTCGGCAGGGTTACTGGCTCGTTGCTACATTATGGGGCGCCCGCCGGTGACAAATCTGTATTCTTCAGCGCTGTTCGTCGGATTGGGTAGCGTCGTATTTTTCCTGGTCTGCGAACGCGTGCTAAGGAATTCGCTGGGCCATTTGTTGGCGGGTTGTGCAGGAGCGCTGTCCTTGATTATCGCGTTCAATTTGTCATTCGAGCAAATGGATACGATGTCGGTGTTGCGAGCTGTACTCGATACTCAGTTTTGGCTGACCACGCATGTTATTCTCATTGCATTGGGCTATAGCGCCACGTATGCAGCAGGATTCTTGGGTGCGGCGTATATCTTGGGTGGGATTTTTACATCAGCTTTTTCGCGTCCAGCGGCACGAAAAATGATGTTGCAAATGATTTACGGTACGACTTGCTTTGCATTGTTTTTCAGTTTCGTTGGCACCGTGTTGGGTGGCCTTTGGGCCGATGATTCCTGGGGGAGATTCTGGGGCTGGGACGTGAAAGAAAATGGAGCATTGATGATTGTCTTGGTGAATGCATTGCTGCTCCATGCCAGATGGGGAGGTATCGCCAAGGATGGTGGCTTGGCCGCTATCGCTGCCTTTGGTTCTATCGTCGTAACTTGGTCTTGGTTTGCCGTTAACGAGCTGAATGTGGGCTTGCACTCTTACGGGGGCAGCGATTTAGATGCTGGAGATTTCGTTTTCTGGAAATCGAAGTTATTCTGGTTCTGCGTATTTTGGGGATTTAATCTAGTGGTGATCGGCTTGGCAGCCTTTGTGCCCAAGAGTTGCTGGTTGAGTTCGCAGCGCGCAAACGAGGAATGAGAGTATCGCTGCCGTGCAACGACAAGCACATTTCGGTCCTGTAATGGCGGTTGAATTGGCCGTAATCAATCGCTGATCCATCTACTGAGAATTTATCTGGAACCCCCCCAATTTTCTCAGACTGCATTTCGTCGTATTTATCATAGGTATTTGGGGAGCTGGGGTTCTCTCCCAAACTTTTTATTGGGTCAACAGGAATTTTCGGAATATGCTGGCTATTGGCTTCGTTTAAATTGTGATCGGAATCATCCTGCTTATTTACGGAGAATCGACCTTCGTGTAAGCTGGAAAAGCGGTTCGGAATTGGTGCTAATTGCGGGTATGAAATCGCGATCAATCGCGCAATCTGATGAATTGACCTGACGGCTGAGTGTTGAACCAAACGCCACCAGGCCACCCCTCTACGTGCACAAGCAGTTTCGAATGGATGAGAATTCTAAAAGAATCTCAAGACTTATACTGGGAGAATTCCGAATATTCCGATCGTTTTATCTCCCGTTCGTTTCAGTTTCATCCTTGAATTTCAAACATGGCGATTAAACCACCTTCAAATTCCGGCCCATTAGTGCCGACCCGTGGCGACAACCTGAACACGAGTCCATTCACTAACGGTCATGCAGTCAGCACTGTATCGCCTCTCGCGGGGCAGGTTCCCAATGGAGCGGTCAACACGGCTAGTCAAATCGATGTAATGGGGGCGATCGTCCGTCGAAAATTCGTTGTGATTTTAGCCGCAGTCATCGGTGCGGTGATCGGGTACTTACATTACAGCAGCACGCCGCCCACGTATCAATCTAACCTTAAGCTGCAAGTTATCTCTTTGTCACCACCTAAAATTGTTGACGGGGACCGGGTGCTTCAACGTGTATCTTCCACAAAACACCAGAATCTACTCACAAGTGAACTGGTACTGAACAAAGCCTTTCGAAGCGGCGAGCTAGAGCAGACGCAGATGTTAAAGGGTGATGATTCTCCCGTGGGCACAATGAAACGCGCTCTTAAGGTACAACCAGTCGATAAGTCGGACGATACTTTTATTTTGTCGATGACGGGACCGGTTTCTGCCGAGCTTCCCGAGATATTATTGCACATCGTAAATGCATACAGCGATGTGTTGGCTGAGGATAGCCGGGCAATTGGGCGGGAGTCAATCGAGTTGATCGAAAAGATGCAGAACCAAATGATGGTGGCTAAAGACCAGGATGAAAAGCGGTTTTTGGAACTAGTTAAAGAAGTTGGGATCGATGTTTCCAGCGGCGAAGAAACTGCCGTCAATCCTTACGCAAAACAACTTTTGCAACTCATGGCAGATCAAAACGCTCGTCAAGTAGCTTTGCGTGATGTTTTGGAACGATTGACGATAGCTAAGACATCGATTGAAACCGGTGATCAAACACAACTTAAAGTTATCGCTATTGAGGCGCGGCAACGTCTAGGATTGGTCTACGATGACCGGAGTATTTCAGCCAACGACCAAAAACGTATTAACGGTCTCACGGCAGAGATAAGTCGAGCTGAATCGAAAGTCGAAGAACTTCAACGTGCTGTCGCCAAACTGGGCCTAGAGCGCACGGATTTGACTCGAATATACGGCCCCAGTCACCACCGCACTCAATCGCTCGACAGGCAAATTGAACATTTCGAAGCAGAGTTGCAAGTTGCACAACAACAACGGGAACTACTGGTGAAGGCGATTGAAGACACCCAATCAACTGAGAATGAAGTGATCAACTGGGATGTTGTTAAAGAGCAAACAGAACGGCAATGGATTAATCTGTATTTGACGTCTCTCAATAACGAACGAGTACGCTTGTCGACGGGACTTGAATCACTTGAAGGTGAACTTGAAAAGGTACGTATCGAAGCCTCCAAAGTTTCGGGTGATGTCGCTGAAATGCGGTATTTGCAGCGACAGATCAAAGAAAAGGGGGAGGCCATCCAAATCACCTTGAATCGATTGAGCGAGCTGAATTTGCTTTCGCAAAATTACGATTCATTTCGAGTTCGAGTATTGGATAATCCTGGTAGGGGCTATCGCGTCGAACCGATTTGGTATAAATCGGTGGGGATCGGAGCAATACTGTTGTCATTACTTGGTTGTGGGTTGGCGTTATTGATTGATCGCTCAGATTTGTCGTTCCATAACCCCTCGGAAATCTTCACACGTGTCAATGTTCCAGTGATTGGACGGATTCCCAGATTAAAGCTGAACCGTACCGCGAAGTCTCCCTCCTCCATGTCTACTGCCTTGATCACGGCTCACCAGCCTAATTCGACTGGATCAGAATCATTCCGTGCCATTCGTACCGCTTTGTTTTTTGAAGCAGCCTCGAACGGAATTAAATCGATTATGATCACCAGTCCGTCGCCTGGAGACGGCAAGACAACTGTCGCCTGTAACCTGGCAATTTCTATTGCGCAGGCTCGAAAACGCGTAATTCTAGTAGACGGCGATTTGCGTCGCCCACGTGTTCATCAGTATTTTGGTATTGAATCCAAAAACGGAGTGACCGATGTAATCTGTGGCGACTTGATGGTTGAAGAAGCTATTCAGCCAACGTTTCAGGAAAATTTGTTCATAATGACGTGCGGTAATCGACCCATGAATCCAGGTGAAATGGTAACTTCGAGCGGATTCGCAAATTTGCTTGAATCACTACGTGACGACTATGATTTTATCATTCTCGACTCCCCGCCTGTGATTCCGGTTGCCGATCCAGCTACGATGGCGACGTTGGTCGACGGATTGTACATGGTGTTTCGCATTCGCCGCGGTGTCAAAATCGCGGCCGAGCGCGCGAGAGAAACATTGAGCCGTGTACACGCTCGTTTGTTGGGAGTAATCGTCAACGGATTGGATGAGAATCCGCACTACAACGATTACGCCGGATATCAATACCCCTATTACTCTGGATACGGCCGACGTTACCAAGAGAAAATGGAACAAGAATACAGCGACGAGAAGAATTAGGTTTCCGGGCGTCAAAATCTCGCCCACTTGGAACGTCGACACGACTCAGTTCGCTGACCGGTTACCTATTCTAGAATCCCTGAATCACCAATTGCAACAATGCTCGGTTTTGCGCGCATAAGTTGTTGCGGGGCGCATAGGCCGAATGCTGTACGTTCAGTGCGAGAACAATGTGGCGAGCCATGTGAGGGCCAATTGAGTGATACTTATGGGCGAGAGAAATCGGTCTTTGCGACCTGTTTGTTGATGAAGATCTAACGTTGAAAAGTCGCTTAAATTTTCGGTTCTAGTGGCTTGCCGAGGAATCGAACCTCGTCTAACTGTTTCGAAGACAGTCGTGCTCGTCCAGCACACTCGCAAGCCGTCGTTTAAGTCAAGTGTCCACGCCAGGACTCGAACCTGGTCCACGACCTTCGCAGGGTCGTATGCTTATCCTTTACACTTCGCAGACCGTTTTGATTTCGCAGTTGTCAAATAGGGATCGTGCTCATCCGCGATACCTCTAACGTCCGCCATTGCAATAATCAGTAGTGCAGGTGGGATTCGAACCCACAATCACTTGTTCCTAAAACAAGCCGCTCAACCAATTGGCGTACCGCACCGACCCATGATTCAGGCGAATTCATCAATGCTAAGCTCAACAGAGCACCTGGCGAGAATTGAACTCGCGACTTCTGCATGGCAAGCAGACGGGTTACCTCTACACCACAGGCGCTAAGTTAATTTATTGCGCGACGGCCATTGATCGACGCCCCCGTCCAATGAGGATCGTCGCGCCATTCACGGCTGAAGTTTCCCAACACAAGAAACAAATAACCCGATGTTGCAGCTTGTAACATCGGGCTGACGAAAACCAGATTATTTTCGAGATCGCCCTTGTCACAGACCAGGCAGATTAAAACGCATTTCGAGTATTTCACTGATCGTGAGCGCTCCGCTAGATTTGCATACGCGTCTTTCAAAAAGTCGTCGCGGTGATATCGATTGTTCTTCAAACATTATGCTAGATTAGCTCGCACTATCGTGTCTGACATTGATGTTTATGGACATGGACAAGTTAGCGGATAAGTGTTTTTTACGTAGGACATGGAACAGCAAATTTCCGCTGGCCGACGCTTCGGCCACATGTAGGCCAAAGCGATCTTGTGCCGTTTATGTCTGCAGCCTGCTATCGTCCCGCAGCAAAATTTACGAAAAGCCCGTCGGTTCCGCTTTGCCAAGGTTGTTCTCCTTGAGAACGCAAGAGATTAGACACGGTTGTCCCTGATAAGTTCACCGCAACATGATTATTTTTTCGTTTCAGCCGAAACGCCTTGACCCAGTTCAAACACAGGGCATCTATCGGCTAAATGATCTTCCGGTCTAACAAGAGTTGCATGATTTGGTCGGCGCATTCTTTTGTGCTAAGTGTTTCCGTGTTGAGCACCAAATCGGGGGACGGAGGTGGTTCGTACTCAGCGGGTGCTTCGCGCCGTTCATCTGAGGATGCCTGAGCAAGTTGTTCGCTCACGTTGCGCTTTCGGCACAACTCCGGTGGGGCATGCAAATAGATGACGAGAACACGCGAGGTGCCAATCACTTCGGCCGCACGTTTACGGAATTCATTGCTGGGAGCAATCATTGACATCAAACAGATATTGCCAGCGTCGTTGAGGATTTTGGCGACTTCCGCGGCCCGCCGCAGGTTTTCCGAACGCCCCTCCACGGAAAAGCCAAGGTCGCGATTAAGTCCCAGCCGCAGATTCTGACCGTCGACGACGAAGGCGGCATGTCCTAAATCGAACAATCGACGCTCGACGGCATATGCAGTCGTCGTTTTGCCCGTTCCCGGTAAACCAGTCAGCATTAACGTCACTGGCTTTTGCCCATAGCGCGCGGCACGCTCGTCGGGTGTAACCGTGCTTGTCTCACTTTGTAGTGAATCACTTGCGGGTGATTGGTCCCAACTGTCGCGACGATTCTCGCTTGTCTGTCGATCGAGGATCATTCCTGCGCCAACAGTTCCATTCGTGAGGCGGTCAACAACGATGAAAGCACCACAACTCCTATTTCGGCTATAGCTGTCGAATGCTATAGGTTCGTCCAACGAGACGCTGCATCTGCCGATTTCGTTGAGCGTCAGTCGGGCCGCATCTTGCCGGTGCAGAGTATTGACGTCTATGCGGTATCTCACCGCATTGACCGAACCGGTCACACTTCGCGTTGTGTGCTTAAAAATATATTGTTTGCCGGGCACCATCGGTTGGTCACTCATCCAGCAAATATCGACTTCCAGTTTCTGTTCCAATCTCGGCACATTGCCGGGTCGAACGATCATATCACCGCGACTGATATCTGTTTCGTCAGCCATCGTCAGGGTCACCGACATGGGTGCAAAAGCCTCTTCGAGTTCACCTTCGTAAGTAATAATGCTCGCCACTCGGGAAGTGCGGCGTGAAGGCAAGACTAAGATTTCGTCTCCCTTGCGAATAATGCCCGATGCGATCGTGCCGCAATATCCGCGAAAGTTAAGATTAGGTCGATTCACCCATTGAACTGGAAACCGAAAATCTTTGAGATTGCGATCCGAGCCGATATAGACCGTATCGAGGAATCCTAATAACGTCGGGCCTTTATACCAGGGCATGGACTCGCTGTAGTCAACGACGTTATCCCCATGCAAGGCGGAGATCGGAATGAAATGCAAATCGGGGATCTCCAAACGAGTTGCAAAGTTCTGATAATCTGCGCGGATGCTCTCGAACACCTGCTGGTCGAAATCAACCAGATCCATTTTATTCACGGCCACCAAGATATGCTTAATTCCCAAGAGCGACACAATGAATGAATGCCGCCGAGTTTGCTCGACAATGCCGTGCCGCGCGTCGACGAGTATCACCGCCAAATCGGCCGTAGATGCACCGGTTGCCATATTGCGCGTGTACTGAACATGCCCTGGAGTGTCAGCAATAATAAACTTACGATTGGCGGTGGAGAAATAGCGGTAGGCGACATCGATTGTAATCCCTTGTTCGCGTTCGGCTTTCAGCCCATCAGTGAACAAAGCCGGGTCGAACTCACCCCCCGTCGTGCCGTGAGTCATCGATTCTTTCTCTAACTTCGCAAGTTGATCTTCAAAAATCAGCTTTGAGTCGTAGAACAGCCGACCAATCAGGGTGCTCTTGCCATCATCGACACTACCGCATGTGATGAAGCGCAAAAGTTCTTTGCGCTCATGCTGGTCGAGATACGCGTCAATGTCTTCCGCAATTAAATTGTTCATTGGTTCCGAAAACAAAAATTAGCACGCCGTCTGAGAAATGTTACGTATTATTGTTGATGGATTGGATGAGATCTCGCCAAGCAAACTTAAGCATGGTTTGCCCGCGTCGAGCATTTTTGGAGACACGAAAAAATGCAACGGTAAGGAATATTGCCGAATTCCGTCGGGTCAAAAATAGCCTTCCTTCTTCTTGTCCTCCATATTGCCTTCGTCATCATTATCGATCACTCTCCCTTGACGCTCGGAAGTCTTGGCAAGCAGCATTTCCTGAATTATTTCAGGTAACGTGGTCGCCGATGATTCAACGGCACCGGTCAGCGGATAGCATCCCAGCGTGCGAAAACGAACCAGCTTCTGTTGCGCAACTTCTCCTGGATTGAGCTTTAACCGATCATCATCAACCATGATGGGTACGCCGCCGCGGTAAACAATTGGCCTCGGCGCGGCAAAGTAGAGAGGAACAATCGGGATATTCTCGAGATGAATGTATTGCCACACGTCCAACTCCGTCCAATTGGAGAGAGGGAAAACACGGATGCTCTCGCCTTTGTGAATTCGTGCGTTGTATAAATTCCACAACTCCGGTCGTTGGTTTTTGGGATCCCAACGATGGTGGCTGTCGCGAAATGAGAAGACCCGCTCTTTGGCACGCGATTTTTCTTCGTCGCGCCGAGCACCGCCAAAGGCAGCATCGAATTGATATTTTTCCAAGGCTTGTTTCAGCCCCTCAGTTTTCATTACGGTCGTGTGCAGCCCACTAGACTTCAGCGGATCCAAATTTAGCTTAAGTCCTTCATCGTTGATATGCACCAAGACTTGTAAACCAAGTTGGTTTATCGTGTACTCTTGGCGAAATCGATACATCTCCTGAAATTTCCAAGTCGTATCGACATGGAGCAATGGAAATGGAGGCTTGGCGGGAAAAAAAGCTTTGAGTGCGAGATGCACCATGACTGACGAGTCCTTGCCAATGGAATAAAGCATAACTGGATTCTTGAACTCAGCCACCACCTCGCGGATGATGTGAATGCTTTCTGCCTCCAATTGTTTCAAATGTGTTAGGCGAAGTGACGACGTCTGCGCTGTTTCGACCGCGTTAGCTTGTGATTCGGGGATGATGGATGTCATTCAATTGGTAAAAAGCGAGCAATATACGGGCTGAGAATACGGCAACCTTTGCAAATTCCGCCAAAAACTTGCAATTTTGTCGAACTCGATCACAGAAAATGCGTAAGACAGGCATTCGTTCTCAGTATATCCGTGAAGCACGGAATGCTCAACGTCGATCGGCCCTGGCTTTTCGCAAACGAATGAAGGCGAAGTATGGAGTTCGAAACGAGCTGCGCCAACGGGCCATTGTTCGAAGTTGGCCGGCCGCGCCGAGCATTTACCGAAATGCCAATTTTGCGGGCGATATAGTACAAAATCTCGGAATAATCCGAATTTTGTTGGGATGATTCAGACAACATGCTTGGCTAAACCGATGACCAATGCGTACCGTTGTGTTCGCTGCACGACGTTGTTCGTACACAACTGAAAATGTTTTCCCCCTCAACATTTCAGGACAAACTCAAATGCGTAAGAACTCCTCCCCCGGGGTTTGGACGCGTGTCAGTGCGTTTTGCTTGCTGGCATTGCTTCCTCACACATGTCTCGCTCAAGCTCAAGCCTCGAGTTCGCCAGCCGCGCAGGCGCACTCTTCGATCGCAACCGGTCAACAAAATCAGGTGCGTCAGGCAGCCATCAATCGACATCAGTTCACGATACCGTTTTCGCTGGCGGCGAACACCGAGAATATCGTAGAGGTTTTGTTGTTCCAATCGACCGATCGGGGTCGTACCTGGAATCTCCATAGTCGCCAAAGTCCCACGGCGCAGAATTTCCCCTTCACCTGTGAACAAGATGGTGAATTCTGGTTTGCAGTAAGAAGTCAAAGCCGTGATGGTACCGTGATTCCAAGTGGACAGCTCTTTCCGGATTTACAAGTCTTGGTTGACACGCGCCAACCGGAATTGTCACTCGAAGTCCGACCCGACGCAGCTGGTCGCATTATCGCTACCTGGAGAGCTGAAGATATCAACCTCGATCATAGCTCATTGAATATCGAGTACCAAACTTCGACCAGTGGTTCCTGGAAAACTGTTGAGAATTTGAACCCTTCCGGCACCGGTCGCGTCTTCCAGAGCCAACTTGCTTGGTGGCCCGATGCAAGTACCAAGCAGATCCGTGTCAAAGCGGAAATCAAAGACAAGGCCGGAAATGTCGCGTCGGTTACGCGCGAGATTGTGATTCCGCAAATCGCTAACTTGCCGCATGTCCAAGCACAAACTGCCTCGGCAACTAAGGAACCAACCACTAGCTCTCATGCAAATTTCAACTCGAATTCGGAGAATTCGAATCGCAATGCAAACCCCACGCAACCACGGTTTGCTGCTTCCGAATTCGAAATTATTCGCACCTATCCTAGCCAAGGTGGATCCAATGAACCGCCTCCTGCGCCCAACTCGGTCGACCAGCAGGCACAAACCGTGCAAAATCGGCCATTGCCTGTTCCTGGTCATCAACAAAATCCAGGCAATGCAATTCAACCACAACTCTGGGATAGTCAGTTTGCAAATGGCTCGGGCAGTGGGAGGCTAGTCGAGCAAGCAAGCCATACTCAAATTGGTCGCGGCCCAGTGAATGATCAGAATTCTCGTGGACTAGTCGTTACAGAAGGTTCGACACTCAATAAATCCAATGATGGCTTCACACGTCCGATCGGTGCCGCCCAAGCGGAGACAATGCACGCTGCCAATGACGGCAATCTCGCTAGGCCGCAGCAAGTGCAAGCTAACCGTCCGGCTATTTCCGGAAACACGCAAGCTGTTCTGGCTAGCGCATCGGAGCGCCGGATTCCAGAGGCGTTATTGAGTTCTGCGAAACCGATTAACTCGCAGCGATTCAGTCTCGATTACGAAATTGACGCTGTTGGCCCCTCCGGAGTCAAAGAAATCACTTTGTGGTGTACAACGGATGGCGGGCAGAATTGGCGTGCTTGGGGCGTTGATGAAGATCGTGTTACCCCCTTCAAAGTGGAAGTTCCTCAAGATGGTCTATACGGCTTTCGTATCGTGATTTCTAGCAACGATGGTTTAAGTGGAAGAATGCCGCGACCAGGCGATAGTCCGGATGTACTATTGTTGGTCGATACGAAATCTCCAACGGCTAGTATCACTTCGGCTCCATTTGGTACAGGAGCAGAAGTCGGTCACTTGGTAATTCAATGGCAGGCCGACGATGAGTACTTGGCCTTGCGCCCGATCACTCTTTCGTATAGTCGGCAATCGCAAGGACCTTGGACGACCATCGCGGCAGGCTTGCGAAATGAAGGTCGATATATTTGGAAGCCTGAGCTGCAAGTTCCCGATCAGGTCTACTTGCGGTTGGAGGCAATAGATACAGCCGGTAATGCCGGAATTGATATTTCAGCCCTTCCGCTGGATATCGCTGGGCTGAAACCTCGAGGACATATTCGGGATGTGCGGCCGATCCGCGCTTCGAACTGAAACAAAAAGTATCGCGTGACGAATGCCTCATCGATCTCACAATTCTCATGCCGGAGGTGCTGCCACCGTCATCAATGATTAACAGACTGGAATCCCACCACAGCTTAGATGACAGTGAGTTTCCGTATGTCATGATGGTATGACGAAGGGTAAGCGTTCACGGGTCGGGGACTGGTTCATTTGATAAAAGGGGCCGACGTGATCAATCGCCAGTTATTGATTGTTCATCCAATGACAGTTTTCTGTTTGTTTTGGCCATGTTGTGTAGTGGGCCAAGAGCGCTCGTCAGAACTGGCCAAGCCGAATGTGGATTTGGTGATCAAAGCACTGAACGAGATTGAAAACCAGTTTTCGGGGAAGTATGTCGAAATCAAGTTCGGCGAACCATCAATCGTGGGCATTGGACTTGTAACCTACCAAGTTTGGAATCCCACCGATGGGCGGCGGCGACGCTTAGAGAAAACAGTGGTCTTATCCGATCGTCTGCACATCAATCATTATTGCCAGCTGTCTACTCGCAACCACTATGTGACCGTTTTTTGGAGCGTAGTCCCCGAAGGCGTGAGCGCGGGGTTTAATAGTCAAAAGCCCATAATGAGGGTGCATGATGCTTCACGCCATCCGTTTTTGTTGATCGAGCATGTTGTATTGATTGAACAGCGCTGCGGACTGGATGCGATCAAGCTGTCTAAGGTAATACAGGCCAATCGGAAATCGATTTCTGTCAAAAAACCCGATGGTGGAGAGGAGTGGGAATGGAGTCTGAGATGCGATTCATCCAAATATGGTGTCTACACCATCGGCTTTGATGTTGTCGCTGATAAAGCTGTGATTCGCCAGATCGATGTCCTGAAATCGTCCGGGAATGAGATTTTGGATGGGACGTCAGGTGTGGAAGTCAAGCTTGAAACGTTGGGCGATGCGAATGCTCAGATGTATGCCGGATTCGAATCTGTAAGTTTTACAATTAAGGACTTGGTTTACGATGCCAATGGACTCAAAGGATGGTCGCAGTCACAAGCGATGAAACCGATTAATGGGCAAGTTCTAAAGGGATCCGACATTGATGTTCCAGCGGTGGTTTCGGTATGTGAACCATTGTCTGAGCCATTGTCTGACTTGATCGAATTTAAATCGTTCCATGAGTCTGAGATTCAATTGGTAACGGTTTCCAGCAATGAAAGAATCGTCCATGGAATCAAGGAAGGTAAGCTGGTGAGATTAAAAGATCGTCGCGCAGAGGTGGTAGCTCAATCACGTCGAATGGGCGAGCCTATTGATCGAACGTGGTGGTATGTTTCGATGGGTTTGGGCTTGATCGCGATTTCGGGATATTTGATATGGCGGAAAGTTTCATATTCAAATTAGGTTGTTTCGGCCGCGCGCGTTTTGCGACACTGTATTTGGGTTTTTATTGTTGGTTAATCCCGCCAATTCCAGGTATCTGGGCTTGGAGTGAAGCACTCAACTAAGGACTATTTCTTCTCAAGTCACTGAACTCTTCAATTTTCCAGGCTTTTGCCATCCAAAACTTTTTTGATATTTTGTACTTGTTTACCGCGCCAAGATGGGTGGTGGTAGTTCTATCGGAGTGGGGC
>CALMEE010000133.1 GCA_937862885.1 uncultured Planctomycetaceae bacterium
GTGCAGAGTCTGCTTTAAAAAAGATCAAGTTCCATGATCCGTTTGTCATTCAAGGTGAACGAGGGGAGCCACATTTATCAGATTCACGAAGACGTCGATTCGCTGCTTGCCTATTTCCCTACGCTGCTGCGCCTGTACCCGCACCGAGGTTTTTCCGTCGTCGATCTAAGCAGCTCGTTGCCGATCTCCGAGCACGAATCCTACGGCATTCGCACAGCTTTCTATGATGGACCAGTCGAGTTGACGATCCGCCTAAAAGCTGAAGACGATATCCAACTTGGTGAACATGAACTGGTGGGTGCGATTGGCTATCAAACGTGCAAACTTACTTCTTGCGATCCCCCCACTGGGGCAGTTTTTACGTCGCGAATCCAAGTTACCGATCGCGATACTCCGGCGTCCACTGAGCCGAACCCTTTGGAATTTGCCGAAGTTGACTACCGATTCGGATTGGAGCATCAAGATTCGTCATGGGTCCACCCCAAACCTGGAACTCGGCTTGTGGCGAGTCGCGCGTTGGCAGGCACAACGGCATCTTCCGTCCGATCCAGCGACATTGAAGTTAACCCAGCTGGACAATCCGAAGTCGGCACGCAACCAAAACAACCGTCCGACTCATTTTTGGATCGATTGAAATCCTCGAACGAGGAAAAGGCTTCTATCTTTGTGGCCCTCGGGTTTGCCCTCTTAGGTGGTTTCGTCTTAAATTTTATGCCATGCGTGTTGCCGGTTATTGGCCTCAAAGTGATGTCGTTTGTTCAGCAGGCTGGTGCCAATCGCGTTCAAGCGTTTGTATTAAACGTTTGGTATACAGTCGGGATCCTGTCCGTATTTATGGTGTTGGCAACGCTGAGTGTCTTGCTCAAACTGGGATGGGGAGACCAATCGCAGTTTGCTCCCTTCCAAATTGGAATGGCCGCCTTAGTGTTTGTGATGTCGTTGGCATTTTTCGGCATCTGGGAAATTCCGATCCCTGGCTTTGTAGGTTCCAGCAAGGCCGCCAAAGTCGCCGAACAAGAAGGACCTTTAGCGGCATTGACCAAAGGGATTCTGACTACGATTCTGGCTGTCCCTTGTACAGGCCCAGGCTTGGCGTTTGCCTTGGCATGGTCAAATAACCAACCGGCGTATTTGGTATATCTGGTCTTCTTGTTTATCGGTTTCGGTATGGCAGCACCCTATATCGTGCTCGGCCTCAATCCTAAATTGATTTCGTTTTTGCCGAAGCCGGGACTTTGGATGGAGCAGTTGAAACAGGTCTTGGGTTTCCTTCTATTGGGAACCGTGATCTGGTTATTGTGGACCGTCCCGCTCGTCTATATGTTACCCGCCATGTGCTTTCTGTTCGGTCTGTGGTTCGCATGTTGGTGGATTGGCAGCTTACCGATCACGGCAACCAAATCCCGTCGCCTGGGTGCATGGGGAATAGCTGTTGCGGCCAGTATACTTGTGGGTTGGTTTTCGTTTGCGACACTGTTGCCGGCGGTAAGCGGCAAGCTTGACCGGGAATTGAGTTCGCTGATTCAGAACTCAGACATAACGCTTATGGAACTTGAATCAGGATCGAATTGGCGTCATTTTTCTATGGATCTTCTGCTTCAGGAAGTTGAAAACAACAACACATTATTGTTGGATTTCACTGCCGATTGGTGTGCGACCTGTATTGCTCTGAAGAAGGCAGTGTTGAATACCGAATTGGTGGAATCAAAAATTGAAGAACTTGGCGTTGTTAAAATCAGCGTCGATTTTTCCAAGGCAAATCCAGACGGAACCGAACTATTGAAACGGCTTACCGGATACTCGCAAATTCCTGTGGTTGCGATCTTCCCTGCGGGAAAAGCGGATGAGCCCATCGTTTTTGTGGGCGGTTACACTCAATCGCAATTGCTCGAGGCATTAGATCGCGCCGGGCATTCAAAGTCGGCCCTTCCTAGGACCAGTATTTCACAGCGATAGCTCAACGCGTAATTCAGGAGTTGTCCAGAGGAGTCGAAAACGGCAACGACATTTGTCCGGGGTTATTCTTGTCGTTGACCAGCGGAACATTCATGTGATGAAACGCTTTTGCGCTGGCCTTTCTGCCACGAGGTGTTCGCGTAATCATTTCAGATCGCAGCAAATAAGGTTCAACTTCATCGGCTAATGTATCGCTGGAGAGACTAAGTGTGGCAGCGATTGCATCGATGCCAACTGGACCACCGCCAAAAACGGTGGTCAAGACTCTGAGATACTCGCGGTCTTGGTGATCGAGGCCCAAACTATCGATCTCGGCCATTTCCAAAGCACCACTGACGACCTGACAAGTGATGTGGCCGCTCGCTTTGCTCTGAGCGAAGTCACGAATCCAACGCAAGCGGTTATTGGCAATCCGCGGTGTACTACGACTCCTCTGAGCGATTTCTAACGCGGCAGCGGAATCAATGGTGACATCCAATTTTCGGGCATTGATCTTAACGATCTGAGCCAATTCTTCATCGGAGTAAAATCGCAAGTGTTCTTTAATCAAAAAGCGATCTCGCAACGGCGTAGATAGCATTCCCGCTCGCGTGGTTGCTCCAATCAACGTAAATGGCTTCAGGCGAAAATTATGTGTCCGCGAGTTAAGACCTTCACCCAGCGTCAAATCGATGCGAAAATCTTCCATCGCCGTGTACAAAAACTCCTCGACCACAGTCGGCAAACGGTGAATTTCATCGATGAATAAGACTTGCTGGGCTCGCAAATTCGTCAAGCAAGGCAGCAAATCTTTGGGGGCCTTGATGGCTGGGCCACTCAGAAAGTCAACGTGAACTCCCAACTCGGCGGGAATACAAGTGGCAAAGGTCGTCTTACCCAATCCGGGAGGACCATCCAACAAGATATGCCCTAGCACTTCCCCTCGCTGCTTGGCAGCGTTGATGGCGATCCTCAATCGCTTGACAACTTCCTTTTGGCCAATAATATCTTCCATGCAACGCGGTCGCAGATTGACTTCATCTGGTGATTCCTCGAGTGGCTTCGGATTGCTGTTCGCCGATGTATTGGGTTTGATTATTGGTTCGCGCGCCATGAGATTTCCGTGAAAGAGGGTCCGTGACATGAGTATATCAGGTAGCCACCACGATCAGGAGAGCAATTCGCCACGATCTTCGGCATCCAAGCATTTCCACGTTTCAATCGTATTCGTAACCCAACGGCAAATCTCGCTTGATTTGGCCGGTTCAAGATCGCCAACTTGCGCCAAGCAATCAGTTGTTTCATCAGCGACGGTTTAGCCATTTCTTGTCGCATATTTCACAGTGGGTCGGGTGGATGTTGCCGCTATTATTTTTGACTATAATGCGCCCAGCTTATGTTTACCCGAATTCACAGGACACTTTAGAGAGCCGATATGAGCCGCAACCCCAAGCAGATTAAACGACGTGACTTCTTACGCCACACGACGACAGCATCTTTGGCCACATGCGCAATCCCTTATCTCACCTGGTCAAAGCCTGCTTTCGCCAATCGAGCAAAAAATGATCGGCCCGGGATCGGCTGCATCGGTGTCGGTAGTATGGGGACAGGGGACGCTGTCGAGCATGCAAGATTCGGCGAGATATTAGCCGTGTGCGACGTCGATGCTGAGCACATGGAGCGGGCGCGGAATCATGATGCCATCGGGCGCGGAAAAGCGGACGGCTACAAGGACTATCGCGAAGTTTTGGACCGGTCAGACATTGATGTTGTAAGTGTCGTAACACCCGATCATTGGCACGTAAAAATTTGTTTGGAAGCTTTGGCCGCCGGCAAACATGTGTTCTGTCAAAAGCCGCTGACACTCACCCTAGAGGAAAACCAGCTGATTCGAAACGCCTGCCGAAAGTTTCCTGACCGAGTTTTTTTTATTGGTACGCAACAACGTAGCGACCGAGATCGATTCTTGCGGGCCGTCAACATGGTGCGTAAAGGTTTGTTGGGAGACATCAGCAAAGTCACGGTTGGCATCAATGGCAGTCCTACCGGTGGCCCGTTTGAAGTTGCCGACGTTCCGCCCCACCTCGATTGGGATTTTTGGCAAGGCCCCGCCCCAGAACATGCCTACCGCGAGCGACGTTGCCATTACGAATTCCGCTGGTGGTATGAGTACTCCGGTGGAAAGTTCACTGATTGGGGCGCACACCATGTCGACATCGCCCTGTGGGCCCTCAATCAAATTGATGAGGGACAGGGTCCCATCGCGTTCGACGGCACGGATGCTAAACATCCAGTCGAATACAAAGATGGCTACCCTGTTGTTGACGACTGTTACAACACCTCGCACGACTTCGATATCAAATGCACGTTTGAAAACGGTATCGAAATGCGAATTGAAAGTCGCGGGGACAATGGGGTCCTATTCGAGGGGAGCAAAGGACGCATGTTTGTTAACCGCGGAAAAATCGTGGGCAAGCCGATCGAAGAAAATTGGGATGAAGGGCATTTTACAGACGAAGATATCGTCGAACTGTACAATGGCAAGCCGTTTGAAGGACACAAGCAGAACTTCTACCGTACCATCCAAGAGGGAGGGTTGCCTGTCAGCGATGTCTACTCGCACTTGCAAGTCATGAATGTCTGTCATTTGGCAGCGATTGCCGCGCGATTGGGTCGAGAAATTCGTTGGGACCCCAAAAAGGAGGAAATCATCGCTGATGCTCATGCCAGTTCATTTGTGGCGCGCGCTCCGCGAAAAGGTTTCGAGTATCCTAGCCTTTGAGCGAACGCGATAGCGTTCATGCAAGATGTTCGGCCACGCAGCGGTGGCGTGCTCGAGATTAAGCTCGGCCACGCAGCATGCCGTGCCAATAAAGCTTGGGCAAGGCGTACTTTTTGAGCATCATCATGCTGAACCGCTCTTGGGATTGGTCGAATGGAAATGACTCACACGGTTGCTTGTCGTAGTCAAATTCAGCCAATACCAGACTGTTGTAGCTTGTAACTAGCGGACAGGAAGTGTATCCATTGTACGTCGCTTCAATCGAACGCCCTTCTTTTAAAGCCAGGATATTCGCCACCGTTACCGGAGCCTGCTTGCGAATCGCTGCACCGGTTTTTGAGGTGGGTAGGCTTGAGCAATCACCCAGAGAGAAGACGTTGGGGAAACGTACGTGTTGTGTTGTGTGCATATTTACTTCCACCCACCCACCTTCACCGGCAAGCTTACTCGTGGCAACAAATTCCGGTGGTCCCATCTTCGGTGTAACATGAATCATGTCATAATCCAGAGTTACCTGTTGATCCGTTTCCAGGATCCGGAAAATCGCCTGCTTGGCTTCTGGGCGTATCTCGATCAGATCATGCATTAGACGCACATCGATGCCTCGCCGTGCAACCGCATTTTCCAGCGTACAAGCATAGCGGTCGACGGCAAAAATTCGCGGCATGCCAACGGCAAAGATGACTCGGCAGTTCTCGCGAATCTTTTGTTTGCGAAAATAGTCCTCAGCCAGGAAACAAATCTTCACCGGAGCACCACCACATTTAATCGCACCAAAGGGATGCGTAAACAACGCCGTACCTTTTTGGAATTGTTGGAGGGTGCTCCAGGTGGTTTCTACGGTTTGGTAACTGTAGTTGCTGCAGATTCCGTATTTTCCAACGATTTCTTGGGAGAGCCCTTTGATTGCGTTCCATTTCAGCTCCATCCCTGGACATACAACCAAATAGTCATATTCCAAATACTCACCCCCGCCAAGTTGGACACGACTTTCATCGGGCAAGATCGCAGATGCGCGATCTCTAACCCATTTCGCCCCACGCGGGATGTAGTCAGCCTCATTTCTTTCAGATTCCTCGCGGGGGAAAATTCCGGCTCCGACAAGCGTCCAAAGGGGTTGGTAATAATGCTTGTCACTCGGCTCAACGATCGATACTTCCAAGCTTGGCTCAGCCAACAATAGCTGTGCAGCAACAGTCAAGCCCGCTGCACCGCCACCGACGATCACCACTCTCGTTTTGCTCATGCTCAACTCGTACTTTCGGATTAGTCAACGAAGCTGATGCTTATTATTCCGCAAAATGATCGACCGTTCAAGGACAAGATCGCGCGCATCCATGGCACGAATACAGACTATTGCCTCAAGCAACCTTGATTTTTTTCTTGGGTAACGGCGCGCTGCAAGTTAGTATCATTTTACACCTCGCTCATCGGGAGGTTCGGAAACAGGCAATAGGCCATCTCTGTTACGTTGGCTAATGGATTTCTCCGAATCTACTCGTCGCCGCTCATCTGCCGTGTCAGCAACATCTCGCCCAGTTTGTACACCACGCTCTTTGTCTTCCTGTCTATTTTCGTCCTCAGCCGAACTCGGCCGTGTGCATGCTCCGCTCATTCAGGTTTGGATTCCAAAGCGCGGCAAAATCCACAACTGGAGTGCAAACCAGACCACCAAAAACGCGAGAAAAAAATATAACTCTTTCATTGATTTCTCCTAGTTAATCGAACGTTCCCCACCAAAGCTTAACCGCATTCCAACTTCGCAAACTAACATAAAATCGCCCTGCCCTGCTGAGTTTTCCAACCAATCCACCCAACACCTAACTCCAAGACAAGACCATTCAACAAATTAAGCGGGATCCTTCAAACTGTATTCCTGTAACTGTTGAGCAAAGCTCTCTCCAAATTTAATCGCAAACGCCAAGCACGTTTGAATTTGCGGATCTTTCATCGCCTTGAGCAAACCGAGCAATCCGATCCGTGGACGATCTTTCGTTTGATTTACCTGCGAAGCCGCAACACCTAACGACCGCGCCGCGCGACCGACAACACCTAATGCTTGTTCGCCGAGCACATCATTCTTCAATACCCTGCCAATCCGCTGCAAATCCTGTTGGTCAACTTGCGATCCCAACCACAGCGCGGCATGCACTCCATTGGATATACTCCGTTCGACATCGATGCCCGATTCAGCACATTTTGTTTCATATTCGTCGATGATATCTGTGAGCATGCCGAGCATCTTGGGAAGTTCATCGCTCAATCGCAATAACTGAGCCAGTTGCGGCAATCGCTCAATCAGCGCATCTAATGCTACGATCACGTCGGGCTCGGTCAATCGCGCGAGCACATCGCCTAGGCGTTGCAAATTGGCTTGCACGTCCACGCCATTTGCACCAGCCTTTTTTACCTGTTCATCAACGATATCGGTGGCCGTTGCCAGCGCATCATCAACGGTGATTCCCATTCTCGCAAACAACGCATCCTCAAGTGTACGGCCGGCAGGCGATGTGTTCATTGCACCAGAACCAAAAATTATTTTCAAGGTTTAAGCATAATCAATGAGGAAGTCTGGGAAACAATACTGCATACACAAATGTCCCCAGCATGGCCCCGCCAAAGGTGAACAGTGCTGGCCATGCACCAGCACCGATCTGGGCATAGATTGGACCAGGGCACGAACCCGTGATCGCCCAACCCGCACCGAATAACATGCCACCGAAGATGACGCCTTTATGAAACCGTTTAGGTTGATACACAATCGGCTTGTTGTCAATACTTTTCAATTTCAAGGCTTTTATCAGCATCATGGAAACCGCAGCTACCGCGATCCCCACACCGATAATCAAGTACATGTGCAATTCACGAAACAGAAACATATCATGCACGCGCTGCCAGCGGACTACCTCCGATTTGGTCAACACGATTCCGAAGTAAACACCCAACAGTAATGCGCAGATGGACATGATTCCAGCGATTTCTCGCTTGGGTTGAGTGGTTGATGTCGTCCGTTCAATTTCGTTATTCATAATCGATATTCTGTGGCAAGACAGTTCTAAATCGAAGCTAGCCAAGGTCCGACGGTTTGTTCTACTCGGAAATCAACGGACCAATTCAGCTCATCTAGTCACACGTCAACCTTTTAAGCTCACACTTATACGTTCCATCAGTTCAAGGGACCAAACAACAGGTGGCCAATCCCCCACGAAACAGCCAATCCGCCAACAAAGAAGAAGATAGTTGCGACCAAGCTCGGCCAGTTGAGATTGGCAATCCCCGTAATCGAATGACCGGATGTACAGCCTCCGGCATATCGTGTGCCAAATCCAATCAAGATTCCACCGATGAATAACTTGAGCAAACCTGGCCAAGCATAAAACGCTGCAGGCAAAAACTCTATCGGCGTGGAAGACAGCCAAAAATTTCCAATGTATCCGCCAGCCGCAATTCCTAACGCGAAGAGCAAGACCCAAACTCCCTCCTTACGTTTGTAGTTTGCGAAATAGGTGAGTTTGCTATGCGGAACGCACATCGCCCCAATTTGTTGCAAACTAGTCGAGATGCCGAACGCTTTGCCAGCCAAAATGAACAGCAACGGCACGGTCAATCCCACGAGGATTCCAGACACCCACCAAGGCCAAGGTTGAAAAATTGCTTCCATGACTAATCGACTGATTGCAAATTAGCTTCACTTTGTTTGACAACGGGCAACCCCGCTCGTTCCCAGGCAACAACCCCACCACTTACGTTGATAACATTCTTGGCACCCAAGTATTTGGCAACGCTACACGCCACAACCGAGCGCCCGCCAGTACGGCAGACGAAGGCATAGGTCTTGTCATCCTCAAAGTCATAAGGTTTGGAAAACATTTTGCCCAGAAAGTGATGTTCACTTCCTTCAACCATCACTTCATGTCGCTCGTTCAAGCCGCGCACATCAATCAGTTCGATCCCGTTTTGAGTCATTTGTTCCGCCAATTCACGCGGTGACAACTGTCGCAACGAATCCTTACGCAGACCGGCAGCCACGACTTCGTCAGCGTCAAAGAAACCAGAAATATGATCACAGCCAATCTTGCGCAAGATGCGCACCACTTCTGCCAAGTCGTGCTGGCTCGCTATCAAGTAAATCGGTCTCGCGTAGTCGAGGAGCGACCCGCCCCACATCGCAATGTATTTGGTCTCGATACTAATGGTCCCTGGAACATGAGCATTTGCAAATACCTTGCCAGCAACCGTGTCCACCACAATATTTTGGCGATCGGCGATCGTCTCTAACAACTGGTTGGCAGGCAATCGCGGTGGGAATTGTGTTCCGCCCAAGACGGCCGGCCCTTCCTTATTGACACGTTTCATCAAGGCAAAATACTTTGGTGCCTCAGGTTGTTCGGCCAAAATGTAGTCGACGAACGCTTGTTCATCTCGGTATTGAAGCGCTGGATTGAATAACTTTTCGTATCCGACTGTGCTGGACGGAATCGCGCCGAGGCCCTTGCCACAAGCGCTTCCGGCCCCATGTGCCGGCCAGACTTGCAAATAATCGGGCAGTTGGCGAAAGCGAGCCATCGATTTGAACAAGTCCCGCGCACCAGGTTCGGCGGTTCCCATGATTCCGGCCGCCTCCTCTAACAAATCAGGCCGTCCGATCGAACCCACAAAAATAAAGTCGCCGGTAAATATCCCCATCGGCCGATCAGCGCCACCACCTTTGTCTGTTAGCACAAATGAGATGCTTTCGGGAGTATGTCCGGGTGTGTGCATCACCGCGAATTCCACATTGCCGATAGAAAATTTATCGCCGTCCTTCAATAAACGGTGCGCGTACTGTTTGGCGTATGCGTATTTCCATTCAGCTGGACCTTCATCCGAAACGTATAACGTTGCTCCAACCCGCTCAGCCAACTCGCGCGCTCCGGAAACGTAGTCAGCATGAATATGCGTCTCGGCGACACCAACAATCCTAACTCCTTCCCCCGCCGCAACCTGCAAATACTGTTCAATATCACGTCCCGGGTCAACAACTACAGCCTCACCAGTCCTTTGACAGCCAACGAGATAAGAGGCATGCGCCAACGCTTGGTCGTAAAAATACTTCAATAACATATTCAGACTCCTTTTTTATCTACCTGACCAAATGACACCAACTCGATCCCACAGCACTGAACTTCGGGCGGCTTTTTATCGTACTCTACAACGATTCGGCAGCGGACCAGCTGTCCAAGACAACATGGGATCCTAAAATACCAAGCCGAAATTCGCTCATTTACCAAACCGACGTTGAATACAACTCATCAGTTCTGACAAGTGTGGTTCTGCGATCATGTAGTTTACTGTGCGACCAGCGCGTTCACTTTTCAGGAAACCACAACGCTGCATCAACCGCAAATGCTCAGATGTCGCAGGCTGACTTAACGAGCACGCCTCGGCTAACTCATTCACCGAGTATTTTCGCCCACCCAATAGCAATTGTACAATCTGTAAGCGATGCGGATGTGCCAGTGTCTTCAAACACTCAGCCGCCATCGCCAGACTTTCAATCGTCATTTCCGAATTCTTTTTGATCATAAATCACCTTGTCGATACTTATTATATCGTCATATTCCTATATGTCAATTATAAAATTATTCAAATACAATCGTGATAGCATTCATTACGCCCCTATGAGGGCGATGTCGATGATTCTGAAATCAAGCGGACCGTCGTCCGTCCTTTGAAACTACGAGATTTTCGCCGCAATTCAGGTTAGAAAAGACAAGAAGCATCGTCATTTCTCGTTGATCGCCCGTTCATCATGTGCGACAAATTATCCTACCGTGAGTCTTCATCAAACTCGTACACGTACTCAGTTATGCAGCGATTACGCTCGACCGTGCGAAAATTTCGCATACGAGTACGAGATTATGAGCTACTGGCGTGCGGCAAAAAGTCCCAAATCATCCGGATCTGGACCGCGTGAAAAACACTTGGCTGTCGTCTCTTAAGAATGGATCTCAGGTCCCACATCGTGCTCGATACGACACAACGGCGGAGTTGCACGGGAGGAGCGATTTAGCCTGTGGTTCGCAAACCGGCGGCAATGCCTTGAATGCTGAGTCGAATGTGCGCCGCGATCACCTCTTCGGTCGCAGCTTGTTCCACTTGGCTGGCACGGCGTTGCTGCAACAAGCAGATTTGGATGAGATTCAGCGGGTCAACATACGGGTTTCGCGTTTCAATCGATTCGCGAAGCCAAGGCACTTGATCTAAAAGATGTTCACGGCGAGTGATGCGGCGAATTGCGTCACAACTTTTCGTGTGGTCGAAAAGTATTCGCGCAAAAACGCTGGAAGCCTCGGCGGCATCCGTGGCCAACGCGGCATACACGCGAGCAATCCCCATATCTGATTTCGCCAATGCAAGTGCCGCATTGTCAATCAAGCCTTGAAAGAAAGGCCATTGGTCGTACATCTCTTGCAGGCAGTTATCACCGGCCGCATGCTCGTCAATAAACTGATGCAATGCTGCACCCACACCGTACCAGGCCGGGAGCAGATGACGATTTTGCGTCCAAGCAAAGACCCAAGGAATCGCCCGTAATTTGTCTAGACTCCGCTCCCCTGCACGCCGGGGCGGTCGTGAGCCGATAGGCAGTCGTTCAATCTCGGAGATCGGCGTCGCTTGGTCGAAATAGGTGAGGAAGCCCGGCGATTCAACTAGTTGGCGATAAGCCACCAGAGCACGTTGCGCAAGTTCCTCCATCCAACGGAGCCAGCTTGTGTGAGGGACTTGTTCCGCTTGGCTGCTGACGAGTATCGTCGCTGAAATCAACTGCTCCAAATGCCGCTTGGCGATTTGCGGATCGTCGTAGCGAGCGCTGAGCACTTCGCCCTGCTCTGTGAGTCGCATGGCACCGTTAATGATGCCGCGTGGCGAGGACAAAACGCTACGTGCCGCTGGACCACCGCCGCGACCCAACGCTCCGCCGCGACCGTGGAAGAAAATGATTCGCACGCCGTGTTTGGTGCCAACGGCACTAACGGCTACTTGGCCCTGATACTGAGCCCAGGCGGCCGCCAGGTATCCACCGTCCTTTGTGCTGTCCGAGTACCCAATCATTACAATTTGTTGCTGGTCACAGCGATGCACATGCTCTGCATAGTCAGCATTTCTTAGAAGCTCATCCAAAATCTCCGGGCCACTCTGTAAGTCGTCAATCGTTTCCAATAACGGAACAATCGGCATAGGTAAGTAGCCTTCGCTTAACTCTCCCACTTTAGCAGCCCAGCGGCTGAGCCACAAAACGCTCAGAACATCACTGGGGCGTTTGGTCATGCTGATAATGTGACAACCCAAAGCAGCCGCGCCATTGAAACGCGCGGTCTCCGCTAACAGCCGAAACAGTTGTAGCGTTTCGGCTGTCTCCTGTGACAATTCCCGCACGTCGATTGTGAACGGTCTTCCCATCGACTCATTGAGAATCGCTTGCCGCGCCCGTTCTTCGAGTTGGGCATAATGTTCATTGAGTCCCAATTTCCGCATCAGTTCGTCCACGACTTGAACATACCAACTCGATTCTTGGCGAACATCCATCCGCATGGCGTGGAATCCAAACACGGCTGCCTGGCGCAGCCATCGGTCGACGCGTGGCACGAGTCGATCGCCCCCCTTGCCGCGTGCCAAACTGTCGCGCAGCAACTTTAGATCGCTGGCAAATTCTGTAGCACTGCGATACGCTCCAGCCGGCAGCGGCTGGAAGGGTTCGCTTTCCCGAGTGCGTTCCAAGCGCCATTGCACCATCCGCAAAAAGCGGCGATACCATTCCGCAGGCGCAATGGGCTGAGTGAGACGCTCAACTTCGGGCCATTCACTCCAAGCCGCTGCGACGCGTGCCACGAGCTCACGCGTCACTGGAACTTGTTGTGAGGAAATACTTAGTTCGCGACGCAACCGACGGCATTCCAGATAATGGTTGTGCAACGCGACTTGACGTAACCGCCATATAGCCTCCGACGTTATTTGCCAGGTCACATTAGGGTTGCCGTCTCGATCGCCACCGATCCACGTCGCAAATCGCAAGAAGGTCGGTACTTGCAGCTTAGCGGCAGGATAGAATTCGGCCACGGCTTCTTCAAATTCGCTGTACAAATCGGGCACCACATTCCACAGCGTTTCGAAGAAAAATAAACTTCGCTCAAGTTCTTCGAGAACCGTCGGCCGCCTTTCCCGCAACAAATCCGTTTGCCACATCATGGTCAAGTCGCTTTCTAAAGCGCGGACCAAATGCCGGCGCTCGCGAGGCGTAAGTCTCTCGTCGTCAAGCGAGTTGAGATGGTGGCGAAAATCCCGAATCTTCTCCCGCAGCGACCGCCGTTTGGCTTCGGTCGGGTGCGCCGTGAAAACGGGTTCGATGGTTAGCCGGTGCAATAAGGCTTGGACCTGATCGGCAGCAAAACCTTGACGCTGCATTTCCGCGACCGCCGCGCCAATCGACTCGCCACGCGGAGCCGGATCGGCCTCCGCTTCGCGTTGCCGCAAAACTCGTGCACGGTGACGGTCTTCGGCCAAATTGGCTAGATCGAAAAAAATGCTAAACGCACGGACGATATCTAACACCTGAGACGGTGATAACTCCCGAATTAGCTCTAGCAAATCAGTCTCGGCTTGCGCATTCCCCGCTCGCCGCGATTTGGCCAATTCGCGCACCCGTTCGACCAAATCCAAGGCATTCGGCTGCGCCAACTCAGCAATCGTATTTCCTAAAAGTTCACCCAGCCAACGTACCTCGCCGCGCAATTGATCGTCTAACATGATTGGCTCTTGAACCCGCGGGGAGCAGGTATGGAATGAGACGGACTCGGTAACGACTCAAAGTTTGTCGAAATTGAAAATTAAATGTTCACAATCACGTTAACAACTTCACGCCGAGGTTGGCCAGTGCTAACAAGTGGAAAGCTTACATTTTGCCGATTTCGCGGGGGATGGACCGTCCGTCGTCCGCAACGGATGTCCGCGTTATCAAGCGTGCACCAGACCCATTCGCATCGTCGAGTAACCGTCTCGCTCAAACAAGCCATGTTCACCAAACCCGCTCGATGGTGGCCGTGGTTATTTTCGGGATGCGATCGATGGTTAACGCATGATAACAAAAAAAGACGTGGCGTCGCGAACGCGAATTGAGACGCTGGCTGAAAAACGATAAAATGTGCATGTGCTGAACAACTCCGCAACTCAATGAAAGTCCCAAAATGAACCGAGCAGCTGATCACCATGAGCGCATAGCCAAAATGACCTTTTCTTCGGTATACCCTCATTATGTCGCTAAAGTTGAGGGGAAGGGGCGGACCAAAGACGAGTTACATCAAGTCATTTCTTGGTTGACGGGCTTTGATGAAAAAAAACTACAAAAACTCATTAAGGAGCAAGTGACATTCGAACAGTTCTTTCAACGAGCCAAGTTGAACCCGAACGCGCACTTGATCACCGGTGTAATCTGCGGCTATCGCATTGAAGAGATTGATAATCCGCTAACCAAACACGTCAGATATTTGGACAAGCTTGTAGATGAATTGGCCAAAGGTCGCAAAATGGAAAAGATCTTACGTGCCGAGTAACGCCACGCCTTTTAGCGCACTGGTAAACAGCTGGACGAAACCCTACCGTGTAACGGTAGTCGCCCTAGGCAAATTCGATTTTGATTTGTTTTGCGGCCAAGCTTCCCTCTGCTAATCATCAGGTTTCTTGCCGCGCAGACGTCGTTCGCAACCACTAGCCTGAAAGCGAGATTGCCCTTCCGTATTCTCCGATTTGTCGTAGAACCACCGCCACTTTGTGTGCAGAAGTTCAGGAAGTTTGTGGCGACTGCAGCCAACCGAGTTGATTACTAATTGAGGGTTGGTCCGATTCCTCGATTAGTAGAACTCGGGAGGCTTTTGTCGCATACTCACCTACTCATGGATGACCGCTCGCCAGCCTATCGTTTAGGTTTTCCTGAGTATAATGTGCTGTAGTCTAAACCGGTACATATCGCCGATGCATTTGGACCGATTCAAAATAAACGTTCCTCGTTTGTCAGTCTTCTAAAATCTACTGGAAATCAAACGGGTATAAAGGTAACCGTATTCAGTATCGGCCACCCTTTACTTGGGTCGACCGTATTCAACGGGTGAACGTGCGACCCCCATGCCTACTTCAATCCATCCTTCGTAACCAGGTTCTCGCGAAGCACGCATCATGCAATCATATCCTTGCTTGGCACGCTCCAACCAAATTGCGGGACCGCCTTCCCAAGCCGGTTTTTCGCTATCAGCTACCTCGCGCCATTTACCTCGCAGCCATAATTCCTCTGCATCATTGCGGCCTGGTTTCCACAAATAGGTTCCATCCTCATTGATCGTCAATTCACCGCTTTCAGCTTGGCTGTCTTCGCGCGTTACCTCAACACGGCTTCCGCTGCGCGTTACTGAGCGCGATCCGCGATTCGCCGCACGTAACAAGAAAGTCCCGTAATAACTGCTCAGCTTCGGGGCAGGACCGTGGTTCGACGCAATGGCAAAGCTAATATGCGTAGAGTATGCACCCAATGCCATCAATTGGTTGGAAAACTCTAGGTCAGCTTGGAAATTCGTGCCGCGTGCTTTGACAAGGTCGCGCAATTGATTGAGTAATTCTTCACGTCGCGGGTGGGCAAACGGATCTCCCTCTCCAAACAACGTAGCCGCGTAACTGAGAATATCTTCTTTGGAAAGCAACTTTGGTGCGTCGGCAGTTTCTGCTTGCTGGCCTGTCTTGCTGTCCCCGGCATGTTCCGTCGGAGCAGTAGATGAACCACGCACCAAAGGAGCCGATGGATTGATGCCATCAGTGGCCTTGGGCGGTGACTCCGTTTCAATTTTTCGCAAGTCACTCACATTGTACGCAATTTCAAAGCCCTCCGGAAAAAATTGGTTCGGCTTTTGTCGAATCAGATATTGTCGCGTGCCGCCTCCGTCAATTTCACGTATGATGACGCCACGCTCCCAACGTTCGGGATAGGTACTGCCAACCTTGTACTCGATGGTTTCGCCTGGCGCGAATGTCTGTGCTGACAAGTCGCCCGGTGACCAATCTGTGATCAAAACAACGGCAAGGCCGCAAATAAGTGTTCTTAGGAAACTGCGATCGAACATGGTAACAATTCCTCCATGCAAATGATTAGAGAGTCGAGTTAAATGGTTCAGCCTTACAATAAAGTTCACGATCCTCCCAATCAGGAAAAATTCAATCATTGAAGAAGGTCCAAGAGATCTTTCAACCAAATAATGAGCGAATGGGCATTCACCAACCGGTACCCGCCCTAATCCTCCTGGCTCATGCTGGCTAAACACATCCGTAAGGTGGTAGCATTTCTTGGGTGATCGTAAATTCGAGCAGAAACGCTTTCGATTTCAGCTCGCTTACGATAAGAGATGCCATCAATCAGACAACGTGAGGGATTACCATCCGAAACTATCGGATTTTCCAGCTAGTGCTCCCCACTCCAGGGAACGCCATTCGAAAAGACAATGGATGCAAGGGAACTCTCATTGATCGTATGCACGGCCTGCTCAATCGTGCCTCACAATTAGCTTTTTTTCGGAAAGGCGTCGTTTCGTTGGCACATGGTGGACCAGAAACCCACCCTAAACAGCACAGAACATGTTCTCACTTGTGTGGGACTTCCCATGCCTTTTGGCTGAAGTGCAACCCTTCCCGAAACACGTTGATGCTGGTTGACGCCATGTCCAATAATGGACGGAGTGCAGCCTGATGCAACTCATGAAATTTGACGAATTCATGCTCCGCGAACATCGAATCGCTACACGATATGCGAGCGCAAGCTCAGCTTGATCCGTGCGGCTTTATCAATTCGTATGTGCCGCATGATCACCCGAACTGACGCATTACCTTTTTAGCCGACCATCTATTGCCGCTCGCAGACTTCTCGCATCATAGCTTGCCCTAGCCTTAATGTGCAGAATCGGCAATTTCGCGGCAGCAAGCGCTGAGTCAACAAATCCATCTCGCTCCTGTCGGTCTTCGCGTTCGTGTGATGCGTCATCAAGTTCGATGGCAAGCAATGGTCGCACAACGTCGCGCGAACAGATTACGAAATCAACATGTTTTGATTGAATTCGATTGAAATATGCTTGGCGTTTTTCGGTACCGCGACGCACGAAAATCAGATCCGCTAATCGTACCTTGGAAAAAATCAAATAATCATTTCCAACAGCAGCACAAAGCACGTCAAAGAACGCTCGCTCACCCTTTGTGAATAGATAATCCTTACAGTGATACGGAAATTGTGGAGCTGACACGCCACGAGTGTCGGTTGGCGAAATGCCGAAGAGCTTCAGAATGGGTGCTAGGCAGCCTTGTGGTTCACGTTGCTTAGTCATTTTTTGAATTTATTCCGTAAGCGGTCCAATTGGCTTGATGCAGCGCAGAGCAATTCACCCGCAAGTTCAATTGCCTCGTTTGGCTGAAGCGGCACTGCGATCTTAAACGATGGAGAAAGAACATCGTCCTCAGTTGCCACATTTCTGCGCGTTTGCATGATGAGTTGATCGTCGCTGCTGTATACGAAAATCGAGGCATCAGCTTCCAGTTTGATTTTACGACAGCGTGTACCTTTCGGTGTACTCATGGGATCTCAATGTAATATCAATGTCAATCACCCTGGCCACGATTTGAAATTTTGCAATTAGGCTAAAGCGCGAAAATTCGTGACTTGGGTACGATTTTGTGGCCATGTTCGGCCATGCCAAACTAATCCGTCCATCGGTTAAGATTCCGGCGGTTACGCCCCTTTGCCAGCTTGTCAGGCGTGAGCGCAAGTTGGGTTGGCAAAACGTTGCGACACGCCGACCGGGGACATTCTTTTTTTTGCCCAGCGCGGATTCTTCAACAATCATACAAACCGCCACCAGCATCCAACAACTACCAGTCGATAAAATAGGATACGTCTGGCAACAGCAAATCGATGCTGGCCAATTCGAGGGACTCGATGATGTCGCGCAAGCGAAGAGGGGCGATCACAGCTATATGGGCCGCGTACTGCAACTTACCTCACTCGCGCCAGACATTGTTGAACCGATTCTCGTCGGCAATACCTAAGCTGACATCAGCCTGCAGCGACGCCGGAAAGGAATTTCGGTTTCGCGGGACGATCAGCATGACGACTTTGGCGCGTCGTCTTCGCGTCTCAGTTCAGAGATTAGCTCATCGTTTTCATTCAAGAGATTTGAAAATACGACGTGATGCAAGGTACGCCGAAATAGCAATTCCGGCCTCTTGCATTGCCGTAACCGCTTTGGGGTGAACATAACCTGAAGGCGCAGACCCCGCTGAATGTGCCCCCCAAATTTCCTCGACCCAGTTCGCGAAAAAAGCCCTCAGCCATTTGACTGCGGCATGAGTTCCCCGTACACAACACCAAGACTCGTTTCATTCTTCAGTTTCCTTTGTTGATTCATCAGCTGGAATTGGTGATATGACAGCACGGTCGATGACGACTGCGAAAATAGCACCTGCAAGGGTCGCCAAAATGTATATCCACAAGTGTTGCGTCGATCCAGACACAATCGCGGGCGCTATAGAGCGAGCGGGATTCATCGATGCACCACAGACTGGCCCAGCAAACAAGGCCCCCAAAGCGACCGTCGAGCCAATCGCGACACCTGCCATGACGCCTGTTTCCTTGCTTCCGCTGGACACTCTCAAAATGACAAACATCAAAATGGTTGTTAGTAGAAGCTCGAAAACAAACGACTGCCACCATGCCCCAGCAGGCGATGTCGCGCCCAAGGTGATATGCAGTGGAAAAAGCGCTCGCAGAGTCAAGCTTGCCAATACCGCGCCAATGGTTTGAGCCAAAATGTAAGGGAAGACTTGCCTGCGACTCAGTCGACCGGCAACCCAAAACCCGATTGTGACAGCCGGGTTGATATGCGCACCAGATATCTCGCCGATCGAATAAATCATTGCGATCACGACGAGCCCAAAGGTCAGAGCAATTCCGACATGAGTTATCGACCCAAATGTATCGTTCACGACGATCGCGCCGGTTCCTGCGAACACCAACACAAATGTGCCGACTAACTCCGCCACGAATTTATTCAAGTCACGCATGGAAATTCAATTCAGCAACCTAGTTCTAATCCAGTTGCGTTAGCAACAACTTGAATGGCCACCACAACAAGATTGGGCGGCAGATGAAACGATTTCCAATCCGCACTTGTTTGGCGCAAGGCAGGCTGTTTGTTTGTTCTGTAACTTCAGAACCAGTTGACCATCGCTGGACGTTGCCGACTTGATGCGATAAACCTCAATCGTGGCTCCTTGAACCTCGACATCGACCTCCTTCGTGTTATTCAATTCCAGCGTTGAGCTCTTTTCGAGAATGTCCGAAAACTTGCTGGTCGAGAGTCGGTGATCAACGTCGTTAGCAACAAGCGTTTGCAAAACACATGTTTGCTCGCATCGCTGGACTCCACCGCAATCGACGAAGTCTTTCGTGACCTTCCCAACTTCAGTCACGTGGAAATGTTCCGGCAGTAGCTTGCCCGAGGGGATTTCAATGCGCAAAGTCTGGTTGGGCGACTTATGCAACTTCTCGCGGAGTTCACCAAGATTCATGGTTCTACCTTCGCTTTCTTAATTTTGATGCTCAAGACAGCTGTACAGCCGATAACATTTTTATAATACTGGAAATATGGAAACAAAACAAGCGGTCAAGGCTTTAGCCGCCCTAGCGCAAGAATCGCGACTCGATGTATTTCGGTTGCTCGTTGAAGCCGGCACGGATGGAATGTCGGCAGGTGAGATTTCCGAGCGACTGATCATCCCGCCAGCGACAATGTCGTTTCACCTGAAGGAACTGAGCGCGACAGGATTAATCGAACCGACTCGAAGCGGTCGTTCTTTGATCTACTCGTTGCGACCTGATGTGATGAATGAACTGTTGCGATTCCTCATCCAGGATTGTTGCCAAGGCCGCCCGGAGTTGTGTCAGCCGGGCTTTACTTACATCAAAGCTTGTTGCGAGAGCCCTCGTGGAAAGTCCTCAAAACGATCCAGACGTAAAAATACAAAATAGTACCTGAGAAGCAGCGACAGGTACGCTCTGTTGAAAAAGTGTTGTAACAGGGTTTATGGTTTGCTAATAGTTCGTAATGAGCAAGACATCAAAATCGCCACGGAAGGTGCTTGAGGTCGCATTACGAACGGCGCAGCAATCCCTTCCTGAATATTCTCACGAATTTAGTCCCAGGAAATTCATGCAGCATCAACTGTTTGCTTGTTTGGTGCTTAAATCGTTTTTGAAAACCGACTATCGAGGGGTCAGAGAACATCTCAACGAATGTGCCTCCCTGCAGGAGGCCATTGTATTGACAAAAGTTCCGCACTTTACCACCCTGCAGAAAGCCGCCAGGAGCTTGCTCAAGCGGAGGGACGTTGATCATCTGATTGGATCGACCTTAAAGCTGGCCATGGGACGCAAGAAAACAGTCAAACTGGCGGCGATTGACTCGACGGGTTTGCAAG
>CALMEE010000134.1 GCA_937862885.1 uncultured Planctomycetaceae bacterium
GATTTTGATGTCTTGCTCATTACGAACTATTAGCAAACCATAAACCCTGTGACAATACCTTTTCTACAGAACAGTCCTGACCCCTTTGAGTCCCTGCTTGGCGTTTGTGCTCATCGGTTCCCCGATGTCAATCCTGATGCGAAAATTCGACTTTTGGACCAATTTCGCTTTGTGCTTTGCTCCGATCTTGTTCTTGTACTTCTCTCTTCTGATGTACGGTGTTGGTCAAGCGAAGGGTGGCCACTTACCAGGCTTTTCCGTTTAGCTCGGCAACATCGTCTTCTTCGCCATCGGCCTTTACCTTTGCCGACAAATCGAACGAGAGTCGTTTCGAATTTAATCGCAACATCGCAATTTGATTGGCATGTGATCATGTCAAAACGAATTGTCGTCTTGATCCATGCTTTCAAGTCTCAATCATGCTTGAAGAAACCGGACGTGATCTCGAAGTCTGGCAGGGAACGGAGCAAGTTGCCCAATCGCTGGATCGCTCGAATAAACCGTTTGCTGGCGGCTCCGGAATCGATTCCCAATATTTCGCAGACCTCTTGATTGGTCAAATTCTCATAGATGCGAAGTAAGACGATTTCATGATCGCTGGGCGATAACTGCTCTAATGCCCCCGCCAATACCTGGTGCCGCTCCAGTCGAATGGCTTTACCCGAAACCGATGTGTCGTCTCCCAGCAACAGATTGGCCAACGACATCGCACTATCAAAAGAGTTTTGGGCATGGTGACGCTTGGCCTCTCGACGCACATCCCGTTTCTGAGCTACCAGATGAGTTCGATGAGTGGCAATCACCCGTTCCAGCACAATGGTCCGTAGCCATAAATACAACGGCAACTGCGAACTTTCTTGATAAGCGGGAATTTTCTCGGTGATTTCAACAAAGGCTTCTTGGAGTACATCGGCGGCATCGACACGGGCGGCAACGCGTGGATCAAGACGAACAGAGATCAATCGTTCCAGTCGACTGCCGTAGGCTTCGAATAGAATCTGAATCGCAGTTGCGGTGGCATCCGATTTCAGGGCCTCATTAACCTGTTCGAGAATCTGGGAATCGTTTTGGCTCATCAAATTTCAATGGAATTAACAAATACCAGAAGCCGCTTTCAGGCGCACCCTGTTGAGGACAGTATGCACCAGTCAAAACAAAAATGAAATACGTCCATTACCAGCCGTTGAGGTAACCGTTCACAGAATCAGAAACCGTTGGAACAGTTTAGGTCTAAATAGAGATTGAGATTGGGGTCCAAACTTAAACTTCAACTTAGAGCCCAAGCCCGTAACCAGCATACTCAAACAAATACGTGGACGGTTACCCGTTGAGGGCTATTTCTAATAGATGGGGCAAATAAAAACGGCCAAAACGAGCCAAAGAACGAAAACTTTAGGAAAAAGAATAAATTTTTTCAGAATTTCAGTCCAAAAACAAGTCACTTCGCAGGACTAAACGTATTGGGCAAGATTTAGGAGCCCACTGAACGGTTGCCGCTGGTCCTCAGGCTCTGCCTGGGTACCCACTGAGTTCAGGCTCTGCCTCCAAAATAACGACCTATTTCGATTTTCAAATGTCACTCAACACCAATGTTTACCATGATTCACCCTGAAGACCAAACCCGTTGTTGTCCATCAGTTTGTCCTGCGCGGGATCTGTCACGGCTGTTGCTCAAGGCCATTCGAAAGATGGCATTGGGAGTGTTTTTTTTCGGACTTGTGTTCCAGGTTGGCGTCGCTGCCGGACAAGCCACACGCACTTGGAATGGTGATTCCGGCTGGTTTGACGTTGGCAGCAATTGGTCGGGAGGTATAGCACCGGGTAGCTCTGATACCGCGTTATTCACTTCGGGTACATCTACGGCGAGGTGGGATGAATTTACGGGCAACCGAAACATCCACCGGTTGTGGGCCACCGGCGGCAACACGACCTTTCAGAGCTTCAGGCCCGACCAGTACGAACTGACAATTAATCGGAACGGTTGGGATGCCTTGGACATTTCCGGGGCGGGAACCGTCGTAACGGTACGTGGCCTCCATTTCAATATAACCAATGGCGGCGCGATCATCCGCTCAGGCGCGACGCTGCACGTTGATGGCATCCATCCCGGCGGAACTCGCCTTTCCACGGCATTTGATTTGGAACATAGAGGGACGATGAGTCTGACATCGGGTGCCATTGTCACCGCCCAAGGCTCCACCTACGTTGGTTTTTCTTCGCTTGATCCTCAAGCGTATCTTGCCGTGTCCACCGGATCGCAATTAAACTCCAATTTAACTAGTCACATTGGACTTTTTGCAGGCAGCTCCGGAGTGGTGCAGGTCATTGGTACTGGCTCGGCTTGGAATAACTCAGATAGTTTATTTGTTGGTCACCATGGTTCCGGAAATTTATATGTCGAGTTGGGCGGGGTCGTGACAAGCACCGATGGCTTCCTTGGGTTTCATGCAGGAAGCACGGGAACTGCAATCATTGCGGATACCGGCTCTCGTTGGTCAGTTGGCAATAACTTGCATGTGGGTTGGGAAAATACAACGGCCAGTGGGGTTTTGTATGTCCAAGGTGGTGGTCGAGTTCATGTAGGTAATTCAACATCTGGGTCGTCAACAGGACTATATATCGGTCATACCACTAACTCGACCACCGCTGGTAATGTTCGTGTGGGCGCGAATTCCACCGTGACCAATGCTGGCCGGGTGATTGTAGGTCAGAGCAACGGAACTTTTGGCTCGGCAACGGTTTCGGGTACCAACGCTGTTTGGAACAACGCAGGACACGCTTCGATTGGCGAAGCGGGGACTGGAACTCTGACTATATCCAACGGAGGAGTGTTTTCCAATGTCAATGGATTCGTGGGTGCATACCTAACTGGAAATGGTACGGCAACGGTCAGCGGTGCGGGCTCGCAGTGGAATAATTCTGGCTCGCTTGTAGTAGGCAATTCTGGAACGGGAACACTACACGTTCAATCTGCGGGGGTCGTGACCAGCAACAATGGCTTTGTTGGGCTCAACGGCGGAAGCACGGGAACTGCAACGATAACGGATATCAACTCTCGCTGGTTAGTGGCCAACAATTTGCACGTCGGTTGGGGCAGTTCATCAGCTACTGGCGTCTTGAACGTCAACAATGGCGCACGACTGCATGTGGGAGATTCGGCGGGGATCTTAACGCCCGGTATCCACATCGGCCATAGCTCGGATACGACATCTTCTGGCAATGTCCGAGTAGGCTCGAATTCCACAATTAACAATGATGGCTGGGTGTACGTCGGTCTAGCCAATAACGTGTTTGGTTGGGTGACAGTTTCTGGTGATAACGCCGTCTGGAACAATTCCAATGCAGCTGTGTTTGGCGATGGTGGCACTGGTAGACTGACCGTTTCCCACGGAGGAACGTTTGGCAACTCGTTGGGCGTCCTGGGCCTTAATAGTGGTTCAACTGGCATCGCAACGGTAGATGGAGCTGGCTCGCAATGGAACAATTCAGGGGGTCTGATCGTAGGCAACGAAGGTGCCGGTACCTTGAACGTGGTCGATAACGGGTTGGTTAGTGTTGGTGGGACGACGACTATCGGGAATCAGGGAACGATTAACCTACTTGGAGGTCGCCTGGAATTTGGCGCCATGTCGCTTGACGATTTTTCCGCCATCAACAAATACGGCGGGAGCCTGGCAGGGGCTTTGAATCATTCCGGCTATACCAACGTCAGCGGTTTGCCTGGATTGAATGCGGTCACGACAGTCGACATGACGGACGTGAACTTGTCCAATAGCGGGACGATATTCGGCAACGGTACTCTAGGTGTCTCAATCGTCAATACCGCCAATGGTGAACTGGAAGCGTCCGCCGGCGAGCGACTGCGATTCGCCGGTAACCTCACCAATGCTGGCGAGCTAAATGCATTTGGTGGCCAATTGCGTTTCGATGGCAGTGGCGTTAACTCAAATGAGATTAACAATTTCAATGGCGTCTTTCGAGTCGGTCAAGAAATGGTGAATCAGTCGAGCGGCTTTATCGGTGGCCGCGGCCAATTCATTGCCAATGGTGGCTGGGAGAACCACGGTACGATGGTTTTCAGCTCAGGAACTTCGGATGTCCTGGGGCACGTGGAGAACTTCAGCGGGTCAATGATTGTTACAACCGGCGGTGGCACTACCACTTTCCATAACAATGTCTTACACAACGGGGCCGAGATTCGAACCGCAGCGAACAGCAGCACCGTCATCTTAGGCGATTGGTCCGGAGCCGGTGCGTTTACCGGAACCGGAACGGTATACTTGGAGGGTGGCGTCCATCCGGGTAATTCGCCCGATTTCGTTAGCTTTGGCGGAAATTTGGTGTTGGGCCTGAGCTCGGCGACGTTTATCGAATTGGGTGGTCTGTTGGACGGCCAATACGATGCCTTTCAGATCGCGGGCGATTTGAGTATAAACGGTTCACTCAACGTGAGCTTGATCGATGGGTTTGAGTTGGGATTCAACCAAGTGTTCTCAGTAATGCAAGCCGGTGGGGCCACCACGGGCATGTTCGCGGGACTTGGCGAGGGAGCCTTGGTTGGCAACTTTGGCGGCATGGATTTGTTCATCACCTACAATCCAGACGGTGGAAACGGCATGAGTCTGTTCACAGCTATCCCCGAACCCAGCAGTGCCATGTTGGTCGGACTTACGCTATTCGGCCTGAGCTTCAGAGTTCGCCGACGGTCGGTAGCCGCAACATAATTGATCGTAAACCGAGCGGCAAGCAAGAATTTACCTACGACAACCCGCTGCGTCAGCGAGGGATTATCGGCGGAAATCGATTCGCTGTTGACCGAATTGCTGAAGCGGCAAGAGGCTGGTGAAGCGATTGATATTCATGAAATTGCATGCCAGTACCCAGCAGCGTGGGCGCAAGTTGTTCATGATTTGTGGGGAGTGCGGCAGTTTATCGATCGGGACAAACCAACGACCCTCAAGCGGGAGTTTCCCAACGTAAACAACCCCGACTACGAAATCGTTCGCGAATTGGGACGCGGGGGATTGGGGATCGTTTACGAGGCGATTCAAACACGACTCAACCGACGAGTCGCTTTGAAAGAACTCCCCCATGAGCGATTGGAGATCTTTTCCAGAAAGCCCGCGAAGGTTTAGCAAACGTATTGCCCCAACCGCTAACCCCGCAGCAGCGACGTCTCATGCAAAAATGTCTGGAGACGGGTGCTGATGTCCTGGACCGTCTGGATCGCACAGACGAAGCGAAAAGCTGGCGCGAACAAAGCGAGAAAATCGACCAATAGTCGCATGTCCCAAAACTCGAAAATGTTGCGGAAGCCGTCAAGATTTTCGTTGATTTTATGGCGTTTCGAAAACAACTAGCGGAAGTCGTCAAGACTTTCGTTCGTCTTCTCGGCTTCTTGGGGCACCACGAAAGTCTTGACGACTTCCGCTACGACATGTGATCCTAGTTTTTTGGTTGTGACAACGCACTAACGTTTTCCAGCTCCGTTTCCCACTTGGCTTTTTCGTCTGGGCGATTGGTTAGCAATGATAGTTGGATCAAGCTTTCCAAAGTTGACTTGAGAATACCTCGGCGGATGGGCGGAATAGTGCTTGCTCGTGCTGCGAGACCTTCGTAGCCTTGAACTAAATTTAGGTTCGCTTCGTCATAATCGCCTTGCTTCAAGCAGACAACTCCCAAGATTGCTTTGGCTTCGAAAAATTGCCAGTCGTCAACTCGTTCCTGTTCAAGAATCGCGATCGATTCTGCGATCGCCGCTTTGACTACTTGCATTTGGTCCGTGTCTTTCAAATCGCGGCAGATGGCCAGTAACTGACGGGCAAGTGCTGTGCCTTTTTCCGGAAACAGTGATTTGGCTTGAGATAAAAGTTCGGTGCCAAATTCGGCTGCCTTGGCTTGGTCGCCTTGCTGAACGTAGGTGGTCAGAAGTTGCGGACCGAGCCACGCGAAGGGAGCCGTATCCCCAATCGTTCGATAGGCTTCTTCTAACATCGGCAAGCCTTCCGCCGCTCGACCGTCATCACGATAACTGATGCCAAGATTGCCCAGCGTCGCTTGGGTCGTTGAGTGATCGCGTCCTAGCATCTTTTCCATGCGTTTGAGCGCTTCTTCCAAGATGGGAATCGCTTGCTCCACCTGATCGTTGGCCCAATAACTGGCACCCAGAGTATTCATCGAATCCATCGTTTCCGGATGTTCCGCACCTTGATTGGATTCACGCCAGTTCAACACTTCTTTATAAAGTGGGATTGCTTGATCAAAGCGAGAGAGACTGCGATATTGACTGGCCAGACTGACGATAAGTTTTATTGTTTCCGGATGGTCAGCTCCCAGTTTGACTCTTTGCAGGTTGATCAGTTCCTCTAGCAGTGGCGTAGCATGGGCGGGTCGATTTAGTCGAATATAGGCGGCCGCTAGATTGTTCATAACGTTCATGGTCATGGGATGTTCGTCGCCCAACTTTTCCCGATATGTTTCTAACGCCAGTTCAAACAGAGGGACACTTTTTTCAACTTGCCCAGCAGTCAAATAGCTGGCGGCAGTGTTGTTTAAAGCATTCAGCGTTGACGGATGATCATCACCAAGCGTATCGCGTAATACTTTCAATGACTTTTCCAAGATCGCGAGTGCCTCCTCGTTTCGATTCGTGGCTCGATAGACGAACGCCAAACTATTCAACACCGAGACCGTTTTTGGGTGCGAATCCCCAAATTCAACTTCATATACGCGTAATGCCTGCTCCAACAGTGGCGATGCTGCCTGATGATCGCCCATCAACAAATGCAGTGCCCCCAAGTTGGCTTTTGCTAAAGCTGACTTTGGGTGTTCATCGCCAAATCGACCAATCGATAGTTTCAACAGCTCTTCAAATAGCGGAAGGGCTTGAGCCGGTTGCCTGTTTTGCTGGAAGCCATAGGCCAGATTGTTCAGACTGGTCAGCGTTTCGGGATGATCGCGACCGAATCGTTCGCGATAAAAACGAAGTGCCTCTTCAAACAACGGAATGGCTTTTTGAACTTGGCCTGAACTCTCATAGGCTGCGGCCAAGTTGGACATGATCAGTCCGAAATCAGCATGGTCTTCGGCCGCGAGTTCACGATATCGGTCCAGAACTTCCTCAAACAATGGGATGGCCCGGTTTGGCTCGCCTGCGGAAAGGTAACCCGTTGCTAAATTCGAGATCGAACTCATCGTGTCGGCATGGGTTTCACCCAGGGTCTCTTGGCGAAGTTTAACGACCTCCTCTAGCATGGGTATGGCGCGGTCGTATTGACCGCGAGATCCATAGCCCAGTGCCATGTTGTTGAGGCTAGTTAGCGTTTTGTGATGTTTGTCGCCAAGATTCTCACGAAGAAGCTCATAAGCGCTCTCGTAAAGAGGCATCGCCAGATCAAATTGCTCATTGGCTCGATAAGCTGCCGCCAGATTGTTGGTCGTGGTGATGGCGTCTTCGTGATCGTTCCCCTGAACCTCGCCACGCAATTTCAGCGCGGATTTGAGAAATTCAATCGCCTCTTGATTGAGTCCCAGACCGATGAGCGTCTTGCCCAACCGATCCAATAGGTTGGCTAGGATCAACGGGTCATTGATGGCATCCGCGTCGAGCTGTTTACCCATTTCAGCCAATCGGTTGCCCAAGACGTACTCCACAGGGTCCGTTCCTTGCTTGACTTGCTTGATATCAAACCCGACGAAAATGTCGAACAAGGCCTGGTTGATCAACTCGATTTGATTCAATCGTAGGTTGGATTCTTCTTTAGCGAGTCGTTCCTGCTCAGCAGCCACTTCGGCCAGTTTTTGTTGCCGCTCTGCGGCCAACCTCTGGGCTGTTTCCCGGTCCTTGGCGTTCGTTTCCGCCTCTCGCGCTAAGGACTCGGCATCTCGAGCCAAAATCGCTTGCCGCAGCCCCCAGCTTGTCCCGATAACACCGGCCAGCAGACTGACAAATAGTATTACAGCAACGGTAACACCGACACTGTTTTTGCGCGCGAACTTGCCGATTCGATATCCTATGGACGGCGGCCTAGCGATCACCGGTTCATTATTCAAAAATCGCGAGATGTCCGCCGCAAATCCGGATGCCGATTCGTAACGACGACCGCGATCTCGTTCCAGGGCTTTCATCACGATCCAGTCAAGGTCGCCTGCTAAGGCTTTCGCAAGTCGTTGGTTGTCGGTTCTTCGTTTGCCGGTGACCGATGACCGCTCTTCATGCGAGATGCTACTGAGTTTACTGCTTGGTTTGATGGGGTCGAAGTCGCGAATGTACTCCAAAACTTTCAGTGCCGCCTGTCCTTTGATCGATGGATCATCCAGCGGTGTCGATCCGGTCAACAGTTCATACAGGATCACCCCCAGAGCATAAATGTCAGTTCGGGTGTCGATGTCAACCGGATCGAGACTCGCCTGTTCGGGGCTCATGTACTTGAGTGTCCCTAAAATCTGCCCGATGTCGGTCAACAGCGATTGCTCCGTGAGTTGGCCAGCAGGTCCCATCGCTTTGGCCAATCCAAAATCGATGATTTTAGGGACTGGTTTTCCGTCTTGGATTCCGACGATGATATTTCCCGGTTTGAGGTCCCGATGGATGATCCCTTTTTGATGGGCATGTTGAACGCCTGAGCAAACATCGATGAATAATTGAAGTCGCTCTTCCACGGATAACCGAAGTTGATCGCAGTATGTCGTGAGCCGAGTCCCCAGGACCAGTTCCATGACAAAATAGGGTTGGCCTTCGGCGGTTTTGCCAGCGTCCAGAATCTTGGCGATATTGGGATGGTTCATCAAAGCCAACGCTTGTCGCTCGGCTGCGAATCGAGCCAGGATTTCTTTCGAACCAATGCCGGCACGAATGACCTTGAGAGCCACCTCGCGGCGAACCGGTTCGTACTGAACAGCGCGCCAGACTTCTCCCATCCCGCCTTGCCCCAGTCGTTGCTTCAACTGATACGGGCCAACCCAAGCCCCGGCTTTTAAAACGGAAGCTATTTCTAATTCGTCGGCCATCTGGTCGGACTCTGATTCGGCATCACTGGATCGTTGCCCGAAATCGTCCTGACCTGTTTGATCTTCAATCAATGTCATAATTGAGGCCAAGTCAGGACTTGGGTTTGGTTCAGCAATCGGTGGGGCATCGGTTTCGTTTGCCAACCGAGCCTCGATGCGTTGCCGTAAGGCACGGTCACCCAGACAAAAAACACCGAGAAACGCTTCCCGTTCCTCGCCATGCAATCTCAGAGCAACTTGAAGAATTTCACTTTCATTCATAAGTGTCGCCCGTCGGATAACTGATTTTGTCGTCGCTGACCATCGAGTAGCAGGGAACTACTTTGAACTCTAGATGGCAAGCCGATAGGAATGTCATCTTTCATCCTTCAATGGAAACTTTAGAGTTGTGACATGCGAAGCGAAAGGCAGGCCATTAATAGCGAGAACACCCATAGTAACGGGAGGTCGTCGAATCAATCGTACACTCTCAGACGAAAACCAACTCGGCAAAATGTCACTCCCAAGATTTTAACCCGCAATATACTGCCCCACAATACCGACACGAACAGCGTTGGCTTTGTGCTTGGTGAACTGTTATGTCTGGGAAAGTCGTTGGTAGGCGGGATGGGTTGTCGTCAAATTACGCAAAAGGGACACATGGTTCTACAATGAAAAATTTGACGGCTGGTTGATTCTATCGTATCAGAAGTCTCCGAGACTTTCGTGGTGTCAAACAAATGCGGAGAAAATGAACGAAGGTCATGACCAATTCCGCTCCTTGCCTTCGAAAATGCCATAAAATTAACAAGCCCTTGCCGACTTCCGCTAACACTCTTGGGACAAAGCCCAGAGGTGCTTTTTGTAAAACGAGGGAAAACGCAGAAGTAGGGTCTCCCGCTTAAAATTCTCACAGTCAAAACCAAACTGCTGCGTAAACAAATGCAGCAAGCGTCGGCCGTTTTTTTACTCGTTCGCGTTAGATTTCTCAAACCTTCTCTTTGCCTTCTCAGAAAAAATGGGTATTCTCGCACGGGCTGTTGATGATGTGGGTAAAAGACTGTCATGGCCGAGTTTGCGAAACGGGAACGGCGCGCGGGACATTCTACTTTGTCTGTGGATTTCGTTCATTTAGAATACGGCGATGCCACGCACATCAAGAGCGTCACGAGGTGGGGTTGTTTGCCATGTCCTGAATCTGGGCAATGGCGGCAACGATGTCTTTCATCAGTATGACGACTTCGCCGCGATTGTGTACTTGATGCGGAAGGCTCACGAAAAGGTACCGATGTGGCTGACTGGATTTTGTCCGATGACAAATCACATTTACCTGCTGTTGTGGCCACATGAAGATGAAGACTTGAGCCGCTGGATGCAATGGCTGATGACGTCTCACGTTCGTCGTTGTCATCGGCACTACCAGGGGAGCGGCCATGTCTGGCAAGGGCGATTCAAAGCGTTTCCCGTTCAATCCGATGAACACTATCTGACGGTGTTGCGTTATGTAGAGCGGAATCCGTTACGAGCGAACATGGTCGAGCGAAGTCACGGCTGGGAGTGGTCCAGCCTGAAACCGACGGTTCGCAATGGCCCGGAAGGTTTGTTGTGCGACGGACCGATCCTGAAGCCTGCTCAGCGGACTCGCCATGTCAACGGAGCGGAAACAGAAGCCGAACTCCAGGCCCTGAGACACAGCCTTGCTCGCGGCACTCCATTCGGTGATACTCATTGGCAGACAAAAACTGCTGCAATACTCAGTCTTCAATCCTCGCTGCGACCTCTAGGCAGGCCAAAGAGACAATAAAAGTAGAATGGCCCCTTAATTACTCGAAAACGAAAACAATGAGTCCTGACCCGAATGGCACTGTCGTGTCGCAAGTGGTTTCAGGT
>CALMEE010000135.1 GCA_937862885.1 uncultured Planctomycetaceae bacterium
GGGAGAACCTCGTTAGCGAAATGAGCGAGGTGTTAATGCTCGATGAGACTCAGAAAGAAAGGATCAAAGAGTCGCTTGGGAACGAAGCCACGAAGATCAAGAATTGGCTAAAGGAGTATGGTTCGCTCGTTGAAAATATAGACAAGAAGATTATCGATGCCGCCAAGAATCGGGATTTGAGTGAATTGAAGGAGCTTGTCCGCCGCGGCACTGAACTACGCTCCGAAATAACCGACCTGTATCAAGGTTTTAAAGATTCTGCCATGAACTCGCTTCCGCAGGACAAACGCGCTGAATGGCAAGGGCATTTGCTTCTAAAACGATTCAATGAAATGATCGAAGACCTAGACTTGCGGCCTGAACAAGAAGAGGCGGTTGGGAGACTTGCTGTTTCAATCGCTATGAAAACGGGATCGAGTAGTTCATGGGAATCCGAAGGCATCAGTCAACTCATGAAATTGTTCGAGCAAGATGTGCTGGAAAAGGAACAGAAGGACCAATGGGATCTACTGCAACAGGTCGACCCAAAAAAATACCTTCCCGGTTTCGATCTCTGGCAATAACATTGGACGAGGCTAAGGATATTCGTTCCCCTTCCGAGGTCAACCAGCGTTTTCGAACGTCGTCATTGCTGGCACGTGTTTTCCCGAAACGTGACTTGTTTAATGTCTAAGCGGCGCCGTATTGTCGATTTCGGCTCAAAATCCATGGGCTTCAGTTTTGCTTCGCCGCGAATTATTGCTGGCAACGCGACGCTAGCCTTCGTATTGGGCAATGTCGCGAAGATTTATCAGCTAAATCAGATTTAACAGTTAAACTTTCCTTGTCGAATTTGTCGATCACATTCAGGACATGATTATTGGCCACGAATGAAATCGTGCAACTTCATAGACAGGGAGGAATACTATGCGTCGGCTAATCTTTGCGACGCTTCTCGCACTTGCGATCAGCAGCAACACCGGATGCTTTGTACCAATTTACGATGCGGATCCTGCGGTTCGAGCACGCCAATTGATTTTCACGTCGGAAGACCTTCGCGCATTGCGTCAGGAGTGGCACCGGTTCTGGTTCTTAGACATGCCTGACCACCAATCGCCGTGGCGCGTGCATGGTGGAATTCTGTAAGCGCCTGAATCGAAACCCGAGCTGTCTCGCTCGATCGTTTTGATCGGATTGACTTGTAATTATCAAAAACGGGCTCGATACCGACCGAGTCCGTTTCCATTTTCAATCGACACTCTGCATCATTCAAAAACCATGGATGTTCGCTTCCATGGTTTTTCGTCGTGCAGCGGGAATGACATCAACGTCCCACGTCACATCTTGCACCTGATTGATTTAGGTCGCGTTTTCATTGAATTTGTCCCGACGTGCGAAGAGCGTGCTCAGGGAACAAATCATTGTGGCATCGTCGTAGAACTCGAAAGCAATCGCTCGATACGTTTAAGCAAACTAAGGCGTACCGTCAGGACCATCGTTGATCATCAAGGCGTGAATTGCCTCACGATGGGGAATCGAAGGCTGGGCTCCTGATTGCGTAACCGATAATGCGGCCGCAGCATTGGCCCATCGCGCTGATTCGAACAAGGAGTCATCTTCAGCCATTCGAGCGGCAAGCACACCGACAAAAGTGTCGCCGGCTCCGACGGTATCGACGGCTCGAACTGGATATGACGATGCCGATACTCGCTCGTCGTTCATGCCTAATAGATAGCCATCTTTGCCCCGAGTCAGGATCACTGCTCTAGGACCTTTGGTCAGTAATGTGTCGATCACTTGATTCCAGTCTTGGGCGGCCTCGATCGAGCAACTGCACAGCGCCAATGCTTCGGGCTCGTTTAACACCAGAATATCGACGAGCGTCAGAAGTTGTTCGTCCAAGATGCATCGATCAATCGGCGCCGGATTTAACAGGGTCGTTGCCCCCGACCGACGAGCGCGTTCAAACGCGGCTCGAACGGCATTGCGCGGAATCTCCAGTTGTGCAACTACCACGTCTGCTTGTGTAAAAAGAGTTTCCGGCAGGGAATTGATCAGCTCTTCGTCGACGCACGAATTTGCCCCTGCGGCAACACCGATCAAGTTGCGACCTTGCCGATCAACCATGATCATTGCGACTCCACTGGGAATCCCAGCAACCTGTTTGACAAACTGGACGTCAATCCCCTCGCGGCTCAAACCGGAAAGCGAATCATTGCCGTACTCGTCAGTGCCGACCGCTCCCACAAAAACAACTTGGGCACCGGTTCGAGCGGCTGCAACTGCTTGATTGGCTCCCTTACCCCCCGCCGCCTTAAAGAATTGGCGACCCAACACCGTTTGTCCCTCTGTCGGCAAATGGTCAGTCGTCAACACCAAATCGGTATTTGAACTGCCCAAAACGAGGACTCGGCCCATTGCAAATCTCCGTTCAACTCCACGATTGGCAACCGGCGAACTCCATATGTTTATCCGGTGCATAACGCGGGAACGGACGGTATTCGTTGACACCGGAAACAGGTGTGCCACGCATCAAGAACAAGTTCTCAAAAAAATCGGCGTTCGTCACACGGGTCGACGTGGGGATGTAGCGAATTGTCAAACCGCATCGCCGTCGCTCCGAGGTATTAGCGTTTGAGCCATGAATAACATTGGGGTGATGCACGGACACATCTCCCGCACGCAACTCGATATTCACGGCCGCTTGCTCATCAACGAAAGCCGGATCGATTTGCGATTCCAAAACGTTGGCGACGTTTTTATTCTCTTGCATTGGTTGTAATTCGAAATGCTGGGTGCCAGGAATCACTCGCATGCAACCATTTTCCGCCGTCGAATCATCGACGGCCAGCCAAAGCGTCACCACGTTCATCGGTTCCAGTGGCCAGTAGGAACCGTCCTGATGCCATAACACGGCTTGTCCGTCGCGAGGCGGTTTACTGATATAATGCGATGAGAACAAAGCAATGTTCGGTCCAATAAACAAGTCGGCGATGTCCAACAACCGCTCGTCGCTGACCAAACGTACCCAGAACGGATCGTTTCGCATCAACGGATGATGGAATTGCTCAGGCCGCAGGTGCGGATTCTGCTCCATCAACCACGTGATGTGGCGACGAGCCTCAGCAATTAAATTCATGTCCAAAACGTTGCGAAAAATGGCGTATCCGTCTCGATCATACTGTTCTTTTGCCTGAGCTATGTGGGTATGCAGTGATGCACTCATAATTTTGCCTCAATCTCCTCGATTAAATTCACCGTACGCCACGATCCATCGCGTTCGATCAGCAACGTGTGGATTTCAAACTCTCGCAACCGCAATTCAATTTTATCAGAAACTCCACTGAGCGTGACATAGGCTGTGGTCTGTTGGCCGATCGTTTCATGCATTCGAATGATCAAGGCTTCAGAGTCGTTCGCTTTCTTACAAGCTACTAGCCGCACATTCGCTGGTTCAATTGACAATAATCCCACTGTTTCCTCACCGACACGAGTGCCACCAGAACGGACGGCGATGTACTTCGATCGACGATCATACGCTGGCCGCAAGTGGGCGAACACACCGGGGGCTGCATCCAACCAGTCCGCCAGCCCTGACAGCCTCCGCCGCACCTCGTCGGCACGACCAACGGTCACCAGTAGCCGAAACTCGTGTTCCCCCACATCCATGAAACGTGTGGCGGGTAACCCGTCAAGCAATTGCCCGCGCTCGTGGCAGTAGGCGGCGCTGCGCAATACAGACAATTCTACGCAACCGTCTCGACAATCAATGCCGTGTTGCCCGCTGTTGACAACGCCGATTGCTGCGGAGTTGGCTTCCGAGCCACTCGCCAACAAGAACCAGCGGCCGTGAACGTGTTGGTCTCCGTCTGCGGGACGCTGAATCATACCGCCCGGAATCTCGCACTCCGCTTGGCTGTGCCGAAATCGGGTCGGAATGGCTAACTTCAGGCGTCTCTGCGGCTCATTCCAGCGGACTAGAAACCGAAACTCCATCACCGGCCAATCACAATAGGCAACCGTCTGCAGCACGATTTGACTCGCTTCGTATCGCAACACCGACTCGGTGATCGAGCGCACTGGGCCACAAGCGGTAACGCGGGACTCACCGTCAAGCATGAATCGCCCTACAATGTCGCGATTCGCCCATTGGTCCGTGCCCCACGAATCGCCGTTATCGATCGCAACCAGTGGCTCCAACAATAGACCAGCCAAACATTCCTGTCCCGAGTCCGTCTGCAAGCTGTCAACTAATCCCGAACGCGAATCGACGGAATGTTTCATAGTCGCTGGCTGCACCTGTCTTTCCACCAACCCTTCGTATCGCCTCACGTGCCAATTCGCGGCTCCAACCCTCGGCAAGTCGAGCATAGCCACCAGTTTCCGTCGCCAGCCGTTGAACGGCAAACGGGCTGCAGGCTGTTCCTCTTGCGCGAGAATCTCCTCCCCCTCGCTGTTGAACAACTTCGTATGCCACAGACCGCTCCACAGCGGACGGTGATCCACCATGAATTCAATCTCGACAGGAACGCGGGTGGTTCCAGGGTTTGCATTGACCACGAGAAATGGCAACTCGACATCCAAGTTTGCTCCGCGATTCAATGCGACAGCTGCGTCCAGTTTCAACTCCCGTGCGGTCTGGGACACGCGTCCGTACAGGTCCAACGCATCGCGCTCGGCCGGCTCAGTACAGGTGCCAGGCAAGATGTCATGGAAATCGTTAAACAGGTGATCACGCCACGCCGCCTCGAGATCTTCTTCGGGATAATCTAGTTTGGATTGCCACCAGGCGGCGGCGCACAAGGTTTCGGCTTGCACCAGTTCTGCCAAACTGGTCCGCGCGCGACGCTTCAATCGCGACAGTGATGTGTAGCAGCCTGGGAAAACTCGTTGCAAATCGCCTGCGACCACAGGTGCTGACTTGGCATACGGCTGTAAGCAGTCGAGCAATCGTTCGAGTGTGCTATGCACTACCTCGACTCGCGATTCACTCGCTACAAACGAATCGATAACTTTGAGATCCGCGCGAGTCGCACCGCCCCCGTGGTTTCCCAATCCCCAGAATACGGGAACATCGCGATTCAGTTTCAAGGCTAGCTCGGTCCCCTCGTTCAATCGCTGGAGGATATTATCACGTTCAGTATGGTACAACCCAACGGCAATTCGCAACGTGAGAATTTCAGAGCCATCCACCCCTTGCCAACGATACACGTCGGCAGGCAAGAACAAGTCCTGTTTTTCGGGGCGCATGTGGACATACAATTCAAAGCCGGCTTGGCGAAGTATTTGCGGCAATCCGCCGTGATGCCCAAAGGAATCGAAGTTGTAAGCCACGCGTGGCCTCACACCAAAGCGTTGAAGAAAATAGCGTCTACCCTCGGCGATATGCCGCACGAACGACTCCAGACCTGGAAGATTCGCATCGGGTTGCAAGAACCACCCGCCGCTGATCGCCCAGCGGCCAGCGGCCACGAGTTCGCGGATACAAGAGAACAAGTGCGGATCATATCGCTCCACCCATCGATACAAAAGCGACTCGTTGTGATTGAACACGAGCTGATCATGTTCGGACAGTAGCTCGACGGCGGTTGCAAACGTCGATAACGCCTCGGCACACCCCTCTTCCCATCGCCATTGCCAGACAGGATCGAGATGAGCGTTACAAATTAAATGGACTTTTGGCCGTGACATTGATGCTCACAAACGAAACATTCATAAAACAATTAACCCGAGATACTCTCGGAACCGCATCGCGAGTGACACTTGCATCGCGAGAAGAACCATGGAACAAGTTAATTCTACCGGAGATTAGTCAACTGGAATGGATTCGCGCAACGGAATTGCGAGCGTGACATCAGAATCCGGTTCCTGTGTTACGCGTTCGCCGCTTTTCGATCGGCGATTTGCTCCTCGTCCCACGGTGGCAGGTTGCGATACCAGGTAAAATATAGAACCAGACCGATACCTGATGCGATACCTACCCAGATCAAGGCACCCGTCCATAAACGGCACAATGCGAAAATCGGGATCAGCGCCAGCGAAAATTGCAGCACCACTGCCAACCCTCCGTTCAGCATATCGAACATGGGTTCACGGTCATTGTCAGCAACTCGACCTCGCCGAACCGCCTCACGGCGAATAGGAGCCCAAAATCCGAACGGCTTTACTCGTGCATAAAAGTCTACAAGAACATCGGTGTGCGTCGGTCGCGTGAGCCAACCCGCAATCAACGTCACCACCAAACAATTAAGCGTATCGATTGGCAATGAAATGTGTGGCGGTAGGTTTCCAAAAAACAGCACGCGTCCCCCCAACATCAGCGCCGATCCGATCATCCCGGCCACAAACGCCCGCGCCCCGAACCGCCACCAGTGCCACCGCATTGTCGCGGGCACCAACACCATCGTCACCACGACGTGGACCATTGTCTCCCAAATCTGGATGATGTTTTCCACCAATAAGCTAAAGGCGAAACCCAACCCCAGCGCCGCCAGCGACGCAAGTTGACCAGCCCGCACCAACCAACGCTCGGACCGCGCAGGCGCTAGATATCGTTTGAGAAAATCGTTGACGACTACGCTGCTGGTGACATTAATCATGGCGTCGAGCGTCGACATTAAGGCCGCCAACAACACAGCGATGAACAAGCCGCTGATTCCAATTGGCAGTGCATTCAAAACCATCGGCATGATTTTTTCCGCGTCGCCACCCGCCTGGGAGCCGAAATAGTGTAAACCCAAAATCAGAAACGCGGCCCCGAGAATCCAACGCATCGTGTAGGCGACCGTCCAAACGCCACCGGCTAGAGCCGCGTCGCGTGAACTGCGGGCAGTCAAAAAGAACTGAAAATCCCACACATTTGGCCCGGCGGCAACGCGAAATATCAACCAAAACGACCCGGCCAATAACACTGGCCCCAGCACCTCAAAATGTTGATAGGCCGTCGGCGCGGATTCCACAAAACCATCCCACATGTTCCAAGTCAACGTCAGCGACGTCCATTCGGCTGGTCGGGTTGCTACCAAAGCTACTGGATCGCACGTAGTGAATACGAGAATTGTCAACAACACCGAGCCAATTGCGATGAGCAATGTTTGCAGCATGTCCGTGAGAATAACCCCGAAAAAGCCCCCCAACGTCACGTAGAATCCAGCAGCTGCAAATACGATCAGCGTCGAGGCCCAGCGGTCCAGGGGCAAAAACTCTTCCGCGAATTTGCCAATTCCCACGGCAATAAAAGCCAAGTTACAAACCATCAAGATTAGCAAGAAGATGGCGGCCGCAATGCGTGCCGCCTCCGCATCTGGTCCCTCGCCAAATCGCGTACGATTCCATTCGGCAAATGTCATCACCCCCGAACGGCGAATCCACTTGGCCTGAAACGCCATGTAGAAGCAGATGATCAACCAACCCCAAAACAAATGAGTCACCCATACCGACTTGAAGCCCGTGTAAAACATCAGGCCGACCATGGCCATCGTTCCGCCAATGTCGATGTAGCTAGAGCAACCGGCCAAACCTAATACCCACCAAGGCATGCTGCGATTCGCCAAGAAGTACGACTCAAGTTTTTGCGTGGCCCACCGTTTGATAGCGAATCCAATGGCGACAACCGACAATAAGTAAATTACGATGATCGTAATGTCGATGTAGTGGAGTTTCACGAATTCGCCTCCAGTCGCCTAAATGGTTAGATAATCGATGTGCCATCGATCAGCCGCCACGTCACTTGATTTAGGTCGTTGGGACCGTGGCATCTTACGTCGCCTCATGCAAACCCACTTCTTTGAGCAAAGGAGGAACGCTGACCGGGTGACCCGTCGCAGCCGATTGCCGCACGGCCTCCATGATACAAAACGTCTCTAGTCCTTCCCGCAAATCGGGACTGTACGGCAGCCCGGAACGCACGGCATCTGCGAAATACTGGGCGTAGTTAGCGAACTCGCCATAGTGCATGCCATGAACCTCGTTGTTGAAGTAATAGGCTCGTTGGTGGTACAGCGCATCGTACTTGACTTCGGTGCCATCAGCAGTCGTCTGGTAGTAACGCATATCATGATATTGAGCCAGGCTGGTTCCCAGTGTCCCAAACAGCGTCAGTTCAATTGCGTTACGCGCCGACGGAAGTTCGTGCAAGCCGTAATGCCCCATGACACGACCAATCTGCCCACTGCAAGCGACTAGGTTCACGCTGTAAACATCATACGACTTAACTCGGTATCGATTGGCAAGCGCTGTACGGAATCCGATGGCCTGAACTTGCTCGATCGGCCCCAAATACCACCGCACCAAATCCAGTGGATGGCTCAACCCGAGGAACACCCAATCGGTAGTATCCGCAGCCCACGGACTCTTCTCGTAAAACCAATCCATGCGATGAATGTAGTGGGCGTCAACCAGTTCAATGGTTCCCAACTCACCGCGCTCGTATGCGGTTCGTTGACGTCGAAACGAATCGAAAAAACGCGTGCTCTGCCCCACCAGCAGTTTGCTCGCCCCAGAATTTGCGCATGACGCTTGCCAAACGCGTCGTGCGTCATCCATCGAGTTTACCAGTGGTTTCGTGCAGATCACATGTTTACCCGCTTCGAAGGCCAAGGCAATATGCTCGCCATGTAACGCATCTGGAGTATAAATCGCCACAATGTTGACATCATCCCGGAGCAATAACTCGCGATAGTCAGTCGTGTAGAACAGGTCAGGGCAATCGATGCGAGCTCGATTCAGCTTTTCCGGGTCTTGATCACATCCAGCAACCGCCCGCAGTCCCGATACCCGACGCCGGTTTTCATTAGCCAGCCCGACAACTGGCGGAATCGCATGATTAAGGGCGACCAACAGTGTTCGACCCTCATGCAATCCGACAACACCGACTCCGAGAGAATTGTCTGCAGTCATTCGTGCGCCCTGAGCTTTGTTGAGCAACCGCGAGAACGAAAGGCACATATCAAGCCGGTCTGTATTCCCATGCGTCCCACCACAAATTATTTAATGAGTTTCCCAAGTTCCGCGAATTTAATTTAACACTTTAACAAAAAGTGGACAAACAAGAAGGCAGCGCAAAAATCGACAAAAATTAACGAGTTTCTCATCGAACAAGAGGTAGGGAAAAATATTCATTTGCTGAAAGGTTCTTGCTTTTGATCTCCTTTTAGTGTTATGGCCCGTTTTGTTTGGATCGACCCTGAATGAGGATGTAAAATTCGCATTGGGAAAACCAATATCCTTAAGAAATGATGACTGGTAAGAGATTAGAATCGAGAGATTGTCCATGAACCACCTGCGCCACGTATTCGTATTCATTTGCTTCAACATCGTGCTGGCATGTTCGGCCTTTGGTCAACGCCCTTTATCCGAAAATGAATTGACCGAATTGAGGGAATTGACGGCAAAGATAGATTCCAATCAAGGCGAAGTCGCCGACTTCGTGCGACGTGGTAAGCTCTTGCAATCGATAGGCAAGTTTGAAGCAGCGATTCAAGATTTCGACGTAGCGATTTTATTCAAGCCCGGCGATTCGCAAACGCATTATCTTCGCGGTATCTGTCGCCGTGACCTGGCACATTCGATCGACGAGTTCGACGTTATTATGCAATCATTTAAATCCACTGACCCCTCGAACGAAGGAAACCTCCGTGCGAAGTTGCTAAAGCTAGCGCAGGATGATTTCGAGCAAGCTCTCAAATTGCCGAATCCAGGTGATGAACCGGGTGCAGTTGCGTTTCAAGCGGACGTGTATTTCCAGCGGGCCAGAATTTATAGGCCTAATGACGTGATGCCCGTTTTCGACGCTGGTGGTGAATACGATAGGCAAGCGTCGATTCAGGATTTCACAAAGGTCATTGAACTCGTTCCTGAACATCTTGAAGCGTTTATCCTACGTGGCAAATGCTATATGCAGGAAGAGTCGACCTGGGCGAACGCACTGGCAGATTTTAATCAAGCGATCGAAATTGATTCTTCATCCGTGATGGCATATTTGGCTCGATCTAATTTCTATTCCTGGACGGGCGATGCGAATCAAGCGATCGCCGATGCCAGCAAGGCGATCGAAGTAGACCAGCAATCAGAAGACGCCCTGCTGCACCGAGGATACCTACTTTTGCATCATAATGAATTTGACAAGGCGATCGCCGATGCAACTCGAGTCGTTGAATTGAATCCGAACTCCGTGTTCGGTTGGATGTTAAAACGGGAAGCGTTTGCAGCCCAAGAGAAATGGGACGAAGCTTTGCACTGTATCAATAATGAAATGGAAATTCAGACTAAGCTGAAATTGAATCTAGTCTTTTCACGTCAGACTCGCGCAGGTTTCCTCAAAAAGCTGGAACGCTTTGAGGAAGCAGCTATGGACTTATACTGGGTGGCCTTATCAAACGAATTCTTGGTCAATGCGTCGGCTATGGATCAACTCAAGGAATTGGGCCTGCCGCTGCCGAGCAAAGATCCGCAGCGCTTGGCCGTTGTGCAATCGATGACTGAAAAGCTCGAAGCGAACCCAAGAGACATGAGAACCCGCGTTAACCGGGCCATTGCGCTCGCAACGCTGAAGCATATTCCTATGGCCATGGATGAGCTTAATGCATTGATTCAAATCAATCCCAGAGCAGCAATTCTCTTTTACCAGCGAGGTAACCTGTTTCGAGATCTGAAGCAGTTCGCAAAGGCAATTGACGACTATTCGCGATCGATCGAATTGGATTCATCCCGAGCCATCGTTTTCCAAGAGCGGGCATCCGTGTTTCATCAAATGGAAAAATACAATGAAGCGATTACTGACATTGACCGAGCGATCGAGTTGTCGCAGGGAGATGAAAAAATCATTGCAGAGTTATATGCGCTTCGCGTCAAGTCTAACGAAGGCCTGGCAACCGACAAGAAAAAGTGATATCTCACACGCGATCTTACAAGGACGATTCGATCCCAGCCAGATAGCGTTCAGTGTGCGGTCCCCTGCCAGTGGCCGATACTTGAAGTCATTGTAATCAGCAGCCTGTGCCAAGCGTCGTAATGGCCCTTGTGCCGAATGGTACAGCTCCGCTTGAATGAGTTAATCGCTCTGATCGTCCAGAATGCTATCTCGTCATTCTTTCATGGCGTTGATTTCGATGTAATCGCTTGAAAATTATCGTCGCTCCAGGTCCAACTCGGGGACATCGACGGCTTCGTCATGCAAACGCAACTTAGATAATACCCAAACCCGCAAAAACATGAGGTCATCAAGCGATTGCAGGAGTTCTGGTCCATTGAAGGCTCGTGTCAAATCATGAGAACCGTCGGATCCGTGCGCCGCAGCCGACTTTAGCACAGCACATTGGCAAAGGCGGGGCACCTTAGCAAAAGGACTGTGAAAAGACCGGACGATCTTGAAAACAAAATGTGCCGCATATCATCAAAAAGCAGCATCGGCCAAATGCAACCATCTATTATTTATTCTGTGGACATGGCTTGTTCTGTTTTGCCGTAATAACTATCTTATCGTCTTGCATCGCTGAAAATCGGTATTTTGTGAACTATAATTTGCCGACATTGTCTTATCTTAGGAAACAGTGGGCATGGTAGGGGTGTTATGACTCAATGTCAAAAATATGATGACACAACAACTGGACCGGAAATTTTGCCTTGCTTAGTTGGCTCGACAGTTGCCTTGAGCTAGCCGACGGCAAGTTGTAGGCATTGCAAAAATTGCTGGGAAATTTAAGATTGGAAGTACAAGTTTGTGGACGGATGGCTGAGTCTGGTTTAAGGCACCGGTTTTGAAAACCGGCGTGGGGGTAACCCCACCGGGGGTTCGAATCCCTCTCCGTCCGCTTTTCGTATCGCGAACACTGACACGCGATTTCAGAAATGCGTATTTTTTACCAATGCTTTGTTACGACTGCGATATCGGTTTGGTGTCGTGGGTCTTGTTAAAGTTCATCGGATTTCGGGGAAGTGATATCATATCAGCTTCCAACACGCTTAGAATAAGTTGTGACAAAGCACTCACCGATGATTGGTCAACCTAGCGTCGCGACTAATGTTGACCGCCTGCGAAGCTGCAAGGCATACTCCAATTCGTCAAAAAACAAGTTGTTCTTGACCGATTGCCGATCAATGTAGGAAGGCGCTTGCCGGGGGATACGGTATTTGCGTACTGGTGCCGTCGCCAAACAAAATACGTTTGTGAATCCGTACTCCAAAAACTCGTCGATTAAAAACTTACGTGCGCAGATTATTGCATTTGGTAAGATTTTGAAGTGACAATCGACGGGCGATCGGCGAAAAACTTCCGAAATTACACAAAAAAACGTGATCGTTTTGAACGATCACGTCGCACTTAGGCCAATTCACACTAGTTCACTATTGCATAAAAATATTGTTGCAATAGTTTCTTTTGAATATCAACGTCAAGCTTATTGAACTCGAAGTCTCCAGGTTCCCTGGTTTCGATAATAATCGAAGTAACAATTTGATTCAGCGTAACAATGCCAATCAACGTTGTGAGCAAGCTAAAATGATAACGCCTCTAAAAATCGTCACCGAAGCCACCCATTCTCCCCAACTGGCCAGCCAAGCCTGCAATGGCGGCTACGATGCCGTTTTGGATTTCAAAGGAATACGAGAGGCCATTTGACAAAAATCGCGATCGGTAATTGATTTTATCGTTTTGATCCTTGCGGAGCTTTTCAGTAATTTCATCGAGGGATCCATCTTGCACAAATTTTTGTGCGAACTCCATGATCGGTGCCATGGCAATGGTGACATCAGCTGTACCAGGGTTACCTGATGCCGATGCCGATCGATCGATGGCTTCAATCAATAAGCTCTTTGGATTTTGTCCTACCGCAAAGTAGGATTCGCCTTGGCCAATTCCAACAATTATCTCAACTGTGTCACCAATTGCGTTCTTAAGTTCCTGTTCGTGGCTTGGAACTTCAACTTGAACGCGATGCATCACGATCCCGCGATGAGTGCTCTCATCAAATTGGATTTCCATTTTCACGCCATCTTCGTTGGCTTTTTGCTGAAGTTCATCAACTAACTTTCGAACTGTGGACTCGAATTTTGAAGTATCTGAATTTCGCGCACCCATGGCGATATCAAAGCGTTCTTTGTCCATATAGCCGATAACGCCAACATCCATAATGCCGTCGTCCATGGTCGACTTCAATACTTCAACAAATTCAGCGATGAGCTTTTCCACAATTTCAAAATCGCGTTTCGACATTTCCTCAGCGAGATTGTCGAGCATCGACTGCAAACTCGAATCAATCGAACGCTTAAGATTGGCGGCATCCTCCGGCAACATCGTGACGCAACCGTTCGCGGAAATCGCCGCATCTTGGGCCGGGAATCCGGCGAATTTCGACGTGTTGCTGACCCCAACCTTGGCCTGTTCCACCAACTTCGAGCCAGGAAGCCCGGAAATCTCAAAATCAAACGCAATAGAATTGCGCGACCGATCCATCGACAAACCAACTACCAAGACGTCGATTTCGGTGAGCATTTCTTCAATTGCACGAATCTGAATCTCTGCATCGTCGATGTCGTCAGAATTCGGTATGGATTGTTCGACGCCTTGGCGCAGCATTTCCATCGCTTGGTCCCTCATCTCAGCCGGAATTCTCTGGCCGTAGATCCGCGCTGCGAAATTGAACCGAGTTGGTAAATCAACCAATTCTTCGGAAAGGTCGTTGGCCGCCATTTCTAAGTGGTCTTGGTGATTCGTTATCAATGCGAACCCTTGTCGATTTTCAACATAAAGTTTTGTGCCATCATCCAAAACCAATTCGACTCGGGGACCGTCCTCATTGATATCAGCGAAATCAGCGACGGTATCAAGCACGTCCTCAAAATCGGTGATCGGAAGGTAAGCCACGACCACCGGCGAGCGACTCGCGTCAGGAAAATTCACGGCAATCCCGATAGGCTTTTTGGTATCGATGCCGCGAACATACTCTGAAATTGATGCGTCAATCATCGGAGCAAAAAATCCGAAGCCCGCGACGTTCATGAGATTCTTCACGTCTTTGACTTGTTCGTCGATCGCCTTGATCGAGATGATCACAGCAGGCTTGTTGAAGTCCGATTGAGCCGCAACAGGCGACAAAACGTGACCATACAACAGAGCAATTAGCAGAATGGGCAAGCAAATTATTCGCATTTTGGTTTAACTCCTAACTCTATTTGATTTTCAGCTATTCCGCGATAAATGTAACAAAACCTCGGAAAGTAAGACTTATTGTCCAAATACCAAAGTTGGTCGATACCAATTGGAACTCCCTTTGAGCCAAGATATCCAACCATCAATCTTCACGGGCTTCGCCCCTAGCGGTGTAGCCCACTCCAGATTCTACCTGTTATTCCTTTTTTACTCTACGGCTGCACGAAATGTTTCGGATTCGCACGCCAAAAAACGAATTTCGCAGTGAAAGCACGCGATTAAAGAAAATTTCGCCAAGATGCACTATCCTTCATGCCATCCGGACGAATCGAGAAAAAAGTCCGAGAATAACGTGGCGGTTCGTTTAGGAAGCGGCATGCCAAGCCCGCCGCAAATCCCCCAACCCGTATTGGTGCCTTGCGCTGACGATACAAGCTCGACGAATTCGACCCATGGATTGGCAGGGACGAAGTCGAGCGCCTAGTTGCGATCCATATCGGAAACAAGCGAGATCGCTGGGGTTTTGGCTACTTCTTGATTTGGAAAAAAGTCAATTCCGGAGGAATCGACGCGGGTAATCAATGCCAGGAAAGCTAAGATTACGATCCCCAAGCCTTCGATGACAAAGGCGCCCAGCGTCTTGCTGATTCGGCTTGTTGTTTTGCGATTATGATTTGACTTTTTACGGCGTTTTGTAAAGGCGAACATTGTCTTATAAAAATCTGTAGGATTGTCTTGCATCAATTTGTTCTAGGGCCAGGGCCTTGGTTACGCTAATTGGCAAATCCAGTGCCAACGGTACCGACGGAATTCTGTTTTCAGAGAAAGTGTTGAAACATTCCAAGGAATTTGATCCATTATGCGAGTGCTAGCATGCGATGCGTAAGGAATTGTGTGTACAATGCGCCTTCAACGAAGCGACAATTCTGTCGTCAAATAGATTCAACTGCGTAAGTTAATTGATGACTGCATCAATCGAGCAACGCGATATTATCGCGCAAGAATATTTCGAACTCCTGCCCTTCGCGCCTTATCCTGTACAAGAGGAAGCGTTGTTGTCATGGTTCACTGAGTCACAAGGCGTATTGGTATGTGCGCCAACTGGAACCGGGAAAACGCTGATTGCTGAAGCAGCGATATTTGAAGCATTGAAATTAGGCAAGACGGCATATTACACAACTCCTTTGATTGCGCTAACTGACCAAAAATTTCGGGAGTTACAAGAATCGGTCGCTTCGTGGGGATTTTCGCCAAGAGAAGTTGGGTTGGTAACCGGGAATCGGAAAGTCAACCCAGACGCCAAAATCCAAGTCGTTGTGGCTGAGATCTTGTTAAACCGCTTGTTACATTCGCAGGCGTTCGATTTTCAACACGTTTGGGCCGTGGTAATGGACGAGTTCCACAGTTTCAATGATCCTGAGCGAGGCATCGTCTGGGAATTTGGGTTGGGGTTACTTCCCGATACCGTGAAGACGTTGCTCTTGTCGGCAACCGTCGGTAACGCGTTGGAGTTTGTCAATTGGCTCAAGTTTCGGCACCAAAGGAATCTGAAGCTTGTAAGCAGCAGCGAACGAAAAGTGCCGTTGACCTATCGTTGGGTGGGCGACACGATTCTGCCCGATTTCATGGAAGAGATTGTGAAGGGGGATGAATCGGCCCGCCGCACGCCTGCGCTCGTGTTTTGTTTTAATCGCGAACAATGCTGGACGCTGGCCGAGCAACTTAAGGGAAAACGCGTCATCGATGCTGAGCAACAACGTGTTTTGGCGCAGCAGTTGGAGCAATACGATTGGTCCCAGGGAGCGGGGCCCAAGCTTAAACAAATCCTGATTCGAGGTATCGGCGTACATCATGCTGGAGTACTGCCCAAGTATCGTCGCATTGTCGAGTCTCTTTTTCAGCAGAAGTTGTTGTCAATCTGCGTCTGTACTGAGACCTTGGCTGCAGGGATTAATCTGCCCGCGCGTAGTGTCGTGCTCCCCACGTTACTCAAGGGGCCACCGGGCAAAATGAAATTGATTGATCCCAGTTCAGCTCACCAGATGTTTGGTCGAGCGGGTCGACCGCAGTACGACGATCAGGGATTCGTCTTTGCTTTGGCACACGAAGATGATGTCAAAATCTTGCGGTGGCAGGAAAAGTTCGATCAGATTCCGGCTGACACCAAGGATCCTGGGTTGTTAAAAGCCAAAAAACAACTCAAGAAGAAACAACCGAAACGAAGCGATACCGTTCAATATTGGGATGAGAATCAGTTTCATCGTCTAATTGTAGCTCCGCCTGTGAATCTCGAAAGCAAAGGTGATTTTCCTTGGCGATTATTGGTATATATGATCGATCAATCACCTGACGTTGATTTGCTGCGTCGCTTGGTCGACAAGCGATTACTTCAAGGCAAGAAGGCGGAACAGGCACAAAAACAACTCTTGCAAATGCTGATCGTGCTGCACCGTAGCGGATACGTGGAGCTTGAACCCAAGCCGCCGTTGGCGGAAATAGACAAGCTGAGTGCAGCGATCAACGATTCCGCAAAACCGAAGGTAGATGGAAACGAGCGAAGTACTGGAAAAGCAGCTTCCGATAACAATCCAGAGCAAATTAATGCAACTGAAGGATTATTTTCAGCGGCATTGCGAACCTCTCGCCAGCCGACAAGAGCGACAGAGACGATGCGTCTGCCAATCGGGAAAACGCCATCCGTAGCGAGTGAAGGCCCAGTGGCACCGAGCTATTTCCCAGAACGTGCCGTGGCTACTGAGCGGTTGCCCGACTTGCTTAAATTGCGAGGAGTGCATCCGTTGTACGCCATGTTTTTGCTCAATCATATGGGAATAGCCGACCGAAGCGAACGCTTGCAAGCCATGGAAAGTTTGCTTGAATTGCCTGGCTCAATTGGCAAAGCCATTCGCGTTCCTGACCACGACACGCTTCCGCCAGGTCCGCTGGCAACAACTCGATTGGATGAGCAACTATTACGCTTGGGGTTGGCAACTGCGGCGGAACTTAGGGTTCTCGAACCAGATGATGAGCAATCCCAACCGGGTTGGAGTGATGATGAACGCGTTTACGTATTGACGCTGGCGCATAAATTACACCGCCTGTTCGAATACGACTTTCCCGGAGTTCACGATGTCCGCGTTTGGCCCTGTTGGGTAGCCGGCGAGTTACTCAACTACCAAGGCGATTTCAACAAGTACATAACCAGTAACGGACTTCAAAAACAAGAAGGAATGATTTTCCGACATCTACTTCGTCTCGTCTTGCTGATTGATGAATTCGCAATGCTCTGTCCGCCCGATATCGAACATCGAGTGTGGCAGGACGATTTAGGGACAATAGCGGACCAACTTGAAACTTCGTGCCGCGACGTTGATCCCGACAGCACGGAACAATGGTTGGAACAGGCCCGCACACAAATTGATGAATAGTTTCAATTGACGGTTCAAACGAGCCTTGAATCGACGCCAATATCCCCCGGCCGGCCCAAACTTTTCATTACGGCAACCATCGGTTTACAGCGTCGTATCGCTTACGGCCAAATCGGATACTATTCGTTTTCTGAGTCATCGCTGGCTTCAAAATCTCCTGCCCTCACGATGACAAGTTTGGAGACTTGAAGAATCTCGCGTAACACCGAATCAACGTGTTCTTTTGTTAAGTCAGCGATAATAGAATCTTGCGCTGCGTCAAAGTTCATATCGCGCCCATTGAAGAGCTGAGATCGTAACGAGCGCACGAGGCCCTCATCATTGGCACGCTGCCCTTTGCGTTGTTCAAGAAAACTGCTCTTCGCACTTTCAAGTTCGTCCGCCAAAACTCCGTCATCCAAGAGCTTCTGCAATTCTTCCTTGATGGTGGTATCTACTTTGCTAGAAACGTCCGGTTTGCTCATGGCGAACATAATCACTGCGCCTCGCCTATCATTAGCGTCAGCCATTAACATTGAGCCGACTGCGTAAGATAGACCCTCTTGTTTGCGGACGCGGTCTGCTAAGCGAGAGGAAAGAGGACCGCCTCCCAGAATATAATTTCCAATTGTGGCAGGAATGAAATTCGGATCATCGTCCCGCAGCGGTAGTGATAGCCCGGCAATATACATGGCATTCTTTTTGTCGGGAGTTTGAATCACGACTTCTTCACCAGAACTGCGATTGATGAAGGGCCGTTCGATCCTTTTATAAGCATGTTTGCTCTCCCAGTTATCGAGCATTCCCGTCAATTTCGGTAGCACTTCTTCTGCTTCAAAATCGCCGACAATTGCGACTTCACCGTATTTGCCATTCAAGAACTCGTTGTAAAGACGTTGGATTTTCTCAATGCTGGCATTTCGGTATCGCTCGATGCTCTCCTCAAGCGTTGGCACGTATCTAATATCATCAGCAGCATACGGGGCTAACTTTTGCTGGATCGTAATGAACGCCCGAGACTGAGGTTCGGACAACTGTGATTCAAATTCGGTAATTGTTTGATTCCTAATGACCTCGAATTCGTTATTGTCCAATGCGGGACTTCGCAAGACATCAGCCAATACTGCCATCGCTTCATGCAGAAATTCACGACGCGTACTCATTTCGACGGAAAGATTACCGGCATCGCCACTGAGTGACAATGTGGTACGAATTTCGTTCAATTTTTCATCCAATTTTTCAAAATCCAAGCTTGTTGTGCCGCGGCGCATTAAACTCGGTAGAAGTTTGGCCTCAGTCTCCAAGGGGAGCAGACTATGAGCGTCCCCATACCGAAACGTTGCACTGAGAAATACGCGTTCTCCGCGCGTCTTCTTCGGTAAGAACGCGTATTTGAATCCGCTGTCCAGCGTGCCTCGAACCGTCCTCAGTTCGATATTCTCTGGAGTAGGTTCAAATTTTTCTCCAGCAGCAATGCTCTTGCGACCCTGGTAATCGGCCACATACTCCGACGGATTTTGCACATGAGGAACCGTCACTCGCAGTGGCGAAGTGGTTGGAATAAATTTTCCAAGGGTCCGATTGCTGGGGATTAAATATTTTTTTGCGACCGCTTGAACTTGTTCGGGAGTCACTTTTTCCAGACGGTCTCGATGCAAGAAGAAGAGGCGCCAATCGCCATACGCACGCCATTCGCTTAATTCAACAGCCAGTCGGCTCGAATCGGCAAACAAGTTCTCGCGAGATTTCAAGCGGGCTTGCACGGCTCGATTGACTTCCGTTTCCGAGACACCCTGATCACCAATTGATTCAATGGTTTCTAGCAGCAACTTCTCGACGTCTTCCATGGAACTGTTGGCATCGAGTTGAACTCCGGCAAGCAAGGTACCTGGATCATGGGTTCCAAAACCTAACGAGAAGACACTGGCAGCCTTCTTTGTTTCCACGATGTTTTTGTACAGTCGTCCTCCCGGTTCAGTTCCCAAAATATCTCCGAGCACTTGAACCGCGGCGAAGTCGTCGTGCGAGGCAGGTGGAATGTGATAACATGCGGCCACTAGCGCGACATCGCCAACCCTTCTGAGTACAACACTGCGTTCGCCATCTTGGGCTGGTTCCTCTGTATAGGTCTTTTGCAATTCACGTTCGGGAGCCGGAATCGAGCCAAAGTACTTGTCTACCAACTCCAGCGCTTTGTCGTTTTCAAATTGGCCAGCAACGACGACCATGATGTTGTCGGGTTGATAAAACTTGCGATAAAACGCATGAAGATTCTCGATTGGCACGCGTTCGATGTCGCTACGATTGCCGATCGTCGATTTGCCGTAGTTATGCCATTCAAACGCCACAGCATTGATGCGCTGCATCAAGATTCGCATGGGAGAATTTTCACCGATTTCGAATTCGTTGCGGACAACCGTCATTTCGGACATCAAGTCTTCACGTTTAATCGTCGAGTTGACGAGCCGGTCGGCTTCCATGTGAATTAAGAATTCGAGGTTGTCATCGTTGGCAGGGAGCGTCGAGTAATAGTTCGTGCGATCGTACCAGGTCGTGCCATTCATGTTGAGCACTCCTCGGTCCTTTAATAACTTGGGAATATCGTGATGAGTAGGCGTCCCCTTAAACAACATATGCTCAAGCAGGTGCGCCATGCCGGTTTCGCCATAGCCTTCATGTCGTGAACCGACAAGGACCGTCATGTTTACTGTGATTTGCGGTTTCGATTCATCGGGAAATAACAATACTTGTACGCCATTATCGAGCCGATACTCTTTAATCCCCTCAATCTCGGTAACAAATTTGGGTTGTTGTGCAATCAACTGGGCAACTCCGAATAATACACTAATACAATAAATTGCGACTGACAAAGATACCGAACGTGCCAACATAAATTTAAACCCTAAAGATGGAGAAACATTAACCAATTTTGGCCACTTCCCGTTGTCGACATGCTCCAATATGGAATCGCGGGGGACAACGGTATAAGTGGATCGAGACCAACTGGCGGTTCTATCTCGCTAGTTGAAATTAACGAACCAGGACAAATTTTGTTATTGCGATACAACTCGCCATTCAGTCCCTCTGTCTCTTGCTAAAATTCTTTTTAGAAAACAGAGGGTGACGGGTATGCGCTATTCACTAACAAGTGCTACCTCAAACTCATCGTCTGGGGAGTGCTCAAAATTAGATCAGGCTATCGCGTATGAAGAATTCCAATTCTAATGCTTTTGACCAGTGACTTCGTTGGTCGCCGCAAAACGAATGCAGAAGCGAAGGTAATCCGTTGCGCTTTGCCACCGAAAGAATTTCGATTCGCCTACATTCTAAATCAATCGGCACGCTTATGTCAGGGGGCGATGTTGGGCCGAGCATTTACAAGCAAGCGGCACTCAGACCGACAAGAAAGTTTGGTAACAATCGTCCACGTTTGAACATTTACGCTTGTACGGCGATGAATCAGGTGAACGTTTTGGTCAAACAATTGGACCGCACATTGGAACCCATCGAAAAAGCGATTCTCCGCGAGCTGGCGTCAGCACACCATCGGCAGAGGATCGTTTGAGCCGCCGAAAAAGCTGAAATTGGGGCACCTCTTTGGCTCGACAAAATATTCAGCGGCGAACCGCAGTAGTGCGACCACGGGACGAGTGAAAAGTGGAAACTCGTCGATTCACAAAAAGGTGGTGGTTCACCGATGCGCAGTAGTAATGGACTGCATGCAACCGCCATACCGCAAGCGCGTGCAGGCCGTCTCGGCGGACGAAAACATGTTATCCAAGTCGAAAACTCGCTGTTCAAGAACGTGAATGGAACGTCGCCCATGACGGTGCTGGGCCAAGGTACTGGGCTCTACTTATAATAGTCTATAATTTCTTGTCGCAGCGACTCTGTTGGGAACGAGTCATAAGTGCCGAGAAAGCGAATGCGATTTCTCAGCGACGCCACATCACCCGGACTGACTTTGGGCGGGGCTTTGGTTCTAGCCGCAATTCGCTCATTTCGGGCGCGTTGTTTATCGAGATTTTCCAGTTCACGCCCCAGCTGATTAAGCTGTTGACCACCACGATTTTCAATTTGTCCCATTTGCATCAAAATCGAGTCGCGTTGATTGATAACGCGATTCAACTGGCTTCGAACGCCAAGACTTTGCGATTGAATTCGCCCCAACTGCAAGCTCAGATTCGCGATCTGATTAAGCAGAAATCTGCGTCTAGCCGGATCAGGTTCTTCGTCGGCCATGGCTTGCAGTACAATCATGTCCCGTGAAATCACGGTGATATCGAAATTGAGTGCATCAAGGATCGATCTCAAACGCAGGGCTTCATCTTCCAGTGGAGGAATTCGGCGACTCAGACTATCTAAATCTCGTTCGACACGCTCGCGAACTTGCACTGCAGCTTCCTGCACGCTTGCGGTCGATGTTTTAAGAGCTGAAGATTCCTGCTGTAATCTCAGCAACTCCTCTTGTTGTCGTTGTTGCGCATCGGCTAGGGACTGCTGACGGCGATCGTCTAATTGATCATTCAATGAAATAAAATGATCTATGGCAGCGTCGAATTGCTCGGAGAAGGCTTCAGATTCGGCCGGTTGCAAGTTTTCAGTTAAACGATCTAAAGTCTGCTGGAACAGATCGGAGTTAGCCGATTCATTTGCCGGACCTTCAACAAAGCCGCTGAGCCGCCCCATACGGCGCAGGTGAATGATACGCGTCGCTTCGTCCATCGCTGCCGCGTCCATATGCTCGCGGTAACGTTGCAGTGCAATAAGTCCAGCATCAATTTTGCCACGTCTCAACTCTAACCACGCCTTGGCATACCAAGCATCAAGATTACCGGCATAAGCGTCAACAAGCTTGCTACAAACATCCAACGCGGTATTGAAGTCCGAGTGGTGAACTCGATTGACCACCCATGCAAATGCGGCGATGGCTTCTCGTTCGTTGGTTACCGGCTCAATTTCGAAATTGACATTGCGGTTTGCCGTATTCTTTTCCCAATGTTTGTTCAAAGAAGCGTCGACAATCTCCGGAACTTGAGCGAGAGCCAAGGCGGGGATGAATAGAATTGAAAGCAGAAACGCCCCTAAAATGAACCCTGCGCGAAGTTGCGCGGCTTTTTCATTGCGGCTGCAAGCCAATGGCAACGCCGTGGCTTGGGCCTCGACCCGCAAAATACGCTGGACCCATCGACGATTTGTTGGGTCAACTACCGTGACGTTGGACCGTGTCGAATGAAGCATAGGAATCTCGCCGTTCAGTGATTCAAAAGCCTTGCCTGGATTTTGGTTCAGCTAAATCGTACCGGGTTAGGTGCGATCAGACAAGCATTTGCCTACGATATTCGAGTGAACAAGCGTCGTTTCGCGCGACTCTTTGTTTTGAACGCGGAAGGACATAACTAATCAAACAACATCGATGATTTTGTGCGAGCGATGCAATCGGGTGCTGTATAGTCCGCTTTGTTCATCTTGGATGAAACCGTATAGAAATCCATTTTCTCCGTAGGAAATGGCTTGAGCATCGCCAGCAAATGGTCCTTGTCGCGTTGATGTGGATTCAGCCAATCGAAATACGCGTCGTCCCTTAAGATAACTGGCATGCGATGGTGCAAGGGTTCCAGTAATGAATTGGCATGTGTCGTTATAATCGTCGCTGAGGTCAGTGGGGCTTCGCATTTCGTATTCGTTTCCCAAAGCCCAGCAAAACAAAATGGCCCGTCGTCGGCTAGATGAATGTACACCGGCTGTTTGGCTTTGCCGATTTGTTTCCATTCATAGAATCCATCAGCCAAGATTAAACAGCGCCGCTGCAGGAACGCGTTGCGAAATGATGGCTTGTCGGCGATAGTTTCCGCTCGAGCGTTGATCATTCGAAAACCAATTTTCGGATCATCCGTCCAGCTTGGTACGAGACCCCATCGGAACTGGACAGCAACCGGAGCGCCAGTCGAATCAACTTGGAAACCAAGAATCTCCTGTCCTGGAGCAATGTTGTATCGTGGCTCAAATTCCACCTGGGGAAAAAGCGGGAACATGCTTGCGATTGCTGTTGCTGGAGTACGAAGCGTAAAGCGACCGCACATTCGAGCCTCGGATATTTGTTCAGTTAGAGGTGACGCGCCCAAGCATCAGTTAAGCAGGATCATGCCACCGAAATCACGATCTCCCCCCTCTTCCCACTCACGTCGTATTTCTCTCAAGCCGTAGGCGCACAGTTCGAATCGCTCGCTTAGTCGGAGCAAAATTTCGGACTCGGGAGCGGTTTCGTCAGCAGGCTCAATACTACCGGCAAGTCGATATGACAATTTTCCGTAGGAGCAATAACTTTCAAATTGGTCGTCGCGCTCAGTGCAGCCGTGCCGCAGCGCTTCGGGGAATACACCGGCCCAAAATAAGGTGAAGTCTCCAATATGACGGTGGAGTTCCCGACGGGCGTCTCCCATCCTTTTTGTCGCCTCGACCGTCATTTCAGTAATGCTCATTAACGGGCGGCCGTTAACGCCACGAATTCGGTGCACTACGTCAGACCGCACGAACCTGACCAGAAGATCGCTGACGTAATCCACCATCGCTGAATCGGCAACGCCGAGTTGGGCTTGAAAAGTCGCTTCGGTGAGTCCGGCAAAGTATCGGTGGATCGGACTTGAATTGTGTTGAGGATCCTTTCTGGATTCAGTCATATCATTCCTCCAACTCAAAATCGACTACTAATTCAACTGTAGGATGAGTTATTAGGTTGCGTCAAGATGTTTTTTCCTCAGTTGGTCGATCGTTTTGTGAGAATTCCGCATCGAAATGCGGAACTTTTTGTTTTTTTCATCTGCAGCATGAACGTTGCCTACACGAGGTCTTGTCGATAAACAATTCATGTCCTTCGAGATGCAACTGGTCTCTTGGCGAATCCAAGATCAATCAACCCGCAATTGGGATCTACATCGTCTAGGCACAAGTTGTTCAATTCTGACCGTTCAACCTCAGGCCGCTGACAAAGCTTGATTGCTTTACAAGTTGTCAAAAATGTCACCGCAAGAAGTTGAGCAATTGAACGGAAGCAATTTGGGCCGTGATGGCATACGTATATTGAAGCAAATTCTGATCGTTGGTTAGCCGCATGATGGCATCAGCGATATTGGTTGACTGGATAATGCTTAGTCGCTCTTCGGCGTCCGTACGGAAGTCAGCAACGCGAGAATCCAATTGTCGTAGCGAATAAAGCGTCGCGGACTGTCTCCCCACGGTGTCGAGAATATTGTTTGCGACAATGTCGAGTTCAGATAATCGCCGGTCTAATGAATGTGCAAAATCTGCGTTCGATAGATTTCTAGCGCCTCTCAGATCTTGAACGATTTCATCCAGGATTTGGAAAGCATTGGAGGTTCCCGGGAACTCTAAATAGTCGTCGCCGACCGCCTTGATCGAAGTGCTGTCAATGTGTACGAATCGGTTTGTGGTTGAATCAACGACTGTCTGGCTGCTCGAAAAGTCTATCGCGAGGCTGCTTAGTCCGTTATCGACACTTAGCGTGCCGTTCGCCTGAATATTGACTGTCCCGAAGAAGCCAGCGGTTATGTTTGTTGTGTTCACAAAAATTCGATTGCCACTTCGATCGCGAATCTCCAAGTTCGTATCGGCGTTGCTGAATGCAAATTCCGGGCCGCCGTTTAGCGATATCGTCCCAGCAGAACCATCGCCAACAGTATCGATAATCTCAACAAAGTGAACACCCGACGGGCCTATAATGGAATCATTTCCGGGAGAACTGGTTCCTGCCGCTATTCCGGAGCCAGGTGCAAAAATGGTCTCGGTATGACGGACTTGCAGTGTAGCGCGACCGATGATATTCGCTGTTCCCTGGCCTATTTTTGCACCAGTGCTCCCAAAGATTTGGGCATCCTTACGTTCAAAGCGGCCGAAAATATTGTGACCGGGATAGTACGTGTCGACCGTGAGTGTTGCGCCTACAAATGCTCGGCTCGTAACTTCCGATCCGTTGTAAGTTACTGGTAGGGTTCCACCGGCGACCGATCGTTCACCGAACGTGAATGGGTTTGCGTTCGTTCTCGCACCGCCAAAAATGAAAGCGCCGGCCGCCTGAGTTTGCGCGATGCGTTTCATGCCGGCCAATATGTTTTCGACTTCGATCGCCAACGCATCTCGTTCGCTTTGCGAAAGTGATTGAATTCCTTGTTGCGTCAAGACTTTAGCCGTCGAGAGCAGGTCAGCGGCTTCCGTCAAGATCGAGACACTTTGATTGAGCTTTGATTCAGAGTCCCTAATAATGAAATAATCGGCATCCAACTGTTCCATTTGCGCGGTGAGCGACGAGGCCTGTCGAAAACTCACCGGTTCTTCAGATGGCCGGTGCAATCTCATGCCAGAAGCAATTTGTTTTTGATAGGCTGCAACATTCGAGTTTAGCCGATTAGCGTAAAAAATCGCTTGAGAACTGAAATGTGAAGACGGGACGCGGTAAAGCATGATGTTCAATTCGAATATAGGTTAGCGGACGAGATTTAACAGCTCGTCCATCATGAGATTCATGGTTTGCAACACTTGTACGGCTGCTTGGTATTGCTGTTGGTACTGTGTGATTAGAAGTAGTTCTTCATTGAGGTCAACACCGGACAAGGCGGCAATTTCTTGTTCGCTTTGCTGATTGACCGTGAATGCGTTTCGTTCGATATGTTGTAGGACCATGACTTCGAAGCCAATCGATGAAGTGACTTCGTCCAGGTAATCTTGAAACGATATGTTGTTGACTCCCAATAGCTGCTTGCCTTGCAGGCGGATCATGTTGATCAAGTTGGTTGTGTCGCCTATCTCGCCGCTGCGACTTGTGGCAAGTTGGCGTGTATCATTAACGATTCGCGATGCAACCCGTATGTCACCAGCATTAGCCCCTTCAAAGAAACTGTTGAGTCCCAAGGCCGATAGAATCCCTGTGGAATCAGACTCGGCAACCAGTGTTGTAGAAAATCTATCTCCATCAACCACATCGCCAGCGGAAAACTTAAGCTTCACGCCATCTCCAACATCGAGGAGACTATCCACTTCGTAACCGTCGCCAATATTGACGGCAGTTATCTCTAGTCCCGTCGACGCGTCCAGGACTCTGGCGGTTAAGCCAGGTGTTTTACCCACAGTTCCAGTTCCATCAATTACAATCGTTACTTGGCGATTGACCGAGCCCGTGTATTCTCCAGAGAGTCCAGGCATTGCAGTCCCGGAATACGTAGACAGGTCGGGGATTGTCTCAAGGTTGCCTGTAAAATCAAACCGGTAACCTGGTTGAGCGAAGATGGAGAATTGTCGATTCTGATTGTCAACGCTCGCATGCAGTGTCGGAAGTTGGCTGATTCGATTAGCGATATCGTTGAGGCTGTCCACTGCTGGATCAATCGAGATAGAATAAGTGCGTTTGCCTCCGCTGGGATCAGTGACTGAGATAAATAGCTCACCGGCCGAAACTGGAAATGCCAGCTGCGCTTGCGAGATTGGAACGGCGCTGTCTTTAAACCCGCGGGCTCCACGCAAAACCGAAAATGGACCGTATGTGCCGACTCCTTTTGCATGAGCCTGGTCGAATTCACGCATCAATGTTTGTGCGAAGTCGTCCAGCCGACTTTGATAAGCAGGTATCGTAACGTTGTGAGCTTCGATAAGTGAAGGGAGTGTGCCGCCCATAAACGTAACCTCACGACTGGTTCCCGCCAATTTGACAAGAGCACGGCCATTGGAGTCATAATCGACCTCGAACACAACCGGCACGGAGCCCAAGGAAACTGAACTACCTCCAATCGATAAACCAAATCCATTGTACGCATGCTCAAACCGTTGGATATCAATCTTCTCCGCAATTCGATTGATCAATTGGTCTCGCTGATCCAGCAGGTCATTTGGCACACTACCCGAAAATGCTGATGTCTGTATTTGCCCTTGCAGGTTGGCAAGTTGAGCCAACTCTTGGTTCAGGATCTGAACTTCAATGTTTATCTGTGAGGATACATCGTTCTTGAGAGCGCTCAAGCGATTAGCAATTCGTTGGGTTTGACTAGAAAGTTGTACTGCTTGCTGTACAACGGAATTTCGAGCTGCAAACTCATTAGGGTTTGCTGAGAGCCTGGACATCTCAGAGAATAGGTTTGTCAGGGACTGATGGATCGAGCCGTTGCCGGGCAAGAATTCGGTTTCAATTTGTCGCGCGATGGTGAGGTGTTGGCCAATTCCTCGCAGTTCGGAAAGCGAATTCGTGTAGGCTGCCTCAACAACCTGGCTGCGCATGCGTTCCAACCTATTGATATTGACTCCGCTGCCCAAATGCAAATTTTCGATCCATTGGGGAGTACGAGTGGAAAGCAACATGCGTTGTCGGTGATAACCCGCGGTGTTCGCGTTTGCGATGTTGTGCGCACTCGTGTCCAAGCCGATTTGCGCCGCTCGAAGCGAGGACAGCGTGATTGCGATGTTCATGGCAGTGTTCTCAATATTCCTTTTGGAACAAATGGCTTGCTACATGGCTGGTTACCTGGCCATGAGAATTGTAAGCCTGTGATACCTGATGCTCGCTGGACATTCCTGTGATCATGCGTTCATAGAAATCCAGTGTGTACACGAGGAGGGTCTGATTTCCCATGTTGATAGCTTGCAGTTCATTCAATCTGCTCTTAATCTCTTGGCGAAGGTGAATGAGTTCTTCTCGCAACGGAACCGCGAGCAACGTCGTCAGCTGAGAAATTGTCGGTTCGATATCGGTCGACGACTTGAATTTATCCAATAGTGATTTGAGTAGATTGCGGGCCTTCGCGATCGGTGCAAACTTCTCACCAAATTCCACACCCAAATTAGCGATCTGATTTGCGTGGTTTTCCTGGTCGACGATGGTAACGTCCGCGGAGTCGTTCGGTGGACCAGCGGACACGGGCAAGGATACAGGCCGACGTGGTCGGGTAAGCAACGTGTTAAGTTGATTGCTATACTCGATCAATTCGTTAAGGTAAGCAAGCTCTCTCCGCAAGTGATCAGCAATTTCGGTCGCGATCATAGTCACGTCGATTTCCGATGACGGCTTGCTCATTGCCAAATGTTCACGATCTAAATTTTCCATTGCATAATGTGTTCACGTTATGAACTACTTACTTGCTGATATACTCTTTCGAACGTAATTCTTTAGTCTTGGTTTTGTGGAAGCGAATGCTGCCCAACATCGCCCCTAGGCAAGCTGATTGACATCACCACCGACTTCGACTCAATATTTCCTTGTGGCAGCACAATTTGGATACAGAACAAAAACGAATTTGACAAAGGTCGACGTAATTACCGTTTTGACAACTGAAAGGTGGATCGACTCGCGTCCCTGAAATACTGGGCTTTGTATTTGCAAAGTATTTGCAAACGACGAGCTAATGCGGCTCAAAAGATTCCGATGCAAATGGCAACGGCCCTTAAGTGCTGATGCGAGAAGAACCTTCACCTCTTCCGGTTGTTATCGACAGATTCGCAACTGGCTTGGATTAGGAAAACGGATGGATCAAATGTGGCGATTGTTTCGATTAATCCAGTGAAATCGATTACGACGAAGGCGCTAATTGCTGCAGGAAAGAATGCAACCCAATGGACGTCGCTACGCGCTCGTGAGCGGCGGACAAGGAGCGCTCAAGTGAGGTAGGAGATGACAATTAGGAAAACTTTTACGGTGAAGCAGCCTGATTCGCCATGTAGGCGGAGATTGCTTGGCCAATCCCCAACTGTTTCGAAGTAGCCAAGTGTTGACCAAGGTAAAGGTCGAATAGGCTGCCAAAGGCATCGGATTTGTCGCCCGGAAATAATCCGCCACCATCGTCATTGGCTAATGATTTTCGCATTTCCTTCAACAACATCGAAAAGAAGATGCTTTCGAAATCCTGACCGACCTGTTGTATGGTCTCAGCACGCGACAAATTTTGTTGGTTGGTTTCATTCACAACGTTTTGCGTTTCAGGGAATACCGAATCCGCATCCAAGATAGGGGCCGAGCGAACGGGCAACAGTTGTAACGCCGAAATCGGAGAGATAATTTCCATGGCAATATCGATATCGATTGAAGGGTTAGTCGTTAATGTGAATTTGTAGTTACTCGATTACAAGCTCGGCGTGCAGCGAGCCTTCTGCTTGGATTGCCAAAAACACGCTGATGATATCTTGTGGTGAAACTCCCAATGCGTTCAGAGCATTTGCCAATTCACCAACGGTTGTATTCGCCGGGATGATGTTGTAACGTCCTCCCTGCTCAATAGCTTCAATCGAGGTACGAGGAAGCACAGCGGTATCACCCCCGCCAAATGGGCTTGGTTGTGAAGCGACCGGCGCTTCCGTTGTAGCAATAATCAAATTGTCTTTCGCAAAGAGCACGCTGGAGAGTCGAACGTTCTTTCCAACGACAATCGTTCCAGTTTTCTCGTTGATCACAACACGTGCGCGTGAGTCCGGTTCGACGCGGAGGTTATTGATCATTACAACAAAATCCATCGGGGAATCCGCAAAGGACCTGGGGATAATTACGTCGACGGAACCTGCATCATTTGATTGGGCGGCGCGGGGGAAAAACTTGTTAATTTCCGTCGCAATGCGATAAGCTGTGGTGTAGTCCTTATTGCGCAATAATAAGCGAACATTAGTTCCATTGAACGGAGGACCATTGCAAATTTCCACTTCCATTTGGGCATTCACTTTTCCGACGGTGTCGTGATTCTTGCGAAGAGTCGCGGCCTCGCCACCTACAGAAAATCCACCAATCTCTAATGCTCCACCAGCCAACGCATAGATCTGGCCATCGATTCCCATTAAGGGAGTGCGCAGAAGTTGACCGCCAAACAGACTCGTAGCGTCATCCAAAACAGAGACCGTTGCGATCAGCGTCTCGCCAGGTCTGTAGAACGCAGGCACCTCAGCTGAAACAGAAACGACTGACAAGCTTTTTGTCGGAACTTGGTTGGCGAGGATCCCATGATTCTGCAACAACGTCGTCGCAAATTGTTGAGTAATTGCGCCTTTGCCACCGGTTCCTTTAAGTCCAGTCACCAATCCGAATCCCTCAATTCGATTGGAGCGATGTCCCTCGATCGTCGTGATGTCCTTAATGCGCACGGAAAATGTCGGAACGACGTCGAGACGTGGCGTCACGGGGAGTGCCGACCGTCCGATGCTCGGTTGTGGCAACTCCTCGACTTGCATTTGTGCCATGCGTATTTGAGGTTGCAAGGATGGCAACTCAGTTTGTCCGCACAAACAGTTCGCGGAAAACAAGACGAAGACGGCGGTGGTCGCCAACGCGAGGCGGTTGTGTATTGCGAATTTCAGTATTGAGTTCGACAACATCAAATTTTTTCTCCGATCCTCAAACTGCATAAGTTACGACCCGACCCACTTTCACTTTCGCTTTGCGTCTCCCGACAAATTCTTGCCCGTTGGTAGGTCTCGCCGCTTTCGAAAGCGGTTCCATACTCAATGGGCCTTGAAGCACATGCATCGGACACTTGCCCATGGCTCGCCTTGGTTTCGGCTACAAATCACCATCAATGTTCGTAGACATGCAACACCCTAGATTCCTTGGGCCGTTGGCCGAAAAGACAAAATCGCTCGCGAAAAAAGCCAAATTGTGTTGTTAGTAGGGCCAAATTTTGTTCATTTGCTTACCTAGCCATCCCTGATTGATGAATCGATGTTCGGCCCCGCGCTCGAAATTGGAATCGTAGCGAATATCCAAATCAGCAATTCTCGATGACGAAATCGTATTGTTCGGCGATATGTCTGCTGCCCGCACGATTCCAGTCAAAACCAACGTTTTTTGTTCCCCCTCTAATTGCACGTTCCTTTTGCCGCGGACAAGCATATTGCCATTAGGAGTAATGTCAACGATCGAAACGGTAAACTGATCGATGAATCCTCTTTCCGAACGATATTGAGAGTTGCCGTTGAACTGTCGATTTGCATCGGATTCCTGATCAAATCCGAACCCACCGTTTCCATTTCCAATCACGCCGGAAATACGGCCCGTGATACTTGCATCAGAACTTGATGAATTTTGCTTTTGCATTAATCGCTGGTCTCGATTCTGAACATCGGAGCGTTCGTTGATCTGCACGATGAGCAAATCACCTGGACGGCGAGCTTTGACATCGGCATAGGGGTTGGTTAAGTTAGCATCGCGCTTCATCCAAATTGAATTCTGTGCGACGGCATCACTATTCGCGACGGTGATGCAAAGCATTACGAAACAGCCGATTATCGAAGATTTGAACATTTGGTTTTTCCGGAAGGTGTGGTTGAGTCCGTTGCAGCAAATCAAGTGGATGAAGTCTAATCGGCGATTTTTGCCGTCGTCGCATCGACGACCGTAGCACGAATTGTCTTTTTGGTTTTTGGGTTCAAGACGTCGATGGTTTCGCCGACTCGACCGTCCTGCATTGCTCGGGCGTTTTTAAGTGTCACAACCAATGCACCTTGTTGCATGATCACATTGATATTCGAGTTCCGTCTGATGACGACTGGTAGCTTCGCAGGATTCACACGACGATTGATGGAACGGGTCGGCACTAGGCTATTGGGCGACAAATCCGTTTGCGCTTGGCTTCCGACAACATGTTCATAATTTGCAAATTCGATGTGAGGCGTGTCAACGATTCGTCGACTCCTTTCGACCATAGTCTCGTCAATCATGTGACCAGCAGGAACAGTAGCTCGGACAATCGCCAAATCTCGATATACCGCAATTTTGAAAGTGGCGACTAGCGTTTGCTTGTTGCCATAGTCGTCCGATGCCTCGATAGTCAATTTTTTCTGGCCAATCGGTAGTTCCAAGGGCAACTTGGCGTCCAACATCAATGTCGAGGCGTCCAAATTTGTACGGCCGAGAAGTTCAATCGGTGAAGTCACGAGATGCAGCTCGATCGCGGTGCTCGCAATTCCGTAGATGGTCGCGCACTGTTCCTTTATCTCATGTTCGATTTGCAATTGGTAGTGACGAGCGTCGATCAAGCTGACATACTCGGCTGAATCAACCGAAAATCGAAAATCTTCGCTTGTATAACCGGCAAGCAGAACTCGATAGTTCACTTGGGCTGCGGTAAGTTTTTCGTTGACTTGGCCTGGCAGGAATTCGTGCAGGTCAAGGTCGCTGATCTTTTGACGCGTTCGTTGGTCCGATCCGCGCATCTCGGCAACATCCTTGACCCGAATTGTTTGACCAGCCATAGCGATTGCCGATGGCTTTAGTCGAATTTCCACTTGTTGTGCTTGAACCGTTGATGGGGATCTGCAACTCCAGCCCAGTGCGAAACACAATATGAGTAAAGGCAATATGAGTGAAGAAAAGTCAACCCTATTGCGGAGACGATTTGGTCTCTGGACCTGCGAAATGCTCGTCTCCCTGGTTTCCACAGATGTTGAATTGCGGCAACTAGGTAGATAATCCTTGACCAAACATCCGCATGTTGTGCGGAGTTGTTTATCGTCAAGTCGGTGCATCATCAAATGTTTTGACACGTCAGTATGGGATCACGAAATTAGAAAGGAGACCGTCACGTTAACTACTTGGTAGATTCCAAGTTTTTAATCTTGAACTAACGAAGTAGTTGGCTAGTGCTCGCCAGCATTTCATCACCCGCGCGAATTGCCCGTGAGTTAATTTCGTAGGCGCGTTGTGCCGTGATTAGATTGACCATTTCAGCGACAACTTCCACGTTCGATCCTTCAAGGAACCCTTGCCGAATCATGCCGAGCCCTTCTTGACCGGCGAGCCCGAGAATCTCCGGACCCGAGGCCAAAGTCTCTCTGAGCAAGTTGCCCCCCATCAACTCCAAACCCGATGGATTCGAGAATCGCACCAATTGGATTGTTCCGATGATCGATGGAATACCGTTTTGCACAACCTCAACTTCACCTGTTTGTGAAATCGAAATGCGTTGTGCGTCTTGCGGAATCGTGATGTTCGGTTCTAACGGCCGTCCGTCTCCATTCACCATCAGACCATTGGCGTCAATGTGGAATGAACCGTCGCGCGTATATGCAAACGTTCCATTGGGCATGATCACCTTGAAGAAACCCTCACCTTCGATGGCCATGTGCGTTTGCTCGCCCGACTGACTCAATGTGCCTTGGGTCCACAGGATTGTTGTGCCAACGGGACGCACCCCATTTCCTATTTGCAGACCGATTGGAGACGTTTGACCTTCCGAAGTTGGCGCTCCTGGAAGCTTGGAAACGTCGTACAACAGATCAGCAAATTCCAAATGACTACGCTTGAACCCAGTCGTATTGACGTTGGCCAAATTGTTTGCCGTATTGTCAATCAAAAGTTCTTGGGCGCGCATCCCTGTGGCACTAGTGTAGAAAGCTTTTAACATTGGTCATTCCTTGACGTAGATTTTCTTTTTAGCAAGTTGCGATTAGCTCTTAATATGTTCCTGTAACGCGTCGGAGATGGTGCGCAGTACACGCTGCGTAACTTCGTAGCTACGCGCTCCGTTCATCAATGCAATTAGCTCAACGATCGGGCTTACATTCGACAGCTCACGTATTCCTTGCAAGACGGCGAATTGCGTTGGTTCCACAGTCTGTGCGTCACCACTTCGGAAATAGATTTGATTCTCTGAGTCGAGTTTTTGTTTGTCGTCAAATGCTACCACCGCGATCTTGCCGACTCTCTGACCTTTGCTTGTCAGGATACCGTCAGAACTGACCATTAAGTCGCGCACTTGACCGTTGAACGTGACTGGTTCGTTTTTTTCGTCAAGCAAAGGAAAGCCGTCATTGTTGACTAGGTGCTTCGTTGCCGGATCTAAAAATACCACGCCGTTACGAGAATACATGGGTCCTTCACTGCCACCATAAACGAAGAACGCATCTCCCTGTATCGCTAAATCGAGCGGCCGACCTGTGGTCTCCATCCGCCCCAGGGAAAAATCAACCGCCAATTTTTCTTTGCTCGGTTTTTCTTTGTCTTCAAGACTAATTCCCGCATCGTCACCGAGTTCAGCAAAGGTAAATAAGAGCCGCCGATGTCCCGGCGTGTTCACGTGGGCTAGATTGGCAGAAATTACTTCCTGCTGATAACCCAAGGCGTCTAATGCTATCGCACTTTCGTACAAAGCCCTTATCACGGAATCACCTTGTTACCCAAATATGAAGTCAATGGCCGACGCTAGCCTGCTATCAAATCCGACCAGCCATCTGGCTCGAAACAGAATTGAGATTGTCCTGTGTCCAAGATCGACGTATTCAAGCGGCGTGATAAACATTTCCGGATTTTCCGAATGTGCAGGTGTCAATCTGGGCAATTTCTGGCAGGTCAAATGTTAAACTTTGCGGATTAGGATGAATTTGACGACGTTTGAAGCCGATACTGAAGATGGTGAAAAGTAATTTTTGCTGGATCCGACATGGCAGCCAGCAGTCGCGAGAGAATCCAGATGAGCAATCAGGACTACCCAGTTTACGATTTTTTGACGGCGAGTAAGGTCGATCGCGGGTTGGCCATTGCGCTCAAAGCTTGGCTTAATAAGTTCAACGCCTTGTTTGAAGAAAAATGGTTAGAGCTGGCGCCGACACCCATCAAGGTCAGTATGTTGCCTATCACGGCACATTCATTTGAAGAGATCCGGTCCAAGTGGATCCGACCTGCCATGGCAGTTCCCTTCAACATCGGGCAAAACGCGGTTCAAGGTCTGTTTATGTTCGAGAGAACTGACATCATTTTATTGCTGATGGAAATCTTGTCGGAAACGTTGACGCAACGTCCAACAGATCGAGAATTAACAACGATTGAAACCTCATTGAGTGAAATGCTCTTCCAGACCTCGGCAGTCACGTTGGGCGAAGCTTGGCCGGAAAAGGAGCCCATGCCAATCGCGCTTGGCGACATGGATCCGCAACCAAGCCACAGTCGCTTGTTCACTCAATTTAAGGAAGTCATTGCAACTGGCTGCATGATTCGTACGGCGAACAGCGAACAAGCAGGCCCCAGTAATTTTGTTTGGGTGTTTGCAAAAGACGAACTGATGGGTTTTTTGAACGTACCCAAACAACCAATTAAGCAAACAGATTCAGCGAGAATCGACGAAGCAAATGTAAAACGATTGACGATTGAGTTGTGTGCGAGTTTGGGAACATCGGTACTGAACATGAATCATCTGATGCACTTGGTTCCAGGTTCCGTGGTGCGACTTAGTCAGCGCGTCGACAAACCACTGAATATCTGCGTCAACGACCAGCCGGTACTCAAAGCTTGGCCAGGTCAAACCGACGACAACCAGTGCGTACTAATCGACTGAGGTTTGTTTCATTCTTCCACCGAAGGAATGAGTTCAAACCGACATTTTGGAAACCAATTGGCATCCCCTGCAAAGGCTTTTCCGGGTAGCGCGCAGAGCGCCGAAGCGGAATCGAAAGTTTTAGAGTGGATATTAAGACATGACTACAAAACAAGAAGATGTTGTTACTGAAAACGTTGACGATAGCACCAATCTTGAAGTTCCAGAAAGTGGTGTCGAAATCCAAAAACCGCAATATCAGGAATTTGAGGATTCGGGCGATGCCTCGGCCAAGCATGAAATCACACGGTTCGCAGACATTGCCGTAACCGTTTCAGCCGAACTGGGACGGGCCAGTATTTCGATTGAAAAATTGTTGACTTTGGGAAAAGGGTCGGTGCTTGAACTCGATCGGCTTATTGACAGTCCTGTCGAATTGGTTGCGCAGGGTATTCCATTGGCAAATGGCGAGGTTGTCGTGGTTGACAACCATTTTGCCATCAGAATTCTCGAAGTGTATCCGCGCAATCGACGAGGTGAAACTTTGAAGGGCGAGAAATTGAGCTGAAATCAGCGTCAATCCATTTTGAGTTTACGTGACTACGAGCCGAGAGGATTTGCTCGAAAAAGGTTGATTCGTAAACAACAAGCGATTAGCAAGGGTCAAGGGCAGAGCGATACTGCCGGTAAAACAAGCAGCGCGTCATGAATCGTTTTTGCACCAATTTCTTAGCTTTGTGCGTTTGCGCATGGATACTTCCAGCGCTGAGCGTCGTCGCGGAACAGGCGGAGGGCGCGAATCCATTGCGAAGTCATGACGCGCGCAAGAGTGGCGCGCAGCAATCCCAAAATGATCGAGAAGAATTGACACCACTGGGGAAAGCACATGTACAGGAGGGACAACGGACGACTGACATTCCGCCCGAAGTGTGGGCAGCCATGTTTCCTGAGAAACGCGATGGCGAACCGTCCCACGGACCAGTGATAAATGGCCACGATTTGCGGGGCGATGATGATGCAGCGATAGCTCAAGTCGGCTTTTTCGAAAGCGCCGAAGCGAAATTGGAACCGCGCTTCGAGTTCCACAACCGGTTGGTTTTGCCAGAAGTGGACTATGTGCGACAAGCGGTGCCACGGATAGTAACTTCACATGTTGATTCCAGAAGTTCGCATGATTCCCAGCAAGCGCATTTGCTTGACTCGAACTACGTAAACTCCGAAGCCTGGGAAGTTGTTGAATATGAACAAGAGGCACCGTCAGTCGTGGTTCCGCAACAGACGTTGGCTGAATTATTGGCCGAGTCGAATCGCCAAGGAAGAAGCGAACGAACGAGCCCAACGTACGATTCAGGCAAGGAATGGCCTGCGGATAACGATGATTCAGATAAGCGAGGACTTGGCCAAATAGAAAATGGACATGAGAACTTTGCCGAAACGCTGCAACGGATTGCCGTGAGCCTCTGCCTCGTCTTGTTCATCGGCGTGAGTTTCATTCTGGTCGCTAAAAAGTGGTTTGCGGCTACTGGATCGATATCGGCAGGCATTCCCACGAAGAAACGGCCAAAACGCCTAGAAAACCATGACGTGCAAATCCGTGTGCTGACCAGTCTTCGCTTGAACTCGAAGTCAACCCTGTTTGTCGTCGAGGCTGGCGAACAAAAAGTCATGGTCGCCAACGATCAAACTGGTATTCGGGCCGTCGTTCCGTTAACGAGTCCATTCGCGGCCGCGTTAGACGAAATGGATACGCTCGAATCTACTGAAGATGATCAGGAGACCGCGATCGCAACAAATGTTGCGGGTACGTACTCTCGGTCTGCATCGACGGGCGGAAGTATGCCAGAATCTGCTCAGCCTGTGGATACACGACATTCGCTAAATCGCGAGGAAACGAATGAGGTCGAAAAATCCAAAGACGACATCGAAGCCGAAATGAGGCGGCAGTTAATGGCATTGCTAGGTGGTAGTCAAAAGGAAATCGAATTGTCGAAATTAAAATCGCTTTTCAACTCGACGTGAACAGCGATTCATTTCGCGCTCAATTATCCAATGAATTTGCCTGGATATCAGAGCTAGATTCAAAAATGTTAGGCAAGGATGCTCATGAACAGCGTTTACCTTTGGATGGCTCAAACTGACCTGCCGGCGGTCGACCCAGCGACTTTCGAGAAGCTGACGCCTCCGTTGCAAGTCGCGTTGTTTCTTGGAACTTTAAGCTTCGCCACGGCTGCACTTATCAGCTTGACTGCCTTCACGCGAATCATCATCGTTCTGTCGTTTGTCCGCAAAGCTTTGGCTACAAGTGAAATTCCACCTAATCAAGTGATCATGGGCTTATCCATTTTCTTAACATTCTTCGTCATGGCGCCCACCTTTGAAACGATCTACAAGGACGGCGTTGAACCCTATTTGGCCGCGCAACAACAAGAAAATCCCGACAAAGATATTATGTCCGTGGCCGAAGTCGCAGCGCGGGAATTGCATGCGTTTATGCGCATCCACACCCGCAAGAGCGATCTTGCTTTGTTTGTTGAACTTTCTGATTCGCCGACATCGATAACCGTTGATGAGATCCCGCTCAAAGTATTAATACCAGCCTTTATCATCAGTGAACTCAAAACGTCTTTCATCATGGGATTTTGCATCTATATCCCTTTCCTATTGATCGATTTGGTTATGTCGACGGTCTTGATGTCCTTAGGCATGATGATGATGCCGCCAGTTGTTGTTTCCACGCCATGCAAGCTCTTGTTGTTTGTGCTGGTCGATGGATGGCATTTGATTTCGCGTGCAATTGTTACCAGTTTCGGGACATAGGATGAACGCGGATACGAATTCAAACTTCAGTTTTGCACAACGCAGCGAGACGTGGTTGTCGATTGCGTTCTTGGCAACGTTGATTGTGTTAGTCATCCCCTTGCCGACTTTCTTGCTTGATATGTTTCTGGCGATGAATCTGGCGTCGGCGATCATGTTGTTGCTGGTTACGATGAGTGCCAAACGTCCGTTGGATGTTTCGGTATTCCCGTCATTGCTGTTGTTGATGACGTTATTTCGTCTATCGCTCAATGTCGCGACCACGCGTTTGATTTTGTTGAATGGTGACGCGGGAAAGATCGTAAATACGTTTGGGGAGCTTGTGGTTGGTGGCAACTTGATTGTTGGTGCCGTGATTTTCCTCATCCTGGTTACCATCCAGTTCATTGTCATTACGAAAGGTGCGACACGCATATCCGAAGTCAACGCGCGTTTCACATTGGACGCAATGCCAGGTAAGCAGATGGCAATTGACGCTGAACTGAATGTCGGTGCGATTTCGGAGAAAGAGGCGAAAGTTCGGCGCAAGGAGTTGGCCTCCGAGGCCGAATTTTACGGAGCAATGGATGGTGCCAGCAAATACGTGCGTGGAGATGCGATTGCCGGCCTAATCATTCTCGCTGTCAATATTTTAGGGGGCGTAATCCTAGCAAGTACTAAAGGGATGTCGCTTAACGATGCGATTCAACTCTATTCGATTCTTACGATTGGCGACGGTTTGGTCTCGCAGATTCCGGCGTTAATTATCGCCACGAGTGCAGGTATTCTAGTCACCAAATCGTCGTCGGAGTCGAATTTGGGCCAAGAAATCGGAAGCCAAGTCATTACCGGGCATCGCGCTCTGTTTACTTGCGCCTTCATCTTATTGTTCATTTCATTGGTTCCCGGTTTGCCAAAAATTCCATTCATAATGATGGCCGGCGGGATTTTTTTGGTCGTCAGTCGCGCGCGGAAAAACGAGAAGGTATTGGCATCTAAGCAAGTTGCTGAAGAAATGGCCCGGCAGGAAAACGACAAAGCGACGACGGAAGAGATTAATCTCAATCAATTCCTGCAACAAGATAGGATTATAGTCGAGATTGGCGCAGGGCTGATTTATCTCGTGGAACCAAAAAAGGGGAAAGGAATTGCGGATCGAATCCGGGCATTGCGGGCCGACATCGGCGAACAATGTGGTTTTTGGGTGCCGCAGGTGAGGATTCGCGATAATCTACAGATCGGCACCGCCGAGTACCGATTGATAATCTCTGGCAGGGAAGTTGGGCGCGGCGAACTGCAGGCCAACGACTATTTGGCCATCAATCCAGGTGGCGTGGCCGTTGATCTGCCCGGCGTGGAGACCAAAGATCCAGCATTCGGACTTCCGGCCAAATGGATCAACGAAACCAATCGTCGCCGAGCTGAAATCAGTGGCCTGACGGTGGTGGATGCCGCCACAGTTTTGATAACGCACTTGGGCGAAACTATCAAGAAACATGCTCATGAACTTTTGAATCGTGAAGACATGCAGAAAATGCTGGACGCATTAAAAGAATATGCCCCGACAATCGTGGCAGACATTAAGCCGGACACGGTGCGCATGGGAGTTCTACACCAAATACTCGTTAATCTGTTGCAAGAGTCCGTTTCCATTTCTTCATTCGAACGCATCGTAGAATCGGCCGTCCATCACGGAAGTCAAATTAAGACGGCACATGAACTGACGGAGCGAGTCCGCCAAGACATTGGTGCCGTAATTGTGGATCGATTTCGCAATGGATTCAACCGCGTACGGGTAATCCTGCTCGATCCCCGCTTGCAACAAGCGCTGCGAGATAACCTAGTCGGAGACATGATCGCACTTCAACCCAAGCAATTGGAACGATTGGTCGACAAATACCAGCAACTCAGCGATATGGCTGCGGTCAAGAACGAACCTGCGGCAGCATTGGTTGACTCGTCCCTTCGCCGCCCGCTCCGTCTGACAACACAGCGCTCGTTGACGAGTGTGTCGTTTGTGGCATACAACGAGGTTCCCGTCGATCTGTTGATCGAACCGGTCGGCATGGTCCAATACGAAGACGTATTCACCGAAATGCCTGGCCAAACAAACCAGACTCAAACCTATCAAGGAGTTAGCGCATGACTCTAAAACAGAATTTGTTGCGGCGAAGAATCAAGCGCGGTAGTTCACTGGCTACTTCGTTAGGCCTATTGGCCGCCAGTGCTGCCACATTGATTGGAACCTATGTTGGGTTAGAACCAGATGTAATATTGTGGCGGGCCGCTGTATCGGGGATCGTGGTTGGCGTACTCATGTCGTTTGGTCTGAGCGTAATTTACGTTGCCAATGCAACGAATTAACGGGTCCAGCGTGCCGATGAACTTCCACAGCAAATCGCAAGCCTGATTGGTTTCGATAAGTAAGTTAAATTGAGAACGAGACAAGCAAAATGTCTTTCACCGAGTGTCAAACTTTCAACGTCAAACGCTTTCTTGTACTGGTCTTGTGCGCCGTTAGTTGTTGTTTGGCAGGCTGTCAACGAGTGTGCACTGACGGTTGTTCTTCAAGACTGCCTTTATTTCCGCGAATCAATCTATTTGGAAAGAAAGCGGAACCAATTATCGTCGACCCGCGCAAGTACAGCTTGTACGTGTCGCCACATCTACACCAATTGATGCCGAAACGGGTGTTGATAGTACCCACCGGAACCGAGTCAGGGCAGTTTCATTCGCCTGCGTTATTTGCCGATGCTATGGCAGGTGCGATGCGAGCCGCCGGCATTGCCGAAATCGTGTTTCCGCCTCAAATTAACTGCCAGATGTCTGTAGACAATATCTTGAGCGGGCAATTCGATGAACATGACATCATTGAATTGTCCAGGGCTTGGCATTGCGATGCCGTACTATTTGTGCGCGTTAATCAATTGCGCGCATTCGCTCCTCTTTCGGCCAGCGTTACCGCTGCGCTGGTTGACGCCACTGAATCGGTCGTTATCTTTGCCATTGACGGAAACTGGGACGTTGCCGATCCAGACATAAAACCGAGTTATGAACGGTTCGTCAAGCTGTCGAGCATCGAATGCAGCGATGCCGAATTACGTTTGCTAACACAATCTCCCAACCGGCTCTTCGCCTATATTGCTTGGCAAATGACGACGGCCTTGCAACAAGCCAGCTATTGATCCGGTAAAACAAGCAACAACGTGTTGAGTACACTTTAACAGCTTGTTGTGAACCACCTCAAAATGTTGCAGTGCTCGAATGCCGTTGGCGTTTCTCAGATTGCACGGAGTTGCGACGCAACAATCCGCTCTCCACACAAGTGTACATGAAAGTCAATGCCGCTTTGCGAGACAAACCAGGCGAGGAAGGCTGCGTGAGGGCTGAGAAGTCGTTCTCGTCGCCATAAATAATGACGTTTGCCCTAGACGTGACTTAGTACAATGAGAACAATCAAGCACAGGGCAAACAAGCAAGTGGTCAAACACCAATTCCGGCACATCTTCGACGGGTAATAACGTGTTCAAAAAATTAGTCGCGTTATTCATAATCGTACCGTTAGTTGATCTGTTCATATTGCTGGCAATTGCAAGGATTCACTGGCTATTATCCGTCTGCGCTATCCTGGTCTCAGCTCTCGTTGGCGTATGGTTGGTGCGTCGACAAGGACTTGCCGTCTATAATCGACTGAGAAGCGACGTCGCATCAGGTCACTTGCCGGCTGACTCGCTTTTCGACGGAGGCTTGGTGTTATTTGCTGCGGCGCTGCTCCTAACTCCCGGTTTGGTGACCGACATCGCTGGATATTCACTCTTAATTCCGGCAAGTCGAAAATGGTTTCTTCGTCGACTCAAATCATGGATAGCCAAGAGAGTTCAATTCTCCACCGCCAGCTTCACGAGTACATCGTTCGAAAATACGATCGATGCGGAGTTCACGCGTACGCAACCACAAGAGACGCATGATGCAAACTGCGATCCTAGAGTTGAAGAGAGCCGGAATTAGTATGGTTGAATTCGCCTCGGATTAACAACATAATGCTGTTCAAACACGCCGTTGCTTGCGACGGATGGAAATGGTGAGCAAGCACGTGTATTCGCGGTACGCTGGAGAGCGAAGCATGGGTGAACGACTAGGTACAATATGAAAATCGCGGTTTACACTGGTTCTTTCGATCCGATAACGCTGGGACACCTTAACGTAATCGAGCGGGGTAGTCGACTCGTTGAGCGATTGATTGTTGGGATCGGGCATAACATCGAAAAGAAGCCCCTGTTTAGCATTGACGAGCGAATTGAACTGGTAACTCGAGTAACTGGCCACTTGAACAATATCGAAGTCCGATTTTTCGAGGGCTTAGCGGTCGACTTTGTTCGGAAGTGTGGAGCAACTGCCATGATTCGAGGCGTCAGACCCCTGACCGACATCGCTGCCGAATTCACGATGACGATGGCAAATCGACGACTGGACGATTCGCTAGAAACGATTTTTCTCATGGCGGATGGTGACTATGCTCATGTATCGAGTACGCTCATCAAACAGGTCGCTCCGTTGGCGAACGACCAACAACTTGCTCGCTTTGTGCCTGAACAAGTGATTGCTGATCTACGCCGCAAATTAAAATAGACCTGTAGTCCCATTTGGCTGCCGTCCAGCTACTTGGTCATGGCTTAAGTTTTGGGTTGTGGAGGCTGAGATGTACCGTAGAGAAATTAAACAGCGACCTATGGTTCTATTCACTCCAGACGTTGCCCGCCCAAGCTCAATACTCTTTCACAGGCAGGCAATTTTGTCGACTTTATTGATGACAGGTATCATCGCCATCGGCCCAATTCCAGCCTTCGCGAAAAACGATGGTGGCCAGCGTTCAAATTCAATGCGTATGGACTCGACGTCGGTGCCGCGTGAATGCCAAGACCTGGACGACGCCGCAGCAACGTTAGAAAAAGGGGATTTGCGAGTGATGAGCTTCAACATCCGATACGGTACTGCCAATGACGGTGCAAATCATTGGGATCGACGCCGCGAGTTCCTTGTCGAAACCATTAAAGATTTTGCTCCAGATCTTCTTGGGACTCAGGAGACGCTAGATTTTCAGAAGCGGTATCTTGATCGCCATTTAGACGGTTATAAATCGATTGGGGTTGGCAGAGATAACGGTGACGAAAAAGGAGAAATGACGGCAATTTGGTTTCGTAGCGACCGATTCGAGGTGATCGCATCGGGGCATTTATGGTTGAGTGAAACTCCCGAGATTCCCGGAAGTGTTTCGTGGGACAGTTCGATGACAAGAATGGCAAGCTGGATCAAATTGCGCGAGACTCAAGACGCCGCGCTCAGTCCAATTCTGTTTATCAACACTCACTTCGACCATATCGGCAAGCGTGCTCGCGAAGAATCAGCCAAATTGTTGATGGAGTTCATCCAAGCGCAGGGACAAGGATGTGCTGTGCTATTGACGGGTGATTTTAATGCCAGCGATCGCGAACGTCCGTACGACATTTTTTTTGGCGAAGCTCAGGCCAAAATAGAAGAAGCTGATGGTGATCAAACCACGATCAGGCTACGCGACACCTACAGAGTCATTAACCCCAAGCGCGGCGACAACGAGGGAACATTTTCAGGCTTCTCGGCAGAGCGCACCGGAGGTGCCCGAATCGATTGGATTGGCGTTTCCGATGCATGGCTGGTCATCGATGCAGCCATAGATCGTACGTCACGAGAGGGCTTGACCCCTTCGGACCATTTCCCGATAACGGCGATCTTGCGCCGCTCGAACCCGCAGTAGCCTAGTCTGTGAAACGCTTTAACGGAATCCAGCGATCACGAATATGCATAAGAACATCATCGAAAATCGTAAATCGGTTGCCGTCAATTACCGCAAACGGCAGGCTCGCTCCGATGGCCCGTCGATCACTAGGATCAGCTTCGAATAGCAGTTTACTTTGCGATTTCCACAATTTCGAGTTCGTAGACCAGTGACTGATTGGGTCCGATTCTTGGCGGGCTACCTTGGGTTCCAAAGGCGAGTTTGGCGGGGATATAAATAACCCAGTGGTCACCGACCCGCATGCGAGAAAACGCTTCACCCATGCCAGGCATGATACTGGTACCCATGCGATATTGAATGGGAGTGTCGCCAGACGATTCAAACTCAGTTCCGTCGGTGAAGGCACCCTTGAATCGAAATCTGATGACGTCGCCAGTTTTAGGTTCCGGGCCGTTTCCCTGTTTGAGAATCTTGTACTGCAGGCCACTTTCCAATTTTTTTACGCCCGGCTGTTTAGAGATAGCAGCAAAAAACTCGTCACCATCACGCAAGTTCTTTTCAGCAACTTCCTTAAAAATTGCCTCCTGCTTTTCCATGACCAATTTTTGGAATGCCTCCTCGACGGCTTCAATTAGATCTTTGCTCATCGCCGGTTCCTTGTTTTCCATCGCGTCACGCATTCCAGCGATCAATCGATCCAAATCGATGTCGATGCGTTGAAACTTGAAATCGTTAATGAAGTTATACCCCAGAAGGTAACTCGACTTTTCTACTAGCGATTTTCCAGTGACCTCTGTCGATGATTTCGGCGGAAGCAGGTCAGATCGAGATTCTTGCGCCAGGGATTGGACTCCGGTAGCCATGTGAACAACAACTACGCAGAAGCAAATTTGACGCGTTATGCATTTCGTCATGAACCATCTTTCTATATTGAAAACGCCAAGATTTGTTTGCACACTGGACCAATTATCATAACTGAAACCCGGAATTGGGGGAGTCCAATCCGCCAAGTCCGATTCATGAGTGATCTGCGAGCGGTGTCGGAATTTGGTATTCAGACTCGACGATCGTAGGCCTCACAAAATTTCCCGGTATAAGGCGCGACTGACAGTATCCGCTTCATGTACGATGAAATTGACTTTAGCGACGGTTCTTGGTGGTTTTGTCATGGAGTTGTAGGGATACTAACCTTGCCGGTCCGAATGTGGGACAAGCTCGGGTTGCGACTAACGGTTGACAGAACATGGCATTAGTTCACACAGTAAGATTGAGATTCATGTCGTCGGCGAGCGCATGTGGTTAACCGGCAATACTTACCATTTTGTAGCCGCAAATCGTCGTTAAGCCGGGACGTCAATACCGATTGCCATCGACATTTTTGGGCATAAACGGTACCCTAAGGAGACTTTGGCGGTGTGAGCCCGGCTGAATCTTCGAGCGCAGAAAGCTGTATTCGGGGCGTCTTGTTACATCAATGACGTACCTTACATGACATTCTGGGCTTGGCCGCCGCGAGCGCGGCCAAATTGGTTCGAGGGGTGCAATACCCACGAATAATAGAAATATCAAAGCTGGATCGTTATCCTAGGGATTCACAACTTAGGCATTGGCTTTTATCTCAAATGTCTAAGTTGCATGATTTCAGATTGACATGGAAGGATAAATTTTGAAATGGCGGCAAAACCTTTCTTTTCCAGACGCATACCTATTTTTGGCAACTACGCGATGGTTGTCCTGTGCGTCATTTTTTTCCTTTTGCCCTTCATTTTGCGCGGCTCACGGCAAGGGATTGACACGATGGAAAACAAGGTGGCCGATTGGTTGCCGGCAGATTTTCCAGAAACCGCCGAGTTGCGTTGGTTTCGGTCGCATTTTGTCGGCGACCAGTTCGTCGTAGTTAGCTGGGAGGGGGCGTACGAAAACGATCAAACATTCGTCGATTTGGTTCGATTGCTAAAAGCTGAATCGGTTGATGAACAAGATCGGGAATGGGCGAATATCCACACATTGCCTCCGGCTGAACAAGCGATACTCCACGAAGAAATTCAAGCTAGAAAATTGGCGGATGAACTCGCGCTACACACGACTGGCAATTACCATACCGAGCGTACTGCCAATAACGTCAAGTGGTTGATGGGGCGGAGAAATCAATGGTACTTCCTCACACAAAAAGGAGAACTGTACGAATGGAAGGGCCAGAACAACGTCATCTTCATGTTGGGGCAAGCCATTCAGCACATCTTCGAGCCGCCAATTCCCGATGGCCGGTTCATTCGCAAATTCGGCTCCCCGCAAAACAATGAATACTACAATGATCCTAGTAAGTTGCATGCGCGGTTCTTCAAAAAGGTAACGACTGGTCCCGAAATTTTCAGTCAGATGGCTGGGCCAGAAGGAACAATGCGCATGGGCAAATATGCGGATCGCGATTTGGCTACATTGAATGTGGAGATTGAGGCCCATAAACGATTGACTGGGTTGCTGTTTGGGCCGACTCCCAAACCAGAATTTGATTGGACTTGGAAATCTCTGCTGGACGTCATTCCAGAAAGTCACCGACAAAAGTTGACGCAAGCGGATGAGGAGGCCTTTGCTGTCTTCGTTGAAGAATTATTGGCTGAGCGTTATTCGGGCGATATCAACCAATTATTGTCTGCCAGCCAAGACCGCAAATTGGAGTATTGGTATCGGTTGTGGAATCGACTTGGTCCTGAGCCTCCACCCAGGCAGACGTGTATCATCGTTTCCCTCAACGAGCCAGTACTTACGGAATTGTCTCGCGCCGTAGGACGACCGGTGCTTGGGAAACCACGTGGTCGAATATTGGAACTGGCAAGTGGCGCATGCGGGATCATGCCGGAAAATTTGCACATCGGTGGACCGCCGGTCGACAATGTGGCCATCGATGAAGAAGGCGCAATTACCCTGTTTCGGTTGGTGGGGTTGTCAGCCCTCATTGGTATTTCATTAGCATGGATAAGTTTTCGCAGTTTCCGCGTAACGATGATGTTGTTTTTTGTCGGCGGTACATCGGCGATGGCAAGTTTGGCGATCGTGTTCTTCTCCGGAGCAACTCTGGACGCGATTCTCATGACCATGCCGTCGCTCGTCTACGTTTTGGCGATGTCAGGTGCTGTGCACGTGGTTAATTATTACCGGGATGCTTGTGAAGAAGACGGTGAAGAGGCTGCGCCGGAAACCGCGGTCGCTCATGGATTATTTCCATGTAGTCTGGCTGCATTCACGACCGCCATCGGCTTAATCTCGTTGTATACCAGCAATTTAATTCCGATTAAAAAGTTTGGAATGTTTTCTGCCATTGCGACAATCGCTACGGTGCTTCTTTTGTTTACATATATTCCTGCCGCGCTCACTTTGTGGCCAGCTGGATACAAGCGGCGTGATCCCCTCGGGGAAAATCCAAATAAGGGAATGGCCGGGCTCATTGAAGGATTTTGGAAGCGTGTTTGTGAGTTCGTGATTGTGCGCTACAAACTGGTCATTGCTTCGGGTCTACTTGTGCTCATATTTTTTGGTGTGGGTCTTACGAAGATCGAGACAAGTATCCAGTTATTAAAACTATTTCGCTCGGATGCCAAAATTCTCGATGATTACCGCTGGATGGAAGAGAACATGGGAAAACTCGTCCCCATGGAATTGATCGTCAACGTTGATGGGGAAGTGCAGCAGCGCCGTGATCTGATAAAAAACGGAAATGGGCAGGCCCAAGATCCGTTGACTGTCGAAAAAAGGCTGGAATTGCAGCGGCAATTAACCATGCTCCAGCGCATGGAATTGTCCAATCGAATTCGTCAGATTCTTTTGACCATTTTTGGTAGCGAAGGGCTCAATGTTGTTGGCTCGGCCATGTCCTCGGACGTCGCCGTCAATCTCGAACAAGCCAGCATCGCGCGGAACGTGGCGGATGCCGAATTGGTTGAAAACCGGCACAAATTGGTCGAACAAGATTATTTGCGCGAGGAGCAAATCGACCTGCAAGGTAACCCGATTCCACAGAAAACGATTCGCAATGAACTATGGCGAGTGAGTCTTCGCTTGGCGGCATTAAGTGACGTGGACTACGGCGAGTTCGTTAATGATCTGAAGTTCGTTGTCGAGCCTATTTTGTCAGCTTACCGCATTCGCGGCCGGATTGTCCATGAACTGCAAGATCTTCTGGAAAGTGAAAGCTTATCCAAGGGCCGTGTGTTGGTTTTAGGGCCGAAGCCACAAAAGGGCGATGCGTCCTATCTCAAACCAAACGCCCAGAACGTTTCACAGATGGTAGATCAGACGTTGCTTTTCGGCGATACACTGCTGGAACTATTGGAAAACGCTGGATTCATCGAGGGAGGGCGTGCGGACAAACGATTCTCTTGGCTTCCCGGCGACTTTTATGAAAAGGCCGGAAGAGAATTTCCCAGTGAAGCCGATTTCATCAATGTGATTTCCCAGATAGATTGCGTCGTATTGATTGCTGACCATGCTAATTTCGATGTCGACGTGATCTCCAAGCATGCCAAGAAGTTTGTCGATGCGCGAGACCATCTCTATTTGCTGAACGAGCGAACTGGCAAACCGCTGCCGGGATCGATTTCAGCGCGGGAACGATCTGACGGAGGTGATCCATTTGCCACCGTCTTCACATCGTACACCGGGATCGTGCCAATTGTGTACAAGGCACAACGTACGCTGTTGACGAGTCTAATTCAGAGCATTGGATTAGCATTCGTATTGATCGCACTGGTGATGATGATTCTCTTACGAAACTGGCGAGAACGTTTTTCCGCTACAAACTTTTTGAATCTTCGCGGCGGCATCTTGTCGATGTTGCCGAACGTGTTTCCAGTCGTCGTTGTGTTCGGTGCGATGGGGCATCTCCATCGACTCGGCGTCAAAGTGGACATCGGATCAATGATGACGGCCAGCGTTGCCATGGGTGTTGCCGTCGATGATACAATCCACTTTCTTAACTGGTTTCGCCATGGTCTTTCGATTGGCAAGTGCCGGTTGGATGCGATTCGGTTAGCTTACAGCAAGGTTGCAACTGCAATGACGCAAACGACGTTAATTGCTGGTTTTGGGTTGTCGGCGTTTGCTTTCAGTACATTCATGCCTACACAACGCTTTGGCATCTTGATGTTAGTCTTATTGGCTGTCGCTTTGGTGGGTGACTTGATCTTCCTGCCTGCTTTGTTGGCTAGTCCACTTGGTAAGTACTTCGGCAAAGAAAAATCGCGGTCACCCCAATCACCAGCGCACGCTAACGATAATGCGCAAACTGAGATCGGCACCGAAGCATCCGAAAAATCAACAAGTTCCGCAAACGAGCCTGCTGCCCGAGCGACCGCGACTCTAGAGTCTCCGCGATCAAACGAGGATTCGCATGCGGTGCCAACGCGTCAGTCGCATGACGTGCGTCCCCCATTTTTTAAGTCGATTCGTCCTGCACCTTTTGACCTGGGCGGGAAAGATTAATTTTGAGTCACAAGTGAACAAGTTTGGTTCGACATCCAGCCTCGCTAGGAATTATGATCTGGCGGCCAGCACGTATGAGCTGACGGGGCATCTTTTTTCAACGGGCCAGATTCGTGCGGCCAAGTTCGTGCAATTGGATTGGATCGAGCCCAATTCTAAGTTGCTTTATTTGGGTTGCGGCACTGGTGAAGAGGTTGTGGCGGCGGCTGCCCGCGGTTTTCAAGTGACGGCAGTCGACATATCCAGGGAAATGCTCATCCGTCTCGAGAAACGCCTGTATACGCGCGGGCTGTCGGCGGAGTTGTTTAATGAGAGCGTGTTCGAATTTGAGCCAAACACGAAATTTGACGCCGTTGCAGCGAATTTCTTTTTTAATATTTTTTTCGGTGATGATTTGAATCGTGTGATCCAATGCGCATTGAGTTTTTTAGAACCCACCGGTTCGCTGTTGGTGGCTGATGTCGCTCTGCCACGTGGAATTTGGCCAGCAAGAGCTTTCAATTGGTGCTATATCAATAGTGCTCAATTGTTGGCTTCATTCGCAGGGCTCGTAAAATTGCATCGCAATCATGATTATCTTGCGATTTTCAATTCGCTCGACTGTGAAATCGTCCGTTGTGATTATTTTCGTTTTTGTCGGGTCGGTCCAATATTATTTCAATCCCTGCAAGTCAGGTCTCTCGCAAGCAATTGACATCAAATCGTGAGCATGGCGACGAAATCTAACTTGCACAATTTAACCGCGATTCAATCGAAGCAAGACATGTCGTCTCGACAGGAGAGCACGGGTTCAACCGAAAACGCTCCGGGAGGCAGACCGCGGCACCTATTGAGCAAACTGCAGCAACACGGGAACTTTACCCTTGCCTATGGTGGCCTGGTTCAAGATTGTCTGAGTTACTTTGAAACGGACCAGGGTTACTTACCTTATGCCAAAAAGTGGAGATATTGCTTCGCATTAGGCGACCCGGTTGCTCCGACTGAGCATTGGCCGAAATTGGTTGACGAGTTCATCAAGAAATTCAAGCGACCGGCGTTTGTCCAGGCCTCCGAGGGACTTGCTGAATTGATTTCGCAGCAGCCAAAATATTATGTGACAGAGTTCGGCTATGATACGTACCTTTGGCTCAAAAATTATGACTTCAGTGGGAAGTCCAAAGAGCGATTGCGGTACGCATGGAATTGGCTAACAACTCGCGGCTACCGGTTTGAAGAGAAACAAGGTGCTGCAATACCTTGCGATGAAGTGCAGAATGTGTCCGGAGCCTGGCGAAAAACACGTACAATAAAACGGAGGGAAGTCGTATTTCTAAATCGGCCGTTGGTACCGGAACATGAACTCGATGTGCGAAAGTTCTTCTTGTACGATGCCGACAATCGCATGGTGGCGTTTGCGTTTTTCGACCCAATGTACCAGAACGGAAAAGTCATGGGCTATACAACGGCGATTAAACGCAGAATTCCCGATGCTCCGGTTTACGCAGAAACAGGACTTGTAAAACATGCGATCGAACAATTCAAGACCGAGGGCATACAATTGGTCACGCTCGGTCTTGCCCCGTTAGCCGGTCTGGAGAATAGGAGATTTCGTGCCAATCCATTGTTGGCTAGGTCCTGGAAATATGGCTTCAATGCCAGATGGCTCAATCGGTTTTTTTATAATTTGCAGGGTCATGCTCAATACAAAAATCACTTTTATGGCGAGAAGGTCATGACCTATTTTTGTTCACCCGGCTTAGTCGAGGATTTGCGAATTATTTCGCTGCTGAAATTGATGCGTGTGTTTTGAAGTCCGCTTCTTGACGCTCATCGATGCCGCCAATTGCGATTCTTTCTAAATAAACTTTTGTAGATAAGCTATAGAATGAACATCGAATTCCGTTGGTCACCAGATTCCTGGCAAACGAAGCCCAGCAATCAACAGCCCGTCTATCGGGATAATACGCAGTTGAGCGATGTGATCGCGAGACTGCAGCGTCTGCCTCCGTTAGTGACCAGTTGGGAAATCGAGAACCTGAAGTCGCAACTTGCTTTGGCCGCGCGTGGCAAAGCATTTTTGTTGCAAGGTGGAGATTGCTGCGAAAGGCTGGAAGACTGCGAGTCGACTTCGATTGTGCGCAAGATCAAGATTTTGATGCAGATGAGCTTTGTACTCACCTATGGAAGTTTGAAACGTGTTATTCGCGTCGGGCGCATCGCTGGCCAGTATGCCAAGCCCCGCTCGTCAGCGACCGAGACGCGCGATGGAATCACGCTCCCTGCCTATCGGGGAGATATCATCAATCGGACAGGGTTTTCCGAAGGCGACCGCATGGCTGATCCTGAATTGCTGATCAAGGCGTATGAGCGATCAGCACTGACGCTGAATTTCATTCGTGCTCTCTGCGGAGGTGGGTTTGCGGATTTGCATAATCCTGAAAACTGGGATTTGGATTTCGCAATTGATTCCCCCCACGCGCGGGACTACCATGAAATGGTACACTTGATCGCCAATTCATTGCAATTCATGGAAACGATGCTCGACCGCTCGATCGCGGATAGTAAATCGGTTGAGTTTTTCACGTCACATGAAGGTCTGCTTCTCTTTTACGAACAAGCGCAGACACGTTTCTTACAACATCGGCAGGCTTGGTATAATCTGGGAACTCATTTTCCTTGGATCGGAAATCGCACGCGCCAACTCGACGGTTCGCATGTCGAATATTTTCGAGGGATTGCCAATCCGATCGCCATCAAGATCGATGGTGACGTCGATTCCGCCGAATTGGTGAACTTGATAAGCCGCTTGAACCCGCAGAATGAATTGGGACGGATTACACTTATCCACCGCATCGGATTTGACCGAGTGTCCAAGAGTCTGCCAGGCATAATTCAAACAGTCAAACAGGCGAATTTGAACGTGACTTGGTGCGTCGATCCGATGCACGGAAATACGGTTACAACTGTCAACGGAATGAAGACGCGGCATTTTGATCATGTGTTGAGCGAACTGACACAAGCCTTCGATGTGCATTTGGAGATGGGGAGTCATTTAGGCGGTGTTCATCTTGAATTGACGGGTGACAACGTGACCGAATGCACAGGTGGCGCGAGACGCCTGTCTGAGGAAGATTTGAATCGAGCGTACAAGAGTCCGGTTGATCCTCGCTTGAACTATGACCAAGCGATGGAAATTGCCTTTCTAATTAGTCAACAGCTCAATAAGTCAAAACTCAGTTAGTGGGCGGTGTATTTGCACCTCTCAGGCCCAGAGGGATACCAGTGCACCTTTCGGGGGAATCTGATAAATTTTCTGGAAAATCCGCTCAATCTGGGGGTAGCGAACGAATTGACAGTGCCGAATTGCCAACCCAACCGTCCAATGCATTCTCAACTTTTTTCGGACAAATGACTGTATCCTCTCATCCGATAACTACAATAGATGAGAAACGGGCCGTATTCAAAGTGCCCCCGAGAAGATCCAATTGGACTTGTTTTTCGCCAGAATTGGCGGATTTTTCAATACGAAATGTTCGTATGATCGTTTAATAGTTAACGTATCTGAACGATTCGTTGGCTGATTTCTACAACGTTTTTGGCTTTTTCGTGCTCAGGAATCGGCATCGGCCGACGACAGGACGACGACTGAGTCTTTGATATCGCAATTTGATATGCTGCTTGATCCAACATCACCGTCAAAAAATCCTCGTGGTTTATTGCGAACGCCAGCCGTTAACGACCAACGTCGCTATCTATTGTTGACCGGAGCGACTGGATTTCTCGGACAATATCTATTGCGCGATCTTTCATTAGATGGTTATCGCGTGGCAGTCTTGGTTCGACCCAGCAGAAAGCTCTCGGTTCGACAGCGAATCGAACTGATCATGCAGCGCTGGGAAGTGGAACTCGGAATAGAACTCCCACGCCCGATTCTACTCGAAGGAGCCATCACGGAAGAGCGACTCGGTCTAAGTGATCAGGACTTTGCGTGGCTCGAAGAGAACATTTACCGAATTGTACACAGTGCTGCGGTAGTCAAGTTTGGAGATGAACACTTCAATGAAGTTTGGCGAACTAATGTCGAAGGTACGCAGCGTCTGATTGAATTGTCGCAATCGCTTAATATCGAAGATTTCTTTTACGTATCAACCGCCTATTCCTGTGGCGTACAGGAATCGATCGTGTACGAACACGAATTGGGTGGCAATCAGCTCTTTCGAAACGTTTACGAGAAAAGCAAATTTGAAGCCGAACGTAAGCTGCGAGAGAGCCAGATCAAGAACGTTACAATTTTTCGACCATCGGTGATTGTCGGCGATTCTAGAACAGGGTTCACGTCATCCTACCACGGTCTCTTTGTATATTTGCGATTAATTGCCACTCTCATTGCAAATATCGACCGCGATGAAAACGGTATTGCTCATACGGAAATCCGGTTACCAATTAGTGGATATGAAAAAAGGAACTTAGTCCCAGTCGATTGGGTATCCTCTGTGATCACAAAGTTGATTGGTGACCGCAAGTCTCATGGGCTGACGTTTCATTTGACTCCAGATGAACCGACATCGCCGCGAGAGATTATTGAATATTGCTACAATTATTTCAACTCTGCGGGCGTCGAGTTTGCCGAGCATGAATCTGCTGCGTTCAATTCGAATTCCAGCGAGTTCGCGATTAACTTTGTCAAGAATACAGGCATGTATCATGCCTACGATAAAAGCGATCCCGTTTTCGACCGGAGTAATCTCGAGCAATTCGCTGGGGATATTCCTTGTCCCGTTATCGATCAAGCAATGATTCACCGTTTTATCCATTTCGGCGAACGCGATCGTTGGGGCAAAAACCCGATTTGCACTCCAACCGTTGCAGTTGAGTTGGAGGATTCGCTCGCGTCTCTTGCTGGCGGCTTGCGTTCCTGGTCGCGGCAAGTCGCAGACAAACAACACCCTCGCAAAGGTGCTGTCGGCGTAAATTTTGTAGGTCGTGGCGGAGGTCAATTCACCTTTGAACGCAAATTGGACGACTTGGAAGTGAAATACGGCTTGCACGTACCGCCTGATGACGTCATCGAAATTAGTATGGACGCACTCGGCAAATCACTCGCTCGACATCAATGCGACTGGAACGCAGTCTGCGCGGAAATATTGACTTCAAATCTCCTGAATGATCGACTTACGCACGTCGCGTAGACGCATGATCTCGGCGAAAGTGACTCAACCAGTCTTTTCGCATCTCAGAAGCGATTTCCTTCGCAATTTGAGCATGCGTGCCTTGCCCTTTAGCCCCACACGCCGCCAGAACGTTACGTCAACTTCTGTTGATCTTGTCTAGAGTTGCTCCTCTGTGCGAACCACTCAAAAATCTAAAAGGCTCGCTGATTCGCGATGGAAACCGCATGCATTTCCGACCAACATTAGTCGAATTGGATCGAAGCTGAGAACTCTCGCGCAACGCTCACATTCAGGGAAAAGTTCGGTTGGATTACCCGAATGTTGAGTGACGGAGTTTCCGCACAAGCAAATTCGTCCGGCTTGTCCGTTTGAACTAAGTCAGGCTTGTCGGTAAACTACTCAAAATGACTGGTACACTAGCGCACCTATCGGGAACTCCGCTTTTATTTGGTAAAAGCGATTTAAGCATCCCCGATTTTCTGCGCGTAAACGTTTTTCATTTATGGGTTGAGGTCAAAGTAGTATGAAATGGAAAGGGCGAGAAACAAGCAAGAATGTCGAAGACCGCAGGGGAATACCTCCTCAGGTCGCCGTGGGCGGAGGTTTGATAGGACTTATCATTATCGGAATCGCCATACTTTTTAATGTTGATCCTCAAATAGTTCAACAGTTCCTTGACGCTCAAGGACAAGGCCAAGCACCGCAAGCCGGTCAGGCCGCCGGGAAAGACGACGAATATCGGGAGTTCATTGGCGTGATTCTTCGCGACACAGAATCGGTGTGGCGAGATATATTTAAGAACCAGCTGAGCAGTAGTTACCAAGAACCAAAACTGGTGATCTTCGAGAATGAAGTTGCAAGCGGATGTGGCCGCGCACCAGCAAGCGTCGGGCCGTTTTATTGCCCCGCCGACCAGAAGATCTACATCGATCCTTCGTTCTTCCGCGAGTTGGCAGTTCGCCATAAAGCTCCAGGGGATTTTGCGGCGGCCTATGTGCTTGCCCATGAGGTCGCTCACCACGTCCAATTGTTAACTGGCTACTCCGACCAAGTTAATAAAGTGCGAAGACAGGGCAATGAACGCGAGTCAAACCGCGCATCAGTACGCCTCGAATTGCAAGCAGACTATTTGGCAGGTGTTTGGGCACACCATGCGCACAAAAAGTATGATATTTTGGAACCGGGAGATATTGAAACGGCGATCACGGCCGCCAATCAAATTGGAGACGACCGATTGCAAAAAATGGCGACAGGCTACGTCATCCCTGACCGATTTACGCATGGGACGTCAAAGCAACGTGCCTTCTGGTTCACAAAGGGCCTAAAGTCAGGAGACTTTAATGCCATGCGCCAATTGTTTGAATTGAATTACGACGAACTGTAGTGCCAGGTTGTTCGAGTCGTTTGGGTTAACTCCAAATCCAGGCTTCAGGAATTGTCTGCTGAAGGCGAAACACGGCTTCAGGCGTAACCTTCGTTTGCTTTAGCACCAAATAGCGAAGTTTGGGCAGAAATCGTAATGCGATCAATCCATTATCCGTAATCGGTGCGCCTTCCAGGATCACTACGGTTGCGTCACTAATGTCTTTATGCAACAACAATTCGTTGTCGTTGGGCTTGGCTTCGCGCAAGTCGACAATTTTCGGATTGGGGTTCCGATTTGCCGACCGAAATCCCCTGGACCTCAAAAATTCCAATACCAAATCCCACAGCGGTTTTTGCCAGAACGCCAGTTCAGCCGCCGGTTTCGTGCTCAATTCACGCACCTTAAAATAGACTAGCGCACACAACACCCACATAACTGCATAAAAGGGCAACAAAAGAATCGTGAACCAGCGCAATACAGCCACGGAAAATACGAGACTCGCCAGCGAAAATATAGCGAGCACCCCAAAATACACAGCAGTCAGCAAGACGGGAGTCAAATCTTTCCCGATCTTATTTCGGCAATAGAGGAGGAATCCTGTTAACTTGACCGGTATCTCTTCGAGCGGACCGTCAATGGTTGCGTGAAACTGTGAATAGCGACATTCTTTGCAACGTTTTGTCGCGTCCAGCGGTGCACCACACTTGCGACAAAACTTGAATGGGTCGAATTGTTGAACTTTAAAAGTTGGCCCGCTTTGCTCTTGCTGATCGATCCCCTGGGATTTGCTTGGATATTGAGATAGATCGGGAAAATCGCTAGGTTCAAGAGTTGATTCCGCTGTCGCGGGCACAACCATTAATTGTTGGCATTTTGGGCAGCGAACTTGTCGTCCTATGAATTCGCTCTTCGCCGCCAAGAGCTGGCGACACTCAGTTTCCGCACCTGTCAGATCAACCGTCTTGTGCGTACATCGAAATTTTATCATGCCTCGATATTACCGGAGTTGCGGAAACCTTTTATCCCTGGGTTTGCTTCGTGATACAACTTGCGCGCTAGTGAATTCAACCAATACACCAATTTAGCGTTGCTGATTGAATGTATCTAGATGTCAAATGAGGTTGTGGACTTCGTTTTGCCAGCGGTACTAACACCATTCAGAGAGCATCGATCATCTACTGAACAATGGTTATCGTGTCCTTACCTTCAATCGGAATGGGAGAACGATTGCTCGTCACACTTATTGCAAAGGTCGAAATTCCTGAGTTCACTGCTCGCACGGTCACCGGAAACGACAACGTCTCGTTTTCACGAAGTTCGCGTCTTGGTTCTAGCACGATTCGCGACCCATCGCTCGACGTTTCAACTACGCGCAAGTTCGACTGCGTTGTACCGGGATCTTGAATAACCGTTCCAGTAGGAATGAGCAACACGATACCAACGTCCTGATCAGGCGTTGCCGCCGTGTTTCTTACCGTCACAACAAATTGGGTGTTGTCTCCAACCCTTACGGTCCGATCGACGGCACGCACGTCGACTTGCAATAATCCGTTCCCCGTTGGCCCTGGTGGCAACACGCGGATTGGACCCTCATCGCTGCCGGCTGGAGGCGGGAATATTCCCGGACCGGTCCCCTCACCTTGGAGGTCCGCGTCCGCAGGTTCGATCCGAATTGTTACATTCGTCGCATCACTTTGCTCGTCGGGCGTCATCAACGTCGCTCGACACTCAGCGTTTCCGTTAACGGCAACGGCTTGGAAGATTATTTCGATGACGGTTCGCGCGCCAGCAGCCAATCGACCAATATCAAACGCCATATCATCGCCAATCCAACGCATAGGAGTTGCACTCCGCATTTTCGGAGCCATTGATCTTGAAAATCGCGTGAGCACGGTAGCGTTTTCTACGGGGCCGGTCCCCAGATTATCTACGGCAATCCGAACTAGGATGTCATCTCCCACTCGCACGACGCGGTAACTTTCCATACTGATTCTGACTTGCCGTTCTTGGTTCAACGACACATCCAGACATTTGCGTGCGGTGACCGTGCTGCGCCCATCCTCAGTCCTCGCGATGACCTCAAAACAACGGCGACCAGGTTGGCTAGCAATGAATTGTAGTGGTGGCAAGCGGAATGTATCGCCCGGCAGAATCGATTCGAATGGCCCGGCAATGACGGCCCCATCGCGACCTGCCGCTGCCAATCCTTGGTCGAAACGAATCTCCATCGTCACATTCTTCAACGGCTCGTTGCATTGATTGGTCAGCGCGAAATTGTATTCAATTGGTTGTCCAGTTGTCGCCTCGGTTGGCCCCTGCATGGTCAAGCCGATACAGGCCGCGAGGATATTGGTTTCGGCACAAGCCTCGGTTTGCAGATTATCCGTGGAACTCGCGACTTCAAAACAGATTCGATTCACTCCGGAACGATTTGATTTCATCTGAACCAAGATCACTCGCGGGTTACTGCCTGGAGCGATCTCGCCTAAATTCCACTGGTATTGATTTCCAAACTGACTCGGCTTCGGCTCGCTTGATACATATTGCACGTTGCCGGAAAGATCGCTACTGCGCACAATAACATCCCGCGCGACTTGGTCACCGGGGTTTGTAATCTCGACCCGATATTCGAATGGCTGGTCGACTCCGGCAACTTGGGGACCAATTGTGCGAATGGTTAGTGCTGGCGTGCTCCAATGTACGGTTGTTATGCCACTCTCCAGCACCAACTCACGTTGGCCAAACATTTGCGGGCGAATTACGTCGACACGGACCTGCGTGGCACCAGCTGCAGCTTGCCCGGCTGGCTGACGAATTTGCGCGATGGCTTGGCCGAGAGAATTGCTCAGCACTTCAATGGATTGAGCCGAATCGGGTGCAAATTCTGCGGGAACACCGCCAACGATTTGGTAACGTACCTTCCAATCAGCCACGCCGCTGCCATCACTCGATCGGTTGATATTGACGGTCAGCGGAAAAACCGTGCCTGCTGTCGCGCGAGCTGGTGCTGGAATCATCCAATGAGCATCCACCCAATGGATGACGGTGCTCGCTCGACGTTTATCCCATGCCTTCGCCTGGGGCGCCACGCAAGTCAAATAGCTCGTCCCCTCAGATGCCGAAGAGAGACTGACCCATGCCTGTCCCTTGATCACTTCGATATCATCAACAGGGGTCGGTGTTCCTCGTGTAATCAAACGAGGCTTTAAACTTGTTCGCCCCCAGGCGTAATCTCCGGTAAACTTCTGCGCCGAAGGTTTGATCATCTGATTAGTTACGGGATGGTCCATTCCTCCGACTTCAATGATCTGCCCAGCGCTGTCGTTTGAAAGCATCCACTCCAGCGGTTGGTTGATCACGAAATATCCATCTTCACCACAAATCCCAGCCAAGACGATGACCTCGCTTCCGACCGGAGCAACGATCATACTGGGAGTCATTATAATTTCACCATGCCGACCTTTATGGACTTTGTCGAACTTCTGAACCAGCGGCGTCAAATGATGACCGTGATGTCCATGCTGACCATGTGCACCATGCAGTCGATTGTGGACGCCCGCCAAACAACTTCCATCCAAACACTTTGGTGAATCCGGAGGCGTCGGGAACGCTGGGCCAGTCATCGGTGGATGCGCTGGTGGTGGCGTAGTTTGGTGGTGCCGCCGAAATGGAGAGAGAATTTCTGTTGAATTGGGATAAGGCAAGAATAGCGACTCGCCAGTTGGATCAATGGCTGGGAGCCGGATTTGGGCCGATATCGATGTCGCGAAGAACCAACTAATCGCCAGAAGCAAAAACCAGACGGGAATCCGATGTAAGCACGAACAAACATGCTTTGCTAGATTAAAGGACAATCTACGAGCGTGGTCACCCGCAACAACGACAATTGCGCATCCACCCGTTGATGGGATCGAAGGCGACTCTGTGTCGGTTGCGTAAAATTGCCGTTGCATGTTGACCAGCTCTTGGTTGGGGAGTACCAGTTCCGGAGTTCGCGCATTTCAACGCGCTGGTAAACCTTAGCACACGAATTGGTAACTTGTGGCGAATTGGCAACGGTTAACGTTCAGAAAAAACAACTGACTCGATCTGCTTATCGCGGATGTAACGATTAATCAAGCTGCAGGTTTCTCGTCAGGCTTTTCTGTAGACTTTTCTACGACATCCTTGCCACTGATGATTTGATCGGGCTTAACGAACGTCTCGGCCACTTCGAGTATCTTGCCGACGGGCACGCGATCATACTTAAAGTCGTCCAAAACAAACATCGACTGGTTCCCTGCGGACGACTTGTAAAATAATTTGGCAATTCCTTTCTTATTCCATTTGACTTTATCGATTTTCTCCAGTTGCTTGAAGTCAAGCGATTCTCCCCAACTCGTCGATAATTGCCCGTCCTTAAACTCCAACCAAGATCCACGAATTCGAAAAAACTTACCCAAGAAGAATAAGCCCAGCGGAAAGCAAATCGCCATCAGAAAGTAATTGAAGTAGATGTCCCCCTGGACTTCAGCTGGAGATTTCGGTACGTCGCGACTCCAATTCTTTTCCGTGGTCATTTCGTGCCATTTCTTGGTTTTTTCGGGTCCGGACAAGTCTCGCAGTTCATCATAAGCCTCGGCAATTTTCAGCTTTTTTGGATAACTGATCAGGCCATCGTAGGTTGCCCAACATCCGACTGCCGCAAAGAACACGACTAAATAAATATTGCGGCGATTGAATTTATTATCAGCAACAGCGCGAATTGACATTTCTTTTCCAGGTTAAGATGACCAAATACGTAGAACGAACAACACTTCTCCCTGATCACGCCCGAGCAACATGGCAAGATCGAACTCGAACTCAATGTTTGCGGTCCACGTCCTCGCACGTTCAACTGGTAGCCGAATGCGAACACGCATGGCCACTTCCGAGAACAAACCCATGCTGCCAATCGATTTTGTCGCGAGGAAATCGCTTGCGATCAACGAAAAGTCAAGAACTATATGTTGAATTGCTTCCGAATGGCTGTCAATCTCTGGTTACCGGCATTTATTGCCGTGAATTTGTTGATGAATATAGGGGTGGAATTGCTTATCGGAAGGGCTTTGCCGTTTAGGGCAAGAATAACTAAAAGCTCCGGTCCGTCGTTACTGTGTTGCTACGGGCCGTACATTGTTTCGATTGCAATTTTCAGAGAAACCAGAACCCCGCCATACAAGGCCGATATTTCTTGCCGCGCCTGGCGTTGGCTGTCGTCGTTAAAATCGTAATGTAAATTGCCAACGCGTGTACCCTTAACCGTAATCTCCAGCTCTCGATGAAGGGCTTCGATTTTCTTAATGGACTCGTCGGAGAAAATCGGCTTCAAACTTTCAATCACGCTGGTTGTTTTGTCCAGTAGCTGGTGCCATTGTGCAGTCTCTGGCCGATTTTTTGTCCAGAGGCGGAGGTCGTCCAATGCCTCCCATGCTGTTCGCAGATCGGTTGGAGGGCGAACCAAGGAATACTCAACGCCGAAAAACAATGCCCAATCGTCATTTTCAAACGTAATTTCACGGGCCGCTACGATAATCTCGCAGGGATAGAACGAGAGATTCGTTCCTTCCCAATAGAACTCCTTTTCAAGTGTCCATGCAAATATTCGTTGCAGTGCACTCCGTTTCGAAGGGATCAAATCGAAACAGCTCCATCTCGCACTGCAAAGACGTCGCAAAGCACGAATACGCAGGGGCCAATCATAGCCGTGCAGGTCATCAGACAAATGCGCCATCGTCAAAAAAATTTCGGCAATGTGATTTTTCTGTCGCTCGCCGAAGTCCAATTCCTGCATAAACCATGTAAAGACCCCACTGGTCCAGTTCTGTACGGCGTCATTGACCAAGCTTTCGAACTCCTCCTCGGATATTTTACCTTTGGTAAACGCGTCAGCCTGCGAGTAAAGCCTATTCGCCCAGCCCAAAAAGGTGCTGGAAACTTCGAAGACCTTCAATGTACCGCCATCGATCAACCGATCAAAAACCTGATTATCGGTGAGCGATTCGTCCTCCCCAAGCACTACCAATCGTCCGGCGTGTCTCGATTCGCAAATCAATCGAATCAGGTTGAGCATGACCGTTTCGGATGTCACTGGATTTCCGTCAACGGTCAGGACAGAGCGTTCAATAGATTGATCAGGTACTGCGGCAGCGATCGGATTTACTTGCCGGTCGGTTTGTTTTTCGCGATTTGGGTGCTTTTCGTCCATCTATACTCCCCGCGTTTTGATACGACACGAACTTCTGACGCAGCGGACCGCTGAAAGTTCCTTAGGTTACAAGGCATAATGGACCTGCAGACCATTTAAAGGTCACTGCCACGAGGCGACATGCAACCCTGCTCGATTTTCCAAAGTTTGCTTCTACCCCCGTTGAGCTTTGCGAAAATGATATCAACAAAAAAGTATCTGCAAGAATGCGCTGTTTTGGAGAACGAATTTAGGCACTTGCCTTAGGCTTGGCCACTGGAATCAGAGGAGGTGTTGGACACCAGATACCTCAACCGATTGACTGTCCCTGGAATCCGGCAACAGCAACCAGTGTCGCCGGGGATTCGACGAATTCTCCAAACCGCGTTCCCGGCGACTCTACTTCCGCGACCGGTCCATCAGCACAATCTACGTCCACAAATGCCCCGAACTTGAACGTGCCGATGATCCCTCGCGTAAAACCTGGTTCGAGCAATTCAAGCGTTCTCAATTGTTAGAAGCCAAAACATGGTGGCTTGCCGCAGAGCAGGCACTGGAATGGGAGACCATCTAAGCGCGACTGAACCAACTCCATTCGTCCGATCCTCAGAACGCAGGGTCGCAGAGAAAGCATGTATTCCCTGAAGGATGCATTGATTTCATTGTCTTAGACTAATCGACCAAATGTTTGATCGTAGACTAATCGCCAGATTGGTTGATGGATGATGCAGGCGGCTAACCAAGTGCACGCTAACCAGCCAGCTGGATTCTCTTGCTGAAATGCGCTCGGACGTATCTTCATCAGCATCATAAGAGCGAACGCAATGAACGCAACAACCAAAACTGCTTGCCAGCCCATCGCCATTCCGAATACCAAGAATCCGGTAAGCACACTTGTGCTGGCTCCTGCTCTGGTCATCAGTGCAAGCAGGTAGCCGATTCCAGCCCCCACCATTCCGCCAATTGCCGCAGTTAGGATGGCTGATGACCAGGTGCAATTCTCAGCGGAATGTTGCAACCACCGTCCTGGAGCCACAGGTATCAGGAATGGAAGAATTCCGAGAATGATCAGAACAAAAAGTAACAGTATAAGAATTCGCCATGTAGCGAATTTTTGCCGATCAAGGGTCGTCATGCACCATGTGATTAATACGCAGAATAGCAAGGAGTGGAAAAGCCAATACGAAATCAAATCCCATCGCGGATACAGTACCGTATAAACTGCGCCTTTGTAGGCATTGATGGAGCGAACTGGAATATTCCACCCGCCGGATATCAGTTCCACACAATAGAGCCCCAAGAATACGCTTCCCGTTAACAATTCAATGGATGGATATCGCGCAGATATCGGTAAACCGCAGTTACGGCAAAGACCTTTCAAGCGACACCATCCCAAAATCGGCACATTGTCTCGTAAGCGAATTCCCGCGCCGCATCTTGGGCAATGAGAAGGTTTTAGGACAACCGATTCTCCACGGGGCCAGCGATAAATGAGAACATTTAAGAAACTACCGACAGTCGCACCGACGACGAACGCCCAGACTCCGAGGAATACTTCAAGCAATCGAAAAACGAGTCGCTGATACAATGTTTGGCTATAAGCATCGGTTGAGTCAAACGGGTAACGTATTTGATCTGACCAAGCCAAAAACACGGCAAGCGACAGCGATCCCACTACAACCAATGCTAACGTTGCACGGAAGAAGTGGAGGAAGCGGCTAGTAGGCGTTGCTTCGTCATTCATGGCCACTTGCTATACCGCAAATATTTCTAAGACTTCGCGTTCGACGAACTCCAACGCCGAAATATGAGTTGCCTCAAGGATGACGGGTGGGGCAACTCCGGCCTGATACGCCTCAACCCAGCGCGAAACGCACAAGCACCAGGAATCGCCGGGAACCAAACCGGGAAATTCAAAATCTGGGTTGGGGGTTGTCAAATCGTTGCCGACCTCTTTCGAGAAGCTCAAAAATTCTTCGGTCATCTCAGCGCAAACTACATGGACTCCTGCATCTCCGGCCCCCGTTCGACAAAATCCGTCGCGATAGAAGCCGGTTACGGGCTGAAAACAACAAGGGGCCAAATCAGTGCCCAAAACATTTTTTGCCATGCGTCAAAAAGTTCCCTTCATTGAATTGCGTCGGTTCAGGATCGCGGTAGAAGGCGGCATGTCGAGCACCTCCGACCCATATTTTTGACCAACAGAGGCGATTGAGAACATGTTACGTGGCGAACTCTCATTCGCTCGCTCCAAGTTACGACTAAGCACAAAAAATAGCAAGCCCTTGGAACCTGATTTGACATGCGTTAGTCTGGTACCAAGATCTTGAAGACCTTACCTCAAAATCATGAATAGGCGTGCTCAATTACTCAAGAAATCCATGTCAAAGTTTGTCCATTCCAATATGCGGTTTGATGCAAGTAGCATTGACGGTGTGCCAACCTCCAAACATTGGCAACTCAAAACGCAACAACTCAAGTTTGAGCACGGGTTTGTTTTTATGGGGATCGTCAATGTTACTCCTGACAGCTTTTCCGATGGCGGTAAATATCGCGAGATCGATTCTGCCGTTGAACATGCGATGCAGTTGATTGACGAAGGCGCGGAAATCATCGATGTAGGGGGAGAGAGCACGCGGCCGTACGCAAGTCCAGTAAGTTGTGACGAGGAGTTGCGACGTGTAATTCCCGTTATCGAACGTCTTGCCAGCCTGGCCAGTGTGCCGATCTCAATTGACACGTGGAAGTCGGACGTTGCCGATGCAGCACTTGCGGCAGGTGCCGAAGCCGTCAATGACGTGAGTGGTTTGGAACGGGATCCGCGCATGGTGGATGTTGCCCTGAAACATTCGGCAGGAGTGTGTGTCATGCATTCCCAAGGTACCCCGCAAAACATGCAAGACAACCCAGTTTACGGTGATGTCGTCACGGAGATCATCAATTATCTGAGACGCAGAAAAATCTCGCTGGTCCAATGCGGAATTAATCCAGAGAAAATCTGTTTGGATCCGGGAATCGGATTTGGCAAAACACACGCTCACAACATTGCGTTGATGCAACATGTGAGCCGGTTTCATGAGTTAGCGTCTCCGATATTGGTAGGGCATTCTCGCAAAGGATTTATTGGCAAACTCTCCAATGACGAAACTGCGGAACGGCTTCCGGGCACGATCGCCGCCACATTGCACTTAATCAGAAATCGAATTCAGGTCATTCGTGTGCATGACGTCAAGTCGATGAGGCAGGCATGGAGCGTTGAAAGCGCCCTCAACGCCGCGGAATCTCAATCACAACGCCCAGAGGAAGGCTAAGCGGATTGTCAAGCAAATGATGATTGGCCTCAAAAATCGTTAGGTACTCATGGGGATGGCCGTAATACCGAGTCGAGATGCTCTGCAATGTATCGTTCAATCCGATACGATGAGTAATTGGGCTCCCGGAGCCTGACCAGTTGCGAGTGAAATTCTGATTCTTCGGCTCAACCTGTACCCATTCGTTACTGGATAGGTTGAACAGAGCGTTTGGCGATCCCGGGGGATTATCGAGACTTCGTTGACTGCCCTCGTTCGACGTGAACATGTCCGGACTTTGGTGCAGATCGTTGGCGGTTTGGTTGCCGAAGAAGAGTGGGCGAATTTCGTTCGTTTTTCCAATGGGTGAAGGAGCGCCGACAAAAACGGGTTGTCGCTGGCCAGAAGTTGCGTACAACTCATTCGCTTGCATTTGCTTGCGGTTGTCAATGACTCCGGCGGTCTTGTTCTCGACGTCGCTTTGCGGGCTAAGCTGTTCGACTTTATTGCCCGGAACAAATACGTATACGGCACCCAGAATAAAAGCTACGACGAACACGGACCGAACTTTGTTTTTGGTTGTCATTGCCGTCTCTCACTCCGAAACGATTTTGGATTTTGAGTAGCTCTCGAAATTGATGTTGGGACGATTCATGATACGGCATCCGCCCTCACACACGCTTGCCGCCAGTGCTTTATTTCCACTTAGTATTAGGTTTGGTAGTCGTGGAAACTGTTACAGTGACTTTAAGCAGTCGAGGTTTTACAACCTCGGCTACCCCTGAATATGGCTGAATAAAAGCACTGGACTGTTGGCGAACCCTACTTCCGCAGTGCCTAAGCAAGTTAGGGATGAAGTGACATCGACTTCGCCGTTCGTGCCGATAAGACTAGACGATCGATGTTTTTTTAATCGTAATTTAGGCAAACAAAAAAATTTCGGATGATACTAGTTGATTGCAGCAAAGTTATCGATCGAGACGATCATTTTGGTCAAAGCGCTGACTGTGCAATTCGCATACGCTGGAGATCCGACTCAAACGCCATGGCGTGCAATAAACGCGAGGCAAGCGGGACGAGTCTACTCGCTCGCACTCATTTCTGACATCCGTTCACTCATCTTGAAGATGTTTCAGTCGGATATTTCTAAAAGCAATTTTCATTGGAGGGCCGGTGTGCAATTGAAGAGCCAGAATACCTGATTTTGCTGCTTTGCCCTCTTCTTGATCGTCAAAGTCAATGGTCGTCAAACCATTAATTTGTTGAATGATGCGATTGCCGCGCGCAACCACCACGTAGTCATGCCAGCCATCCTCACTGTTCTTGAAGGATTTCAAAAGCTCGTCTTCATTACACGTGGGACGTTCAGCAACTTCGGATTTGCCGTCTTTCGCACGCACAATTTTCTGCGTGCGTCTGGCCAAAATTCCTCGCCCCTGTTCTTCGTAGAGAATGCCGGTGTAATTGTTTTCGGCATCGATATCAGCCTGGTAGCCAGCCACATGGTGGTTTCCCAGGTCGCGACTACGAAATTGAATTCCTGAATTGCCTGATTCGATCCGATACTGAAGGCGCAATTCGAAATCCTTGAGTTCGCCCCCCTGCCAAATCAAAAATGTATTTCTATCAATGGGATTGTCTGCTGAAGTCCGGCCGACGATGCAACCATCTTCAACCGTCCAATTTCCCTCACGCCCCGACCAGCCCTCTAGCGATCGCCCATTAAAGATTTCGATAAAATCAGTGTCTTTGTTGGTGTCCTGTTGCGCCTGTTCAGACTCCTCTTGGGGAAAGAATGTGAAAGCCGCGGTCGTCAACGGGTTAGATAGGTAAGCAATGATCCAGATTGAAATCAAACCTACGAGGACTGCGGCCCGATTACCCCATGCATGGAAGGTGTACCCATGAACTATCGAACCAAGATTGAACTTCGAGAATCGTTTGCGCCAGAATTCAAAAAATCTCATGTGGATAACCTTATCTGTTGGTTGACATGCATTGCGGTCGAGACGTCGCCGAGAGTTTACGTAATTGGACTTCGAAAAAATAGTGGGAGGCTATTCCACACATTCAAATCCTGTGTAAATGACAATTAACTTCCAAGTTGTTTAACCCGTCCATATTCGGGGCCTAAATCGATGTCAACTTGCGTGACGTTGCGATTTAGATAGCCAATCCCGATTGGGCGAGCGAATTTGAACGAAAAGCAAGTCGACGTGATCAGGCCAATCACCTTGTCGTTATGGTTTAGTGGTGTGCCAGGAAGCGGCACTTCGCTGCCAGAAAATTCGAATTGCACCATACTTTTGTTCACATGACCCAGTGCATCGATCCTCGCGACCGTTTCCTGCCCCAGGTAACACCCTTTCTTAAAGGATATGGCCAATTCATCTCTGGCAACTTCCTGAGGCAAATTCGCTTCGCTAATGTCCATTCCAAATATCGGTGTTCCGTGCTCGATGCGAGCAACTTCAAAAGCACTACTGGAGACCTCACGGACCTGCGCAGTTGAGAGGGTTTTCAACCACTGTGATTCAGCCCGGTGCGCAACCAGTACCATGATATCGCGCCCGGAAAACAAACTGGCTTGTATTGCGATGAACGGTTCCTGGTCCACAACCGAGTTGATGCTGAACAAATACGGAACACCATCGAGGGCATTCAGTATCGTTGCAAAACGGGTTGCGAGATAGTCAGTTTCATTAGCCGCAGGCGACCAAGTTCGCGCAATGTGCTCGGAAACTCTCGCCGATAAACACCAGCACCCTTGAGATTGCGCCATGCTTTCAAATTGCACATCTTCGGTGATTACATACTTGGTCCAATGTCGAATTAGCTCTTCGTGAAATGTCGACGGAGTAATGAAGTAGATCTCTTGTTCAAGCACCACCACGTATCCAAAGCCAATTGTCTTACCTTTAACATTGAGAACAAAGGCTTCGCACCCCTGATTTGGTGATAGCGACTTAATGTTTGCCGTACAAAAGTTGTGCAGAAACTTAATGCGATCTCTGCCCCGAATTGCAATGGCCGAAAAGGGTGTGCGAGCGACCCCCAGGCCATTCAACAACGCAATATACTCTTCTTCGCGAAGGGCACGAGTTGCGGATTCCTTTGCCGTGGCGTCAGTCATCTTAAATCAATATTTACCAAAGAATCGAATTAAGTTCTAATTTTTATACTTCGCACGGGTTCACCGTTGTTTCGCGAATTAGTTTCGCGAGATAGCTGTTTGCGCAACTGGCCAAAAGCTAAACATGTCGAACCGAAGGCGTGTTGCCCACACGGCGCATGATCCAGTGACGATGGCAGTTGAACAATTCAGAGACTCGGAAGTTCAGACGATACATGCTTATACCTATCGTCCCAGGCATTTACGAGTATCGTTGTTACACCAGTTCATGGTGTATGAACAGGATCTAATGTTCATCAACGATCGGCGCTCCGTGATAAGTGTCCGATGTTCCCATTTTTTCTGATTTGCGAGCGGAGTACAACCCAATTGGGCGTTTGCAATGTGAAACATCCGTGAAAGTGGGTATTTTTGTTTTGTGTATCGAATGTATCGTTTAGCCCGTTACTTCTGTTCGACCCGAGCCTGCAACGCTGATTGGAAATTCAGCCCCAAATAAAAATGAAACGGATTGTAAGCATTGTTAACGTGGCGCTGAAACTTGGGGAGAGGCAAGAAATTTCTTATTGCGACCGCCGTCCCACAGCGAAGTTCATAGCAAGATTGATATTCACGTGCATTGTCGCGCTCACGAGTTTATTCGCTGGCTGCAAACCTGCGAATGTTGGCGAAGAAATGAAGTCGGCCCAATTAAACGACTCGAAATCTGCTGATGAAATTTTCAAGTTAATGCGACAGACCTATGCACAGGCGGAACATTATCGGGACAACGCAACCTTACATTTGCAATATCGCCTTGATGGTGGACTCTTAGAAGAATTTCATCCCTGGTCGGTTGTTTACAACAGACCGAATAAACTTGCCGCAAAAATTTACAATGTTCGCATCAAAGCGGACGCGACAAAGTTAACGACGTTCGTTTATGACTTCCCCACCGAGAATTTGGACAACCAGTACTTGGTCATGAATGCGACAACGAGACTCCCCTTCAATCGTTTACTGACCGATTCGATCGCCCGTTATTTTCTGAGCGGACACAACGAATTACCGCTGAACGGTTCACTTGCGGAAGCTAGCGATGCATTGATCCCACCGACGTTGCATTTGTTGACTGGCGAGCCTACCTCAAGCTGGTTGGCCAACGGGACACTTTCTCGACTCCAGGATGCAATCATCGATGAACGCCATTTTTATCGGCTAGAGTTCGCTAATCATACTTTGAAATTTGTCGCCACCATCGACCCTCAAACTTTCCTTCTTCGCCATATCGAGTTCCCGGTTGAATTGCTTGACGACGAGTTGTTGAAATCGCAACAGATAAGTGAACTCAGGTTATATGCAAAGTTGGAAGATGCTCATTTGACACCAGAGGATTTGTCTACGCAGGAATCTTTCGAGCAAAACATTGCATCGCGTGGTCAGCCCGTCAGTCGGTTCGTCGCCGTGCCGGAAAAATTTCCATGTGATTGGATAGGGCAATCGCTCTCCTCGCTGCAGTTTCACGATTTGGGTGGGAGCGATTTCAAGGCAAATCAATTGCGAGGACAGATTTGCGCTTTGTTTTGGATGGATAATGAAAGCTTAGCAGAGAACATTCCAAGCCTGTTGGATTTTGCGTCCTCGATTGATCGCACAAGTTGCCGTTTAGTTGTCGTACTCGTTGGCGATGTAACTGACAACCGTCCATTGGCACAACTCATGGCGCAGGAGTTTGAAGCGATTTCCGACAGGTATTTTCAAGTCGGATCGCGCATTGGATTGCAGGTGACGCCGTCTGTTGTTCTGCTTGACCAAAATGCTGTCGTACAATACGTGCATGCCATATCCCAGCGTGAAAGCTGGTCAAACGTGGTCTCAGGAGCTTTGGGAAGGCTGCGTAACGGAGAATCCCTCGCCCAGGAGATGCGTGATCAGTACGCTATGTTCCTCGAACAGTATCGTCAACGTATCCACGAGTCAAACCCTTCCGATGAAACAGCCCACCAAGCCAGTCGGGCCATGAACTATTTTCGTTTTCGCGAGCGGTGGAGATCGTCGGACTTGGCTTTGCCCGGCAATATTTCCAAATCGCACGATGGACAATCTTTATTGATTACGGATGGATTCAAGACCATCGCCAAACTGAATCTTGAGGGCAAGTTGATGTCGCGTCACGAGATCACGATGCCAACTCACCAAGCGATTTCGATTGTACGCGTCAACCCGATGGCCGAAATTGAGATGGCGTATGCAACGTTCACGACGCTTGGAACTCAAGTTCTTATCTTGGATCATGCATTTGGGGCGGTGGCCGCTGTTCCCGCCAGCGATGAGCAGTGGAAAATCGTTGACGCGTGCTGGTACAATGCTGCTTCTGGCAAGATACCCGGCTTGAGCCTTGCTCTATACGAAAGAAACGAGATTGTACATGGCATTTTGGATGGGAACCCCTTGTCAACAATACAACTCGATGTCCCAGCCAAATCGATGGCGTATGTGGAGGATTTATCAGGACAACCTAGGTTGGTCACCAGTTTGCAGGACGGCACGCTAATTGTTTTGGCAGCAAATAGGCGTAACGAAGGCGGCACGAAATCGCAAGTCGTCGATATGGCTGACCAATTGGCGGGAGCCGTATTTTCCCGCAGTAGCCAGGTGCATCATGCCAGCAAGCCTGATTCACTTGCTAAAGCGCCCAGTTCCACGATTACAAGCGACACGGAATGCGTAGTACTCAGTCTCGCACCGACCGGCTTCTGGTTTGCGAACGGCTTTTCGAAGAGTTTGGTAAGAAACTGGCGCATCCCGGTTCCGCCCCAACTCCATCAAAACCAAGTAAACGCGATCGCGCATTGCGAAACTCCGCTTTCAAAGGCGGGAATATGGGCCGTCGCCGGAAGCGATGGCCGTGTTGCGATTATCTCTGGTGATGGCCGTTTTGCTGACGAGTTGGAGACCAATTTGACCATAAATGGAATCGAATTGGTCTCGTTCGGCGCTGAAACAATATTGGTTGTAAGTTCTGCTGGACAAGTGATCGCCTGGTCCATTCATGGTGAGGTAAGCAGGTAAACGTTCTGCTTGCTTTGCATCAAACTCTTCACAAGATGTTCACGCTTTTGTTTCCAATCGTTTGCCGCTTCATGCCAAAGTCGTCACCGGCGTTTTATGCAGCCTACGGCCCGGCCACACCCTGAGCCCGGTACATGGAATCCAATAGCCAATGGTTTCTTCCGTAGCATAAATACGGCACTTGTGCTGGATAGTGCTTCATTAAAACTCCTGGCGATGAAAGCAACGTCTGTGTAACAGATTTCTTCTGGAAAATGGGCTTCAAATACTAAGGTTACTGCCGGTTGCTTCCCGGTACGACGGTCAACGAAAATCGCGTTTTTTGGTTTATCAAGATTTTGCCGAATGCCGAAATTTACTCGTTGACGGCAAGAAAGTTTTTGCGATCATTATGACACCAACTAACACGGAAAATTTTTCAGTTTGACATATTTTTCTAAAGTTGTGGAATCTTAGCGCATAATAGCGATGAAGGCTAACTGACACGTTTTTTTGGATTATGCGAAAAGACGTTTCAGCTCGAAAAAAACGCTCGTCGCTTCCAGTCTTGTTTGATAGTTCTTGTTTTTGCTCAAGCGCGAAAACTAAAAATTTTTCGGTTGAAATTTGAACCAACCGCGAAAATGATCCGTACTGCATACAGCACTTGTCGTCGGTTTCCAGCCTTTTTCACAAGTTTTTGCTCTGTCCGCAGTGATCTGCTTGGGTGAAGTGTCCAGGTACGTCCAATGCGGAAGCAATGTATGTCACCTTTGTTACCATCCCAAAAAGCCCGGAAATGGAAAACTCGGATATTACAACGAATATAATCGATTTATCGAAACTGACCGATGGAATTGTCTCAATCGAAATTGACCAATCTATTCGAGTGGCTGGTTCGATTAGTAATCAACGCGTGAAGCACGCTTGGTTAACCGTGAAAGCAACTAACAGCTTGCCGAATTTGTTGAATGAACTTCAAGTGCGTCGAACCAACGTCGCTCCGCAGGTTGGCGACTGCGTACTGTTGAAAGTCGCCAAGGTTTCGCAACATTCGCGTATTTTCGATCAGCACAACAACTCGTGCAGGATTTTTGGCGGTGATTACATCACGGGAGTGCTCGGTTTGCGTTACGCGACCGATGCATTTCACGCGAAAGATATTGACCCAACCAATTTGCATATCTTAACGAATGCGGGTTTAATCGGCACGGTAAGTGAAAGCCACACATCGAAGAAAGTCCCCACTCGTGTCGAATTAATTGGCTATCTGTGCGATGAACGTGGGGAGCGGATCAATTACTTCGACCGGCTTTACCGCAGCTGGGATCACATGCCAAACGATATTCATCCGGTGTTCGTCGTTGGCACGGGGATGAACAGCGGCAAGACGACCAGTACAGCGCGTTTGGGACAACATCTGGTGAGTCGAGGCTACAAAGTCGCGATCCTCAAACTGACAGGTAGCGGTTGCAGCAATGATGTCTTGGAGTTTTCCGCAACCGGTGCGGAGTTTGTGGCTGATTTTAGCGACTACGGTTTCCCCTCGACTTATCTACGGTCTTTATCAGAATTGGAGTCCCTGTACCGCAGGATGCTGACCGACGCCAGTGAACGTCAGCCGGATGTTGTGCTAATCGAAATTGCCGACGGCATTTTCCAACGCGAAACGGAAATGTTGCTGCAGTCCCCTTTGATTCGAGATTCGAGTTCTGGTGTCGTACTAACGGCACTGTGCTCAGCCTCCGCGATGACGGCGACTAAGGTATTGCGCGATTACTCGTGGAATCCGATTTGCGTAACCGGCTTGATTACGAATTCTCCATTGTTTGTGCAGGAGTTTTCGACTCGAAATCCGACGCCAGTTGGGGATACGAATCGTGGGATCGGTGAAACCTGCGGACTGATCATGTCGCATGTGCGCGACCGTAAGCATCGCTTGTCGTCTGCTGTAGCATAGCCAACATGAATCGTTTATGATTTACGTCAACGATTTTTGGCGTGAATACATTCTAATGATTAATCCTTCGACTTGTGTGGACGAAAAACAGTTAACTGTTCAGGATTCGTCATCATCTCTACCGCTGGGCTCCGTCTATTTATGGCATTCAAATTACGTGCCTACTGACGGAGTCTCGTTTCGTGGATTTTCCGCAGGACGCGTCGAATTAACGGCCGTTCAGTTACCGCGACTTTGGGAGCCAGCTCGACTGTCCGGTTGTTTCGCAACTGTATGCAATTCCTCGGTTGTTAAATCGCCTGACCAGCCGACGCAGCAGGCGAGGCCGTTGGGAAATGCCACTCCGGATGAAAATGGAAACTTTCTGTTTGAACCTTTCCGCGGCGGTGGGCGGATGGAAAAACACCCATTTCGCGAGCCCGAAATGTGGGAACGCTACATTTCAGCTGCCCGATTTGGCGAAGTTAATGTTTATTTCCACCTCGACCGAATCGCCAACTATATCGACTCACTGTTGCGTGAACTAGGCTTTCCTTCCTTGCCAGTCGTGACCGCGCGAGTCAACGCGCACAATGCGATCGCGGAAATTGCCGGCCAATGTGATGGCGTGCGCGGCCAGAAGTCGGGAGTTATGCTGCCTATGCAGGGAGCCCACTATCGATTGCCATCTCGTAAGCGACTCACGGTGGTTGAACATTTGCCGATCGAAGTCACAGGCGAGATTCATTTTGGCCCTGGTTGGAAGTTGTGCCAACATGGCGCTCTCGCTGAACGAACATCTTCGGCCTATCGGCACAATGCATCACATAATGCGGGGACGATTTATCATGAATTTGGTCATCATCTGACGAGGTACACTGCGGATTTTCGAGCCAATCAATTGCGGAATCCGTTTGATCAATGTAATTACAAGACTGAAACGGATGAAGCGTTTTGTGATTATTTGACAGCAACGATGTTGAATTCGCCACATATTTGGGCATTTCAGCACCGACACGACGAACAACAGGTGCATCCACGCAGCTTGACTTCGACCAAGACCATGGATGACTTCGATTCAGATCGTCGTTTGGCCGACGCGCATGAGAATGGCACGATTCTGGCTGCGGCGTTGTGGGATATCCGCGAAGCCGCACTTCTGTCGGCAAAAAATCAGGAAGAGCAAAGCAAAGCGATCCGCAACATCGATCTGCTGGTGGTAAACACGTTGATTCTTATCGGACAATTGCGGGATCATCCGACATCGCCGACCGAAAAAGGCACTCGTCGGCTGCGACGTCCTTTTGGAGTGGTTCGGCAAGCACTCTTGGAGTCGGACCGACGATTATTTGGCGGCCTGTACGAAGCACTCATTCGAACAGCTTGCAAACGGCGCAAGATCAAATCGAAATGGTCGAAACAGTTGTTGCAGATGTGGGGCACTCAAGCGGATACCAAACCGCTCCTATCACCGAGCGATGATCGTCTGAGGAAACTGCGCGCAAAAGCAGCCCATGCTGTGGTTCCCAAAAACGAAGAACTGCTTTCAGCTGGCGAACTCGAAAGCAAGATACGATCGAATCATCTTGGTCCCTATAGTTTAGTCGCTGTGGGAGACGTGATGGTTGGTGCGCGCGCTAGGAAGCGTACGAATGAATTCGGCTACGATTACATTTTCCAGAGCGTCGCTCCATTGTTTCGACGTTCTGCAATCGTGCTGGCGAATCAAGAGGGACCGATCGCAAAACTCGCCGCCAAGTTGCCTAGAAATTACTCGTATCGAGTTAATCCCCGTTATACCCAAGTGTTGCGGCGGGCAGGCATCAACGTGGTAACGTTGGCCAATAACCACCTTCTCGATTGCGGACGCAAAGGGGTACTTGAGACTCTAACGTCGTTGCGGAAGCATAACATTTGGCCGCTCGGTGCCGGAGAGAATGAAACGGATGCTCATCGTCCCGTAATTCTTCAAGCAGGTTGTTTGAAAGTTGGTTTGTTGGGCTATTATTGGAACCGACGCACGGCGGCAACGTCAACCAAACCGGGTAGCGCCATGGATTCGGACGAGCATCTGGCCCATGATATTGGACGACTCAAATCGGTCGTAGATCGGATCGTCGTGACTGTCCATTGGGGCGTTCCTTACCTCAGAGAACCGAATTTGGACGATCAGCGAAAGGCTCGGCACATGATTGCGCTGGGGGCGGACGCTGTGATTGGCCACCACCCGCATATCGTGCAGAAAATTGAAATATTCAAAGAGAGACCGATTATTTATAGCCTTGGCAATTTTGCTTTCGGAACAGGCAACAGTCGCGCGGAGTCGTTGGTTGCAGCGATTGATTTTCGAACGCATGCGACTTGCTTAGATCTGTTTCCGGCTTACGTTAAGAACCGTGATCCGCGGATTAATTACCAGCCGAAGTTGATGCATGGAGACGCGTCTATAACGGCACTGAAACAACTACAAGCTTACTCAGAGCCCAACGTTGAGTTGGAAATTCTTTACGGTTACGCTCGACTCGCTCTACCGTTTTCTTCTAGAGCTTAATCACATGCGAAAAGGAGTCGATACAACGAGCACATCCAATAAGAACTCGCTACGCACGCTCCTCCCCTTTCTGGCTCCGTTTCGGATCGGCCTAATATTTTCTGCTGTGGCGATGATCATCGATGCAGTATTTACGGCATTGCGCCCTTGGCCACTCAAGATTGTCATTGATCGCGTTATCGGCGGTCAAGAGACACGGGTACCACTGATCGACGAATGGATCAATGCACCCGACCGCGATCCTTTGTTAATTCTGTACGTTGCCTGCGCTGCAACAATTGTGATTGCGATCGGCACGGGAGCGTTCACCTACTTGTTTACGCTGTTGATGGGCAATTTATCCCAAAAGCTCATATACAACTTGCGCTCGGAGTTGTTTTCCCGTCTGCAGCGACTGTCGTTGCGCTACCACACTGGGAAACGTCTGGGAGACACAATGACTCGGTTAACCACGGACATTGATGCCATTCAATTGCTAGTCGCGAGGGGCTCGCTGATGTTTTTCAGCAATCTGTTCTTGATTATTGCGATGCTGGTGATGATGTTCTGGCTGAATTGGCAATTTACGTTGATCGCCTGCAGTGTATCGCCGATTTTGTTTATTGCGGTCTGGTACCATACACGTGAGATAAAACGCGCATCTCGCACTGCCCGCGATCATGACGGCGTTTTGGCGTCTCTGGCCCAAGAGTCATTGTCAGCGATTCAACTGGTCAAAGGAATGGCGCAAGAAGATCAGCAACACAAGAAGTTTGCGGCGCAGGGAAAATTAAGTCTGGGAGAGTACTTGAGCCGAGTCAAATTCCAGGCAAGGATGGCTCCAATCGTTGATATTCTGGCGGCGATCGGCTTGGCTTTGGTGATGTATTTTGGTGCCAAAAGCGTGTTGGACAAAACGATGACGGTTGGCGATGTTGTCGTCTTTTTCGCTTATGTCACCAACTTCTATGCACCCATGCGGGCGATGTCACGCCAAGCCGGCGGGTTCGCCAAAGCTTTTGCCGGTGCCGAACGCGTGGCGGAAGTGTTGCAAAGTGAAGTGGAGATCAAGGATGACCCAAACGCGATCGTTGCCCCCAAGTTCATCGGCACTGTCGAGTTCAAAAATATCAATTTTAGCTACGATGCTCGTCCAGTTCTTCAAGGGTTTGACCTCTCGATTCCGGCAGGCCAGATGTTGGCGATCGTCGGTCCGACGGGTACCGGAAAAAGCACTTTGGCAAGCCTGCTTTTGCGATTGTACGACCCGATTCAGGGGAGCGTAGAAATCGATGGCCATGACATTCGCAAATACAAAGCGGATTCCGTTCGGCAACAAATTGGTTTGGTTTTGCAGGACTCCGTCATGTTTAAGGGCTCTATTCGGGATAATCTCTTGTTCGGCGCGAGCCATGCCACGGAAGCTGCGATGCAGGACGCGGCCAATGCAGCTTTGGTGAGCGAGTTCGTCCAACACCTGCAAGATGGTTTTGACCATCCAGTGAGCGAGCGCGGTACGAGTTTGTCAGGCGGACAAAAACAACGGATTGCTATTGCTCGCGCGATATTACGCGATACACCGATCCTGTTATTGGACGAACCGACAAGTAGCCTCGACCTAAAATCCGAGCTGATGGTACTTAAAGCCTTGCAAGCCGCGGCCGTAAACCGCACGACGATATTAATCACGCATCGTTTGACTGCGGCAAAAATGGCTGATCGAATCGTCTTTCTGCATGATGGACGAATCGTCGAGGATGGCACTTACGAAGAATTGCTGGCCGCCGGAGGTGAGTTTGCCCGCTTGGCTGCCAACGAGCAACTGGGTTAACGCGGGGTTCACAGCAAGCGAAATTGTTGGTAACAATGCATATTGAATCTGCAAAAAAATGAGATCGCGGCGTAAATCGATATTGCCAAGCCACGATTTATGCCACACACTATTTGTCTACATCGCCTGGTATCATGGTTGAGAATCCAAGTCCAACAAATAATAAAGGAATGCACTTGATGAAGTTCATGTTACGCCTACTCCTAGTTTTTGCGATTTCGAGTTTTACTCTTACTGGTTGCAATCGAGGTCCCGAAGAACCAGATCCGGTTGACATTGACATCGAAATGCCCGACGTCGATGAATAACTTTTTAGATTGCTTTCATCGAGCAGATTGATAAGTCAATCCGTTCGCCAGGGCTGCTAATCGCGGTTGCTCGACCGTGAATTGTAGGACGGCTTCAAATGGGAATTCAAAACGCGAAAGCGATTGCGAATTGGAAATTTGTTGAGGCAACTCGTCGAACCAGTCGCCAGTGCCTGTGTGCGGTTTGAAGTTGAATGATTTTGAATTCTTAATCGGTTGTCGCTCTGGCGTTTTTTGTTGCCTGACTTGGTTCCACAAGCGACCTTTGATCGACGCATGGTGAACATTTTCCGCGCAAAACGATATCTTCGACCACGCCCGCTGATTCAGGTACCCGCAACTTAATCTCAGAATCGTCCAGATTCGTGATGGACCCGCATTCGTTACACAACAAGTGCGCATGGCTGGACGATTGAGTACCTGCTTTCTCCGAAACAAATTCGAATCGCCAAGTATGGTCGCCGATGTCGATTCTGCGGGCGAAACCTACTTGCACGAAATCCTGTAGGACGCGAAAGACCGTGGATTTGTCAACAGAAAACGAATTCAACCGTTCAAAAACTTCGACGTGCGTTAGGGGTACGTCTGAACTGGCCAAACAGTCGAATACGGCAACGCGGGTTGGCGTCACACGTAACTTCGCTTGTCGCAACCGTTCTCGGGTTGTTTCGAATGATTCGCGATCGGTCATGGCTTAGCCCGCAAATGAAGGCGTAATCAAAGAGTCGCTGGAAATGCCTTCGCTCAGCGGTTGAATCGAAATCGGCTGAATATCGAATTTTGGATTCTGACCGAGAAAACGGCACGGGTTATTATGAAATAGTTCAACCGCTTCCTGCAATGAATGTCCGCGACGCCGAAATTCAAGCACGCATTCCTGTAGCGTAAACGGATCACTCGGTCCCCAATCAGCCGACGAGTTGATTAGAATTCGCTCCCGTCCATACTTTTCCACCATATCGACGGCTCGCCTCGGTGAGCATTTGGTAATGGGATACAAGGTGCATCCAACCCAATAACCGGCATCTAAGCAAGGGCCAATCGTATGTTCTTCGACATGGTCGATCCAAATCCGTTCGGGAATAACGTTGAGTCCAGCGAGGATTTCCAGCACTCTGCGTGTGCCATGGGCTTTGTCTGCCAAGTGTGGCGTATGAATTAAGACCAATTGATCATGTTTCATCGCAATTTCAACATGAGCTTCTAAGGCATTACATTCATTCGGTGTTGACTTGTGCAAGCCTGTTTCTCCGACACCAAGGCAGTTCGGGTGATTTAGGAATTCGGGCATGTGCTCAAGCACCGTTTGGGTCAATTGAGGATTCTCGGCCTCCTTGGGATTCACGGCAACCCAACAAAAGTGTCGAATCCCATATTGTGCCGCCCGGGTCGGTTCAAACTCGCTGATCTGACGAAAATAATCGATAAACGTCTCCGGATATCGACGATCAAACCCCGCCCAAAAAGCAGGCTCGGCCACGGCGACAACTCCAGACATCGCCATGCGCTCGTAATCCTGCGCAGTTCGAGCGATTGCATGATAATGAGGTTGAATAATTTGCATAACGGTGTTCGTTTTTAGTAATGAGAATTGGACAATCTTATGAAACTGAGCGCGACGGTTTTGAAATCTTGGTTTTTGCAGCAATTCGTCGCGAAAGAACTGCTCTACTAAGACGCAAACAATTCCAACAAATCAAATGCACGCCCATTCTTCGAGGCGGGTTCGCGCAATTTCTTCAATGCCTGGTCGATCAAATACAATCCGTGTGGTCGCTCGACAGGATCGCCGACTCGCTCAACCGCGGCATCGAACCGATCAAGATAGGCGGCAATTTCAATCAGCATGTGGCGATGTTCCAAAAAATCTTTGTCAACAATCTGTTGCGGAGATAACATGTTCTTCTACCTATTTGTTCGAGTTTCCAAAGACAAGTTGTTCGAGTTGATTACATTCCCTAATGCAAACTTCGGTTTCACAAAACCAAATGTAAAATCCCTCCGGGAATAGGGTTGCGAAATCAAGTTGATCTGCCTAATTTGATTTCGCCATTTCCGTGTCCGCCACGAAAGCGAGTTTCGCCTTTGCAACCGTCCCCTCAGCAGTCGTTCGTACCTCGTACCCCTTTTCCACTAAGGTGCGCCGATGTTGATCGGCAAGTTCGTAATTGCGATTCTTTCGCGCTTCATCAATGGCTTTGCAAAGCTCAACGACGTCCGTATCAACGTCTTGTTCAGTTAGTTCGTGCAATTCCAGAATGCCGAGCACGCTATCGATAACTTTCAAAACCGCAGCCGCTTCGCTTGGGTTGTCAACGGGTTGCGATATCCAGTTAAGCACGACAGCCAAAGCTGCACTGATGTTCAAATTATCGGCCAACGCCTGTAAAAAGTCATTGATAATCGGATGAGAGTTATCGATTTTGCTTGCCGCTGCGCCAGCTGAACTCTTGATTTTCTGGCCGAATTCAATAATACGTCGAACGGCAGTTGCAGAGTCAAGTAATCCCTTTTTCGTGAAGTTGCACTGAGCCCCGAAGTGAGATCGAATCAATTCGTATCGCAAGACAGCCGGATGAACTGGACTCCCCGTCAATTTACCCTCTAAAATATCTCGGACGGTGAAAAAGTTACCTTGCCGCTTGGACATTTTTTGTCCTTCGACCAACAAGAATCGTGTGTGAATCCAAAAACGCGCGAAAAAGTCCAAACCGGTCGTTCCGCACGATTGAGCGATTTCGCATTCTTGGTGCGGAAAAATCAGGTCTTCGCCCCCCGTGTGAATGTCGATAACATCTGCCTGCAAACAATGTCGTGCCATAGCGGAACACTCGATATGCCAACCTGGATAACCAGCTCCCCACGGCGAATCCCAGCGCATAACATGATGTGGGTCTGGTTTCCAAAGCATGAAATCTGCTGGGTGGCGTTTCATCGCCTGATCCTGCGCATCCAGGCGGCCACTCGCTCCCTCCTGCAATTTATCCAGCGTGTTTCCGCTTAAACGTCCATACTCGGGAAACGAAAGCACATCATAATAGACGACACCGTCGTCACTGACGTATGCGTGCCCACGGTCGATCAAGGTTTGCACCATGTCAATCATTTGCGGGATGTGACGCGTAGCGCAAGGGACACGCTGCGGATACTCGGATGCCACTTTCAAGCCGAGTCTCTTACCGTCTTGCAAGAATGCCTCACGGTAATAGTCGGCTATTTGATAAGGGTCATCAGGATTGTCAACCGCGCCCTCCGGCACGCGCCCGCTCTTTTTGTCTTCTTTCATGCGGCGGGCCGCAACTTGCATTTTGTCTTCGCCGGTACCATCAGCCGTTGAATCATCGGTCATGTGCCCCACATCAGTCACATTCATGACATGCTGCACTTCAAAACCGCACGCTTCCAAGAACCGCCGCAGTAAGTCTGCCGACAAAAATGACCTGAAGTTTCCAATGTGAGCGAAATCGTAAACGGTCGGCCCACAGCTGTACATCCGCACCGTTCGCCCATCGACGGGTTCGAAAAGGTCCAAAGCTCGAGTCAACGTATTGTAAAATCGTATGTCCAACTTCAAATCTCGCTTTCTTCGGACCGCCCTAGTTAATACCCAAATGCAAAACCTAACCGCAACTGAATCGCTCGAACTGATCTTACCCGCGAAGCAAATTCCCGCATGCGCAAACACCATTTTTGCAAGTACAAACCGATTGCATTAGATTATCAGCGAAATGTTGCATGGTCAAGTTCAGCTAACATTTTCCATAAGGTGTTTGCCGACATGGATCTGGAAACATCGTTTCGACGAAGTTCAAGCTCGTTATGTGCAGGGCGATTATCGTTAGTCCAAAGCTAAAACCACGTACGTTGAACGCACCCCGGGATGCTCCGGATAGATTAGGCTGAGATTGGTGGGTTGCTCACCTTGATTACACAAGTCGAATGAACGCTGATGCGCGACGAGATATTTTGCGCCATACTTTTCACCGATACGGCGGATGTCTTCATCGAGCAATTCAAAGACTCCGAGTGAGTTTTCGTTGAATTCACCCAATTCGTTCATACGGTTCGACCATTCTAACAAGGATTTGGCATCTTGAGGGGCCTCTTTCCAGCCGACTACTTCCGCGCGCGCCGCGTACCATTTAAACGTCTGTTGTCGTCGGGGCGTGATGAAGATAGCGTCTTGCTCAAGATTTCTATCAATCCAAAGACACATCTTCTTCCAGTTTCGTTGCGTTGCGATTGTTCTTTCTGGACTGTCTGGATACGACGGCAATGATTGCCGATCAGCACCGGGACGTGGATCTGCCCATTGTTTATAGGCATGTTGTCCAATCGCAAACAAAGCAATTATTACCAAGATCGCTGAGACGAGCGACTTCGACGCGCGAAAGCGATTTTCCAAAAAAGTCCCAAACGAGATCGCGACAAACAAGGGCAACGCAACATCCGATAATCGAAACCAATAGAATCGGAGCAAGTTTGTTGCCAGCTCTGTTCCGTTTTGTGCAGCAAACGAAAGACACAATCCGGCGCACGAAATCGACAAGGCTCCAATGGCATACCACAACAGTAGGTGCAACTTTGGTTGTCGCGCCACATCCCAGGCAACTAAGAAGAACAAAACCAGGAGCAGCCCAAAGCCAACGAATCGAATGGGCTGAAAACTCAAGGCGTATAAATGGTGTGGAAGACGGTTGAACACTTGCAATGCATACGCTTCCGTCAGATCAGAACTAGCGTCCCCATTGTTCATGATCATCAATGGAAATATCGCAATGATGCTGAGAATCAAGCAGCCCAAAAAATCGAGCCAATTAAGCCAATATCGGGCGGGCCGTTGGTCTTGGATCGTTGACCGAAGTCTGAATGTCGGTATGCTATGGCGCGGTGACATAGCAATTATCACTAGACCAATCGATAGTGAAGACCATATCCCAATTAATGGGTGCAGCAAAGTTGCTAAACCCAAATGCGTCCACATTCCAAATCGGTTCGAACGTGCGAGCGCTCCAAGGGAAAAAAATACAAAGCCGTACGCCAGTGTTTTGGCTTCTACTCCGCCCACCACCCACTCGCCGGCCAGGTGGAAATTTCGATTGAGGACAACGAACAAAGACAAGGCACCGACACTTTGCCATCGTCTTAGACCAATTGACTTTGCCAAGCTACACCAGCCACCAGCCAGAAGTAACCAACATGCAAGTCGACCGATCCATGCCGTTGTCTCCAACGAAAAGATCGTCGTGAGCCAACCGAAACTGAATATGAAGAACCAATGCGCGTTGACTGACTCAGCAAACAGATCTCCACGACAATAGTTCGGGTCCCAAAAATTCTTGGCTTTGCATAAGTAATGAGCTTCGTTCACATCGGGCGGAAAAGACCATGCCAACGCAGCGAGAACTGCCCACAGCAGGAAAACATCCGCCCACCACATCACCAAACGATTTGATGCAATCGGCGAGTCTGCATTATCGGTGGATAGCGAGTTCGGCATAGATTAAAGCCGTCGACTGGCCCGACCGTTTAGAAAGAAGTAATGACCTCATTCCCTGCGATGGTTGCTAACGACCGCCAGAGAATCGGATCGATTAGACTGTCGACAAAATCAGTGCTGCCGTCGGCGTGTGCGACATTGACTCCACCGGCGTGCCAACTCCTTGCCGCACGCCATCCGTAGCCGGCGTTGCGTCGCTCAATTGGCCCACCGATGCGAACGCCAAGTACATCGGGTGTCGAACTGTTCGGTGTGTAATAGTGATTATAGAGCGTGCAGCGGTATTCGCCGTTCACCCACATAAAACCACGTCGATTCGTGACGTTCCAATTCGTGGCAGATTCGGCCAGGGCATCGGTCAAAGGATACGAGAATACAAATCGATAGACGGTCTGTGGGGATTGCGCGACAACGCTTGGGTCATTCGTCGATTCGGGTCCAGTGCCTAATGTGCTTTCAGAAACAAAAATCGTCTGGCTCAAACCATCGCGAATGTTTCTAATCGTCGTTTTCGAATTGATGAAAAAGCCACCGTCGGCACCTTCATCTCCAAAAGGCGTTCCGCCGCCAGCACCCGACCCAGCACAAAACGCATAGTTCGTTGGTCCGAGTTGCTCAACGCCGAATCCAGAGGATACGGATTCGAATAAATCACTCGGACAAAGGAAGATTGGAACAAGCACTCCGGCGGCCACTCGATTCTCAACGCTGATATCAAATCCCACCGGACCAAATAAGGGAATGGTTAGATTCAGCGAATTGTACACTGGTGTTTGGTCAAGTTTGGGTGTGAGATGGGCTAAGGCCGACCAGCGAAAGAAGTTGTGAGGGGCCGCAGGGTTACCGGGAACGGGACGCGACTCGGCACCGACCGGAAAGCGCCTGAACGATGAATGATAGTTGTTGGCCGCAGTCATCAACTGTCGCAAATTATTCGCACACGAAATGCGCCGCGACGCTTCCCGCGCCATCTGAACTGCAGGTATCAGAATAGCCATCAAGATGCCAATCACGGCAATCACGACCAATAACTCGATCAGCGTAAAACCGGCCAAATTGCGGCGGCGGGAAATCTGAACGCTACTTCGGCGCATCATCGCGTGCCTCTTCGATCAAATCTGTCTTGACGTTGCCAAAAACAATCATGGGTTGACGTGTCAGCGACGCCAACCAATCCTGCGACGATAACAATGCCACAAATTATTCATGGCGAGTCTACCCACGTTACGCTCAATATTACCGATTGGCGGGTTCTCGGCAACTCAATTGCCCAAAAAATGCCTATGTTGATGCCGAATTTGTTCTGCAGCGACGACGAGTGAACAATGCGACTCCAGTTATCGCCATCAAGAATAAGGAATTTGGTTCCGGAATTGCAGATGCAAACAGAAATTGGCCGGGCACAAGCAAACCGCCACCGGCCGCGAAAACTCCCAAAGGAGTTCCATCTTTGCCAAAGCGGTAAACTCCTCCTGCACCCGTAAGTGCAATCAACAACTCATTCGTATTGTTTGGATTGATTTCTATGTAGGATGGGAATGAAGTCGCTCCAGTTGAAAAGTTCCCTAAAGGAGTGCCGTCAGCGGCAAAATGAGATATGTCGCCAGTAAACAAACTCGCCACCCATACGGTATCGTCGATGTCAAAATACAGTCCTGCGGCACCCGCAAAACCAGTTGCAAACTGACTGATGAAACTCCCGGTTGTTCCGTCAAAAACTTGCACATCGGATCCGTTGAAGTTCCCAACGTAAAGATTTGAAGTTGCTCCCGGGCTGAAATTAATTGAAGCAGTTCCGGCAATACCGGGCCCACCACTGGTAAACACGCCAAGCGGATTTCCGAAACTGTCAAATCGTGTAACAGAGTTACCGAAAAAATTTGCAACATAAAGATTGCCATCGTTTCCAAAACGCATGTCGGCTGGACCATTCATATTCGTCGAGGCCCAAACGCCCAAGAATGCCCCTGAGAACCGATTATATTCCAAAATCGAATTCGTATTTTGGCTGGCTACCAGCAATGTATTGTTCGCGCTAATCCGCATCCCGACCGGTGCATCCAATCCACCATTAACGCCTGGGTCGCCTGACACGAGCACTCCCAAAAACGCTCCAGTTGTTCCGTCATATCGCAAAATTTGATTGCTGAAATTATCAGAGACCAACAATTCATCTTGCGCCGTCGCCCCTGAACAAACGATATTGGCGAAACAAGTCAAAAACAAAACTGAGGTGAGCAGTAGTCTCGATACAAAGTGTGTTAGCATGATGTGGTCCTAAATTCCTTAGCGGCTTAAGCAAAATAAAAAATTGGGGGCTTTCCCCAGACTATCACAATCTTAGCCAGCATCGTTTACATTCACATGAAGTTTCGGTTCGTATCTCGTCAGGCAGACCCTTCTAGCCCCGAGATTACGTCCCGGCCTACAGCAGCTTTCCGAACTGGCATTTTTCAAAGAGAATCGAACGTGATAAGAAGTTATCTGCAGACTTAACGACGTTCTGGCAAATTCTGCAACGAAAACTCATTGTTGTTTGCGATGTGTCAATAACCAGCAAACCAACCTACGCGTTGGCCGTCTAGTATTTGTGGTTTTGCGATGCTTTAGAGTAGACAAATGAAGGTGCAAAGTCAAACTCGGGTCATCATCGAACTGGATCTCAGGCTACAGTTGGTTAATTCCGTCACAATGCCAACTGCTTTCAACTGCTTTTGCTTAAGTATTGTGTCATAACGAATCGATTTGCATCGGTGCGCAAATCAATTTACAGAATTGCCGATTCTACGAGCATTGGTATCGGCAGTGAATTAGGCCGTTCGCGCGAAATCCGATGCGAATCGAAGGTTACTGAATTCGCGTAGGTGAAGCGGAACCGATAGTCGATGATGATCGAAAAGTTCATACAGTGTTTCCAGAATTGACTGGCATGCATTCATCTAACTATCGCCAGATGGATCGTCCATTTTGGTATAGGCGAGTTATTTCGCCCTGAAATACAATTCCGTTTGCATTGGTTTCGCAGTTACTAGAATTGGTCGAATCCGCTAGATTTGAAATGGATTTTTGTTCAAGCTCACCATGTGTGTCGTGTTTCGTGTTCGAAACTATGTGCGACTGTTCTCGATAGGGCTTATACGATTGCCCTACGCTGGCTTGCGAAGGTTGACCCGTGCGCATTTGTTGAACATAGAAGTTTTCGCTTGGCGGAGTTGATTGAAGCGGAGTTGATTGAACTTGTGAAAATTGTCGATTGTCGACCTGATCCAAATGGTCACCTGCATTCACGAAGGAATCTGCCAGGTTCCGTGGTGGCATGACAGAGTCTGGATTTGGCGGTAACACGTCGTTTGTTTTCGACGCCAATCGGTCACTTGGATTCTCTCGCGCATTCAGGGCAACGATATTCGATTTTGAACCTTCTTTGACCCAATTCAACCAAGCCAGCTGCAATTCAGAAAGATTCTCATATCCATAAAATTCTTTGGTGGTTCGATCCCAACTTTCGGCCACGTGTTGCGAGCTTTCTCGCTTCATGCCGGCATCGATATAATCAACGAAATGCCTGGGCGAGTTATGGAGCAATAAGAATCGCACGAGCGAATGCCCCTGAGCATAAAGCGGCAAAATGTCGCTTGGATATTGTTTCATCGCGAACATGTGATTGAAAGGGATACCTCGTTTAGTCTTTAAAAAGTCGATCAGCATGCGATGGTTCTTATCTTTTTCTGATTCATGTTCGACAGTTGTACAAGCGCCTTCATCGGCCCAGCGTGGCAGCGGACGACCAAAGTGCGTTGCAAAAATCGTATGCGTCACTTCGTGAGGAAGCACCGAATCGAGTATGCGCTCTACCGACCCGAAAATGAGCATACGCCATTGCGCAGGGGCTGAACGACCATTGGGCCCATCCGGATAGAACACGAAACTTGTTTCTCCGCCGGCATGTTGCTTGATCTCAACAGTTATCGGGCAACGTTGTTCCCAATTGGGTAACTCGTAACCGAGCCAATGCAGGGCAAGTTCTTTGCGATACTTTTCGGCTAGATCACCCACTTGGCGGGCCAATCTGACGTCGGGGGCGCGAACGGTAAAGTTTGTGGTCGCGTAATCAGCCGTAAATCCGGCACGGCAAACGAGGACTAGTGACAAGACGCAGAGTGCGCGCACTAAATTACGAGCTTCCATGCTCATTCCTTTTTGATCAAGACTGTTGGGGGCATCCATGCCAGCAAGACCGCTGTTGCAAAAATCTCTCAAGGCCTTTTGCAGCGGTAAATGTTCTGGAGAACAGAACGGGGTGTTACAACAGCAATTGCGGTGCCAATCCCCACAAATGAAAATACGCTGGAAAAGCTGTGGAAAACATAAAAAAGAAGCATAGTTTCTGTCCAGTGTTTGAAAAATTTTCAAAATCGAATGTAAATCGATTGCGATCCATAACCCCCGCCAAACATCTCCCAGCCTAATCTTCACTCACCTCGTCAACATTTCAAAAGGGGCCAAAGAATACGTGAACGGAACGAATCCACGTTGTACCTACGAGATCTGCCATCTCAATGCAATCGATTCCGAGACAGACGGTAATCGGGACCATTCATTGGAGACCAAGCCACCGAGAACATGCTTTTCGCGTTCCAAGTATTGGCCGCGGTAAATTCCAAAAACTTCAAGCTTCAGCAAATTCCGTGTTTGTATCCAAGGTATTGTTGTCCTGAAAAAATCCGATCAAAAAGACAAGTTGGTTGAGCAAATTAGAATTGTGGTGAAGATTCAAGCCGCCGGACTCTACGCATTACTATAGTCGTTAAATCTAAATGTTCGGTCTTCTGAAAGACTGCGGCTTCACCGCACGAGCAATGCGTTAAACTTGAAGACCTACGTCTAGCAAAAGTTTCCCAACTGGAATGCCCTGAGACGTAAAAACTGGGATTCTGAAATAGTGTTCCAATACAATTCCGAAAACTTTAATCAGGATGACAATCGGAGTCCCAGCCGCTCCAGGAGGAACTTCTGGTGATCGGAAGAGAGTCTGACATATCGAGTCCGAATCTCCTTACCGGCGTCGGTTAGCAGCACGATTGCCGCGAGCCGAATTTGTGTGAACTCCGACAGTACGCTGCGTGGCTCGTCGCCCAACCCAACTCGCTTACATTCTTCGCCCAGCGTTCGCCACAACACGAAGGACAAAAAGCAGACCAGAATAAGAGCCAACACCCGATCTTCCTTGTGATGACGCACTGGACGAATGCGAAGATAGGATTTCCGAATCCGAAACGCGTCTTCTGTTACGGTCGGTTGAATGCAAGCCTTCCAACGCTCTTTATCGGCACTGCCCATCACGTTGGTTCGCACTAGATAACATCCTTTCCTCAGTTCACACCTATCCGTTGCGGGCTTGATTTTCTTCCATTCGATCTTGGCATCGTCTTTGTTCTCCTGGTTGTGCTATGGAACTAACCTTACTTCAAATAGGTGCGGGCCTTGATTGATCTGGCCAAACAGACGTCCAATTTCTCGCGATACCAGAAACGGGTCTCGATTTTGTTCTTCACATCGCTCGGTCATCGTCGTCAGCCGAGCGGCAATTTATTCTCCCGCTCGCTGCACGATCACTTGGTCTTTCAGCGTCCAATCTCCGTTGGGACAGAGAGTTCAATTCTCTGAAGACTCTGATGTTTTCCAGTCTTCCTTTTCACAGGACAAAGAGCAAAGCTTCACTTCAAGTCCATCGCGAATCAAATTTCAGTTTTCCTTCAACAACTCATGCTCAAAACGCTTCAGCAACGACTTGATTGTGCCGATGTTGTACGGCCGATTCTCTTGCCGCAATTACTTTAGGTTGCCGGCAGAGGTCATGCCTCGATCCTTGGCCCCGATTCGATTCGATTTCCCATATTCTTGCGCGATTCCTTCCACCATTTGCTTGACCGCGGTCACATTGGCGGCCAACATCATTGTGTTTGATAGGCGACATTGATTCGCAGATGGTTTGCCAACCGGTTGCGTCGAGTCTTCTGAATTCTGGGCAAACCAGGCGCCCTCTAGCAAGGCCGCTTCGCCGTCACCCAAATGGTAGGGCCCTGTAGGCATACCCCCAATCACCTTTTTGTGGGTAGCATGGCATAGTACCCATTCGGTAATATGCTCTGATGATTCTGATTGATCCAATCGAAACACGCCGCCGAAAAATTGGGTACTTCACTCAGTGCGACGCTCAGTACGACGCTTCGAGAAGTTGGTAGACGATGACACGACGTTTGCCTTGTTCGTATGGCGAAAGTACTAATCCTGAACTAGCGACCTCGAACGGACTGGCAGATTTCTCGAACGTCGAGTGTCCTGGGTTGTTTATTTGATCCGGTAAATCTTCCCTTGCAGTCTTACCACTAGTTCTTCATCAGCGCCTTGTTGCGCAAGCAGAAAATTCTCATCGGCACTGTTATTTTTCGTCAGGTCAAACCACTGGTCGGAGAACCTGGCAATTTCATTAATTTGTTTTGCGTCGCGTTCGACATCAACGTCGATCGCATTTTCCGCGAACAGAATCCGATCCCTTTTATAGAACGTGTGATTTCCGATCTTGCGAATTCCCTGGAGCTCCCGGTCACTTGAATTGTTATCGGTACTTTGGCCTGCGCTCGATCGAATTCTGCCACCTCCTAATCCTCCGCCCCCGAGTCCTCCGCCGCCGATATCTCTCGGAGCGCTTCGATATTGACCTGGGGACTGCGCAAGATTTTCGGCTAATTTCATGGCTTGTTTGTCGCTGCGCACGTTAAATCCTTGCTCGCCATCGCTTGCGTCCAAATCGGCCAAACCCCGTGTGGTGGCGTCGATGTTTCTATCGAATTGCGTCAGCTGTCGCACGCCAGCATTTTCGTCAGCCAAGTATGACGTGAATGGCGTAACGATTCCGTGCTTCATGGACAACTGCACTAACTCGTTAATCAATTCCGGGTGTTTGCCTTCCAAGTCAATCAAATCGATGATTTCGCCAATACGACGCATCGCCCACAGCTTGTCAACGAATGGGTAGCGATTCGATTCACCCTGCCGCGGAAAATCGAATTCAAACAAGAATTCTCGATCTTCATCGCCGATCTTCCCCGAAAGTCTTATTTTCGCTTTACCAGCCTTCTTGTATCGCCCAACCAATACGAGTTGGCTATTTGCAAACAACTCAGTTTGATTCTGAGGATAGATACGATTAGCAATGTCCCCCATTTCAACCGTTGCATCATCAAACATGAAATCAACCTTCAGATTCGTGAGAACTGGAGAAGATATCTTTGAATAGAGTCGAGCTACGGCGGCTTCAATATTCTCATTTGGCAGAACATATTCGGTCTGGCCATTATTCTCTCGCGCAATGCGGTCAAGCAGACGACTATTTACATCGTAGCCGACTCCAAAACAGATAATTCTGGCTCGATGCTTATTGTTTTGTCGACAGTTCTCGGAGATCTTCATTTCAAGGGTCTCGCCAACTGTCGGAAGTCCATCCGTCAGAAAAACAACGTAATTCGGAATCGTGTGATCCGTGGTTTGAGCCAAGGCTGTAGACAATGCACCGTCAATGTTCGTCATCCCGCCAGCGTTAATTCCGTTGATGAATCCAATTGCTTGTTGGCGGGACTCGGCATCGAATCTCAATAATTCCGGGGACATCGGTTTTACGTTACTGTCGTACGTAATAATGTTGAACAGATCGTTTTCGCGGAGGTTATTTAAGACGAATCTAGCGGCTTCTCGCGCTTGCTCGATTTTCTCCCCACTCATGCTGCCACTTTGATCAACTACAAAGATCACCGACTTCTTGAGCGGCACACTTGCGGGCGCATTGATTTCTGGGCTCGCAAGAAAAACAAAATAACCTTGATCATCGCCAGTTGGCCAATGTCCGAGCAGACTGCCGCCGACCAAGCCCGGCATCGCATCATAAACCAAACGAAAATCCATCGAGGGCAGCACGTTTTGCATCGAAGACTTTACAACAACATTGCGATCATCATCGCGTTTAATTTCTAGTTGGTGCGTTGGGCTGTAGACATTTTTGATCTCGTTGTCATCGCTGATCGCCACGCGAAATTCGAGTTTTTCCAAAGGCTTGGAAGTGTACCTTGCTGTCGAAAGTGGAAAAAGATAATCGACGAGCGATGCGTCTTTACGTAGAAGCTGTGAGTATCGCAACGTGACCTGTCGAGATGCACCGGCGGGTACCGGAAATACACTGGTCTTGAACATCCCCGTGCCCATCCATTCAAGCAGCGCTGGATCTTGGTTACGACGCAGATAGCCCTCGTAAGTGCGCCGCGCCTCATCCGCCTTTAACAATTTGGCCTCATATTCTTTTCCATCGACTAAGAACGTGAGTTGGTCAATCGCACCATCATACGGCAGCGGAAAAATGAAACTCACTTCCATCTGGACGGCACCAGTATTCTGAAAGACTTGCGTCACCTGCGTTGATGCAACTTGTTGCTTGATCGAAGCATCAATCTTCATTTCCTTGATCGCGTAGGATACTTGCGGGGTAGGGCGGCCAATTGGCCGAGGACGCGGCAGGTGAAAACGGTCACCATGTTCCGTGATCAAAAACCCTTGGGCCAAGGCGCTTTCCGCATGATAAAGTGCTTGGACCAACAAGCCAGAAAATACAATCGCGATTTGAAATACGATCCGTTTCATTACATTTTCCTTTATGGCTAGAAAATATTCCACTTTATCAAATCACAAACCGCTGGTTCGTCGCCGGTCTCCACGGCAATTCCCCAATCATCGTTTTTCAAGCGCGGCTTTGGCAATTGACATGGATAGAAGCGACATTGAGCTTATCCTACTGTATTGACCATTGTGCGGGCCATCGACTTGACCAATTATTCCACGGTCGCCTAAGCTAGTGCAATTCTCAAATGTGGGAAAATAGTCGCTTTTGGACGCTTTCAAATGGTTTCCCAATTGTCCCACACTGGATTAAGACGACTCCAACTGCGATTTTATTACGAGATTTTTTCAGTCCACCAAAAAATTTCTGCTGAGAACGCACGATGCTTGAGTTGCACACGGAAGACCAAATTGCAACAGTGAAAATGTCACATGGCAAAGTTAACGCGATGGACATTGAATTCTGTCAGACCACAATCGACATGTTACGCAAATTAGAAGCGGATTCGGACTGTCGTGCGGTTATCTTGACTGGCCGCGGAACCGTATTTTCTGCGGGTGTTGACCTTATTCGCGTGGTCAAGGAAGACTGCGATTATCTCGACGAGTTTCTGCCGAAACTAAGCGAAATGTTCAAGGCATTTTTTGCGTTTCCAAAGCCTATGGTGGGGCTAGTCAATGGCGCAGCAATCGCTGGTGGTTGTGTACTCGTTTGTGCTTGTGATTACCGCGTTGCCTTGGAGAGTGCGCGAATAGGTATACCGGAATTGCGCGTGGGTGTCCCGCTCCCGACAGCCGGTTTAGAAATCATGCGATTCGCCGCCAATACCTCAAGCTTTCGCCAAATTGTCAGCAATGGCAAGACGTTCTCCGGCGCCGAGGCGATTCATGCTGGTCTCATCGATGAATTGCAACCTCATGACGAGTTGCCAAACGCAGCATTCAAGATGTCGAGAGAATTAATCCAGATTCCGCCAGAGGTTTTTTCGCACACTAAACGCCACGTCCGAAGTATTGCCAGCCATAGAATCCGTTCTGGTGAAGCGGAATATGAAACCTACATACGAAGTCTATGGCGAAGAGCTGACGTGCGAAAGAATATCCAGGACTATGTGGAAAGAAATTTGAAGCGCGCTCCGAACTAGGTCGCAGAAATTCATTGGACAGAGAATGTCATCGAGGGATGGCGTGCATTACTCTTGGAGATCGCATTTTCAGGAAAATCGAGAAAGTGTTTGGTTTTCGCAGGAAATAATGTTAGGATGGCGTGCACCAAAGTTGCACTGCGAGTGCGTAACGTTGTAGCGTGCGACTTGGTCATCTTGTGAAGTTCATGGCAAAGCCACAAGTCGGAACGATTTGACTTCGCACGTAATTTTTTCCGCTTATTTTTCATGAGCTAACGAATCTTTGGTTTGCGAGTTTAAGAATTGTTCAGAGCATTGGAATGGGTAATAGCAGAATTCGTCCAACTTGGCTTGATGCAATTTTGTGACCATACCCAGTCGTTAATTTTCCAAAGACGGAGACGTTCAAGGAACGAAAAAACATACACGGCATCTAGGATTCAAGTTGTAATCAGACGAAGGGAACGTACGATTAAGAATTCGTTTCGTTCAGGATTGTGTTAGACGTTGCTGTAGCCCGTAATCGGCATGGATCATGGCATTCGTTGATACGAGGAGGTACGAAGATGAATGATGAAAAACGAAACACACCGGTTTCGGACACTTCGACAAAGGTGATGTTGAATGCCGCGTTTTTGTCAGAAATCAAAGAAGATAACGTACAGTTCAAGCTGTTGATTGCTTCAACCGCTGATGCGTTACGGGTTGACGCCGTAATTCGCCCGCGAATGTTTGCAGAGTTGCTGTCGAACTTGCGCGATGCCATCGAAACCTATTTCGCATTGGAGGAATTTTACGGCTATATCGAACACTCGAAGGCCGTTAATCCCCAGGTGAGCACTCGTGCTCAAAAGTTGCGCGACCAACACCAAACCCTCTATCTAGAACTTAATGGTCTAATCGAAGAGACGGAACGTTTGGTTTACCACGAAGTTCCACATGGCCGTTCGATGCCCGAATTGATCGCTGGATTTTTCAACTTCTACGAAGCATTCCAGAGCCACGAAGAAGAGGAAATGGAGCTTGTCATGAGATTGTCCAACGAAGAGATTGGCGTTGGCGATTAACTGGCGGCATCGTTTTTTCTCAATTATTATGTGAGTGCCCGTCAATTCACCTTAGAAAATTTTGTATAAACTACCGATTGACATGATGAAGAATTTACTGCACGCACTGTTGCATCCTGTTGTGACGATACTGGCTTTCATGACCGTCGCATTGTTACCGGGGTGCGGATTTAAGGAAGAACTGAATAAGACGCGACAGACGCGCAAGCGCGTTAATGAAAGATTGAATGACATGCAAAACCGCGCTGCAATCGACTTCGAAACGCAGCAGATGTTGAATTCCGTCTACGCCGCGTACACGGGCTACTTGGAAAATCGCCAAACAGCCCCAAACTCATGGTCGGATCTGGCCGGTGCGCCAAATCTGACATCAGACCAACGAGCGAATTTGCGAACTGCTCAAAGGTCAATTCCCGATATTCAATGGGGAGTGGATATTTTGGCCGCGCAAGGCACCGATGAAGCAGGTGAAAAGCTGTTGTCGTTAGAAAATCCTTTGCTGGGCAACATCATTATCATGTCTCGTGACGGCAAAATTTCGATGGTCTCCCAAAACGAATGAAGCCCAAAATAGGCCGGGATGCCTGAATTCTTGCCTGCGCATCGCTGGATGATAAGTCGTTTCAGCTTGTTATTTCCCTTCCCACTTTTTGCGACCACAGTTCGATTAATGCTCGAAAAATTGGGAAGCCCGAGCGAATTTGACAACGACGTCCAAAGACTTCTTGAACTGGAAATATGCACCAAGGTGTTGAAACCAGAAAGATTTCGTCGCACGAACACAAGTGTTCAACGGTAAATTCAGATTCCGAGACCGTAATGTTCATTTCTCGCGCCAAATCTAAAACGTAATCCACGGTAATGCTCGCAAAGCGATGCGATTCGGGGCGAACCAACAAGCCGGTATCGGCTCTATATCCCAGGATGCTTGCATTGGCTGAATCGCTGACATTTCCGTTTTGGTCGCACAGTATTGGAAAGGCACCGGGGCAAATTCTTGTCGCCGCTCGTTCGGCCAGCACGTAATGCAATCGGCTGCGAATCTTTACGTCCGGCGGCCAACATTCCGGTGGAACATCGCAAGTGGGAGTCTCGGCCAACACAACGCCGTTGATGTATTGGGATTCAAATTGCTCGTGCCGTAGCGCAAATGAGAGGATGCCAACGATCGAGGATTCCGAATTGAGCGAAGTTCCCTCTGACCAACAGAAAGGCGAACGACTCGGTGGCACAAAGAAAAAACTCACACGCTGTTCAACTGCTTCCGGTAACAGCGTTGCGTTGGCATCAATTATTTTCTGCAGGCGTTCACGTAGCAACTCAAACGAGTAGTTCAAATCAAAACCGATCAGCTGAACTCCACGTTTCCAGCGGTCATAATGGCGTTCGAGCAAAAAAGGCCGACGATTAAAGGTGCGAACCTGCTCAGCAACGGTCGTTCCTTGGATAAACCCGTGGCTGGTTACTGGCACGCCAAATTCGCGCAGTGGAATCAAGGAATCGTTGCAAAATGCCAAAGGTTCTTCGACCAGGAGTTTGCGCGGTTGAGAAAGCTGATTTGACATGCGAGTCAAGTATACAATAGATCAAGAAGTCTTTCTCGCCATTGTTCATCAAATCGCGGAGAAACCGGTTCTAACGGTTACAGAACAAACTAAAAATTCGCAACTAGGTTGCAAGGACGATTTGGACTAGTTCCGCGTATGACACCTCGAAGACTTCAACAGTCGCCGATTCCCATCGTGCGGCCATCTCGACATCTTTGCCCGCGTATCCACCAGCTCGTGACACCGAATTGATCACAACTATCTGCGCAAAGCAAACCAGTGAGATTGGAGCACCCCGTGAATGACCTCATCGGCCCACAGCACGCGGTACGGAAGACACCATCAATAAAAGCGCTCAGCAGGTTACAAAATGGACAAAATGGCAGCACCTGATTGTTTGGACAAATTGCAGGGGACACACAACAACTTTTAATTCAGTTGGTCGTTGAGTTTGTGGCATCTGGCGTGCACTCGCAACACCGATTGCGGTATTTCCGACGTGAATGGCGCGAAGTCAAGCCACAACATCGGCCAAGCCATTTGCGTCCAGCCTTCTAGCGGAGGGCACGGGACTCGAACCCGCAACCGGTTTCCCGGCACTTCATTTCCAATGAAGCCGCTAGCCATTCGCTTACCCTCCAAAACTGTCAATAATTAGGCAAGTCTAGCACATTCCAACGGACCCGCAACGCGAACTTCAGGTTCACTTGGCGAAAAGATATCAACGCCACATCCGTTTAGTCACGGTCTCGCGCCATTTGCCCACTGATCAATTGGATAAACTCACCATTGGTCTTGAATCTAGACAATTGTTTTGTCAACTGCTCCATTGCTTCAACATGATGCATTGAAGTCAAAGTGCGGCGCAACATCGTAACCGCGTGATGGGTTGCCGGATCAAGAAGCAATTCCTCTCGTCGTGTTCCGGATTGCGATATGTCGATGGCTGGCCAAACACGTCGCTCGGCAAGTTTCCGGTCGAGTACAAGTTCCATATTTCCAGTTCCCTTGAACTCTTGGAAAATCAGGTCATCCATTCGACTGTTTGTTTCGATAAGTGCAGTACCGGCAATTGTCAACGAACCACCTTCTTCAAATGCCCGGGCCGTGGCAAAGAGTTTCTTCGGTATGTCCATCGCTTTGATATTTACGCCGCCAGACATGGTGGCACCGGAGTTTCCTACCCATTTGTTGAATGCGCGAGCCAATCGCGTAATCGAATCCAGCAAGAGGAATACATCTCTGCCCATTTCGGCCAAGCGCTTGCATCTCTCGATAACAAGTTGTGAAATACGCACATGGCTTTCAATGTCTTCGTCCAAGCTACTCGCGATTACTTCGCCGTTGACATTCCGTTTCATGTCAGTTACTTCTTCTGGGCGTTCATCGACTAACAAGACAATTAATTTCGTGTCAGGATGATTGGTCGAAATGCCGTGGCTGATGTGCTGGAGCAAGATCGTTTTGCCACTGCGTGGCGGAGCCACGATCAACGCTCGCTGACCCTTTCCTAACGGAGCGAGCAAATCGATAACTCGCGTGGTTAACGGTTCTGCACCCGTCTCCAGTTTGTACCAATACTTGGGATTGACTGGAGTCAAATTCTCAAAGCTGGGGACGTTGGCGTAATCTTCTGGCGGCATGCCATCGACATCAAGTATTTCGCGCAATCTGGGGCCCTGCTGCCGCCGGGCTGGCTGCACCATTCCCCGAATCATGACGCCCGGACGCAATGCGAATTTCTCGATCATTGTCCCCGGAACAAACGGATCGGTACGCTCGCGGGCATAGTTATTGTTTGGGCTACGCAAGAATCCATAACCATTCGGGTGCATTTCTAGCAACCCCGTTCCCTCAACGAGCTCAACATCACCTGCCTCAAGCGGTTCATCATTCGCGGCCGGTTTGCGAGATCGTCCTCCACGATAATTTCCGCCACCGCCGCCACCACCGCCGCCGCCACCCGGTCCGCGTCGACGCGAATTGCTGCTTGGTTTTCCATTATTGCTCCGTCCAGAATTTGAACGTCCACTTGAAGGTTTTGACCGTGGGCGTTTCTTTGACATAACTATTCCTTTTTGTGAGTACCGAGAAGTGGGAAAGTGCTCGGTCAGCGAATTTAGAAGATAAAGGTCTGAAGGGGTCGCAGCATGCGATCTCCAAAGCTAATCAAAATTTTTGAGAAAGAAGACACTCAAGTTTAGTGTTTAACAGGATAACGTTCCTTCGATCGACCGGTGGATCAACGACCGGTTTCGTACACTCAAATCTCGAACTAAGAACGTCGATTTCGCAACGATGGAAATCAACACTAACTAAGGTTTTAAGAACCATTTGAAACTGGTTTTTAAATTCAAGGGTCACACTCGAATACACTTGTTAAATTTGGCGGCGGCCACCAGACTAGTGCCCTGAAAAAAAGCTCGTAGATGAGCAGTGCCAGAAGCACTTCAAGGAACTGAGCGAATTCCGTGTCCGCTGACCACATTGTTGGTTACACACGAACCGAGAATCGCCATTCATCTGAATGATTCAGAATTACGGTTACTTCATCCAACCGTATTTCGTACCAACCCGCCCGATGTCACCTGAGAAAATGTGGCCATCAATCGGGATTTCTTCTACAAATGCAATGCAATCATATTTTCCGCGTGATTGTCGCCCAACGGGACTTCAAGCAACGACTTGGCCGCAATCTACGGGAAAAGTCAATGAAAACTTTTGTCTTGTCGCCATTCAACCGGAGGCGCCAATTCAGCGAGGAGATAACCAGCGTGCAAAAATTTGACCGAAAATCACCTAGCGTCGAAACGAATAATTCAATGAATCCAAGCAAGCGATCACTATTCAAATATTCCGGACTATTCGGAGGATGCCGGAAACGCTTTATAAAGATCGTGGCAGGCTTCCCAATGCCGCATTATCCCATGAGGTATGGTTACGATAGGGCCTAAAAACCACCTCTCGGCCACTATTTGGTTTCCAGCATCCGCTTCATTGCGCAACCGCGGGAAACATGGCCATTTTTCGAGAGCTTGATGAAATTCACGAAGACAGAGCTTATTGCTTCAGTAACGATATTTCTACGCAAAGTATTATCGACCTTATCTATTATGTCAAGCTGAATTTCCCCCGGCCTTCCGAAAAAATCCGATGAAAGTGTGAAAATCCCATTTTTGTCGAAACTACCCAAACTATTTATCCGGAACAATCAACGTTATTTGTTCAATCAGCACACTCGTTTTTCCGATATATAAATATGGCCGCTTATCGAAGGTTTGCTTAGTTGTTGAACCTTACTTAGCGCAGGCGCTGACTAAATCCGAATCGGCGATAGGCTGCGGAATAGGAGCACTTTTGCCAGCGTAGTATCAGGACATACGGGTTGAATCGCCAAAATCGAGCCTTTGGCCGACCGACGATCATAGCTGGCGCGGCTGAAAGTCGACTCGATAAGCAAGAGCGTAGTCGAATCAGTCGGGAAATCGTTGTATTTAAGAACTAGACTCACAAAGTGCGATCTCTTGTTTCTGGTTTTTCGCATCGCACTATTCTCCTGGCAAAGGCTTTGGAGGCCACAACAAGAGTGAATTTCAATCGTATTCAATATTCGTCGAATTGTGGATTCGATGTCGGGATCGGAACATCGGATTGGTCAAGGAATTAACGTCTACCAGATACGTTTCAACTTAAAGGATGCATTGTGTCCATCGCGTCGTTCGCCAATCTTCTTGTTCTTCTCTTTATCGCGACAGGTTCGTTATTTTGCGGTTCGACGATGGCTTATCCACAGTCTGGAGCGTCAGAGATTAAGTGGATTGAAGACCTAGAAGAGGCGGCTCAACTTGCGAAGACGGAAGGTAAGATGTTGATGCTCCATTTTTGGGGACATCGTTGCCAACCTTGTAAGAATCTTGAGATTTTCGTTTTCAACCGCCCGGATGTTGCTGAGGCTATCTACGAAAATGTGATACCGGTCAAAATCAACGTTGAGTCACGCGGCGACCTGGTAAAAAAGTATCAAGTTACAAGTATGCCGACCGACGTCCTAACAACCGCAGATGGCGTGCAATTGAGCAAACGCAACAGCCCACGCGATGCACCATCGTTCATAAAAATGGTTAAGAGTTTCGGCACTTTCAACAAAAAGGAAACTGCACTGGTTGAGCAAATCAACGAGAATTACGTAACAGCAGCTTCCGAAAGCGAACTGACGTCCAGTGAACGACAGGCCAGATATGAACTGAATCTGAATGAGCAAGTGCAACGCACACAAAGTCAGCTGAACCTCGGTCAAGAAAAGACAGGCGAAATCAATAACGGCGGAGGCCAGTTTTTGCGTTCAGTGAATGCACTGGGCACATCAAGCAAGCTGCCGACGGGTGAACCGACCGGCGAAACCACAAATAGCCCAGCTTCACTAGCGCGAACCCAGATTCAGCGTACAATTGATTCAGGAAAGAACCAATTTGATTTTGATGTCGATCGCATTCGTTCCGGTACCGAGTCAGCTGCGGCTGATTTGAATGCGGGCCAGCAAAACATTGAAGCACGAATGCGGCTGGATGCGATCACTGCGAACACCGAGTTCGATCACGCACACGTGGTGACAGTTGATCAGGCCGAACAACAAAGCAGGTCCGCTGCGAACCAGTCAAATGGGTCCAACCAGACAAGTTCTTCCCAGACCCCTCAGCCATCATCGACATCCGGTAGGATCGTCAACCCGATGGCGTTTCAGAATTCAAAAGATCTCGCCCTGGAAGGCCACTGTCCAGTGTCTCTTATCAACCAAGAGACATGGGTAAAAGGGGACGCAAGCTGGGGATGTGTTCATCGCGGAAAGACCTACGTGTTTGCGTCGAAGGAATACCGCGACGTCTTCCAGATGGCCCCCGACGCGTATAGTCCCTTATTATCCGGAAATGACCCTGTCATATTTCAAGAATCAGGTCGGCTAGTTGAAGGCGAACGGAAATTCGGTGCCTTTTTTGGTGGCAACGAAGGCCCCAAAATAGTTGTGCTCTTTCGCGAGATGGAAAATCGACGCAAGTTTGAGGCAGACCCTGCGCGCTATATCAAAACGGTTCGCCAGGCGATGAACACGCTCGACCGAGAGACAATCTACCGCTAAATAAGCTAAAATGCAGCGCGGCAAACAGTGTACGTGCGCGTCAATCGTATGATGTTTGTCGGCGACTTGGAAATTCAGCTTGTACAATGTTGATCAATAGCTGATACGATCCTCTTTCGCCAACCACAGTTGAAATGGCCGAAGAGCTTCATCGCGCAAGATTTGCTGCATTGGTATTGTGCGATCAACATGGGGAGCGTTGATCTCGTCGTAAATTCTTGAATCATCGAATCCAGCGTTCGCAGCATCTTCGCTCCCTGCTGCGTAAAAGATGTTGTCAATCCTCGCCCAGAAAATCGCAGAAAAACACATTGGACAAGGCTCACAGCTGCAATAGATTTGATGCCCTCGCAGGTCGAACGTTCCCAACTCGCGGCAGGCATTGCGGATCGCCACCACCTCGGCGTGCGCCGTTGGATCGAAAGACGAAGTGACCTGATTCCAACCTTCGGCTACGATCGTATCGCCGCACGTGACCAAGGCACCAAATGGTCCGCCAAGATTGGCAGACATTTTCTCAATGGCCAATTTTATTGCATGTTTCATCACTTGGGGATTTGCGTCCATATTTTTTGACGTTGCTTGTTTCCATAATTGAATGATTCGAGTATTTTGTTAGTATACTCGCCCCAACGACGTTTGCGACGGAAGTGGGACTTGGGCTGGTGCCCGGCACGGTCTTCAAAACCGATGGACCGTATGGAAGCATGCGGTTGGTGGGTTCGATTCCCATGCACTTCCGCCATTTTTGCAACGACGAGTGCTCCATTGATCAAACAGTGTTTCAGAATTGGTCGCATTCAGTTCGTCCTTTTCACAACCATTTTGTACGCCATCCATTGGTCTCTCACAAGGCAAACAATTCATACGGCGCTTTATTTCTAATTCGAATCGAGTTCGCTTTAAAGCCATACCACGTATGTTTGCCTCCACGGTTTGGGCGCTTTTGTCGACTTAAGTTTGCACGCACCAAGCTTTGTTGTGTTTTCGGATAACGGCAACTTCCAGGTAGCGGACACTACAGTTGATCAACCAATGATTGGAGATGTTCCAGCAATTCTTTATGAGCCTCTGGGATTTTTTTCTCGATCGTTTTCGACAATGGATCAGTTACGCCATTCATTCGAATCCGCGCCAGTTGATTTTGTAAAATCTCTTGGTTGGCTATTTCAGATTTCAAAAGAAAATGTACCCAAAGCCAACTCTCGGCGTAATGCATTTGGCTCATCTTCATTGGATTGTCCAATGCTTCAAGCCGTTTCAAATCCGGTTGCCAATCGTCATCCTTCATCGCTTCAAGCAAGAGGTAAATGTGTTGCCGATTGAAACCATCGCTGATTCGCGGGGTTTCAAAAAACTCAGCCAAACCCTCGTCCATCCACAACGGCAGATCAGTAACCACAGCGTGCAGATAGCTGTGAGTGACTTCGTGGCGCAGGTCTTCGGCAATCTTTTCTCCCCAATGCACGTAGATATTAAGCGTTGTATCATTCTTCACGAAGAAAGCACGTCGATAGGGAAGCTGCGGATAATTGGCCCGCATAAACCTGCGAAACCTAGCCTCATCTTCAAAAATATAAACATTAATTGGTTCGTCAGACATGGGCAAGAACAACGTGTCACTGATGTCCCTTCGTCTTAACAACAACTCTTCGATTAAGCGATGTCTTCTGGGAAGTTTGAAATCCGAACGGAAGATTAATTGTTCCGTCACGAATTCATCATGGTTCGGCAATGCAATTTGACCTCGTTGCGCGCAGCCGCACAGCGCCATCAATGCAACCAATACCAGACCAAGACGAGATGATGTGAGACGTGTCAATTGACGTTCTTCCATTTGCGGCAAGAGTTCGATGTGTAAGTGATTGTCATGAAAGCTCGCGATTTAGTTGAATTACGAATCGATGAGATGCATCATTCGATATGCCCGTTAACCAAGTGCCGAAATTCAGAAAATGAAGGTATTTCTCACGTTGCAGTTCAACGAAGTCCGCGACAAACTAGAACGTATTCGAGGAGCGTTGTTTGGTGGTGACTGACCTCGGCTTTATTGGTGTACCCGATTGACCGGGCTGAGACCCTAATTTGCAGGAATCTAGCAGAATACAGAACAACCCTTGAAGAGCGAATTTGCTAGCAGGTGATAAGGATTATGCCGAGTTGAAGGAATTGATCGATCATGATATGTTGCACGGCTCGATTCCTGTTCATTGCACGGATTCGTAAGCGAGGTCACCATATTTTGGAGACTAAGTTTGTAAAATTGGAAAATTGGAACCGAACAATTTTCGATGCCGCCAATCGACTCCCGCCTTTCCACGACTACGAAATGCTTGCATATTTGGTTGAACAAGCCTATCGCTTGTGTTTTATGCATGCCAACATTTCAAAACGTCAAGGATAATTCCACAAACCTTGCCCTTTGATCCACCATGTATGCGTCACCCAATACATTTTCACAATTGCCGTTCACGTGGGACGTGAAAGTAATTAGCAACTCGTCGTCAACAAATGATTCCATGCAAAATGAGTCGTTGCGCGTCTTGCACATAATTAATGGAGAACATTTCTCTGGTGCCGAGCGGGTGCAGGACCTGCTCGGGCTGACACTCTCCAGATTCGGATGGCAGCCGGGCTTCGTATGTTTGAAGGACGGCAAATTTCCAAAGCAGCGGGAAAGCACGGACTGCCCATTGTACATAGAACCGATGAACAATCGATTTGATTTGAGGATCGTGCGCGCGATAGTACGAATCGTTAAATCAGAAGGCTACCGGATCGTCCATGCGCATACGCCACGCTCAGTCATGATTGGTCGATTGGTTGCCAGGAAGACTGGGGCGAAGTTGGTCTATCATGTACATAGTCCAGTCGGCCGAGACTCTACTCGATTTCTGCAAAACAAACTTAATCAATGGACGGAACAGTGGTCGCTGCGAAAATGCGATGCAATGATTTGTGTATCTAAAAGTCTAAAAAGCTATATGGAGCACGCTGGGCACGATCCAGGTAAGCTGTTCGTCGTGCACAATGGCGTTCGGTCACTCGCAAGTTGTCCAGATCGCAACCCGCCGATGGGTACTTGGACACTAGGAACTACAGCATTGTTTCGACCGCGAAAAGGAACGGAAGTTCTATTGCAGGCTATCGCAAATTTACGCAATCGCGGCTGTCCAGTGCGTTTATTGGCCGTTGGACCATTCGAATCTACCGATTACGAACAGAAGATCAAATCCCTTGCTACCGAGCTTGAGATATCTTCCTTGATTGAGTGGACTGGTTTTCAAACAGACGTAAATGCATTTTTCCAAAGAATGGACTTGTTCGTTTTGCCGAGCCTATTTGGAGAGGGCTTGCCTATGGTCGTGCTCGAAGCGATGGCTACTGGTGTACCAGTTATTGCAGCAGATGTTGAGGGAGTTAATGAAGCGATTCGTGATCAAATCGATGGACATATCTTCCCCCCCGGCGATTCCACCGCACTTGCTGACTCGATTCAAACGTTAATCGAACGACCTGATGCTTGGAAGCAAATGAGCCATTCCTGTGTGATACAACAGAGTGAATCCTTTTCAGAAACAAGCATGGCCGCCGGCGTGGCAAGCGTTTATCGAACGATCTGCGAAATGTCTCCGGGCAACTCAGATTCGCATTCGACACACCACAATTAGCGATTTCGCTGCCCCCCTTTAACGTACTGAACCGGAGGAAATCATCCGGCATCCGAAGGCAATATGATGATGCAAGCGTCTACGATGATGCGTACCCTGTGTGTGAACATCGATGTGAGTGACCGCGAAGTTCCATCAAGGAGTAGCTCACGCTGATTTGGCAAAGAGATATTTGAATTGTTCTGCATCCTTGGCGATTTCTGGTGGATTATCGGCAACAATTTTCCCCGCTTCCATAACGATTACGCGGTCAGCCAGAGCCAACGAACTCAGACGGTGCGTAATGATTATCGTGGTACGACCTCGGAGATAATCCCGCAATCCCGTATGAACGAGTTGTTCCGTTTGCCCATCCATTTGGCTTGTAGCTTCGTCAAGTATGAGAATGCGCGGATTGGCGACAATGGCCCGCGCTAATGCAACACGTTGCCTTTGGCCTGACGACAATCGATCTCCACGGTCACCAATCTGTGTGTCTATGCCACCGGGCAGATCAGCTAAGAATCGATCGATACCTGCCAGCTTCATCGCGTATTCAATGTCAGCTGAATCGGCACTCAAATTACCATACTTGATGTTTTCGATGATCGACCCGTTAAATAGCGCGGGATCCTGGGTTACCCAAGCGATTTGTTGCCGTAGCTTCTTGGGGTGGACCAAACGCACATCAACCCCGTCGATCATAAGCCTGCCACGTGTCGCGTCGTAAAACCGAGGAAGCAAATTAGCCAAGGTTGACTTGCCGCTGCCATTTGCCCCGACGATGGCCACAGTTTCGCCAAATGGAATCGTAAGGGAGAGGTCTCGTAGTACAGGTTGTTTAGCAACGTATTGAAACCAAACTTTGTCAAACTCAATTTTCTCAGAGTGTGGCTTAAGCGTTATAGGATTCTCTGGCGCTCGGACGCGTGGCGCTGAATCAAACGTTTTGAAAAGTGTTTCACATGCGGTGCCCGCGCGAACGATGACATTGATTACCTCCGTCATTTTTCGGGCTGGATCACTTGCTCCGGCTAACAACGCATAGAAGAGCATGAGCACCGACGCGTCCATTTTAGTTCGTAAAATTCGGATACCAAAAATGTGCGTCTCACCGTTCAAAACCAAGTAGGCGCCCACAAGCATTGCAATTGAAATCGACGCAATGCCGAGAACCTCAGAGATTGGCCGGATAATTGAGTCAAAAAACGACATGCGCGTCCCCATGCGGTACAGCACGCGCGAATTTTGTTTAAATTTGTGACGTTCGGTTCGCTCTCGAGTGAAAATGCGCACCGTTTTGATGCCGTTGAAACTCTCGATCAATGATTGAAAAACGGCTGCCATCCCTCCAATTTCTTTTTGAATCGCTCGTTTCATTTGCTTGGCAAGATAGTTAATGAGCAATCCTCCCACCGGAACGAGAATTAGCGAAATAATCAGTAATGGAAACGAGATCGCTGCTGCCATGGCTAAGCAGGCAATCATTTTCAGTGGTTCGCGAACCGCTTTGCCGTAGAACACGGAAATCCCGCCATTTATCATCTCCATGTTATGCGAGAGATTTGTCATCAGTCGCGACGTGCCGGCGTGATCGATTAGATGTTGATCGATTTCCAACGCTTTACGAAAATACATGCGACGCATGTCAAAAGCTGTGCCATTAGCAACCCGCGCGACGAACACGGTGCCCATGACGATAAACGCACCTTTCAAAATCGTGGCAAACAGCAACCAGCCAATTATGAAAAGTAATGTCACAAAGGGTGTAGACGGGGCATAGTTCGACGCAATTGGATGGAGCCACTCCAACCATGCCAACTTCTGCTTTTCATAGGAAATTTGTGTTTCGCTTTTTTCAAGTTTTGTTTGCAGGCGATCGCGCGTGGTCGGCGCTGCTGAAGCTAACGCGACCTTTAAGTCAGCGATCTCTTGTTCATGTTGCGTGATCTCATTCTTCTGGTCTTCGATTTTGTCGGTCACCAAGTCAACTAGCGTTCCTTGCTGTTTGAAGACAATCTCCACGAAAGGCAATATGGTCGTGATGCTAGTACTCCATAAAACCGCGATCGCCATCGAGCATAAAACGGCACCTACAATGCTCCATTTGTAACGCAACGAAAGCTTTATCGCTTTGAAAAATGGCTTCATGGAATCTCGAATTTAGGCTGTCTTGGTGATTTGGAGACTGGGCGCAAGTCCGAACACGTACGTACAGACCGGCTTTCGTCAGGTTTTGACGCCGGGATAGTATCGATTTCCAAAGTTTTCGTCAAATCGATTTGCCGATGGAACGACTTAAATTTGAAATCGCAGTGATTCTCGAATGAAAATGGTGGATATGTCGGCAAACTAGCTGGAAATTGCGATAAAGAAGTTGCTATCGCCCCTGCGCGTTACAGGAATTTGCTAGCGGCTTAAACCAGGTCAACCGATACAGTGAGTCGGCCACAGCTTTTTTCCAATCTGGCCGCGGACACTATGCCGCAGGTGATGTTGGCGGTCGCGTGAGAACACTGTTTAGTGTCGCATACACAACTTCCATTTTTAAGAATGTGTAGTTGGATGTAGCAACTGGCTGGGCCACCAAGCTATTTGGATTTACGAAAGCCTCAGCCCCAGGTGTAGAGTGAGACAAGTGATTGAATCGTCAGCCATAACTTGGAGGTCAACCTCCAATCGAACTAGCTAACTCGCAACCCTTCCCAAGCACCCACAATGAGTTCGACGGCCTGATCAATTTCCTCTTCTCGACTGAACCATCCTAAGCTGAATCTAACTGTTCCCGCGGCTTCTTCTCGACTCAATCCCATGGCTCGCAAAGTGGGTGACATGTCCACAGCGTCACTATGACAAGCCGCACCGGTCGACGCGCAAATTTCTGGAATAGCGTTCAACAGCTCGTAGCCCGTCACTTCAGGAAATACGATACTCAACGTGTTCGGCAAGCGTTCAGCGCCAATTCCGTTGACTTTCAGGGGAATCCCGACTTCTGCTTGGATTCGATTAAACAAGCGATCGCGCAATTTGGACATATGAGAAACCGCGTCATCAATCGCACGACTTGAGCGAGCTGAAGCCTCACCCAAGCCAATGATATAAGGCGTATTCTCTGTACCGGCCCGCATTCCTTGCTCATGTTCCGCGCCGTGCAAGACGGGCTCAAGGACCAGGCCCTCACGAACAAAGAGTGCACCGATTCCTTTGGGCGCGTAATACTTGTGTCCGGCCAATGTCATCAAATCAACTCCCAAATCAGTAACCGACAAGGGAACTTTGCCTGCGCTTTGCGACGCGTCTGTGTGGATAACGACTCCAGCACGTCGACATAACTTTGATATGTCCGCGATTGGTTGGATGACACCGGTTTCATTATTTGAATGCATAATACTGATGAGTTTCGTATCAGCACGCATTGCCGAATATACTGCCTCCGGCGAAACAACACCGTCGGCATCGCATCCAACCACGGTAAGATCGATTCCCAAACGCTGCAAGAACTTTGCAGGAGCGACGACGGAGGGATGTTCAATCGCCGATATAATCATGTGACCAGCCAGTTGTTTTCCAGATAACATCACTCCCTTGATGGCTAGATTATTGCTCTCGGTCCCACCACTCGTGAACACGATGTCTTCTCTATCGCAGGCAATCATCTGAGCAACCTGCATTCGTGCATCTTCGATTCCTTCGGCTGCGGCACATCCAAGTGCATGCCGGCTTGAAGGATTACCATAGTGATTGCTGAAAAAAGGCTGCATCGCTTCCACGACGGTCGGAGCAACTGGTGTTGTCGCGTTGTAGTCCAAATAGATTTGTTTCATAAAGCCAACACTCCTGGTCACGCTATTCGATCAAATGATCGGGTCATAGATTTCGTGACGGAAAACGGGATAGACATTGGAATCTGTTCATGGGCAAGTTACACGAGGTACCGATCGACTCAAAATTGAATGACAGCGCGTATTACGATTTCAAAAATGTACCCGTGATTGATTTTGCGGATTGAGAAACCGTCAGCGGAGACCCTTCAGCCACAACTCTGCCCCCCTCAGCACCACCTTCTGGTCCAAGATCGATGATCCAATCCGCATTTCGAATAATTTGTAGATCGTGTTCAATCACAATCACAGAATTACCGTTAACTACCAATTTCTTTAGTATCGCAAGCAAACGCTCAACGTCAGCCGCATGAAGACCTGTCGTCGGCTCATCCAACAGAAAAATTGTGTGGGAATACTCCATTTTCTTCGCTAACTCGCTTGCCAAACGAATTCGCTGGCTTTCTCCCCCAGACAACTTATTCGCTGGCTGACCTAGTCGAAGGTAACCCAAACCAACATCGATAAACTGCTCAGTTATTCTATTGATTTTCTCATAGTTTTTGAAGAATTCATGCGCCGATTCAAACGACATGTCCAAAACATTGGCAATCGTCTGTCCGCGATAGCGAACTTGCAATGTCTGCTGGTTGTAACGCTTGCCTTGGCACACAGAACATTGCGTAACCAGTTCAGGCAGAAATTTTAGATCTAGCCTCGATTCTCCCGTTCCTTGACATGCCGCACATCGCCCAGCCGCTGTGTTCAGGCTGAAACGATCTGCTGAAAAACCTAAACGCTTCGCGTCCGGGCTGGCAGCAAATATTTTGCGCACTTCGACCAACATTCCGGAAAAACTTGCCGGATTACTTCGCGAATTGTTTCCCAAAGGGGATTGATCGACGCTTATCACGGCTTCAACGAACTTGGGAACTACAATTTCGTCGCAGTGTTCGGGTCTGAACTTCATTTGGTTGGGAACACTCTTAGATTGCCGCATCATCTCGACAAGATTCGGCAGAAGAATATTCTCGGCAAGCGAACTCTTGCCAGAACCGCTGACACCCGAAATCACAACCAACTTACCCAACGGGATATCGACATCCAGTTGCCGAAGGTTGTGGACGGATGCTCCGCGCACCTGGATGCATCCTAATTCAGTTGCCGTGGTTTTCACCTCATGTACGTTTTCTTTTCTACTATTCACTTCACGGTCGTTCCGGCCCGCTCGCGACAAAAAACGCCCAGTAATACTTTCCGGGTCGAGTTTAATTTGCTCGATCGATCCCTGAGCTATGATTTTTCCGCCTAATTCACCGGCACCCGGCCCGCATTCAACCACGTAATCACAGCTGTTGATAACTTCCAGGTCATGCTCAACAATGATTATCGTGTTTCCGCCAACGTTTAGTTGCCTGATTACATCGATCATCCGCTGCGTGTCACGCGGATGAAGACCTACCGTCGGCTCGTCCAAGATGTAGCAGACACCATTCAAGCTTGATCCCAATGCCGTTGCCAGTCTTACTCGTTGATGTTCGCCGCCGCTAAGCGTATCTACAGTGCGATTCAATTGCAAATATCCAACCCCTGTCTGACAAAGATAGTGAAGCCTGTTACGAATTTCCGAAATTGGAAGCTCGCCGATCTTTTGTTGTCTCGCAGAAAGCCTAATATTGCTGAAGAAATGATGGGCCTGTTCCACGGTCAAGTCAACGATTTCTGAAATCGTCTTGGCTTCAAGTTTGGCCAGACTCGCATGCGGGGAAAGTCGACTCCCTTGACATACCTCGCACAGCATCGATTGTCGCAATCCCTTGAGATTCTGATAATCATTTTCATCCGTTGCCGTTACCCATTCCTTTTCCAAGACCGTGCGCAGGCCAGGCCATTCACCACCACCATCAATGAGTTGTTTGAGTGCCTGCGGATCGAGGTCACTGAGTGGTCTCTTGAAATCCTCCGCTGGCCAAGGAAGTTCTTTCTTAAGTCGTTCCGTTCGCTTTTGGCATTTTGGCTTGGGGAGATTTTGCCAAGGTATTACCGGGCATTGCTCCATCGATTTCTCGAAATCGAAAACCCTTTCCCAAACTAAGTGCTCATGAATACCTAATCCATGGCAATGTTTGCATGCGCCCTCAGGACGATTGAAACTGAAAGTTCCCGGAGTAATAACAGGGTATTGACTACCGCACGCCCCGCAAGCGAACCCTGTATTGCAAATCTCGTCATTCCAAGCGGGCTCTTCACCGTTTGCGGACTCGAACAGGCTGCTGAGAATTATCGAGCCGTTACCCAATTTTAGTGCAAGTTCAAGTGACTCGCGGAGACGGTCATCGACTCCTTCACGAACGACGATTCGATCGACGACCGCCTCAATTCTTGAACAGTCAGCCAAACTCGCCACTGAAGCGGTTTCAACATCGTCCAACTGACCATCAATTCTTACCCGAACGAGTCCAGATTTCCGCACCTCCGCGATAAGTTCAGCGCCGTTCGCCGATTCCGTTTTGCGAATCGGCGCTAAAATCATCAATCTCGTTCCTTGAGGGAAACTCATCACCCTACGCAAGATTTCATCCGGAGTTTGCTGCGTGATTTTGGTGGAACAGTTTCCGCAAACCAGATCGGCCACGCGCGCCATTACAAGCCGTAAAAAGTCGTAAATTTCTGTCAACGTTGCTACAGTGCTACGTCGATTCCTCGCGGCACGGTATTGTTCGATGCAAATGGTTGGTTGAAGGCCGTCAATGTATCTTACCGGCGGCTTCGCAATGGTATTCAATCGTTGCCGTAGACTGTTGGATAGTGTTTCAAAGTACTGGCGTTGTCCTTCAGCAAACAACGTGTCCACGGCCAAACTACTCTTGCCGCTTCCACTCACTCCCGTAAGAGCGACTAGTTGACCTCGCGGAATGTCAAGATTCACATTTTGCAGATTATTCGCGCACGCCCCACGTATGCGCACGAAGTGCGATAGAACGTCGTTCCCGCGTGCAACACTCATGGAATCCCACCCCACACCAAAAATTACTAACCGTGAAGACTTGAATTCTAATGCATTGGTCACCGACATCCAATGCGCCAAGATTTGAAGAGATCAGGATATCCAAAGCGATTGTAGAAATTTTGTGGATCCCTCGGCACTGAGTATTCGACTGCAACAAAGTCAATTGATGGCAATCGCCTCGGTGCGAAATCCAGTGATTCAACACGGGCTTTTCAGCGGTCCGAACTTGCGTGTGGCTAACACTGGAAGCATGAATTCACAATGCCGAGCAAATAAACAGGTCGAATTTTGGCTACTGCTGAAGTGCTTCGCGATTTGCGATCTTTGTGGTGCGAGTATAATCCACAAACGCTACCAGCGATGATGTGCGGGATGGTCGCTTTTCACGGCAACAAACTTTGCCAGGCAGCGAACTGTTACCTGCTTATTGACGGAAATTAGTCCAGCGACCTCAAAGCGACGCCCAACGGCCGAAATTACTTCAGCCAAAATAGCGATTTCGTCGGCCGTCGATGTTGGGGCGACAAAGTCCACCTTGAGCTCCGCAGTAACCGTCTTGGGTGGAGTCCACGACTTTTCCTCTGTGTGCCTGCCTTGCTTGGCGAATTGAGCATGGGAATAACCGATTGCGGCCCAGTTGCAGTGACAATCCAACAACGTGCTGGCGATTCCGCCGTTGAGGTAGCCTTGGAACGCCTCATATTTTTGTTGCGGCTTCCAATTGCAAATGGCCTTATTTCCCTCCCAGAACGACTGGATCCTCAATCCATCCCGGTTGGCCGGCCCGCATCCAAAGCAGGTGCTATTCGGGGCAAACACTTCTTGCAAACAAAGCGCACTCATCTACGATCTATTGGAAGAGGTAATGACCTAGCAAACGAAGTTGTTTAGAGCGAAATATGGCCACTTCTGATAAATTCGTCCACTTGCAACGCGTCCGAGTTCGGGAGAAGCGTTCGCCATGAATTTCGATCGCAGAAGACCGTAAAAAATTTTATTTGAATTTTAGCCAGTCAATGGACAGCAGCCGAGCATCAACGCCATCAACAATAAAATGACGGCTACGAAAGCTGCAAATGTCGATCGCGATTTCTGCATCTGGGTGGTGAATCGTACTCGCATCTCTCACTCCCGGCCTAAAGCCTGAAAATCATAGGAACTTTTGAATTCAGCAAGCCGTTGCAGCGATGACCAAAGTCATTTAAGCGGAGGGGTCGACAGTAAATTTATTGCCGCCCGCAGTTCCTTGGATAAGGCTTGATGTTAAGGCGTCTTAATCCGCCCTATTAAGCCGCTATAGTAGTTAGATCGGTATAGCGCAAATCTTTAATGAGACTATTTGATCCAAACGAAAAAATGGAGTGGGCGAAATAGTATTTTGCGAATGAACCAATCTGGCGGCGCTGATTCGAATCAAATTAGCGGTGCTGATTGGCCCCCGTCCATGGGCACCAAACTACCTAATCGTTACAGGTAATAAACTCCAAAAGGGCCGACCGCGTAGACTGGATTTCAAATGCCACTCGAAGGATGACCTGTTCCCGGGCTCCAAAACGAGCACCATAGACAAAAGTTGTCTTTGTTATCGTTTTGGCTCACCATCAAAATTGGGAGCTTCATCAATTGGTCGTAAGGCTGACAAATACAACAATACTTTGTCATTCGTGTCGAATTTGCGACTTGCATCATAGACGGCTCGCACAACGTCGCGCCGCGAAACTTGGCCAACAAGCCTTGTACCATCAAGGACCGGCAGGCGTCGACGAGGGGTTGTGAGAAAAATTTGAGCGATCGAGAGAAGTTGCGTGTCTTCAGTGATGGTGTGCGGCGATGTATCCATGAATGCCCGCACTTCATTTGTCGGCAATCCTTCATATGCTCCGTCCAACAAAACCCTCATGACCGATTTTTCAGAAAATACTCCCAAAAGATTGCGATCTTGATCGACTACCGGTGCACCGGAAATGTTGTTTTTTATCAGGATTGAGATTGACTCAAAAACGTCATCCTGCGGACGAACGGTTATCAACTTCGTCGACATAATGTCACGCGCTTGAACCGGTTTTACAGGCATCATGACTTCATCCTCCTCAATACGAGCCGCTTGCTCTAGAAAACATTCCACCATCCCTGTCCAAGGGTAATCCTTGATTCCTCAATCATTGCCATGTCGTTATTCTCGCGATTCGCATTTGAATACGAGCTATGGTTATTCTCAAATAACCCACGGTTATCGTCGGTTGAGACCCTGTTTGCGGCGAAAACTTCCTGCTTCCACACGAAATTCTAGGGCATGCCAAACCGTTTAGCAATAAAAAATGAACTCAATCAAGCGCCGATTCAATGAAATTCCACTCGTGAAACTTTTCACAAGCATAGGTCTCGCGCCCAGGTGTCGCTTCGCAAGAACCCACTCGCGTACCAACCTTGCAATATTGGAGCGTTGTTCGAGGGGGCACTTCCGCTTTTATTGCGATGTGGCACGTGTGCATCTAGTTAAGTCACAGCGCAAAAATTGAACGATGAATAGAAAATTGCAATGCATCATTGCAGGGCAAGGCTTCCTTTTCCGTCGAAACAGTTGCTGCGCGAATTTGCGGCGGGACCCGTTACTCGAAATATACTGCTCAATCGCCGAATTCAAATTGATCCGACACAGCGAGACTTAAGGTAAGTGCTCGAGCATTCCAAAGCCACCTGCAGCGGAAGGTAAGAGCTTCATGAAATGGCGACATAACGAGATGTAAAATTCTCAATCAAGAATGCACATGCAGAACAGCGACTACAACAATCGAACGATTAAAAACGTCGGAAGCATTTCAGCCACAACACGCCAAATTTGTGCTGAAAGATTCAATGGCAATAAGAAGTGCCTCGAGTGAGTCGCAATATCCACATCCTGCTGCGCGATTGCAAGTCGTTACGGTTTACCGCTGACAACCAATGTGATATTTTGACCCCCGAACCCGAAGCTATTATTCAGCGCGAATTTGAACTTCGATTCACGCGCATTATTGGGCACGTAATCCAAATCGCAATCAGGATCAGGGTTTTCATAGTTGATCGTAGGCGGGAGCACTCCGTCTCTGATCGCCAAAAGGCAAACAATCATTTCAGTCGCGCCCGCTGCAGCAATCAGGTGCCCCATCATGCTCTTGGTTGACGAAACCGGGACACGATCTGCATCGGCACCGAACACTTCGCGACATGCTCGCGTTTCCACTCGGTCGTTCACGGCAGTGCTTGTACCATGAGCGTTGACATAACCGATGTCGGCTGGATTCAAACCAGCATCGCGGATGGCCATGCGCATGCAGGCGATTGCACCGCGACCTTCCGGGTGTATATCCGTGATACGATATGCATCAGCGGTGGACCCGTATCCTATGACTTCGCCGTAAATCTCGGCTCCTCGAGATCGAGCATGTTCATAATCCTCCAAGATAACCATCGCCGCACCTTCGCCAAGCACGAACCCATCACGCAAGCGATCGAATGGTCGCGACGCACCTTGCGGGTTGTCATTGTTCGTCGATAAGGCCGTCAGCAGATTAAAGCCGGTAACACCAAACGGGTGGATCATACTGTGCGTGCCGCCGGATAACATCACGTCCGCTTCCCCCCGTCGAATTATCTCGGTTGCTTCACCGATAGCTTGACTACTGGCCGCACACGCAGTCAAACAATTGGCGTTCGGGCCTTGTGCATTAAACATCGACGCTAAGTGCCCTACGGGCATGTTAGGTTCTTGTTCTAACTCGAAGACGGGGTTTAACACTTCTAAGCCGCGTTCCATGAATTTCACGATATTCAAATTCCCCGCTTCGTCCAATCCAGCCGTCATCATTTCAGCGAACGAATAGAAGTCTTGGTTACCTTCTCCGCTGCCCAAGTAAACTCCGAAACGTCGCGGATCAGAAATCGTGTCCAACACACCTGAGTCTTGAACCGCCTGAAGCGCGGCACCAGCAGCGAACTTCGAATGGCGTCCGCGATACTTCCACCGTTCAGCGTCTTGTTTTTCATCCTTGATGTCCCAGTTCTTAATTTCTGCAGAAATCCTGGTCGGGAAATTACTAGCATCGAAAATCGTCGTGTACCCAACGCCCGATTCGCCATTCAACAGTCTATTCCAGACTGTTTCCACACGTGTACCGAGCGGATTGATCATCCCGACTCCCGTAACCACAACGCGACGTCTCATTCTGACGCTCCCGACTACTCAAAGAAATTGTTTCGCCACGAAATTTCAAAGTTCCGAGCGTTTACCGAAAAATCAAAAGTGTTGCAACTGCCAACAAACGGAGCTTACTCAATCTCGAGCTTCAGTTTGTCATGTTATCCTAACATGGAATACGCGAGAGATGAAGCGATCCTGGACATGCGCATGTGTCCATTGGATATGTTTTCCGACGGATACATAGGTTGCTAAGTTGGATTGAATTCTTGCTTTCTTAGCCCTTGAATTGCTGGTAGCCCGCAAACTGATTTCGAGCTAGCTACTACCAGCAACGATCCCCGATTTTGGCTCCGACACCAAACACGGCGATTGAAGATGTTTGAATAAGCAGTGAAAGATAATTCCATTGGGGGGGATATAATAGATCGACATCGCCCCCAGCGATCCGAACCATTTACGTTAAGTCGCAAGGATGCACGATCCAAGCGATTGTCAAACAAAAATGGGCGTCGCACTTTCGCAACGCCCACCTCAATTTCAACATTCTACAACCGTCTATTATTAACGGCCGCCGTCTATAGCTCGTTTTCGATCGCGTTTGCGACTAACCCAAGCGTTCAAATCCTAGGTATCCGAATTCTCGCCGTTATTGTTGTCATCTGATTGATCAAAAGTCGGCTTCTTGGCCTTCTGTTTGACACGATCATGCTTACCAACAAGTTCCAAAATTGCTTGCTGGCCAGCATCACCCAACCGCACATTGGCTAAGCGCAAAACCCGCGTGTATCCTCCCGGTCGATTTGCAAATCGAGGAGCGATTTCATCGAAGAGAATTCGAACTGCTTCTTTATCGCGTAACATTGCAAATACTCGTCGACGCGCGTTGACGACGGGCGCAATTGCCTCAACCCACTTCGCATGATCGGAACTCTTTCGCCAAGTCTGCCATGCATCCGAGTTTCTTTCTGCATCAGTAGCGAACTGGCGAGCTTTCTCCGCATGAGGCAATGATTTCACCGCGATTGTGATGCAACGCTCAACGAACGAGCGAACTTCTTTAGCCTTCTGCAAAGTGGTAGTAATCCTGCCCTTGTGCGCCGGTGGCTTTACGGCCGTTTTACCGTCGCTTTGGAACATTCCCTCAAAAAAATCGTCGTCTCGTTCTGTGAGAAACAAGCTACAGGCGAGATTTTTCAACAGCGCCTTACGGTGGCTCGATGTTCGACCGAGGTGTCGACCAAGTTTTCTATGTCGCATAGTGCGTATCTCAATTTAAACAATCATGATTTACAATTTGTGCGAACGCCGATTAACTGAACCCATTGCGGCAACAGCCTGCATGGTCATCGGAATCGCTAACGAATCGCGGGGGCCGCGGGTACCCGCATACCTAAACGCAATCCTAACGCTTGCAGCTTATCAGCAATTTCCGCCAGCGTAGTCTCGCCGAAATTCTTGAGATCAAGCAGTTGATCTTCGGTCAGCCGGACCAATTCACGGACAGTTGCGATATTGCCATTTGCCAGGCAGTTACTTGCCCGGACGCTCAATCTCAATTCAGAAATTGGCATGTTAAGGCGACTCTCCTGCACCACATCTAATCCACTCGCTTGACGTACATGCGAAAATACACGCGGTCCAAGTTCCGAATACTGCACAAACGGGTTCAGATGTTTGCGCAAAATTTTGGAAGCTTCCACTAGCGCAAATTCAGGCGTAATCGAACCGTCAGTCCAAATTTCCAACGTCAACTTGTCATAATTTGTTCGTTGTCCAACCCGCGTTTCATCGACAGTGTACCGCACTTTAGTAACCGGGCTGTAAACGGCGTCGACCGGGATAATCCCGATTTCATGATCGTGCGGACTATGTTCGCTGGCAGGAATGTAACCACGTCCATTTTCGACCACCATCTCCATCATGAAATGCTTATCAACAGTTAATTCAGCTAACTTATGCTGCGGATTAATGATTTTTACTTCGCCACCAGTTTGAATATCGGCACCCGTAATCGGACCAGCCGTATTCTTTTCGACGATGATAATCTTCATCTGATCGGTCAAGTTCTTGACGACCAATGACTTGACATTCAAAACGATGTCTGTCACATCCTCCATTACGCCATCGATGGTCGTAAACTCATGATTAGCTCCGCGGAATTTGACTTGCGTCACCGCGCTCCCTTCCAAACTCGACAACAATATTCGACGCAGGCTGTTTCCAATCGTTGTTCCAAAACCTCTTTCAAAAGGCTCCGCAACAAATTTTCCATACGTCGAAGTTAATGTTGCTTGATCGCACTGAACTATATTTGGCAACTCCAAGCCACGCCAACGGATATGCATCGATGATCTCCAGAAATAAATGAAATCCCAAGGACTCTGTTATTTTTCAAATGTTGCGGTCATACATCGTCTCGTACACGACGATGGAAATTGCGCTCTTGGCCGAGTTAGGCGAACAACAATCGATCGGTGAATCGCGCAAACACTAAATTACGCCGCGTCGTCGTTGTAAATACTAAACGCGTCTCTTCTTTCGCGGACGGCAACCATTGTGTGGGATCGGCGTGCAGTCTTCAATCGACTTCACATTCAGCCCGGCAGCCTGCAACGCCGTAATTGCACTCTCGCGTCCGCTCCCAGGCCCTTTCACCTTAACGTCCACATCCCTCATTCCGGACTTAATCGCCTTTTCAGCGGCATTTTGCCCTGCCATTTGGCCAGCAAATGGCGTGCTCTTTCGACTTCCTTTGAACCCGCAAAGTCCCGCACTTGCCCAGCAAATCGTGTCACCTTTGGTGTCGGTTATTGTCACCGTCGTGTTGTTAAACGTAGCCCGTACGTGTGCAACACCAACCGACACATTTCGTTTTACTTTTTTCTTCTTTGCAATTGCCATGTTTAAATGTTTTAATTTGAAGTTACTGTCTCTTGACGCATCTTATACACAGACCTGACTCGACGAACATCATCGTTTCCGATACTACTCGTAGCCCAAGGCATGCCAGTCTGTGCCAAACTTATTTCAGGTCCTTTACACCCTTCTTGCCCGCAACGGTTTTCTTTGGTCCCTTACGAGTCCGAGCATTCGTCTTGGTTCGTTGACCTCGCACCGGCAATCCTAAACGGTGCCTAATTCCACGATAACATTTTATTTCACGCAATCGACCGATCGCCTGCTGCACCTGACGACGCAAAGGGCCTTCGACCGTGTAATCGCTCTCCAGAATCGTCGCCAAGCGACTCAACTCATCGTCCTTCAAATCGCGAGCCTGTTTGTCCGGATCAACCTCAGCTTTGCGACACAAATCGCGCGCGGTCTTGGGTCCCACCCCATAAAGATAGGTCAAGGACACAACGGTCTTCCGATCATTTGGAATATCCACACCGAGCAATCGCGGCATGCAACCTCTCCTTAAAATCTAAACATTCTTGGTTACTTCGCACTATTCTTTCACGGAGTCCACGCGTGCCAAAAATTTCTCTTGGCGGCGAACTCAAAAACTCTGCGAAATACACTTTTCTAAAACAAAAAACAAAATTGCGTTAAGCAACGAAATAGAATCCCTAAACTTAAACGCTGCAATTCATTACGTTCTTGGATTCGCAGGCAGCATCCGGGATGCTATCGCGTGGTTTGCCAATTTCTTCTCTGATCAAAAACTGGATTCTTGGCCAGAAAACCCGCTATCCCAAAACTATGCGGCACTTTGACACTAGAACCGGGTGTCCAAGCCGGAAGGGCAAAGCTTGAGCAAAGTATCTTACCAATCCCTTGCTGACTACTTGAAAACGTGTTCTGTTTGTTAAGCTGCTTCCGTTTTGCTTAAATACCGTTGCTCAACGGTACGAAACAAACTCAAGAACTGAGTCAACGACTGCCAAACACAGCGGACGTCAAATTAACCTTGACGTTGCTTGTGTCTGGGATTCGTACAGACAACAAAAACGGTCCCTCGTCGACGGACAATTTTGCAGTTTTCACATACTTTCTTCACACTTGCGCGGACTTTCATCGCTCGGCCTACTTCCGTTTATCCTTAAATTACAACGTTCTTTAAAATTATCATGCCGCGGGAGAACCAATTCACGGCACCCCGCTCAAAACTGCCCATGCGCGCAGCTTGATCTCTAGCATTGGGAGGAGACGTAAATATAGTGTAAATTGGCCGAATTCATCAAGTGGCGAATCTCTTTTTTTTATTTTTTGCACAAAAATTTCGCAAAATCTCGTCGTTTTCTCCCTCGACTTCTCCTTCGACGAACTCGACGCAAAATGGCTCTTCAGCCCTAACTTTGCATACGGATCGGCTGAGCATCAAAGCGGTTTGATGCGATTATAGTCAGTTTTCGTTGTCATTTTCCGCCATGTACTCGCCAAGATCAAAATCGGCTACCTTTTCAACGCTTGTCTATTCCACCATAGAACGAAACACGCCGAATCGACGAATTATTGTCCTCAAAAGAATTTGCATCGACCCAATAGGATCTCCAATACTTTCGATAAGCGATCAACACATTCGAAAAGGCTGTTTGAAAGATCATTGTTGCCCCTTTTGTTAATTAGATTTTGGTGATTCATGAACACGTCGGACAAAATCGCACGCACTTGTCGTCCGCTTTCTGGTATAAAGCCATGCAACCATCACATCTTGCGGAAGCATGTGACGACTTGCAATGATGGATAATTCTTGGGTGACTTTGCAAATATCTTACCCCCGCCTGGAGGCTTAGAACCGATCACCAATGCCGATCCGAAACATTTACACAATTCTACTGGCGTTGTTATTGAGCGTGCTTTGTTACCTCACTTCGTCCAAAAACCGTTATGCCGGAGTGTTTTCTGAGGCAATGCAAATTGTTGAGCGAGAGGCTTTGGTCCAAGTCCCACGTCGTGAGATTTTTCGCGCGGCGATGGACGGCATGTTGAAATCATTGGATCCGAATTCACAGTTTATTGCGGATGACCAGTATCAACAATTGAACGAAGACATCAATCAGGAGTTTGGCGGCGTGGGTCTGCAGATTCGAGTGGACAGCCAGACTGACGAACTAACGGCAGTTCGCGCGATACCGGCAACACCAGCGGCGGCAGCTGGACTTCTGCGGGGTGATGTCATTGTCGAAATTAACGGCAAGTCTACTCGGGGAATGTCATCCTCGGCAGCCGTCACCCTAATACGCGGTCCGATTGGGTCCACAGTAAACCTGCTCGTAAAACGTGGCCAAGATGATCCATTCGAAGTCTCCTTGACTCGTGCCAGAATTCCCGTCGATTCCGTTGCCGGTGACACCCGCAAGGACGATGGCGAATGGAACTTCTTTCTCGAATCACATCCTCATATCGGCTACATTCGACTTGAGAAATTTGGTGAACGATCCGTGGAAGAAATGAAGCGGGCTCTAAAACAAGTCAACGACAAAGCGGCGCTGATCTTTGACCTGCGGTCGAATCTTGGCGGATTGCTCTCCGGCTCAATTGAAATCGCAGATATGTTCTTGCCGCCAAATCGACTCATCGTCTCCATCAAAGGACGAGGAGAAACAGTGCTTGAACGGCACCACACTGTCAACGAACCTCTATTCAGACCCGAAATTCCGCTGGTCGTCTTGGTCAACCGTCACTCAGCGAGCGCCAGCGAAATCGTGGCCGCATGCTTACAAGATCATGAAAGAGCAATCATCATTGGCGAAAGATCTTACGGCAAGGGAACTGTCCAAAATCTGATTCCACTCGAATTTGGCAGAAGTTATATCAAACTGACCGTAGCAAGCTATTGGCGACCAAGCAATAAGAACATTGATCGTACGCTCTTCTATAAAATGCGTGCCGAGGATATGGACAACGGGGAATGGGGTGTTTCCCCAGACCCTGGTTTTGAATGTGAATTGTCAGCTATGGACTCGGCCTTGATTCGTGCCGCTCGAATGCTGCGTGATACCGATCCGAATCGCACTGATCTGATCAGCGTCCAGCAAATCGACAACTCTGATGGTGGCGATGATGCGCCAGGCCGCCTCGATGATCACGAGTTGCCACTCCTGTCGGACGAGCCGCCACACAGTAGTAACACACCCGATATGCATCCGTTGCAGGAAAATCTGGAGAGTTACGATGAGGAGGAAGTCATCATCGATTCGACACGCGAAGTTCCTCGCTGGGAGGACATTGACATCCCGATACTCAAAGCAATTGAATATCTTGAAAAGCAATTGACGAACAAAAATGCAGCATAAAGCACCATAAGCCGCCGACACACAGTCATCTTTGAAAGCTACGCATCACGTATAAACACGCAAAGAACACACACACAAAGTACACAACACACAAAGGACATGCATTTTGTTTTACCCAAAATCGATTGTCTGTTGCTAGTGGCAGTATGGCAGCAAGGAATCTGGTGCCCAAATTTCGAAAGTTGTTTTGGAAACAATTCCCCAAAGAACAATTGCGTGATTTGCTAGTAGCCAACGACTCCAAACTGGTCGCTGACGCATTGGCGAGCTTGAAATCACATCGAGCTGTTGAAGTATTATAAGGCTTTGAAGCACCTTTGCGGATTTCCGTCGTGCGTAGGCTCTGCGACATCATAATTCTGAACGAACAGTTCGATTCGCATATCGAACGCGTACTCCTTGCCAAAATTAAAACTGTAGCCGTGAGCCGTTTGGCAAAGGGACATGGGCGATAGCACTTTTTCGAGCAAATGAAAAAGTCGTTGATCGAGTTGTCGCATGCATCGCCCTTTCAGCGGGCAAGCTGCTGTTAAACGAATTGTGAGAGACTTTATGGGTTACGCGGACGGAACAAGTTCGAGCACGTACGGTATTGAGCTATCTTTTGGACAAGAGAAAATTACCTGCCGCATAGACTTGTTCGATTGAGTATCGAGTGCAATTCTACACATGGCGTTCAGCGATAAACTTGGTCTTGGGCGAATCTTAAGCATTCTGTTGCTGCTTTTTCCCAGGAACCGGTTTGCGCTGTTTTAAAAATCTTCTCGAATACCTTCCGTTCCGCCAAGCTGATCGTATCGGCCTCGATCAACTTTTGAAATCGCTCGTGGGCTGCCGCTAATCGCTGCTCATCCTTCGATGAGCAAGCGGTATAAAGTTGCCGCATGAGCTTATCGGCCTCCAGATGTGTCACTTTTGGATACAGTGACAAACGGGGCATCCATAGATAGACGGCAATCCCTCCGAGGACGACAAGAGCAAGAAGAGTCCAAGCGGTCCGTTGATCAATTTTCCCGACTCGATTTCGAGAAACTGCGTTACAATGCTCGCCTTGAGGAATCTTAAAAATCATCGTTAATGACCTCATTACCCGATATGGTTGACATCGAAGCCCAGATATTTACATCGATCGTGGTCGGGATGAACCGCACGCTACCGTCGCCAAACAAGACGTTTCCGCCAGGCCATGGAGAGTAGAGTTGACAAACGTGACACGTCGGGAAACTCGGCGGATGGATAATGCCGGGTTCGGTAGCTGACGGCCCGCTGTGAAAAAGTACGAGCGTCGCCGCTTCGTCCGGTTCCGTCAACGGAAATCGGAACGGATCGGTAGGTCCACTAACCGCTCCCGGTACGACCCCCACCCAAGTCTTTTCACTGATCGTCGTGTGTTCCCCCACGAATACGGTACTGGAAGTGCCGTCGGTAATGTCCCGAATTCTGACTCGTGAATTACGATAGAAGGGCCCAGTCGCGATCGAGCGCCATTCGCCTTGGATGGGCGCTTGATCGTATCCCCAAGGTTCGTCTTGTCCAGCATTCGCAACGTAGTGGGAACGCCCGAAGACGGCCAATACGTTGCCTACATCGTCCACGATATTTACAGGGCCTTCGGAGTCAGGTGCTCCTGGACATAGAAAAGTAGGAATTGTAGTTTGGACAATCGCGGCATTGTCAGGATGCCAGCAAGGAAAATTCAGATTCAGTTGGTCGTAGACGATGTTGCCTTCCATGAACGGCAGTATGTATGCCCCCCATGCCCAGCCCGGCGGACCGTCCCAGGAATTCGGGTCCATGTCGGGATGCGGAACAACGCTCGTATAGCCGGGTGGGAAGCGTCTCAACGCCGATTCGTAGTTGTGCATCGCAAACCCGATTTGCTTTAGGTTATTCACACTTGAAATCCGTTGCGCTGCCGATCGAACTTGTTGTACCGCAGGCATCAGTAGGGCCGACAAAATTCCGATGGCGGCGATAACCACCAACAACTCGATTAACGTAAATGCGTTTCGTGGATTAGACTTGCGGGTGAGCAATTTGAATTCCTTTTGTTTGCGGACAGTAAAAACTAAAAAATGTAGCTACGGCTACACGTGAAGTTTAGCAACAGCTACAATTGATGTCAATACATTGGCGGGGATGGCGTGCCCTCATTTTCTGAACCAATGGTTGTGCGACAACACACAACACAAAGGACATGCATTTTATTTTGCCTGTTGCGCAATGTTCGTACAGGTAAAGCTCTGGCATTTGCGATTCAGCGAATCAATATTTTGACTTCAAAGGGAGGTTTCCCCATGGTAAGCCGGGCATGGCACAGAATCGTATCAGGTTTCACGCAGCATTTCAGGACAAGCGAGTCCTTAAGAACGGCTCGCAAACGACCATGCGAGTCCAACACAGTGCAGGAATGATCGGATCAAGAAA
>CALMEE010000136.1 GCA_937862885.1 uncultured Planctomycetaceae bacterium
GGGGACATTCTACTTTATCTGCGGATTTCGTTCAGTTAGAATGCTGCAATGCCACGCACATCAAGAGCATCACGAGGTGGGTTTGTTTACCATGTCCTGAACCGGGGCAATGGCCATAGCAATGTCTTGCATCAGGATGATGACTTCGCCGCGTTTGTGAACTTGATGCGGGAGGCTCACGAAAAGGTACCGATGCGGTTGACTGGATTTTGTCTGATGACAAATCATTTTCACCTGCTTACTCCATTCGGTGATACTCATTGGCAGACAAAAACTGCTGCAAAACTCGGTCTTCAATCCTCGCTGCGACCTCGAGGCGGGCAAAAGAAGCAATAAAAGTTGAACGTCCTTTTAATTACGCTGTTTCCTTGCCAAGGTAGTGGTATAATGGGGCAAAGGACACACACGATGATCGAAATCAAATATACGGGAGATGCTCTTTGGGAGAGGATTGAACGAGCGGTGGAAAAGGTAAAGGACCGACTCCGACGCGTTACCAGTGCGCTTAACGATGCGCGGGTTCCGTATGCAGTGATCGGGGGCAACGCGGTGCAGCTATGGGTCGCCCAGGTTGATGAGTCTGCGGTACGAAACACTCGCGATGTCGATATTGTACTGAACCGCAAAGACATTGATGCGGCTAAGAAAGCTTTAGCGATAGCTGGTTTCGTCTTTCAGGAGGTCGCAGGCGTTCCGATGTTCTTAGACGGTCCAGACGGAACGCCACGTGATGCGGTGCATGTCGTCTATGCCGGTGAAAAAGTGCGTGCAGAGTACCCGGAAACAGCGCCAGAAGTCGACCGCTTTGAATTGATCAAGTCGATGCGGACGCTTGAATTCCCGGAGCTTGTTCGTATGAAGCTAACGAGCCATCGATTGAAGGATCGTGTGCACTTGCTAGATATGATCGCTGTCGGCCTGATTGACGAAACTTGGCTTGAGCGATTCTCGCCCGAACTACAATTACGGCTGAAGGCGTTGCTAGATAACCCTGACGGCTGATGCTCAAGCAAGGGGCTACGATTGCTAGTGGATCGCCGCAATATTTAAACATTTTCAACGAAATATTTTCAAAGGACAGGCATTTGAAGATTGTTCATTTATAAAGTTGTCCTTGAACGGCTCGGACACTGAAAAGAAAAAATAAACGCCTGAACTAAATCATTGATGGGCTTGGTAAGATATCTTGGGTCAGTCATCTGGGCCGCCAATTGTTCGCCGTCCGTCGTACACGCCGTTTGGCGCCGATCCCTAAAGCAACTGTCGAACGGCGACCACATGCGACGTCTTGCGCGATCGACGCAATGTCTTGCCGACCTGAAGAGTCAGCGCGAAAAGGACTAGCCTGCTCAAAAGGCTAACTCGCTTTCACGCCGAGTATTTTGATAAAGAACGTAAAGCAGGAATCTCGCCCTGGATGCGGCACAATACAGCTTACACTTCATTTCGCGGCTGTCGCTCTTCGTCGCTCCAGTGAGAATGACGCAATCAGATTCCAAACCCTTAAACCGGTAAATTGTCGCGTAGCGAATCTTCCCTTGATAGTCCTCCCCCGTCGATTCGTCGATCAGCGGAATTCCTGCGAGTGAAGTGACTTCAGCGAAGACTGAATTAACTTTGCGGCGAAACCCCAGCAACACAATGCGATCCGGCGAAATTTTTTTGCGTCGTACCAGTTCGTCCACAATGGATGCGACTTTTTCCAATTCGGCTTGTTCCGAGTCGACCTCATACTCAACTGGTGATGGACCATCCAAAGCAAATTCAGCCACCTGATGCTCTTTTCCCACGCAGCGATTCACAAACGCCGCGATTTGTGGTGAATTCCTGCAATTCTTGTTGAGCAAATAATGCGCGCCGTCGGTAAGAAACTCAAACCTGCGGCCAAAAATGTTCTGATCGGGATCGTAAAAGATTGATAACCTCCCTTTTCCGGGCTCGGCAAGCAATTCTTCAATCGCCAACCACCAATCAGCTACGAAGTCTTGCCCCTCATCGACAATGATCGCATCGTATCTGCGACCCACCCCGTTTCGAATGGCTTGTTCCAGCAGTGCGGGAGCGGTCACGTCAAAGAACTCGGCGCGCAATTCCGGTTCTGTGGGAACCTCGAAAGAGATATTAGACAAGATCGCGTAATGTTCGCATAGCGCATGAAAATGGAACACGTCGACGTCGAGTGCTTCTGCATCGATGCGCGAACGCAGCCAATTCGCCAAGGGAATGTTGTAACATAGCAACAAAACGCGTTTTCCAGCCCGCGCCAACCGATGCGATTTTTCCAAGGCGAGCAACGTTTTTCCTGAGCCTGCGCAACCTTTGATTAAGAGTCGACGATTTTCCTGTAACGAGTCCAACACCAGAATTTGTTGTTGTGTCAGCCGATGCAACTCTTGCTCCAGCATACCCAACTTCGTTGAGAACGCCTGAATGAGTTGGAACTCGGGGCGCAGGTAACGAATTGCTTTTCTAATCAAATCCGCAGACGGAGGAGGAAGTTTTCTTTTCGCCTTGCACGCTATGTTTGTCAACCGAAGCTGCAAGCGAGGCAGGTCCGGCTCCATGAGCATAATTCTGGAATCGGCGTGAGGCGGCAAGATTCCCGTAACGCGATCAGCGCCACAGAAATAGACCGCATAACTGGATGGGAATGCATGCGACTTCCAGCCGCTCACTTTTTGACGCAACAACTCCGCAATGGTATGCGACGATTTTTGAGCTTGCAAGAAGGGATCTGTTTTCAATGTTTGGCCATTTTCGCGCATCCACAAGCCGAATTTGCCCTCGTAATGCAAGTCCCCCGGCTTGGCCTCAATCGTAATTATTCCGAGTTGATGATGCAGAATCAGGAAATCACATTCGCCTTGCTGCAACTGCTGCGTCTGCACATTGACCCAAGGAACGCTATGGAATACTAAAAAGTCGTCATCGAGAAATTTTTCAGCGGCATCCAGGAACCGACGCTCCGCCACGCTTTCAATTTCTGCTCCAGATTGTCGAGGAATTATGATGGCCATGGTCGAGACGACGGTTTTGCCCGTCACAGAACTATCGTGTTCCGAAATATTATGCCAGACAACGCGTAAACAAACTGGAAGTTGTTTACCACATTTTGAAATTGCGGAGGAAGAAATTAACCACTAAACACGCAGAAGATATGGATCACTTATGCCTAAAAAAAAAGCGGCCAGAGATTCTGGCCGCTTCCCGCTTGTTTCTCGGTAAAGAAAAATGAAATAATTCCGATCAAGCGTATAGTGCAGCTGGGACATCTAAGTATTCCGCATCAAGCGAAACCGTCTCAGCAAACTCGGGTCGAGACAAAGTCAATCTCAGCCTCTCACCGTGCTCAAAGAAATCCGCAAAGAAAATCTGTGAGCGAGATTCCAGGATAGCACTTTTCGATGTCGATTGGTTTACCGAAAAATCTATTCCTGCCGGTTCAATCCTGACACTTTTTCCGTTCACAATTAGCTGCCGGAAAGTGTCGTCATTCGCGGTTTGGTCGGCATTAACGGCAACTCGCCGAATTGACCACAAACCGTTTCGAATTGGGATCACTCAACCTCCTTTCAAAAAAACGATCGTTGGTGAAATCCACGCAAACCTTGACGCAAGGTCTGTTCCAAATCCGTTTGATTTCAGATCTCTATCGGAAAGCTCGTATTTCCGACTAATCAATGATTACTGATTTTCAAATTTTTTCAAGTTAAATTTTCATTTGTCTCAGAAAAAGACACCATTCTCATTCTGCGTGCAGCGAACCGATGCGTTATATCAGCCTGCTCGGTTTGAATTAAAGTTTATTCAACCGTCCTCCCATGGCTTTTGAATCGAATCACCAATCCTCGAATCCACTGAAGTGCGCGTCCCGAAATCACCCGCTTTGCTAAGAGCCAGTTAATGACCGTCAAATGTCGACGAATCCGGGATATCGAGATCACAGGCTCGTAACGAGAAAAGAACGTGTTTCCAGACAAACCCAAAATTCACAAAATGGGTATGACCGTTTTCACGGATCAAGTCGCAAAAATTATGAGATCATGTTCTATCCCTTACGTAGGTTATTGACGAAACCAGCCGTATAAAAGAACATACATCGAATTCAATCGTTTTTTAAATCTCGGAAAGCGGGACCTCGATTCAGGTTAACCGAACGGAACCGCGAGGGCGTCGGCATTCTCCTTAACATCCAGAGTCACGATCGAGCTAGCAGAATTTTGGGAGCCACAACCTGATCGGCATACCGCGCCACCGTTTCTTAGCTTCATTCACCAATCACCTATTTTTCAAGAGTGTTTCATGACAGTTCAAGTTCGCCAAGGAAAAGTTCGAGACGTTTACGATTTGGGTGACCGTTTGCTCATGGTCGCCAGTGACCGAATTAGTGCGTTTGACTGGGTTTTACCAACGCTGATCCCGGATAAAGGTCGTGTGCTCACCCAGCTAAGTCTATTTTGGTTTGATCTTTTGGATGTCGACCACCATTTAATTTCGACAACCGTTCGCCCAGAGGACAATCCGACTGGGTTGTCCGCGGATTTTCTGGACGGCCGCAGCATGATCGTCCGCAAATGTGAAGTGGTCCCGTTCGAATGCGTGGTTCGAGGCTATCTCGTCGGATCTGGCTGGAAGGATTATCAGGCGACTGGCGAAGTTTGCGGAATTAGTTTGCCCGCAGGTCTAAAAAATTGTTCTAAATTCCCGGAACCGATTTTCACGCCAGCTACAAAAGCTGAATCAGGGCATGACGAAAACATCTCCTTTGACTTCATGGCGAATGCTATCGGCCACGAGACCGCGCAATGGTTGAAAGACCAGAGCATCAAGGTCTACCAGACAGCGGCTGAGCACGCCGCGAAACGAGGCATTATCCTGGCCGACACAAAATTCGAATGGGGTTGGCACGATGGCAAGTTGTTGTTGATCGATGAAGTGTTGACGCCAGACAGTTCGCGGTTCTGGCCTGCTGATGACTATCAGGAAGGTCGAAATCAAGTTTCCTACGACAAGCAATTCGTGCGCGAGTTTTTAGAAACAACCAACTGGGACAAAAACAGTCCACCACCTGAATTACCCCATGATGTCGTCGAAAAGACGCGCGAAAAATACGTGATGGCCTACGAACGATTGACCGAGAAGAAGTTCGACTGGTAGTCGCCGGGTTGGTTGCCTGTTGGTTTACCAACGTTTAATGTGAAGGCAGGAACGCGCGACATGTAATCGAGGCCAACCAGTCGAGTGTTCCGGCTCGTTCAAGCGGCGGTCTCAATAGGCACGCGATTCGCGAAGCTTACTATCGGGAAAGCTCCGATGCTTGACGCAGGATTAATGCCTTCGAAAGATTGAATAGCGAGCGGGAGCGTTTCGATTGCCGAGTACTAGGCGGCACGTTCTGACATGTTGGCGTGTGCCGAAGGGGAAGTTGCGCTGGGCTCGACATTGCGAAATCGATGTGGCTTCTCCTTCCAGCGGTTGTGAACCCACCAGTATTGGGTTGGTTCCGCACGTACAATTCCCTCAAGCATCTTGTTGTACCACTGAGTTAGGCCTTTGACGGTCGATTGCTCGTCGGTCAAAGCATTCGGTTCAGCAATTCCCACGCATCCCACCTCAAACTGCATTGGTCGATCGACCCGCGCAGAGTAGATCACCAACATCGGCGCTTGCTGAGTTAGAGTGAACAACGCCAAAGCTTTGTGGCAGGACGCTTGTTTACCAAAAAAATCGATCCAACAGCCACGATTCCCAGCATGCTGATCTCCTAACAATGACAGCAGTCCTCGGTTTTCCAGAACTCGCTCCACGATTGCGGTGCTGTTTTGATAGGGCAACAAATATTGACCGCGACTCTGTCGAAATTTACGGATGAACCGGTCAATTAGAGGATTCCCGATTGGCTTGGCGATCGCAAACGTCGGTAGACCCAATAGGCCCGTCATATAGCATCCAATTTCAAAGTTCCCAAAATGGCCCGACACGAGGATCAACGGACGGCCGTCCAGAAAGTATTTCGAAATTTCTCGTTTGTTGCGGATCTGTATATGCTTTCGCCAAGTTCCTTCATGCAACATGCGTGGAGCATGCGCTATCTCGGCGACCATCAGCATCAAGTGTTCCCACATCGCGCGACCGATCCGATCAATCTCACATTGCTTAGCGCTGGGAAAAACGATTCTCAAATTTGAATTGATTAGTTTCCTGCGAAATCGCAACTTATCGTAGGCAAACACGCCGAATCCCTTGGCGAACACAGCGCAATATTCGATAGGAAAGACCTGAATTAGGGCGACGATGACGCGCACAAGCAAATATTCGATGCCGAATCGAAAATGTAACCAAAATCGACTTCTGGATTTCATAGAACAATTTGCCTCAAACTAGTTCGTTCTGACAGTTCGCGAATGGACAAAACATGGCAAATCAAACGCGAGATTGGTGACAGTGTTTTCCACCTTGTTCTGCCTTTTCAAAACTTGGATTTAGAGTTGGTCATCGTGGTACGTGTTAATATTCATTGGATTCGAGGGAGGTTTGACAACGTCCACTACCCATTTCTTTAGCTGTGACAGTGTATAGGTGTAAATTCAAAACGAGTAACCGCGTGCAGTTTCAATCGTTGTCAAATGCATGACCACTTCGCCAAATATTGCTATAAAGGAGTCAGCAAAAGCGTGCAATATGTATCAGCACGAGTCACCGCAGTTTGCGACCAAGTCGGGGCCGCCTCGATGGCGATTTCTACCAAGACCGCTTAGTATTTGACTGGGTCACCGGGAGTTGTGTAATGCTGTTTTCTAACGGCGATACGAATTTGATGGAAGGGCAATGGCGGTGATGATAGCCATTAAATACAGCTTAGCCGGAAATGAACTCATCCTCGATAAGAAACTCATTCAGCCTGCTTGAGATCGCTAGTCTTCAACCGATGCAGGTGCTTTTTAGGCGAATTCAATCAATATTGATGCTGACTCACCTTGGGAAGCAAACTCAGGTGCCATGAAAAATCAAAGGCATTAAACTTCTGTAATGCCTTGCTAGCAACGAGAACATCGGCTTGCCAAGGGAAAAACGAAGTTCGACATGTCAACTCGGAATCCGGCGTGGACTGCCTGATTGGTAACCTTGCAATTGCCGGCGAATTGACTGTCGCTGCCTACATAGGGGCGTACGAAACAGTAATCGAGTAGCAACAATTCGACCAGCAAATGAATTCTGCCGCGCAAGCACCAGAAACGGATGTCGAACGCAAAAAAGCCTAGTTGACTTCTTTTCCAGAGGTCGGCGTTGACCGATTACCGCGATCAATCAAGATGTTGTCCGGTGAATTGACGCTGTAGACATACGCCAGGGCGCCAATCAAGCAAACCGCGATCACGGCAGCAATTGTGTAGAAGATAATCCGCGTTGTGCTTTCGCTCAGGGGTTGGCGAGTCGGTGCCAACGTCGGGAGTTTGGTGGGCCAGGGTTTCTCCGGTTCTTTTCTTGATTCGACCTTAATAGCTGCACGGTTCAAGCGTGCCCGAAAAAACGTTCCGCAATGCGCGCACTTCAATGACCTCCCCTCGAGATCATCGGAGATTTCATACGTGACGTCACAATGTGGGCAGGTTGCGTGCATGGTACTTTGGCGGACTATGGGCTTCTGATTCAAAACGCCATTCCCACATTATACGCCGATTCTGGGAAAGTGCATGTTTTCGAGGGCTAAACCAATGCGAGACCGCTGGTTTTCCCAAGAGAATCGTCATAATCCCTTAGACCGCGATCCGTGGCCTACTTTCGTTGAGAAGGTTGACAGTTACGAATTGAAATAGGGGAAAATAGAAAAAAAGAGTCGATCGATAAGCCGGGTTCTGTCATCAGTTGTCTGATGGATGGTCATTTATCTGGGGCGCCAATTGCTTGTCGCCTCAAGCAGCCTACCCGAAAGTCAAATGTGCCGAGCCAGCACTTTCTTTCAATTTGGCCTTGCTCCAGGTGGGGTTTACCGAGCCAACCGGGTCACCCCGATTGCTGGTGGGCTCTTACTCCACCGTTTCACCCTTACCACGCAACACCTAGATGTTCGTTCGGCGGTCTGTTCTCTGTGGCACTTTCCCTGATCTCACGACCGGTCGGCGTTACCGACCACCTCGCTCTGTGGAGCCCGGACTTTCCTCCAGTGAATTTCACCAGCGACCATCTGATCGACTCCTTAATTTCCATTTTCTAGTATGAGTGACATGTCGGAAATAGGGAAGGTTCCTCAACCCTGTGTTTTTTTGGCAATTCGGGCAGGTTCAAAAATTTTCTGCGATCAACTATCTTAGGGCTTTGCATGAGCCAAGGTCAAAATTGAATCGACCCGGAAGTTGTCAACATCGGTCGTTTCGGTTTGGCTCCAAAAACAGGTAAAGTCCCATGGACGACAGGCGACACAGGTGATCGCTTCGGAAGCCTTTCTCCCAAAACTTGACTCAAAATAGGTAGTCTTCATGTCTGATCATTTTCATATTTCTAAGGCTCCGGCTCCCGTAGGCCTTTATCCGCACGCCAGACGTGTGGGCAATTTGCTATTTTTGTCGGGCGTTGGGCCGAGACAAGCTGGAAGCAATGATATACCGGGAGTCACACTTGACGAGCAGGGCGAGATTCTGAGCTATGACATTGAGACGCAGTGCCATAGCGTGTTTGCAAATGTTCGCGCAATTTTGGAAGGGTGTGGATCCAGCTGGCAGAACCTAGTTGATGTGACTGTGTTTCTTACAAACATGAAGGCTGATTTCGCCACCTACAACCGGATATATGCGGAGTATTTTCGAGACAATCAGCCGTGCCGCACGACGATCGAGATATCGTCTTTGCCCACACCAATTGCCATTGAGCTAAAATGCATTGCGACGATTGACTGACTTCTTTCACGGTCTATAGATCCAAAGAATTGAATGCGGAACAAATTGGATATTCCCCAAAATCCCACGATTGATGTGCATACGCATATTCTCCCTGAGACTTGGCCGAACTTAGCGGAACGCTACGGCTATGGCGGCTTCGTCGAACTTGTGCATTTCAGACCAGGTTGCGCGCGGATGATGATCGACGGCAAATTTTTCCGGGAGATCAATGCCAACTGTTGGGATGCTCAGGCAAGGATAGGAGACTGCGCCACACTGGGCGTCGACATGCAAGTTCTCTCAACGGTCCCCGTAATGTTCAGTTACTGGGCAAAACCACTCGATGCCCTGGACTTGTCCAGAATCTTGAACGATCACATCGCTTCACTGGTTCGCGACTTTCCCAATCGATTTTTCGGTCTGGGTACCGTCCCGTTACAGGCACCTGATTTAGCGATCAAAGAGCTAGAGCGGTGCATAAAAGAGCTTGGTCTTCAGGGAGTTGAAATCGGAACTCACGTCAATGAATGGAACTTGTATGAACCTGCCCTGTTTCCGTTTTTTGAAGCGTGCCAAGAGCTTGGAGCGGCTATCTTCGTTCATCCATGGGATATGATGGGCAAAGAGCGCATGAACAAATACTGGTTACCCTGGCTGGTTGGCATGCCGGCGGAGACATCGCTCGCCGTCTGTTCCATGGTCTTCGGTGGCGTATTCGAACGACTGCCCAAACTCAAGGTATGTTTTGCGCATGGCGGAGGTTCGTTTTTGCCCACGTTAGGTAGAATCGATCATGCGTTCCAAGTTCGGCCGGATCTTTGCGCGATCGATATTGATATGCGTCCCAGCCATTATCTCGATCGATTTTACCTAGACACGATTGTCCACGATCAAAAGATGTTGCGGTTCTTGATCGACGTGATGACGCCGAATCGTCTGGCATTGGGAACAGACTATCCGTTCCCGCTGGGTGAATTAGTACCGGGCAAGCTGTTGGATTCGCTGACCGATTTGGAAACGGCCGCCAAATTCCGCATCCGTGGCGGAACGGCGCTAGAATGGTTGGGCTATTAACGCGTCAACGCGAGTGACGTCGCTTTACGTTAGCGGCAGCGGCAACTGAGGAAACTCACGTTGCTCCATGACTTCGCAAGAGGGCAGCAGCCTATTTTGCTTCTCGTTTGATCATCTCAATCAGTGCATTGGCAGACGTATATTTGCCGACCACCGTGCTGCGCGGAAAGATCAGCTTGGGAATGACGCCTTTTCCGACTCGGTTGTAGAGTTCTGAATGTCTTTCGATGTACTGATTGACGATGTCTTTGCTCAACTCGACATCCAGCTTGTCTTTTCCGACCAATTCTTGTGCTTTCGTGGCGGCATCAGCTTTTGAAGGAGCGCGGGTTCCTTCGAACATCCAATTGTGGAACTCAGACAATTTCGCTGGGTCAATCCGCCAAACGGCAACAGCCAATTTTGCCAAGTCGCAGGCTTCCGCGTGCACGGCGTGGTCAGCGGCATTGTACTTATTGCAGGCGGAGTTCATTGGAACCGGCAAGAGGATTACGGCCAAGTCCTCGCCCATCGCATCTTTAGCGCCTTTTACGGCATTGTGAGTCTCGCGGCAATGAGCACATGTGTAATCGAACATCTCAACCAAGATATAGCGGGCTTTTGGATTGCCGACCATCGGCCAGTGAGCCGCATTCAACTGGATCGAACCACCACGTAGGGAAACGATTCGCGGAGCTTCATCTTGTTTGCTTTTTGCTTCGTCGGTTTGCTCAGAATTGTCTTGCTGGACTTCCGAACTCGGTGCCGTTTGCGACTCTGCCTCGGTCACAGTCTTGCGAAGCGGGTTCCCGTCAACCGAAGTGAGCAGCATTGAATTTGACTTGAGGCCACTGAACAAAGTTGCCATCAAGTAGCCTCGGCTGTTCGACCGATTTCCCTGCCGATTTGAACCCGCCTTGAATCCGCGCGAGGAAGACAATCGCCTTGCTTCAATTCGATCAATTCGATACATGGCCTGTGCTTGGGTGTCGATATCGGCACCAAACGGCGGTGCTTCAAACAGTCGATCCTGCTCTGGGGTTGTATCGCCCGAGTCACTGGGTGCCTCGAAAGGCGCTTCAAATGTTGCATCCGCTGGCGCATCAAATGGTGCCTCGAACGTGGCCTCTGGTTTCGAATTGACGTCATCCCATTTTTCGATATCAAATGAATCGGCTGGCTTTACAAAGGTCTGTGTCACCGCCAAAATCGCTACCGAAAACAAAGCCAACGAACCAGCAAACATGGTCGATTTTGCGCCAAGCGGCTGTTTCCATAACATGATACCCGCCAAAGCCAATCCGCAACTATGGGCACCCAAGCAATATGGGCATAGATGCTCGACAGAAAAAACTTGAATGCAAATGAACCAGATACCTGCGGCGGCGGCTGTAAAGGAACATGTCAGCAGTACAAATAACGCAAAAGAACGTTTGCGCTCGGAAGCAACAAATCTGGGGGCCCAGGCCGAAACCAACAGGCACAAATATATCGCAAACGCCGGGGCGGAAACTGGGATTCCGAAAATCTTCGACCACTTGCTTGTTAAAACGTGCGTACAATCGAAGACCGACCCACCACACCCCGCTACCGCTGAAGCCGTAAAGCCGAAATACGATAAGTAACCAGCGATTCCCAGCGCAATCAGGCTGATAAGCGTAATCAACCAAGTGATCCCAAGTCCAAGCTGAACTTCACCTGAGCCGGCCGACAAACCGGCCGCCGCAAGTTGACCATGTTTCGGTGGGACAGAAAACGCAAGGTTTTGTGCACCGTGAATCAACGCATCGTTGGTCGGTGCATTTTGTCGATTTTCAAAGGAGCGATAAGAGCTGTTGCTACGCATCGGTTTAGACTCAAATAACATTAAAAGGGGGAATAACAGGGTCCGGTTTCAACATCGCATAAACTTCACAGATTCCACGAGCCATTTTTTCAGAATCAATCGCTCGACACCTCGAATTCAGGCCGAATTGCATCGGCTGTTGGAAACCAAAGCAGTAGCGGATTCCTATCAACACAATCGCTCAGCTCACAAAAAGTGGCTGCATTGGATCACCTAGATGATCGTGGAGCCCATCCAAGCGTACAAACTATTTTTGCACTTAATTGCGCGTAGCAACCCCATTTTGTTCACGAAAAAGTTGGGATTTATTGAGTTTCGACAGTTCCTGTTCGAAAAAATCTCAACTTCATAAGTCTTTACCCAGCCCCTTTTATCCGTACCAATTTTGACCAAAAGAGTCTTGCCGACTGGTCACTTGGGGGAAAAACCTTCATGCACGCGTTTGTCAAATTGAATGCGCTCCGCAGCTTTTGCCGTGTATAGTCGATTTTTTCGGCAAATGCAATCGACGTTTTGAAAATTCCAGCCCCCTGCAGATCCAATACATCGCGCGACCCAATAACGTCACCTGACAAAAGAATCGCGCGAAAGGAATTGCGGTCTACCGCACTCGTTTATTCCAGCCAGGCTCTTGGGACGTCACCATATTCCGGATGTTGACCGGCGACAGCAAGCCATCCAATATCGCCTTTCAGATTCGTTGGCTTGAATTTGCGCTCAGGCCGAGACATGCGTAATCCTAGCCAGAACTATTTTTGAGATTTAAGACTCGACGAGTCCGGACTTGTCCACGCTTCGGCGAAAAATACGAACAGGAATAAGGGGCATACGACACCGTTAACTCGACCGAACGCTTGTTGCTGGGCCTTATCTTTATCTTTGTCGACACCACCAAAATATTGAGGAGCAAAAATGATCAATTTAAACACTACTCCCCCTTTTGAAGTTCCGAAGCACGCTAGGCAATTGTTCAACAGTTTGCATTCAAAGCGAGGCTCCCGCCAACCGGACGCCCGCAATGGATTTGGAGATATGACGATTGAGGAAGCTGCAGCCTGTGAAATAATCCACCAAATTACCGAACGAAGCACAATTTGCGGATCGGTTTCGATCACTAATCCGGATCTAAATTCGCTATTGAAAATCGGACTAATCGTAGCGGCAAGTGTGCAACGGCGGTTTGGATTGACTGTCGGCTGGCTAAGCTCTCACGCAAACCGACTCCGGCATGTCGCCCATTTAAATCATTTCGAAGGTTATAACGTGGAAATTGCGTCGGTCATGATCAACCATGAAAATCTTCAATTCAATACGGTTGATTTGTTGGTTATCGATGGTGTGGAAGATTACGCGACTCCGGAACTCCAACGTTTCGATGAGCAATTTGAGCCGCAAATTGTTGTGGGATTGGCCGGGCAATCACCTCGTCCTAGCGTGTTGGACCTTTTCGATCACAATTTGGCCGTTGACTGGAATTGGAACGATCCAACCCACCTGTATGGGAGTTTAACTTAACCCCGCCGTTTCAACGTCAGCAACCGGGCGGACCGTTTTCTAAGCAGCTCTGGCGTTCGGTCAAAAGCACAGATCGCAAGGGAACTGAAATTACGTTCCCAATGCAACCAAGTTTACTGGTGACCTTATCTTCTATTCAACCGCGGCGCGAATCGCAAACAACCGATTGCGATTCGCAATGAACATCGTATCATTGGCGACAATCGGAGTCGTAAAGATGGCGGTCTCCATTGATACTTCCGACAGGATTTCCATTTCCGTCGAGGCCTTGAAAATGTAGACCAATCCGTCCGCGTTGGTGATGAACACCCAGTCATTGAGAATCAGCGGAGAGGCCCAACATTCTGACATCATGTCGTATGTCCAATACGCTTTCCCAGTCTTGGCGTTTACACAATGAAACACGCCGCTAAAGTCGGCAATAAAAAGCAAATCATTCTTGATGGCAACTGAGCCACAAGTGCGATGCATGGCCGTTTCATGTTCATCTGGATTCTCACCGACATAGTGCCAAACAACGGCCGAGTTGGGATTTGCGCGCTCAAAATCTCCTTCTTCCTCTTCCAAAGCTTGCAGCCTCTTGTGAGGAATTGGAGTATCCACATCGCTTTTGTTAAACACCAATGTTGGACTGACATCACCGCGTTTGTTCGGGTCAATGCACCACAAATGTCCTTCGCCTTCGCCGTGTTCCGGATCTTCGCCCACAGCTACAAATACAAGCCCGTCATAGATCACTGGCGTGCCGATAATGTGATTACGATCCGAAGCGCGACTCAGTCGATAACGCGAAGCTTTAGGATTACAGTCAAACTTCCAAAGCAATTTACTTTTTCCGTTATCGCCTTCTGGATCAAATGAATAGACCCATCCGTCGCCTGCACCAAAAATAACTTGAGGTTGGCCTCCCAGCACCGCGTAAGTGGGGGACGACCACTGGCCATGTAACACATTGCTTCCAGGGGAATTGTCGGTCCACAAGACCTCACCGGTGTCTCGGTCTAAACAGAGAAAACTTGGTGCTTCAGCGGCGGGCAAAACAATATGTCCCTCATCGACGCCGTTCGAGGTATTCACGAACAGATACCGACCAGCACTAGTTATGGAGCAGCTACACATATTGTGTTGGGAAACCCCTAGCTGTTTCATCATGTCCAGTTTCCAGATGACATCAGCTTCATCCGGATTCTCGTTGGGCTCATCCTGATAGGGGCCATTGTTGACGCCATCGCGAAACCCTTCAGTGTCCAGACAGATTACTTCACCTCGACTCGATACAAACCACAATCGGTTCCCATCGACCAGAGGTGCCGAGCAAATCCCTTGATCGGGCCAGTCGTGGACTCGGCCGGTCGGTAACTTTTCACTGGAATGTTGCCACAGAAATTCGCCCGTTGCTTCATCGAAGCAAAGCAGGACTCCTAGGTCGATACTACTTGGATACCTCTCCAAATAACCAGCCCCGTTGTTGGTGCCTACATAAACTTTTCCATTGGCCACGATCGGATTGCCGTAGGTTTCCGAACCGAGCGGAACTGACCAGACGATATTTTCGCCCGAATGAATGTCCCAATTCAATGGAATACCGGTGGCCTTCACGACATTGTTTTTCAGCGGCGAAAGGGCCCATTGCGGACAATCTTTTGGCCCCACATCCAAGTCAGCAATCGCGTTGCGCACTTCATCGGTAGGATCATATCCGCCATGCTGAGCCATAACCTGAGGACCGATTACAACCCCCAGCGAGCTTAGACAAACCGCGAGCGACAAAAGAAGAAAACGCATTATTCAAAACTCCAGTTAAGGTCGAACTGCAAAATTAGTCTCTTTGAACAAATCCACGACAACTATTGATTGGCGAAGACTTGGACGTTGTCAATATAATATTCCGCTCTGGACGAATTGCCAAACAATCCGGGGCTACCAATAACGTTCGGAGTTGCATCCGCTGCCTCAATTGCCCAATCGCCGGGTTCCGGTTCCCCGCGTTTCCACACTTTGCCGCGCAGAATCGCACTGCCATCTTTGTTTTCACTTTGAAACTTCATTGTGTACCAGACATTCGCTTGCCAATCAAACGGAATCGTCTTGGCAAATCTCAGTTCCAGCCGTGGCGTCCAGGAGCGAATTTGCAATTGGTTACTTGCCATCAAATCCAACGTGTAGCGTTGGTTGATCAGCCCCATATCAGCCCGCATGCCTTGCTGTTCCGTCGCGTAGAAATCCGCTTGAATGGTATAGTCGTGCAAATTGGCGTGCCCCATCCAAGACTGGCTGCGTGTTCCCTTTGGGATGGTGCTCACCTTCACCAACATTTTTTCGCCATCCAGTTCTGCGGGTTGATGGCGATAGGCGGCACCGATCCATGTGCCCGGAACCTGACCATCATTGAAGTCGAACTTCCAGGGGAGCGGGGGTACAATGCGGGCTCTCGCTTGACTGCTGATGCCATTAAAGGTGGCCGAGACCATGACGACCGAATGTGCATTGTCGTTAGGTGCCACATAATTTCCGGCAGCGCTCAACGAACCGACCCCCTGCAATTCAAACTTCGCCTCAACGTTCCCCAGAAATTGTCCGACCTCGTTGAACGATAATACTCGGTAGTCCACCTTGTCGCCTGGATTCAATAAGCCTTCGACCGGAACAATCTGGATATGAGCGACAGTTCGATCAGTCAGAGGAGCTTCTGGCGGTGCCTGGGGAACTGGATCCGATTGCACCTCAGCATCTGGCAAACCGATGCAGTAGAGCCCTTCTGTCGTCGTCAGATATATCCGTCCTCGATAGGCAATCGGTGAAGAGAAAATTTCGTCTTGGGGTAAACGCACGCGACTCAGTTGCTCAAGTCCCTGGTCAGTCGGCCTAAAAATCCATACGTTACCATTTGCTTCGGCGCAATAGATTTTTCCATCCGCATATAGGAGCGAACCGAACATTGTGCGACCGACTTTTTTCTCATGCAAAATTTTTCCGGTTGCCGGGTCGATTGTGAGTATGGTCGCACCATCTTCAACCATATACAACCGTCCATCAACCAATAGTGGCGCGCTACGATTTATGGTTTTGTAGTTGATTTTCCATAGCAATTCCTCTTCTTGGATTTGTCCCAATTTGCGTCCATCCAAGGCGAACGCCGCGCCGAGAATATTCGTATCCGCACGATTCTTCTCTGCATGTCCGCAATACACCATGCCATCGACGACCAGCGGCGTTGTATTGAATCCGCGGGCTGAAGCATCATACCACCAAATGATCTTTCCCGTGCGAGGTTGAAACGCATACAAGGCACCATCGGAAGACCCAACCACCATCGCAGCTTGACCGTTGAATGTCGTGAAGATCGGTGTGCTGTAGGTTGTGTCTTCCGGACGTACACGGGTACTTGTGAACCAAATAGCCTCACCGGTCAATTTGTCGAAAGCCACAAATCGATGCGCTGGAACCGCATTCGCACCATATTGCGTCATCACGCCACTGACGATGACTAGGTTTTCAAACACCACGGGAAAATTGGTTCTTCCTCCGTAGGTACTGAGCAAGCCATATTCCTCGCTCATCGATCGTTCCCAGATAATCTCGCCTGTTTCTCCGTTCAAACATTGGAATAGGCAGCCCAACCCCAAGACATAGACGTTTCCAGTCGCCGGATCTCCGATTACGGCAGACCAACCGACGCGTTCCGCTGGCCCGTCCGATAAGAACACATTGTGCACGCTCTCCCAAATCAATTCGCCGGTTGCTGCGTCCACACAAACGGTTCGTTCACCTTCTTTATTGGTTTCGGGATGCGAACGCGTAACGAAATACAGTCTGCCGTTCATGGCAATCGGTGTACAACGTGTTGCAAACTCCGGTTTCATCCAAACCAAATTCTCTCCTTTTGGCGACCAATCCGCTGGAAGATTCTTCTCGCGCGAAATGCCATTCAACTCAGGGCCACGCCAATGAACCCAATCGGCAACATCGTTGGCGACCAAACTCGGAGCAACCAAAAACGTGGTGGCGACAACCGATATGATCACTTGGCAAATGGCCAATAGACGACAGGCATTACCACCAACCGATTTCATAGGCTTAGTTTTCATGAGTTCCTCATAGATATTGATGCTCGATAGCCAACGTCATTGTGGCTCAGCCAAACTTGTAGAGGGTGTTTGGCCAGGCATGTCGTCGCTGTAAATTTATCCAATTATGCTTGATTTTATACACGTGAACAACATGCACGTGACATTCAGATGATGACTGATTCGTTCACATCATTTAGCCGTTGAAGCGACTCCCAACATGCTTGATGTCTAGATTATGTGGGAACCAAGCGTTCGCCCTTCACGGGCATTCTTTTTGAGCCCAGTTTGAATATTGAGCCCAATGCAACATTATTAACGAAAGAATGGTGACTTACCAGGGCAAGCAATTTGCCCAAGTGATTGGGGTTACAATCAAAATACGTTTTGTGTGCGGCTTCGCCAATACCTGTTCAAAACATCCAAGGTAATCGATTAACGTCAATTTTCCACGAATGTCGTGTCTCCCAGGCAAACATTTGCAGAAGCCGATGCAAGTCACATGCTACGAACGAGTACTAGGTGGTTCTACGTGACACCGCGCCACGATATTGAACGTACGTGCAATTCCGCGCGCTGCATCTTGAATAAACTTGGAGGGCGATCATGTGACGAATCGAGCCATGTCGATTTTCCGTTGCTCAAACTTCAATGACTCGTCGATGCCAACTGCCTATCGAGCGACACAGGCTCAGTTTGTCAGCGATTGGTTTGCAACGCGCTGCCCAATAATCGAGACGTAGGTCGTCAATGTCGCAGTGTTATCGAACTCGCGCAACAGTTGAAAGTCGTTTTGCCGCAGCTGCCTAAATACGGCGGTAACTAGGCGCTGCTTCAGGTTCATATCGGCGATGTCAATTCCCGATTCCAACATGCACGATTCCACAACTTTTGTAACTTGCGGCAAGCAGTGGTCGACAAAATTCTCCCAGCCGAAGGACTGTCCGGACAAACACTCGGTCAAAATTTTTTCACTCTCGGTATTCATGCTCGACTGCATAATTTGCTGTGGTTTCCGTACTAATTGTAGCGATTTGCTCGCTTTTGGCAAAAGTGGTGCGATGGCGGTTTCGCTTGCACTTGAATTGTCAAAAAATGCCCTACAGAAATGCCACAAACCAGCCGAGTAGTTTACTTGACACGTGTGATGAGTGACTTTACGATTCACGCTAAGGCAAGCTTAATACATGTCGGTTTATTGGAAAAAATTGCGGGAATTCTCACTCAATTTACCGCGCTGACTTGGTGATAATAGAAGTGCGGAGCTTGGGTGTTTTTCACGATAGTTGCCGCATCACTTGCCGAACTGATTAGCGTCCAGCTTCAGTTTGATCAATGTTGATGGTTTTGGTGATGGCTCGGTCTACCGCCAAAGTCGTCCTGGACGCAAAGCACATTTTTGAAGTGATTCACAATTCGATTCAAGGAGTTATTGATGACTCATGTCGTTGCTAAACCCTGCCACGGGTGCCGGTATACCGATTGCGTAGTTGTTTGCCCAGTTGAATGTTTCTACGAAGGAGAGCAAATGCTCTACATTCATCCGGACGAGTGCATTGACTGCGAAGCGTGTGTACCCGAATGCCCCGTGGAAGCGATATTCTACGAGGACGACTTGCCAGAGGAATGGCGCGAGTATATCGAAATCAATGCTGCCGAAGCTCCTAAGTGCCCCAATATTACTGAGCAAAAAGAACCCTTAGCCGATCGATAGTCGTAGCTGACACGAAACAAAACCCGTTCATGGAATTACGGGGTTAACTTTGAGAAGCGGCCGCTAACCTGCGCGAAAGTGGGCTGTTTCCAACCACGATTTTCTCGAAATGAATCAGCATCGCCGAAGCGAATCTTTCCGCGCCCCTTATCTTCGTTCAACTGAAACGATTGGTTAGAGAACGGCCTTGAATTGATCCTCTTGACGATTTCAACCGGCCCCTTGATCGCGACACAACAAGGCAACACATTGAGCTGAAATAGCTAATTGATTTCCGACCGCGTCGACTTGTTCACCTGTTTTTGCCTTGATCCCGACTTGATTAACGTCGATTCCCAAGCAAGCTGCGAGCGCTGACTTGAGTGTTTCCCGATAGGGTGAAAGCTTGGGTCTCTCCGCGAACACGACGCAATCGATATTGACAATACGGTAACCCGCTTGTCTGACGAGTTCATACGCGATCCGCAGCATTTCCCGGGAGTCACGCTTCGCGTTGGCCGGATCATTATCTGGAAATATCGTGCCAATATCATCCATGGCGGCACCGCCCAGAATCGCATCAGTTACGGCATGCAACAAAACGTCAGCATCACTGTGTCCAATCAAGTGTCGATCAAACTCGATATCAATTCCACCGATTCGCAAGGGCCCGCCAACACCCAACCGATGGGTGTCATGGCCTATACCAACTCGCAAGTGCCAAGGTTCAATTTGCATTGCCTTTGAAAATCCCCGATTGGAAAACGGTAATCCATTGCTATCACGAAACGGCAAGTTAACCCGCCTTACGGATTGTTCTCAATTGAACCTGCGGAACAAGACAGTTTCACTTGCCCAACTGGTTTCCGCCACCCAGCGCAAACCAATCACCAATTTAATCTTATGCAGTCGCATCGTATAATGCGAACTATGCCAATCATCGACATTAAGAAACTATCGAAAACATACCGGGTTTACCAAAAAAAGGAAGGCTTGCTCGCCTCATTGCGCGGATTAGTTCATCGCCAATACCGCACGATCCATGCAGTCTCGGAAATTGACTTGACCGTCGAACAAGGAGAGTTTGTGGCTTTTCTAGGCCCAAATGGTGCTGGAAAGACGACAACTCTGAAGATGCTTTCGGGCGTAATCAATCCCAGTAGCGGACAATGCACTGTCATGGGCTTTGTTCCGTGGAAACGTGAAAACGCGTTTCGCCGCCGCATGGCATTGGTCATGGGCCAAAAGAACCAGCTGTGGTGGGATCTGCCGGCTCAGGAGTCCTTTCGTTTGCACCAGCATATTTACGGAATCGAGAAAGGGCGGTTCGAACAAACCAAAAGCGAACTAGCCGACATGTTGACTGTGACGGAATTGATGGGCCAACCAGTGCGCGAGTTATCTCTGGGAGAACGGATGAAGATGGAGTTAATCGCGGCCCTGCTTCATTCGCCAAGTGTTCTGTTCCTGGATGAGCCGACAATCGGCTTGGATGTCGTCGCGCAACACAACATTCAAAACTTTTTGCGACATTACCAGCAAGATCGCAAGATCACGATCATCCTGACCAGCCATTACATGAAAGATATTGCTGCCCTTTGTCGGCGAGTCGTCATCATTGCCGGCGGCACGATACATTACGATGGATCTCTTCGCGGAATTATCGATCGCTTTGGCAGCGAAAAAATCATTACGTTAACCCTTGCTAAGACGGAATCGTTGGCCGGGTTAGAAAAGGTGGGTCGAGAGGTTTCGATTGAAATACCCAAAATCAAGTTCCGCCTTCCGAAGGATGAAGTCGCGAAAACTTTGGCGCAAGTTTTCAGCACGAAACACGTCGAAGACATTGTGGTCGAGGATCCTCCGTTGGAAGAGGTCATTGCCCGAGTCTTCTTCGAAGCCGAACAATCGATGAATGGCGGCAATAGTAGCGCGGCTGGCAATCCGCTGGAGATTTCAAGGCGATGACGGCTCATCTTGTTACCCTGCGCCAAAAAAGCATGACCTGGTGGACGTTTTTTCGTGTATCCATCGAGGAACGACTGGTCTACCGGGCCGATTTCGCGCTGGGCACCTTGATGCGTTTCATGCAGGTCGTCATTTTGATCTTCCTGTACGCAGCCATCTATGAAACCGTGGCTCCTCCAACCAACGAAACTGCCGCGGCCGAAGGGATCGAAACCACGGCGCAAATCCAAGGTTACACCTTCAATAATGTGATCGCCTATGTCTTGCTCGTGTATATCAGTCGTGCCTTCTCGAGCATGCCTGGCCTGACCTCTGGCATCGCCACTCAAGTGCGCAACGGCGAAATCAAGAAGTTCCTGATTCAACCTGTCGACATGCTCGGTTGTTTGATGCTGCAGCGAGTCGCCCATAAGTTAGTTTATTACTTGATTGCCATTTTGCCGTTTGCATTCGTGTTCTTTTTGGCACGTGGCTATTTTGAAGATGGATGGCCTTCGCTCGAAGTGATGATTGTTTTCTTGGTTTCATTGTTGCTAGGATTTCTGCTCGGCTACTTTCTCGAAGCTTGCTTGGGACTCGTTTCGTTTTGGCTGTTAGAAATATCTTCACTCACGTTCGTGTACATGCTGCTCTCGTTTCTGTTGTCGGGGCATATGTTTCCGCTGGATTGGATCCCGAGCGAACCGATCAATTTTCGTTATGCCGTCGACTGCCTACCGTTCAAGTATCTCGCATACTTCCCAGCGGCCGTGTTTCTTGGCAAAGTCTCTGGGGAGGACATGTATTGGGGCTTGATCGGTGAACTTGCCTGGGTAATCTTCTTCGCCGTTTTGGCCCGAATTCTGTGGCAGCGCGGTGTAAAACGCTACAGTGGATTCGGAGGCTAGGCATGGGAAACGACGAATTGAAGTCCATTTCGAACCTCCACGCAGAAGAGCCAAATCGCGTCGTCGATTCTCAATCGACCGTGAACGCGTTGAACTCGGCGTATCGCATTCCATATTTCACGATCCTATGGACATTTGCGAGAAACTCTCTTGTCAGAGACCTCTCCTTCCGCACGAATTTTATTTTGGAGGCAATTTCGTCTTTGGCTTGGACATTGATGAACTTGGCCTTTTTTAAAATCATCTTTCTAAACGCCAGTTCGATCGGGCGGGGAACGGGTTGGGGAGAATACGAGTTCTATATTTTCCTCGGTACCGTGTGGATCATTAACAGCATCGTGCAAACCGTTTTTATGCCCAATGCGCAAGAGTTTAGCGAGCTAATTCGGACTGGCCACCTCGATTTCGCCTTGCTCAAGCCCATCAATACGCAGTTCTTGATTTCATTCCCTAAATTCAATTGGTCTTCGCTCGTGAACGCGTTCGCCGGAATCGTCCTTGTCAACTATTCCTTAATCAGGCTATCGAGCCTTGCCGAGCGACCGCTCGAACTGAGTATTTGGAGTGTCCCCATCTACATCTTGTTTCTGTGCTGCGGGATTGGGATTCTGTACTCGATCATCCTGTCGATGGCATCCCTCAGTGTTTGGTTTGGGCGAAATCAGAATATCTACTTAGTGTACTTCTATTTGACCCAATTCTATCGATACCCCAGCGAAATCTACCAGCGCGGTGTATGGGGATACGGACTTTGGGCTGTTTTCTCTTTCGCGATTCCAATCCTCCTGGTGGCAAATGTCCCGGCACGCTTTTTGGCGCGGCCCTTGCGACCTGAATGGACAAGCAGCGAGTTCTACATGATCGGCTTCACTCTCATTGCGACAGTGGCTTCATTGTTCGCATCCCGCTGGGTGTTTAACCGCTCGTTGCTGAGCTATCGAAGTGCCAGCAGTTAGTGTGTTGTGGATAATCGCGCGGTGACAGCAACTATCGCGGAACCATCTGGCAGACATACAGGCGAAGCGTGCGCAACCGGACTCGATTCCATGGCGAGATCTTGTTCATTCGCTCGCTTCAGAAATAGCATTTTCCAAGACACAGATACTAAAATCGAGCAGTCGCTGGTGTCGCGCAAAACAGCGCTGGGCCTTTTCCCAATCAGCACGTGTTTCGCTCAATTCATGCAGCGTCGGAGCGATGTTCATTTGCGGAGTTGCGTTGGGCAACAAACGAATGGTTTCATCAATGGCCAGTTCCCGCCGACCAAGTTGCTGCAAGAAGTATAGATACCATTCGATCGGCGCAGTCGTATCGACAGCGGGTTGGCACGCTTCGGCGCGATCACGAAAGAAGTTGATTCCCTTCTCGATCTCCTCACCCAACAAAGCACGGTAGTACAACCCGCTATCTTCGAACAAATCCACAAAAGGAGAGTCACCTGTTGGACGAAAGTCGGATGCGATGGCCTTACCATACGCGCAGAGTTCTACCGCATCCCGAATTGCGGCCGGATCGTTAACAATTCTGCCTAAACGTACCACGGCAGCCAAATGAGAAACGTCAACGTGCACCATTCCTTGGTCAAAAATATTCGCATTCCATTGCAACAATTGGGAAATCGGGTGCGCTTCGGCTACAGGTTCAAAGGCCAGCTTAACTTCCAGCCTTCTCAAGTGCACTAGCAAGTTATTTCTTAGCTCGGCGTGCAAGTGCCGAACCAAAATTGCGGCTGATTCTCGGCGAGTTTCCAGATCGAAGGCGAAATAATATGAATCGTACGTAGTGATCGCGTTGCACGTACCGCGTTGCGTTAGGAGCCATTCAATTCCTTGCGTTGGATCGATTCCCTCTTGAATCGCCAAACCGAGTAGGTCGTCAGCATTGTCTTCATTGATCTCGGTGGCGCGAAGCAATCTGCTGAGCAACCCACGATCGTCGATCGCCTGCAAATACATCCAAGCTTCGCTCAATCTTCCTTCATGCCAAAGCGCCATTCCGATCTCGCGACAGATTTCCAACAGTTTCGCGTCGTAATCCAATTGCTCGCGCGGCTGCAATTCGCGACGGATTTCTCCCGAACGCAAAGGCCAACCGCATTCCAACCGCAATTGCAATTTACGAACCTCGAATAACTCGTGAAATCGCGCTTGCGAAAAAAGGTATTCGGCAAGGCACACGAGAGCCCGCTGGCCATTCTCTTCGGCAACCAATTGCTCGAATTGCCTGAAAATCTCGGGGCTACCCAACTCGGCCTGTTTCTTGTCAATCTGATCGGTCATGGCCTCTATTGTAAAGCCAGTTTATCGATCACAGAAGTACTGACGAGACCGCGTACGTCAACTTAAATACAGAGTCCGTGAACAGGGGAGGAGCAGGAGACGATGGATAGAAATCGCTAAGCCTACGAAAATGGGCTTGGCGGAACCAAGCCCAATTCCGAACGCAGTTATGTTAAACGCGAACAACAAAAAAAACTTCGGACATACCTTGATCTAGTCGTGATCAACGTTTGTCGGGTGGTAGTTGTGTGGTGCAATCGTAGGCTCGCCATGAACGGAGCCGCCGTAAACTGGGGCATGTTGGTGCGCAGCGTTATTCGACCCGCAACCGCAATCACCGTGGTTGCCCGAAAATTGGTACCGATCCATGGTGTAGCAATTTGCCGCCCCCGGTCGGAATGAGCCAAACAACGTAATTCCATGACCTCCGCAGCACCTGGAGCGACCGCAACCGCGATGCCCGAGGCCGCAGTGATTGCTGCAACCTCCGCCGCAGTTACTTCCGCAACCGCAGTTTTGGGTGGGGTAGCCGAAGCAACTCGAACCGCAAAATCTTGTCAGGTTGCTTTGCCCGAAACCGCAACGAGAACCACATCCTCCGCGTCCAAACGTGCCGCCTGATGTACCAAAGCAACCTCCAAACAGTCGCCCGCCACAGGTCGATCCGCATCCAGCTTGTCCGGGATAGCCAAAACAGCTACTTCCGCAACCGCTGCCGCATCGACCAAACCCGCATCCTCGACCACCAAACAAGCCACATCCATGACCTTGCCCGAAGCAACCTTCCGTGCTTGAGGTATCGCAATAATTGTCCCAAATTGCCGCTGCATATTGGTAAGTTGGTGCGCGGTTACACCTCCATAAACAGCCCCAGGATCTACCATTGCCATAGTAGCCGTCACAACTGTTACACCCACTGCCGGAGTAAGCTGCATAGTTTTGACCGTAGCTGTACCCATAACCATCATTGGCCGCCGCAGCTTGGCTGAAAGTGGCCACTACCAGCATAGTCATTGAAAAGAAACTGATGTTTTTCATATTTGCTCCAAGATTGCATCCTGTATACTGCTTGATTGACGTCGCACTTTAAGAACCTGTTTGAAAATCGATCGCCACGATCGGTCTGGATAAGACGCGACAAGTCATCGTTGCCAAGTTGGACTTCCGACTGTTTGCCACGATGACTTAGGCTTACCGAGATTCAAAACACGCTCCAACAAATCTTCATGTACTCGCTCGCACCTTCGCCAATAAATCGATTATTTTTAGGATGGGATCGATTGGCTCAGGCCAACTCGAAAACCACCGACCTTACGATGGTGCTTCGACCTTACGAGTGTGTGGATCGTTCCTTTTGAACAAACGAAACGATTTGCAAATTCAGTGCGATCTCGCAGGGATGGAAATTGCTGAACACACGCTCGAAACGCGCATTCGTTTCAATCGGAGTGCGGTTTGCGATTCATCACGCCAACTTAGGCCGTCGATGGACATTCGGCAAATTCCAAAACGTTAGAAACACTTATTCGTTGTTAGCACAAAATTTGTATTGTGCTGAGACGAAGGAAAAATCCGCAATTGGCTAGAATTCGCGACTTGGCGCCAATGCCAGCTAGGGAACATTTTCCGATTAGCGAAACTTGAGGCGTAGTATGACCGCAGACACATGGTAGTTTCAACTCATGCATCTAGATCTCTTGTTGCCAAACACATACTCACGCGGATACTAGTGGCCAGATTCGAGACTTGCACGCGAGGTGTAATTTTCAGAATTCTTGAGCGAATGTTGAACTAATTTCACATTCGAACCCGCGCCGATAGTGTCGAGTGGTCGCCTGTTTGCCCTCGATAATCGGCTGCAACCTCTTCGTCTAAAGGGTCATCAAATCGATTTCGACGATCGATGCTGTTGTTCAAGACCAGTGAGTTCGGAGCATAATCTTCTGTGACCGCTGCCTCACGGCCTGGACGATAAAAACCGATTGCTTCCAATGCCTTGTAAACTTCCTCCAACGTCTTTTCACCAAAATTTTGGATGCTGAGCAAGTCTGCGCGATTGGTATTCAGCAGGTCCTCGACCGTGAAAATTCCTCGCTCCTCCAAACAGTTCGTCGTTCGCACTGTCAAACCAATTTCAGCGGTACTCAAATCCAACCGCTCCCGCAAGTGACGTTGATTTTCATCGTTTTGGCTGAGGCGTACACGGGTTTTGGCCATTTGGGGTCCCTCCCTAAAAAATAAGTTAACGAAAACTCTCGCAAATTCAGGCGGTTGAAACGAATTTAACCGAAATCGATTCTCGATTTGCCAAAGGTGAACGAATGCCGAAGATGTCGCAAGTTGTAGACAACTTCAGTTCGCGGTGCAATGAAAACAACGTGATCGACGAAAATGCCTGTCGTGGCTGAAACGCCATGGACTATTTTGCGTTCTTTTCAGTGACCGAACGTGTCAAGACCTTGAGCAAAAACAAGTACACTATACCATTTGAATACTGAACAGGGAGTACCCGAAGGTTGAACCGCTAGCACTCAAACGGCAGGTGTTGTGATTTCCTCTGAAGACTTAATTCGTGACTTGAATGAAAGCCAGCGACAAGCCGTCACGCATGGCCTGGGCCCACTGTTGGTTTTGGCTGGGCCGGGAAGCGGAAAAACGAGGGTGCTTACGCATCGCGTGGCTTGGTTGATCGCGCAGGGCATTGAATCGAGTTCCATTCTTGCTCTGACCTTCACCAATAAGGCGGCTGATGAATTGAAGAATCGGCTAGAGCGATTAGCGCCCGACAATCAGGTTTGGTCCGGCACCTTTCATCGATTCTGCAGTCGATTACTACGAATCTATGCCCCCCATGTCGGACTCGCGGAGAATTTCACAATCTATGACACGAGCGACAGTGGTGCAGTGATCAAGGAAGCTATCGAGTTGGCGGAGATGCAGTCGGCGCAAATTAGCCCAGACAAAATCGCGAATGAGATCAGCCGCATAAAAAGTGCTGGACTATTGCCGGAAGATGCTACTGGACGCGCTAAATCCCATCTATTTGCAACCGCCCAAATCATTTACCCGGTGTACCAACAGTTATTGCGTCAAAACAACGCTGTCGACTTCGACGACCTGTTGTTGTACGTCGTGCAGTTGCTTCGCGAAAGCCCGGAGATCCGAGAACTGCTGGCCCAGCGGTACCAGCATGTGCTGGTCGATGAGTACCAAGATACCAACCAGGCTCAGTATCTCATTCTCAAAGGCATGTGCCCTCCCAACGCCAATTTAATGGTGACCGGTGATCCTGATCAGTCGATCTACGGTTGGCGGGGTGCTTCGATCACCAACGTAACTCAATTCGAACAGGACTTTGTTGGCGTTCAAATCGTGCGGCTTGAGCAAAACTATCGCAGCACGCAACGAATCCTCCGCGCGGCAGATCAACTGATCCTCAACAATCGGATGCGTAAACATAAATCGTTGCTCACAGATAATGAGTTGGGTACCCCTGTGGTATTGGCCGCCTTTATGAACCAACAAGACGAAGCGCGCGCGGTCGCTGATTGGATTGAGAACGAGATTAAGCAGGAAAAGTATCAGCCCAAGGACTTCGCAGTATTGTACCGTGTCAATTGGTTGTCGCGTAGTTTTGAAACAGAGCTTTTGCATCGCGGAATCAGTTACCAGATTGTCCACGGGACAGAATTTTACAAGCGTAGGGAAATCAAAGATGTGTTGGCCTACCTGCATCTGCTGAACAATCCCCAGGACAATATTGCGTTGCAACGTGTGATCAATGTTCCACCGCGTCAAATTGGCGTGATCACCTTGCGGCGAATTCGAGAATACGCAATCGAGCATAACATTTCACTTCTGGAAGCCTGCCGCCAATGCGGCATGATCGAAACCGTCTCCAGGAATGTGGCCGCGAAAGTTATCAAGTTTGTGGCCCTCTACGACGAATTATCGACATTGATCGATGAGCGTGTCGAGTCGCTGATTGGCCACGTAATCTCGCTGTCCGGATATCAAGAATATTTGGTAAGGGATGGAGACGAAGAGGGTTTCCAGCGTGCAGCCAACGTTGAAGAACTACTCAGCGCCGCGCGTGAGTTCGACGATTCACGCGGTGACGCTTCCAGTCTCGAGTTGTTCTTGGAGCAAGCTGTGCTGGTGAATGAAACTGATGCTTGGCAGCACAATGATAATCGTGTAACACTCATGACCTTGCACGCCGCGAAGGGATTAGAATTCCCCTGCGTGTTCATCGTCGGCCTAGAGCAAGGCATTCTTCCGCATGAACGAAGTCTTAATGAAACGAACGAGTTGGAAGAAGAACGGCGTCTCTTATTTGTCGGCATCACCCGAGCCCAACAACGTCTCCACCTCAGTTATTCATTGACTCGCTTTCGCCGCGGAGCAAATCGCATGACAATGCCCTGTGAATTCTTGATGGAATTGCCGCGTGAAGAAATGAATGTAATGCAACCAAGATCTCGCGGTTATGCAGAACCTGCATACGAAACCGATCCGCACGAAATCCGCGAAGTTGCTTTCGAATTTGCAGATGGCGATGCCGACCATGAGCACTCCTCACAAGCGCATCCCCTGAACATGCCTAACACTGAACGGGAGCGAGGTTCAAAGAAACGCCCTCGAATGCCACTCAGCCCAATCGTAACTGCAACTAGCCTAATCGGGGATGAGACTGGGACCGCCGATCCAATCGATCCGGACACATTTGAATTTGGAATGATCGTATCACACCCGACTTATGGAACTGGCAAGATCGTGGCGATGAGCGGTATCGGTAAGAAACGGCAGGCAACGATCTCATTTTTTAACGGCAAACGCCAAACCTTTCGACTCTCTTTTAGTGGCTTGAGGCCCGTGGGCAAGTAGTCGTTCTTCGATCTGCGCCTTTTTACACATGTGAAACACGAAGAGCGGGCTTGCACCCGCTCTTCGCTCCCCTTTTCAACCAAACGTCAGTTGAGCATGTAACACATGTTTAATCCGTGGGCAACAAAGTTGCTGGTGGTACGAAGGACGCAATGCGATTAAAGGCTTCGAGAACTTCCGCTTGCATTTGCTGCACGGATGAGCCGCCAGGAATATCCAGGAAGACACCGCGCCCCAAATGGGCCACTGCCCGCATCAAGTCACGATCCCCATCGCTGCCCACAACCATTGAATGGATCGTGTAACCTGCATCCACACACTCCTTCGCCTTTATCAACACATAGCGTTTCTGGACATCTGAAGTTGAATAATCGGCCACTCCGTCGCCATCATAGTCGAACAATACGCTCCAGTTCCAGCCAGCCGGGAGCGAAGTATTTTCGCCCGCATCGATGGTGTTGGAATGACCGTCCGTCATCAGTAAGATTGTCGGACGTGCGTCAGGACGACCATGTTGATCCAGCATTTGTTTGGCCGACTTCAGTCCACCACCGATGTTCGTAGCGTAGAAATAGTGCCCGGCTTGTTTATGGTTGATCAAATCGCGAATCGCTTGGTAATTGTTGGTGATCGGCTGAGAAGAAATATTCACCGCCGGCATGCCTGGCGAGTTGAGCGTATGTTCTTGACGATGGTACGTATCATAGCTAACAAATCCAACGTAGTCGTTAAAACTCAGTTCTTCTAAGAAATCACACAACAGACTCTGCCCCTCCTTAACACAGTGAAACGGATAGTGCCTAGTTTTCCAGAAGTCAGGCGTCCGGTCGTACGATGCTTGAAATCGCAATTGATAATGCAGGAACGTCATGATCCCAAACTTCTTGCGAAATCCCGCATTGCCAATTTCCGCATCAAAATTGCTCTGGTTCGAAGCTGTATTCCGTACCATGTTGTAGTATGCTGCCCACGATCCTTGTGGCCAGGGATAAGCTACTCCGGTCAGACCTAAACCCCTGCTTATATGATTATTATCATAGAAATTGAAGTTTTCCGTCACATTCGACCCGGAGACATTTCTGCGCACCGCAACCGCATGAATACTCTTATTGGAATTACTACCGGTACCAGCCCAGGTATTGGTTTGAGTTGCGGTCGAGACGGTAAAGGCTTGAGTATTGCCGTCGGCGAAAGTTAACGTTACTCGGTTGGCTGCGTTGGAGCATTGCACATGGACCGAATTATCCTGCCAGCGCACATTTAATACGTTGGGCCCCCATGTTGTACTGGGGATGGTAACCCAATCGGGATACCAAGGCAAATTGCCAAACGTGGGGTTGCCTAGATCATTCCAGATAAGCTCTAAGTTCGACTCAATTTGCGAATTCGACAGTCCCGTCTCGCCAGAAAAGAAGCTATCGAAGTTCATCGAACGTGAAAAGTCGATCACGCACACGATATCGCGGGCCTCAACGAAAGCCGCTGCTTCTACTGAAATTGGTCGACTCTCCCATCCGAGGGCTGACGAGAAAACAGGCGTCAAGAGTCCATCTGGTTGCGAACGATCTGGATTATCTCGCCTCGCAACTACGCGCACCAAGTTCGTCATGGTTTGGTTCCATTGCACCTCAAAATTCCCTGTCTGAGGGTTGTAAATTCTTCTGCCGAATTCAACATCGAGGTCTGGATCGACGAATACGCCATTGAGTGCGGCCACCTCAGCAGCCTTCTGCCGCGCTTGTTGCTTTGCATATTGAACAACGTCAGCGACGTCAGGACCTGCCGTTTCAATCGCGGCGGTTATTTCCATCGCCGCAGCTAACGCAGCCGCATCCACTGCGTTCTGCATCCGCTGATGGTTCATGGCAAGATAACCATAGTCAACCCCCACGGCCGCAAAGGCAATAATGACAACCAAAAAGAATAGCATGAGCAGTGCAAATGCACCTCGTCGTCGGTTGCATTGAACGTTCAAACGAGACTGGCGAATTGGGACAGCCTGTTTCATGGGAGACTCCTCAAACGATGTTGACTCTTGTTACGCAAAGTGAAGGTTCAAACTGTTTCCAAACTACAACGAGCATGACATTGGTTGAGTCCGTTGTCTTTCGCCGGAACTCAATGACGCTAGAGCATGCTCACACGGCCACGTCGGAAAACAAGCGACGCGGTAATGTTTCGGTCTTTCAAGGTTACCAACGGAACTTGACTTATCTTGTTATAGGGCAATGTTGCTTCGATTCGAAACAACTGCAAATAGTTCTCAGGATCTTCTAAATCAAAGGGCAATCCGTTCTTCTCACCACCGGCATGCGTTATCGTGATTTGCACATCATTTCCAGGAAAACCACTTGCCCTCAGGAACGCGCGAATGTCTCGCTCGATTTTCTGATTGGCCGTCATTCCACTGGGGATCATGTCCCTAAAGTCCATACAAGCCAGTCGACCTGCTTCACGAATTGAGGCTTCAAGTTCCGAAGCTGCATTCACGCCCCGACCAATCTCGCAAACCCCCAAGATCAATATAAGAAGCAGTGGCAACATCAAGGCGAACTCTACCACGGCTGCACCGCGACGTGCTCGCTCGCCGCAGCGAGGCGCGCGTAACGCCGTAGCAGATTGTGCTTTCGAATTCGTTTCTCTCATCACTCTAACCCGATTGCTCTTGCCGATTCTTGAAAAATTGTTACTCGTAAAATGTTACTCGTGACGCATAACCGATACGCCATACAGCTGCAGATTCGTATTCCAAAACGGAGGAATCAAAGCGATCTCTTCGTACGGCACGCGAATCTCGATGATGAACATCGCTCGGCTATCCAAGTTTGCTAATTGAACGCTTGGCAGGGTAGACACATCCACCGTTGCGTAGTTCACGTCATCATTCTCAAAGATCGACGCATCTTTTATCAGAATCGTTGACTTTTCAACACGAAACGCCCTGGATAGGCGGCCCTCGATGTAAGCTTGAACATCTTCGCTTGTTTTGTCACCAAACGAGCCGAGCCGAGCTGCTGACTTGGCGGTTGAGATCAGAACGGAGCGAACCATCAGCGTGTGTCCAAACTCGACGAACGCAAATAGAAAGAAAATGAACACCGGAAGTACAAAGGCCATTTCGACCGATGTCGTGCCGCTTCGGTTTTGCCGGCACGCTGAACCGAGCGCACGAAAACTCCGTTGTCTTTTTTGACTCGAAAACAACTCAAAACGTTGACCGCTTTGAGCTTTCTCAGTCGCCGTGCTGCGTCTATCGTCCTGGTTACTTTGCATAGGGTTAACGCCGAAAACAGTTCGTCTATCACTAGCAACTGTACTCCAACATTCACCGGCGTGATTTCAATCCGCACACAACTTTGGTCAAGTTAACCACTTTTTAAACGCATTTTTTCCCAATGAAGCATTTCTTTATCGTCGTGTTGTAAATTCGCCACATTTTCACGAAATCCCGCAAGACATGGCCGTGATATTGAGATTCACGTCGGCCAGATTAGGCTGAAGTAATCGCCACAGAAGTCCAAGGTCGCCCGCTTGCGAGTCATAAAAGGTCCGGTCGATTGCATTGCAACATTCGCGCGGTAGGCAGCTAGAATTGGTATTGAGCCCGTAGTGAGGCGTTCATATGAAAATATCGCATTGCTTAGTGGAGCCAAATTCTTGGGGGCCGAATTCAGGTCAGTGAACGACTACACAGCTTTTACGTGCGCGGTCGTGAACCGAATCGTCATGACGCACATTGGTTCTATTCACTATGAATCTTTGCTAAATTGATTTAGAATCAGGTCTTGGCATCGTCGGGTCCGCAATAACACGTTTGCATACCTTTGCCTGCTCTTCGGCCGTCTGGATCCTGCTTCGATGGGTTCTAAAACCGAGTTGCTAGAGTTTGTGAAAGGACGAGAAAGTCGATATCGTGCATCTGTTAAACTAGGCCAACGTCAGGGCATAATTTTCGGAATGGCGGTCACACGACGTTGGCCCCCATCTCAGGTTTAGCAGACAGTTATTACAGGCGAGCGAAATGCTTGTATCCCTAACTGGACGTTTATGAAATGCGGGCAATTCGCAACAGATTTTTGTTCGATTTTTCGTATCGTCTCATTAAATCATGGGGAAACGTATAATCTTACATCGAATTTCAACCGGAGAAGAAGTATTCATGAGTCACCGTTTCGGATCACCTTGTTGTCCAAGTATTTCTTTTGTTGGATTCTTGTTCGTATTTGTCCTGGGATTGACGTGCGTTTACTGTGCAGACCTCGTTGACACGGGCACGGTGAATCAGAGCAACCTAGTTGAATCATCGGATATCCCTGGTTTGAAGATTGTTGAAGGTTTTCAGGCCGATTTGATTTGGAACGTGTCTCAAGAGCAAGGCTCGTGGGTCGCTTTAGCCGTTGATTCCCAAGGGCGTTTGATCACTTCGGATCAATACGGAAAATTGTACCGCATCTCGTTGCCAGCGATTGACGCAACGGATGAGAAGCCATCGGTTGAACCGATTAACCTCAATATTGGTTTTGCGCACGGATTGCTTTATGCGTTTGACAGCCTGTATGTTGTCGCTCATGCGGCCAATCGAATGCCGGCCGGTCTGTATCGCCTGCAAGACACAAATGGAGACGATCAGTTTGACAGCGTAAAACTCTTGCGAGAATTTGACGGAGGAGGGGAACACGGTCCGCATGCCGTCATTCTGAGCCCTGATCAAAAATCATTGTATATCTGCGGGGGGAACCACACGCGCATTCCGAACCCGGAAACAAGTTTGGTCCCGCGTCTTTGGCAGGAAGACCAAGTCATGCCACGGCTGTGGGACGCGGGCGGTCACGCCGTGGGGATCATGGCTCCTGGTGGTTGGGTGTGCAAGACGGATCCCGCAGGCGAGTCGTTCGAGTTAATTAGCATCGGGTTCCGCAATCAATTCGATATCGCTTTCAATTCAGCTGGCGAATTGTTCACCTATGATGCTGATATGGAATGGGATATCGGCGCACCTTGGTACCGCCCAACACGTATCTGCCATATCACTAGCGGCAGCGAGTTTGGTTGGCGAAGCGGCACCGGGAAATGGCCTGATTTCTATCAGGACAGTCTACCTGCCGTTGTGGACATTGGTCTGGGCTCGCCGACTGGAATCGTTTTTGGCTATGACACGACGTTCCCACAAAAATATCGGGACGCATTGTATGCCTGCGATTGGAGCTACGGTGTCATCTATGCCGTGCACCTCGCAGAGCAGGGGAGTAGCTATACTGCGACGTTCGAACGCTTTTGCGCAGCACCAGCATTACCGGTTGCAGACATCGTTGCCAATCCCCACGATGGTTGTCTCTATTTTGTGACTGGAGGTCGCCGCATGCAGTCGGCTTTGTACCGTATTCGCGCTACATTGCCCAATGAAAACGTGCAGACACAATTACCGGTGCTGACGAATGCTATGCAGCAGCGGCGCGAATTGGAGACGTGGCATCGCCCTAATGCTGCAGTCGACTATTCCAAAGTGTGGAAGGCCCTGCAAGCGGACGACGATCGCCATTTGCGGTTCGCTGCACGCACAGTGCTGGAACACCAACCCATCGCAGGCTGGATAGAGTTGGAACACACTCACTCGGCAAACACGAAAATTGAATTAGCTACCGCAGTGGCGCGACTTAACGAGACATCGCGGCTTGACACGATGTTGGAGTTGTTGGGGAATATTGAATGGAATGAATTGAGAGAACAACAAAAACTTGAGTTGTTGCGAGCGTATGGTCTACTGCTGATTCGTCTTGATCACGGCGGAGTAAGAGTCAAAAAGGCAATCAATCAGCGTTTCGGACGCTTCTACCCATCTCACGCCCCCTTCATCGATCAAGAATTATCTAGGCTACTGTCGGCAACTGTGCCCAATGATTTCGTCGCAACGACTGTGCAGTTATTGACGGCCGCGCCGACACAAGAAGAGGCCATTCATTATGCGCTCTGTTTATCGCATGTGGAGGAAGGCTGGACACCGGCACTTCGTCAAACATATTTTCAATGGTTCTTTGATGCGGCATCTGCTCGCGGCGGAAATTCATTGATAGGTTTCATCAACAATATTCGGAAAGAAGCCATCGATCGACTTGACGATGTTGCTAAAGCCGAACTGGCGGAATTGATCACAAAAACTCCAGCCCTCGTCGATCCTTACGCCGGGCTAAAGGCACGTCCGCTGGTCAAGAAATGGCAAGTCGATGAGGTATTGCATGCGATTCAGGACGAGATTGAGCATGCTGATCAAGAAAATGGTGAAAAAATGTTCTCATTGGCCCAGTGCTACGCTTGCCATCGGTTGCGCGGGGCTGGCGGTTTCGTGGGACCTGACCTTTCGCCCGCAGGTAATCGATATAGTTTGCGAGACTTGATCCAGACAATTATCGAACCTGACCACGAGGTTTCGGATCAATATGCAGCGACCAAGTTTCTCCTTACCGATGGTCGAATCATCGTTGGACGTGTCGTGAATTTGAACGCCCAACAATACATGGTGCAAACGGATATGATCAACCCAGCTCATTTGACGAGTATCCTGGTTGACGACATCGAGGAAATTGCCGTGGCCGAGACATCAATGATGCCTGCGGGGCTATTGGACAATTTGACTCTCGAAGAAATTCGCGACTTGATCGGTTATTTGAAGGGGCAGGATTAATTCGGCCCCACTTCGCCGCGTGCCGCAACCGCAAATTTTATTATCAGGGGGCCAGTAGCAATCTACTGGGCGCTTCCAAATAAGAAATTACGTCGTTAAGGAACCGTGCTGCTGCAGCCCCATCGACGAGTCGATGATCGTACGAAATGCTCAGCGGCATCATCAATCGCGGAACGATGTCATTGTCTTTGACAACCGGTAATTTTCTGGATTTACCAATCAGAATGATCGCATTCTCAGGAACGTTAACGATTGGCGTCGAGTAAGTACCGCCAATTGCACCCAAATTACTGATTGTGAACGTTCCTCCCTTAAGTTCATCTAGCGTGAAATCATTGTTGCGCACTTTCTCGGCCATCAGTGCTAACTGTTTGGCGATATCGGGAATCGACAATTGATCGGCGTCGCGCATTACCGGCACAACCAAGCCTCGATCGGTATCGACGGCAACGCCGATGTTCACATAGTTCTTGTAGATGATATGTTCCTGATCCTCAGCGAGCGAAGAGTTGATAATCGGATGTTCCCGTAGTGCCAACGCTACCGATTTGATCACGAACGGCAAGCTAGTCAATTTGATACCTCGGGCAGCATAATCGGCCTTGCTCGTCTGCCGCAACTTTTCTAGGTCTGTAACGTCCGCGTCGTCGAAATTGGTGACTCGAGGAACTGAGGTCCATGAATCATGCATTTGTCGGGCGATGGTGCGACGCATGCGGGACAGCTTCTCGACACGCACGGGACCGAATTGATCTTGCTCACCACTCGTGGGCTGGGCACTCTGCCGCGCGCGGCCATCGGACCGCACAACACTCATGATATCGTCACGCGTGATTCGGCCACCGCTGCCACTGCCGGAGACGCGGCTTAAATCGACGCCTACTTCGCGCGCCAAACGGCGCATCGCCGGGCCAGCCGGTATCTCGCCAGCATCAACCGAGGCACTCATTGGCACCGCTTGTGGCGAGGTTCTTTTCTGTGCGTCTGCCGAAACATCTGCCGCATCATCACGGCGAGTCGAGGAACCCGTTTTGTCAACGGATGAGCGCGGCTCAACACGTTCACTCGGCTGCTGTTCGCGGACATTGCCGTTTTTGGCTGCGGCTTGCTTCACTTCGTTATTGGATTGTGAAACGTCAGTTGGACTTGCCTCTGACTTGGGCTTGGCGGGAGCAGCAGGCGTTTGCTCAGCAGGCGCGGATTCAGCGATCGGTTCCAGTGTCAAGATCACTTGGCCAACCGGAATCGAGTCCCCTTCGCTGACATGAACTTTAACAATCTTGCCGCTAGCCGTTGATGGCACAATGGCCGTGGCCTTATCGGTCTCCAATTCAACGATACCATCTTCTTTCTGAATGACATCGCCGACTTTAACCAAGACTTCCAAAACATCCGCTGACTCGATGCCATCTCCCAAATTGGGGACCAAAATATCCACTGCCATAGTTACATCGACCGTGTGAAAAAGACGTCTGAACAAGTAACTTGATTACGATTTAAACGACTATGCGTAAAGCGGATCAACCTTTTCCGGATCGAAGTCGAGTTCCTTAATGGCTTTCGCAACTTCCTCCGGCTTAATTTTGCCTTGTTTACTGAGTTGGAACAGCGTGGCGATCACGACCGATTCCGCGTCAACTTCAAAGTGTCGCCGCAATGTCTTTCGGGTATCGCTTCGCCCCATCCCATCGGTACCCAACGTGTAGAAATCGCCGGGCAGATACTGCCGAATTTGTTCAGTATGTCCACGGACGTAATCGCTGGCCGCGATAAATGGTCCCTCGACACCTTGGAACAATTGGTCAAGATAACTCTGTCGCGGTTTTTCCGTGGGATGCAACATGTTCCAGCGTTGCACCGTCTGAGCATCGCGGAACAGTTCGGTGTAGCTCGTGGCACTCCATAAGTCACTGGCGATTTTGTAACGCTCGGCCAAGATTTGCTGAGCTTGCATGACTTGTGTCATGATGGCACCGCTGCCAAATAATTGCACGCGATGCTTCGACTTGGCCACGTCTAGGCTGCGGAACTTATACAAACCTTTGATGATGCCGGGACCAGCGTCATCAGGCATCGCCGGCATTTCATAATTTTCATTGCCGACCATCAAGTAATAGATGGCCGTGTCGCCTTCCTGGTAGAGCCGACGCAAGCCATCCATGATGATGTATGCCACTTCATAATGAAACGCAGGATCAAACGCTCGGACTGTGGGGAAAGCCATCGCATAAAGCAGGCTGTTTCCGTCCTGATGTTGCAGCCCCTCGCCATTCAACGTCGTACGTCCGGCAGTGGCGCCTAACAAGAACCCTTTCGCCCGCATATCGGCACCAGCCCAAACCAAGTCGCCGATTCGTTGGAATCCAAACATGGAATAGAAAATATAGAAGGGAATCATGTTAATTCCGTGGGCACTGTACGCCGTACCCGCGGCGTTAAACGAACTCATGGCTCCCGCTTCGGAAATTCCCTCTTCCAACAATTGACCATCTTTGGCTTCCCGATAAGGCGTCAATCCCTCGGCATCAACGGGTTCGTACAGCTGCCCAACATGGGAGTAGATGCCAACTTGTTTGAACATTCCCTCCATCCCAAACGTGCGCGATTCGTCGGGAATGATTGGGACAATGTGTTTGCCGATGACCTTATCTTGACACAATTTTGACAAGAGACGGCCGAACCCCATCGTGGTAGAGATTTCCTTGCCGTTATCACGATCCACAACTTTACGAATGGAATCGAACGAGGGAGTTTCCATTTTGGGATGCGCTAACGGACGACTCGGCACACTCCCCCCCAGTGCCTTGCGGCGTTCCTTGATGTACTTTATCTCAGCGCTATCCTCGGCGGGGCGATAAAAGGGAGCATCGCCAACTTCATTATCAGAGATCGGGATTCCAAACCGTGTACGGAATTCCATCAATTCGTCGATTTCCACCGCCTTTTTGTTGTGGGCAATGTTGCGACCTGCTCCGCCAGACAACCCGTACCCCTTAATCGTCTTCGCTAAAATTACGGTCGGCTGTCCTTTATGGTTGATTGCCGCCTGATACGCTGCAAAGACTTTCTCTGGATCGTGTCCTCCTCGGCGCAGTCTCGCCAACTTTTCATCGGACAGGTTTTTGACCATTTCCAACAATTCAGGGTCCGTGCCAAAGAAGTGTTGGCGAATATAGTCACCACCGGATACCACGTACTTTTGGAATTGGCCGTCGACAACTTCACCCATTCGCTTGACGAGCAAACCTTTTTCATCTCGTTCAAGTAATGAATCCCATTCATCTCCCCAAACTACTTTGATGACATTCCAACCAGCACCACGGAAAATTCCTTCTAGCTCTTGAATAATCTTGCCGTTACCACGCACAGGCCCATCCAGCCTTTGCAAATTACAATTGATTACGAAACAGAGATTATCCAAATGCTCGCGAGCCGCCAACGTAATCGCTCCTAAGGACTCCGGTTCATCACACTCACCGTCCCCCAGAAACGCCCACACGCGCTGCCGCGAAGTATCTTTAAGTCCACGATCATGCAAGTATCGATTGAACCTGGCTTGATAGATGGCCATGATCGGTCCTAAACCCATCGACACCGTGGGATATTCCCAAAATTCTGGCATCAACCAAGAGTGCGGATACGACGACAACCCCTTGGGTGAAGAGGCTTCCAAACGAAAATTCTCCAAATTCTCTTCATCTAAACGGCCCTCTAAAAAGGCACGTGCGTAAATGCCGGGCGACCCATGGCCTTGGAAATAAACTAGGTCGCCGTCATAACCAGTTTCACCACGACCACGGAATATGTGATTAAAGGCGACTTCATACAGCGTGGCCGATGATGCATACGTCGAAAGATGGCCGCCCAAACCGGGATTACTCTTGTTACCACGCACCACCATCGCCATGGCATTCCAGCGAATGATGCTCTTGATCCGACGCTCAATTTCGCGATTGCCAGGGTAGGGCGGTTGCTGATCGATGTGGATCGTATTCATGTACGGCGTATTCGATTTCAGCGGTAAATCAACGCCTTCGGACTTTGCCCGCGCTTCCAACACCGACAATAGATATTTCGCTCGATCGACCCCTCGACTATGGATAACGTACCGCAACGAATCAACCCACTCTTCCGTTTCGATCGGATCAATATCGACCGTCTGCTTGACGTACGGTTGCATTTGCTCATCGGTCGATTGCATGGAAGGTCTTAGCACATCAGCCATTCGATTACCTTGAATTCCAAAAAATTGTTAGTTCGTTTCAGCCACATAGGGCCAAAACCTCAATATGTTTTGCTAGGCCAGTACATCGGGTTCAACTCAATTCGCCTCAGCCGGTACGCGCGGATCACAATGCAACATTGGTAAATCGTTTCAGCTGTGGCACACCGTGCGTCCTGTTTTCAGGTTTTCCAGAAGCCCGACTAAATCGCGACGCGCACAGGTCGGTTCAACTCACGCGACGGGCGACACTCAGTGAGGAATTCCTATCAGTCAAGTCGACCCGTACAGTCAGCAACACGCAATTATTTTACGCTTTCACCGAACATCTGTACAATTGTCATAAACTCTTTGATCTTCGTAAAGGTCGGTTTCCCCGCACAATTGCGTATGAAGATGCCTAGCGGGAGAATGAATGCCCAAAGATGCATTTAGCGGATTAGTCATCCCAGCCCGAATCCATGTTGAGCGTTTGATGTAACCGTACCCTGGTTAACTTTACGTCGAGAGCCATGCGCGACGTACGGCTTGTAGTTGCAGCCAATTGTGCAGAGGAGACAGTGGTGAGAGGAAAGTTCTCGATGCGGATCGGACAAACGATTGCAAGTTCATGCGTGATCGGATGAACGATTGAGGAATTTTACCGATGTGACAAATACTATGTCGATTGGATTCTGATTGCAGGCAAGTTGCTCGCTGGGAAAAGAACCGATAAACGAAGTGGTTCTTGAGGAGTTGAAGACTGACGTCCATCAATCTTTATCGACGAGCAATTCGTTCGAAATGATCAATTGGTTGTTCGCCCGCCGAATCGCCTCCTGAACCAGCTGTTTTTCCAGGAATGAAGATACGCTCCCACGCAGCACAACATCCGATCGATCAATCCGGTAGAAAATGCGATCTCCAGCACCATCCACCGTTGAGATCGCGGCAGATATTGCTCGCTCCAATTGATTTTTATTCGCCCCTAAGTCGCTCGGTGGGGAAGAGTGGTCCATGATTGCGGGCACTGTGAAGTCTCCTTGATCACGAGAATTGAAGAACTAAATTTCCTTAGGAGCTTACCACACCATTAGCGAAATCGTGTTAAATCAACGTCATTTGGCATACAAGTTTACCCAAAACTTAATATTGGACGGCATTCTAAAACAGTCTTACCTAATTTACGGGCCTGATACACGGCTTGTCGTCCACATCGATTACCGCGAAGCGTTTCACAACCTTAGCAAATCGGTAAACGACTGGGCGACTTGGTCACTTTTCCAAACCATCCAGACGCCAGCCAACAAGACCAACGTCGTTGCCATGCCGATAAATAGCCAGCCGATTAGACTCCGTTTCTGCTCATGAGATGCGAGTATTTGTTTCAACTCTTTCTCGATCGTACGCCAGCCCTCCAGACTCTGGCGGCCCCCAATGGCAACCAGTTGGGTTATGTTGCCGAATCGATTTCCCTCGATATTGAATTTGACATTGAGCGTAGGCAGGATCAACGTGTCCTCGACCCAGCGGCAATTGCGATCCAATCGAAATGCGAACTCACTAATCACCGAGCGGATTCGTTCAGGCCGCGCATTGTAGATGACGATGCGCGGTCGCAGCAACAAGACCACTAAGGCTACGCACAAACCATAGAAGGCCAAAACGAGCAGCCAAACCCAATACCCTAAACTCCGCGAGGCAGCTTCAGGAAAGAATAACTCCAGTGGCCCTATCGTCATGAGCCCTGAAATACCGATTCCCAGCGCCGCGATATCCCGCGCGCCTGTCGTCACAAAAGGCAACTTTCTCAGGTGGATGATGCCGATCAGCAGAAAGTAGACACCCAGCGGGGCAGCAGCAATCGCAAAACGCAAAGGATCCAAGATCGGTTTCCTGTTAAACTAACGTTTTTCAACTAAGCGAATCTCGAACAACTTTGGCCAAAGCTTCCCAGTTACGAGTAATGTCTTATTTTCCGAATGCACGGCGATCCCATTGAGGACCGCTTCTCGGTGACTGCGTTGATTGCGTGGATATAGCCCACTAAGATTTATCCGTGCTTCGACGAAACCGTGCGCTGGTTCGATTACATAAATTGAATCGTCATGCCAGACATTCGCATAAATGCGATTGTTAATGTATTCTAGTTCGTTGATCTGATATAGGGGGCGATTGCCGCTGCGCACCGTCACCTCACGAACAGTCTTGAACGTCGACGGATCGACAAACCGCAATTTCGCTGTACCGTCACTGACGATCAAATGCCTGCCATCATACGTTAACCCCCAACCTTCCTCCCAGTCGTAGGGGATTTCCTCAACCAGATTAAGTTCCAGGTCATAGACGAGTGCAACCCTGGATTTGTAGGTCAGCTGGATCAACCGGTTGTTCACTTTTGCCAACCCTTCACCAAAGTGTTTGGCATCCAGCTCACGTTTTTTTATGATGTTGCCCTCCAAATCCGTAATGCGTATCGTCGACAGCGGTACATCACCCAGGGTTCGTGGGCTGCCCGTGCTCTCATACAAGTACTTGCCGTCAAAGTACAGTCCTTGCGTAAACGCGGTGCTGTCGTGCTTATACTCGTTAACAATCTCGTAGGTATATTCTTTGATATCGGAGCGGCCGCCACGCATCAAAACAAGACTTGAACCCCCTAAGGTGATGACGAGGAAAAGCACAATCAAGGGAATTCGTTGAGTTGGGAAACGAAAACCACCAGCCGCCGACCGATTCGATGCTTCGGTTTGGTTACCCGAAGAGGGTGATGTGGGCTTCTTTTGTTTTGTTCTTTTTTGCGCAGACATGTTACTTTCTTTCAAAGAAATCGCCTGTACATTTTTAGTCCAACACGGACCTTTTTGAAATAGGGCGGGCTTTTCGACTCGGCTTAAAGCGACAGGAAACCTGAGCGTCTGGTTTCATCTTCTACGCAAACTACCGCCGCACACAAATTCAGACGCATGTGAAGAGATTTTGCAGTGCATTTTTTCGCTTTATTAGATTACCGAGGCTCAAGACCGTCTTTCTCTGGCTTGTTTTTCTCGAGTTCAGGCATTAGGTATTGGACCTAGACAGGGACAAAAAACACAGTGAATGCCGCATCTTCAGTCGGCAGATCGCAGCTTCTCAACATTCGAATTGCGTAGAAGGCTACGAAATTGACTCGAACGCGAGCAATTACCGTGCGATGGCCCCGTCTCTTTCTTCCGCTATGGAGCAACGCCATCTCGGTGCGAACATTCACCTTCAGAAAACCTTGACAACCTGGTCAGCCTCTACAAAAGCCAAGCGTACCGCAACTTGTTCTAAACCTAAGCCAAAAACTTCTGCTGCGGCAAAACGATAGCTTTCCATTTGTGGCAAGTACCACTCGACACGCTCGGATAGTCCAGCAGAATTATGTTTGTCAAATCGATCGGTTTTGAAGTCAATTACCTCGACAAAACGCACCTCGCCGTCTAGTTGATAGAGCACCAAGCGATCGATAAACCCTTGCAGGAGTGAATCACCTTGGAGCACCGCAAAGGCACGCTCGTTTTCCACGACAAGTTCTCCAACGCCATCTTGCAAATCAAGGGTCGGACGGTCGTCCGTAAATCTTCGTTTGGAGAGGAGTCGCGAGATGTTGGGCAATTGGATATAGGAAAAGAATTTGTGCTTTGCTTCAGCCAACTGCGAAGGTGCTGCACCCAGAATCGTTGACAACCGCTCGTCTAACTCGCGCTCATCCGGAACTCGCGCATCAAGCCAATCGACTAATTCGAAGCAAGCATGAATGAGCGTGCCAAACATCATTGCTTCCATGTTCTCAACAGACCGCAGTGTTGAGCCCAACTCGATCATGCGGACTCCCTCACGTCTCGATGGGCTGGACAATGGAATCATTCTGCTGACGGATTGTGGAGTCGCCAGACGCACTTGGTTCAAATAGGACCAGTCCCTGTACGGGCTCGGACCGACCAAGGATTCGATATCGCCGGGAGAATCTTTTCGATCAAATGAAGTGGAGTCCCAGTCAATATCCCCCAAGCTCCACAACACCGAATTTTCGGCCGCACTTGCGCCAACTTGCAGTGCGTTGGTGATCACTCCTTGCCAGGTCTTGTGTTCCAATTTGAAATCATCCTCCACGAGCAGATGCATGGCATGTTTCGCTCGCGTCAACGCAACATACATTAAGCACAATTCGCCAAATACTTCTGCCTGTAAATGCTGTTCGTGTGCTTGCTGTAAAGTTTCCGGCAGTAGCCGGCGATGATCTTTGTTCACGTAACGACAAATACATGAAATCGGCTCAGTCGCGCCATCCCTTCCGCTAATAAAACCTTGCCGCGTTCGAATCAGCGGGTAACCAAGTTCCGGCAGAACGACAACATCAAATTCCAGACCTTTTGCCTGATGGATCGTCATGACTCGCACATCGCTGCCCAGCGGGTCATCAATCCTAAACGCTTCAAGCTGTCGTCGGAACGTCTTCAAGGGTTGATCCAGCTTTTCAAACGCATACGCCATATCAATCAGCTGATTCAATCGAGTCCGTTCCCGGAGCGTGCAATACTCAAATATAAGCTCGGCCCAACCTTCAATCACTACTGCAAGTCCCAGACGACCGATTCGCTGGCGAGCACTCTGGCAAAATTCTTCGATCCAGGCCGACTCCCGATCAAGGGATCCAAACAAGCTACCGGTTTTTTCTGACGTATCGGATCGCACTTCCCCCCGCCGCGCAAGTCGTTCCGCTTCGTACGTTGCTGGACGCAAGCCCAATTTTTGGCCGAGGTAACTGTGGGCTACATGGAAACGCGCGGCTTCATCTCCAGGATAGTCAATCAGGTGCAACAGCGAATAAACGAGATTCACAGCAGCAGAATCTAACAGTGAATTGCCACCCTCTTCACTGGCCTGCACACCGCGATGCCGCAACAGGATGACAAGTTGATTGACGACTGCGTTACGCCTCGCCAATACCCCAAACGACTTTCCCGGATGTCGCTCGACTAACTCCAAAATCCGATTCGCCGCGCATTCCAGCAAAGTACACGATTCGTTTGGTTCGAGCGCTTCAATCGCTACGTAGCCCGGCATTTCAGGAGCATACGATGTATGGTTGCTGAAACGCTGCTGCCACCGTTCGATAAAGGGCGTGGCATCACTCGGCTCGGATATGTTGCTCAACTTGTGAAAAATTTGGTTGACGGCATCAATGACCACTGGGGACGATCGCCGACTCACAGTTAACTCAGACAACTCCTGCGGGTCAGTTAGTAACGACTCGACTTCATCAAAAACCTCGGCTACGCCACCACGCCATCCGTAGATCGCCTGTTTCGTGTCACCCACACAAAAGAGTGAACCCTCATCCGAACTATTGATGGATTCCAAGGCAAATGGCTGCAAAACTCTCCATTGTTCAAGTGATGTGTCCTGGAACTCATCCAACAACAAGTGCTTGATGTTCTGATCTAATCGCAAATTGACTTCATGCGGCGTAAGCAGAGACGTCAATGTCGACACGCGTCGTGTAACCGATGAAAATGTTAAGCTGCTGCGTTCCAATTCCAGTTGTTGATACGCTTGATCGTATGTCTGCAACAACGCGTATGCCCCGTGATTTTGCATGTTTAACTCGGCGAACAAAGCCATTCGCGCCTGTGTGATGAATTCCTGGTACGCTGCAATAATTTCAGGAGCCGGGGGTTTACCGTAGTATTTGGGCTCCCCATCGAGAATGGACTCGATCAGTTTGCCATCAAAGACCTTTTTCCAATCCCCTTCCAGCAACCTTTCAGAATCGTTGCGCATTCGTTTGGTTAACCCAGCGTGACTAGCGTGCGGAGCCAGCTCGCTCAGCTGTTCACTGAGAGTCTGCCAGGCACCTGGCGTAGGGGCTTCATCTGGAATTCGCGTCCATGCTGCAGGAAGAGCGTCCAAATAAACCTCATGCAAATCATCAATCGTTGTCCGTACCATTCTGGCGATGCCGATGGCTGTTTCACCCTTATTCAACAAATAGACAAATTCTTTGGCGTCGACATGATCCAGGGCGACTCGGATGGCTTCGGTAATCAAGGAGTTCAGTTCGGCTTCATCCACGATCCGCCAGTCGTGGCGTAAGCCCACTTCAACTGAGAATGCCCGTGCAAGTTGCGCGAAAAAGGAATCGAGGGTCGAGATTTGCAGTTGGTGCAGCGCAGCGATTAAGTTTTGCAATTGGCTCCCGAAAAAATCGCGAGGTCGCTCCAACGCAATTTCGATCGCACCAGCAGTATTACTGGCGAAGTTGTCATCTAAAGACGCCATCGCCAAGCGTTCGAACACACGATCCAAAATCTCGCCGGCAGCCTTGCGCGTGAACGTGGTTGCCAAGATTTCGTGGGGCTGCGTACCGGCTGACAACAACTGGATGAAGCGACTGGAAAGTTGGTAGGTTTTTCCAGTACCTGCCGAGGCACGAATCAGAAGGTTCTTTGTCAACGTGCTCATTCTGCCTCCAGCGGTGGGCCAATCCACTTCTCGAACACGCGTTTCTGCAGAATTCGATCGAATACGTCATCGAACCCAGTCTTGGCATTGGGACTGAACTCGTTTTGGCGAATCAAACGGACAAGGTCTTTGGATTGCGAAATCGCATCATCGAACTGTTCATCGGACCAATTCCCAATATCGAACGTAATGTCGTCCAGCCGCTGCCCGATCCTACCGTATCCGACAACGATTCCGTGGCCTGAATCATAATTTGAATCGCTAACTAGCCAGCGATAAAGTGGTAGTTGCAGGCTTCGCCAATGACCATCTTTTCTGCCGAGCTGGTTGGACGTCTTCCATTTTTGCGATGACTTGAAATCGATTACGGCGATTTGTTTGCTGGTATCGTGCCGTTCAACGCGATCGATTCGACCAGATATTCGCAATGCTTCACCATCGACGTCCAGCGTCTTGGCCAAATCAGAAAGTTCGGACTCGATAATGCTCCAACCTTCACGGCGACGCCGCGCTTGGGCAATGGCATACTGATCGAGTCGCATTTCCATTTGACTACGTTGAATTTGCAGGACTGGACTTCCTCCGCGCGCAAACTCTCGCTGGAAATACGCTGAAAGTTGATCACCCAAAAACGCTCGAATCGTTTCGGAATCGGTCGAGTCTTTGAGCGGCGAGCGGCCAAACTCTTCAATAATCTTATGAATGAGCGAACCCACCGCAGCATGATCCAATTCTTCTATTTGCTCCTCGATTGACTTCAGCCGCAGTATGCGCGTCAAATAGAACCTGTAGGGGCAATCGAGGTACGCGTCGAAATCGGTAACGCTAAGTTGGGCCAGTTTCGGTAATTGCGGCAATGCGGGAACTGCAAAGCGTTGATCCCGACTTGCCGACCTCCGTCCATGCTGCTCACGCGGCGCTTCGGCGTATCGAATAATGTGCATGAGACGATGCGCGTTTTTCAACACATCGTCGCCAAACAATAGTCGACTGGGCATCATTGGATAATGCGAAACATCTTTTCTCCCAACCAAAAATAAAGCCTGTTGGCGCGTTTTGAGCAGCAAGTTTAAGCCATGTTTGTCACGCACAAGTCTCATCCGGTTATCCAACAAGCCTAATTGGCTGCGCAATCGATTCGGCAAAAAGGGATGAAAATCGCGAGACTGCGGAATCACGCCTTCGTTAAAGGACGTAACGATGGCCACAGGTGCATCGTCCCAAATCAAGTCAAGCCACCCCATCATCTCGATCGCATCGGTTGAACGATCGGCGAAAGTCTGCCGCTCCGCCAATGCCGCCAAAACGACGCGCAACGAATCAACCGCATCGCACGTTACCTGCAGAGGACTTGTCAAACTTTCGATTTCAACCAAAACGGAACTGAGCGCATTCAGCGAACTCAAAATCGGCTTCGATTCAGGAACGTCTCGATCAATGTCTGCTCCTCGATAGAATGCCTGCAGCACATCGCGCCAATGGACGGCCCATTGAGGAAATCGCATGGTTGTATTTAATTTGCCAGAGCCTCCCAACAATCTGGCAAGCTCAGCCACAACCTTCCCCAATAGCGTGCCGTCTGAAGCTTTCTCCAAGTTAACCAGGAACGGAAAACGTGCCGCATTCTCATCGTCGAGTTGCTGCAACCACGTGTCACGCCTCAATTTCTTCGTCAGCCACGTATAGACGTCTTCGTGACGTAGCAAACCTGCAAGTTCTTCGTAGCGCCGACTCTCTAAGAACTCTCGGATCCGCTGTAGCAACCGTATAGGGCCCGTGGCGTCAATGGTCGTGCCGGTCGCATCGTGAACCTCGGCGCCGGCATTCCGAAAAGACCTAGTCAAGTATGGAATAAGCCCCGTTTCGGGAACCGCCACAGCGATTTGCGATGCACAATAGCTATCTCCCAACCTTGCGACAAAATCAACGGCAATGAGGGCTTGGTCGGTCGGGTGGGTGCCAGTCCGAACTTGCTGCTGGTCGATGGGAACAACGTACGATTCCCAAAACTCCGGAACTAAACCACCTAGCGGATCAAACCCGGATTGAGTCGGCGAATCCGCAGCCACTAGCACTGTTACCTGAGAAGCTACCTGCAACAGCATTTGACGTATCGCGCGATTTAATTCAACAGAGCCTAGTATCCATATCTCGCGATCCGTCTGGCACTCTTGCTTTTCGACCGCAAACCGGCGAGCTGTCTGAATATCCCAAGTGCCAAATTCGCGCATGACTTTGAAATAGTTCATCTGCAAACGATGCAGGAGTTCCCAGCGATCATGGTCTGTGAATTGCGGATTTTGTTTGGCAATGTTTAAGACATCTCGAAAGCTATACAAATGGCCAGCTAACTCTCGATGCAATTCGGCAATTGAACGTGCCAAGTTGAACCGATCGATCCAGCGAATTTCGGCAAGAGCTGGAGAGCCAACAAGCCTCAATTCGTCATTTGGAAAACCCTCTAGTGCGCGCGTCCAAGCCAGACGTTGCACAAGATCTGAAGCTAAGGGGTGTTGTTGACGATAGAGAAATTCCGGCAATTGCCCCAGCGTACAAATGGTGGGCGGGTAGAGTGTTGCACCCGCTTGCTTCGACTCGATGACCAGCAGCTCAAGCAGCCTACGACAAGCACGCGACGTAGGCAAGCCAAGCACCGCCTTCGACATATCCCACGTGCGGCCTTGCGAATAACTACGCTTGAGCAACTCAATCGTTTCCGAGAAAACCCCTCGTTCAGGATCAAGCCAGACGCGCCGTATCGACGTAATGTTCATGTCGGTCGCCATAGTATTTCGTCTAGGCAAATGGCCGAAGGTAAGTTCGGAACGAAGTCGCGATTTCACGACATACGACTAATGGCAGATCTTGCAATCGTGGCGTGCTCGAGTACTGACTTGGAATGAACATCAAGCTCGCGAGACGGCGACCCAGCACTTTTGCGCGGCACTTTCCAAAATCGCATCGCACACTTGTTGAGTTTCCAGCGCATCCCTAAACGTCGGTCCAACGGGCATACCGTCCTGCAAACCTTGCAAGAAGTCCGCGACTTGATGTACAAACGAATGTTCGTAACCGATTTGCAGGCCTGGCACCCACCAATGGTCCATATACGGATGGTCACCTCCATGGTCCGTCACGTGGATACTGCGCCATCCTCGCGTGGCCGATTCGTCCGCGTGAGAAAAATATCCGAGGCGGTGTAAGTCATGCAAATCCCAACTGACAGATCCCTTTTCTCCGTTGACTTCAAACGTGTAAAGAGCCTTGTGCCCGCGCGCATAGCGCGTCGATTCGAATAATCCCAGCGAGCCGTTTTCAAATCGACAGAGCACAGCACATGCATCATCGATTCCTACCGGTTCAACCTTTCCAGTCAGGGTATGCAAGCGTTCCTTGACGAACGTCTCCGTCATCGCGCATACTTCAGTAATTGAGCCGTTGATCCAAATAGCTGTATCCAGACAATGGGCTAACAGGTCTCCCGTCACGCCCGATCCCGCTGCTTGAACATCTAGCCGCCACAGCCCCGTGCCGCCTTGTGGCAGGTCTGATGAAATGGTCCAGTCTTGTAGGAAGTTAGCGCGATAATGGAACACCCGCCCTAATTGGCCTTGCTCAACCATCGTCTTGGCCAAGCTGACGGCTGGAACGCGCCGGTAGTTGTACCAAACCATGTTGGGAACTTTTGCCTGTTCGACCGCTTGGCACATCACCAACCCGTCGGCGCTGTTCATCGCAAGCGGTTTTTCGCACAGCACCATCTTGCCAGCTTGCGCGGCGGCGATCGCGATTTCGCGATGCAAATTGTTGGGCACACATATATCGATCGCGTCGATATCCGCACGATCGATCAACCTCCGCCAATCGGTCTCCACCGATTCATAGCCCCAGGTATCAGCAAACTTCCTAACGTCGGCTGCATTTCGTCCACAGGCGGCTTTGAGAACCGGTTGATACTCCAGCGCGAAAAAATGGTTCACTTTGCGATAGGCGTTCGAATGAGCACGCCCCATGAAACCATAGCCAATCATGCCAATATTGAGCGGTTTCTTCATTGATTCCCCTATGCCTCAAAAAACATCAAACACGCTAAAAGAACTAATCGACACGACCTTTCGAGCACAAGTGTTCGCAAAGTGGCTTTCGAAGCGGCACGTTTTTACTAATTAAAACGTCACGTTCGACAAGTCTGGTCAGTATCGGCAACCATTTTGAAAAAAACTGAAAATCCTCTCTGGAAACCAGAGTACCCATGAACCTGCTGGGGCTTTAACGTCATTTCAGCTACCAACCGTGTTGGTCTCGAACCTGCATCATGACGCGCAGAATGTCGTTGTAGGTCTGCTTATTTTCCAAGACAGCGTTTGGAAACATACAGCCATCCCAGCACAGATGCTGTATCCCTCGTTCCGCCGCTCCTTGCAACCAATAGCCGCTACATTTTACGATGTCCAGCTTTCCATTCGGGTCAGTCGCCGGACAATGTCGCCCAGTCTTATCATGTGATCCACTTCCTTTGACAGTCCCGTCATTTTGAGCCACGTGAAAATCGATTGTCCATGGACGCAGAGCTTGGGTAAGTGTTTCGTACGCTTGCCAAAATTGTTCATCGGAATAATTTTCGGGCAACAACCGGTGTTCGGCGGCGTTGTAACCAAGCAAATACAGATACGTATGCGCTAAGTCCGCTTGGAATCCGACGGTATCCCGCATGTCGACGAGTTCCAACAAATTGACCATGTCGCGCCACGAATGCATGCCCCCCCAACAAATTTCTCCTTCAGCGGCAAGTCGTTCGTCGAAGTCCTGCGCGATTTCTCCGGCTTTGCGAAAGGTCTCCGCAATTCTCTTCTGGTTGTCCAGTGGGTTCTGTTGCCAATCTGCGGGTCCACAGGCTGAGTCGATGCGAACCACACCATACTTACGAATCCCCATGTCACGTAGGCGCGCAGCAATCTGGCAAGCTTTTCGCACGGCCGTTAAAAATCCTTGAACTTGCACATCGTTGCCCATTGCATTGCCTTCGAACCAAATCGGCGCGACCACCGAGCCCACCGACAATCCGTATCCAGCAATTTGATCAACGAGACGTTTCAGTCCATCCTCGGAAATATCGATGCTGACATGCGGATCGTACAAGAACAAATCGACCCCATCAAATTTCGTGCCATCAACTTCTGCTTGCGCGGTTAGATTGAGCATCGTTTCCAGACCGATGGCAGGTTCTTCAGCATCCGGACCCTTGCCAACTAGACCTGGCCACATTGCGTTATGCAGTTTGGGAAATTGATTCATTTCGACTCCAGCGGAAAATCGTTGTTACAAAACTTAGCGCAGCACTGCAACGGATGTCAGACTTCCACTGCATGGTCACCAACTTGAGGAAGCTGAGTAAATACATCTGGACCAAAATAGCGTAGCCCAACCAAAGGTTCATCCCCAGTATTTTCTACCGAGTAACCCGACTTGGCTGCATCATGCGATATGAACACCTCGTCGCTGGTTCGTTCACCAAAACGAATCAAACTCGGAGTTTGTAAAGTCATTCGACCAATCCGACCAGTTCCCTGGACGGTAATCCAACCACTCGCGCCCGGATCGGTGATGCGGCATTGGTGACGTGGGAGCACGGTAAGTTCCCGAGCGCTGAACAATTGCCGACCATTAACGGTCCCATAAACGATCCAACGGTCAACCCAACCTTCGCCTTGCTCAGCGACAATCGGTTCCAAATAGTTACTTTGCTTGAAATTCGGATCGATGTTCTTGTCCCAGTCTAGCTGGCTAATGATGAAATCTAAATCTGCGTGTTTGTCTTTCGGCATGTCTTTAACCAGCAATGACCAGGGAACAAATCGCCCCTCGACAATATTTTGAAACATGCCAAAAACATCACTCCCCCATTGCGGTTCATAGGTGCAGAGCGAGCCGGGAGCATGCAAAACACCGGGGGGAATGAGCCAACCTGTGCCTCGCTTGAGCTTGTATGCTTTTGATAGTTCTAGAATGCCGTTATCACTCGCTTGCCACTTTTCTAAACAGCGAATGATGTCCGACTTTTTCGTTCCTGGTTCTAACCCCATAAAGGTGTAGGGAAAGTGATTGTCGCAGTTGTTATATTGTGGCGGAAAATAATAACTCTCCGGCTTGCCTTCTTGTCCCACCAAGGCCGCATCTTCAAACCCCTGATGCATGTGGTGCGGTATCGGGCCCAAGTTATCAAAGAATTTTGAATAGACAGGCCACCGACGATATGAATTCCACATCGCCGCGCCGATCAGCACTTCAGGTCTCTCCGCAATGGCGTCGCGTAACAAGAATTCCTTCCCCTCGAACACGCAGAAACTCAGCCCTTCATGCCATTGCCGCCCTTCGTTCTGCGCTTCCGTTGTGCTTGCGAACCAGCGCTCATCAATGCCACCGCGCTCAGTCCCTAACGCATAATAGTCGTCCGGATGCAAACGAATTCGCCGACCAGGGTGCAGGAAACTGCGCGGCACCCATGTCGGCGTCAATCGCAAAATCCCCTCGCCCGCTTCCAAGGCACTTTCTACAACCCGCGTAATATTTTCAGCCGTCAATGCATTCCTCGCACAACAAAAAACAGGTATTGAATCAACCTATCCAAATCCCATGAACCAACATTACTGCTTATGGTAAGCATCACTCGAATCAACACGACACAGCTCAAATATCGTGTCAGAACTACCCAGCCTATGCTTGCCGGTTTTAACTGGTTTTTGCCGTTTTGACAAGTAACGGATACATCCCCATGGCTGGCGCAAGCCTGGCAGCCTCTCCGGTTAGATGATCGCGAACGATTAAGCGTTCAGGATCTTTTTGGACATCGATTGCGCGTAATCAACCTCTTGAAATCCAAACTTGTCGAATAAACGTTGTGCGGCAGCATTCGAATCAATGACCTGCGCTTCGACAAGGTTCACGCCCAAATCCTTAAGTTGACGCAACGACTCTCCCACGAGGAATGTGGCCAGTCCACTCTTGCGGGAATCCTGCTCAATTCGCAACGCGAACAACCCCATCGTGCGTACCCCCCAATCACGCGACAAGGGTTGAATATCCCAATAGGTGACTCGCCCCACTGGATTTGCCAACTTTCGCGCAGAGATCACGAATTCGATTCGATCGGTTTCTCCAAGCACACACGACTCCCACCAAGTGCTCGTCTCGGGTCCCATCACCGCCTCAACCTGATAGTTGCGGCGAATGAGCGATTGCTGTCGATCTACAACCGCCTGGAAATTTTGCAGACGCAGATGCAGGATTCGAATGCGGGCTGTCTGCTCATAGCCCATGCGGTTCAATAAATCCAAAAACTCGGGCTGGCGTTCTGGCAAGACTCCGGGCAACCTTGAACCACCAAACAAGCCTAGGTAGAACGGTCCATCTGGAAAACGACTCCCCACATGAATTTGGCGACTACCTTTCTCGACCAAGTACGCCTCAGCCCGACGAATCAATTCAACGCCAACCTCAGCGCGTTGCTCCGGCGGTTCGTCGCCGTCCAACATCAGCAGCGAAATAACTCCTTGCGAAAAGTCTAGGTCAGTCCAATCGTCGGTGGGAGCGAATCCGGCATGACAAAATCCAAGCATTTTTTCTCCCGACATTGCCACGATAAAACCAGCTGGGTCAAAATATGGCTTGGAAAGCACCATGTTCTCAAACAATACATGCGAGAACGAATCCGCGATACGTACACGGTCAGTTTGTTTGCGCCAGATGCGGACGATTTCGGGTGGATCTGTATTAAAGAAGGAACGGTACTGGGTCACAAACTTGCGGTAAGCTATGGATAAATGAACAAGCCCCTCTTATACACCGTCGTTCGTTAATCGAACATGGACGATCGGCAAACAGAACTGCTAAATTGCCGAATTGCTGAATTGCGATCGAGCTACCTTTGATGCTGCGAACGCTATGCGAAATATCAATTCACGCGCAATCAGCAATTCCGCTAATTCTAATCAACCCAGCCATTAGACTTGAGCCTGCAAAAGTTCAAAGGGCTTTGGTTGCACGATACTTGAATTGCTCAATGCCGATTCAAAACATGCATCCAAGACCGCCTGCGTCTTTAAGGATATTTCCGGATAGTAGGGATCGAGTTTACCACTCAAGACGATTTCCGACATCCTGCGAAACAAGTTCGTTTCCTGTGCTGACGCGTGACTATTAGCGTACTCGGCTACGTTGTGTTGCGTGTCATGGCGTTCCATCCAAAAATCACATCCGTCAACAATGAATTCGGCATTCTGCACCGCAAAACCCAATTGGTTGCCAAAATAGGGGAGCACGAAATCATTCACCGTGAGATGACCACGAGTGCCACTAATGTTCGCCCACTGTTGATGGTGCGTCTGAAACGACACGAAAAAACTGGCCGAAGTCTCTTCATCAAACACGAGTTCTGCTGAAAAATCCATGGGAACTGGGGCCGGACTATCGGGCCGCTGCAGCACCGATAACGCTCGCGCACAAACCTTTTGCGGCATTCGACCGCGCATCACCCACAGCGCAAAGCGGATCGTGTACCAACCTAAATCGCCCAGACATCCATGCGGTTCAAGTCGGCTGTCCGTTCGAATGTTGGACCGATGAAACTCGTCTGGCGCATTGAAGCTGAACTGGCACGCAATTCGCTTGATCTTCCCGACACTTTTCCCGTCGTCCAAAACTTCTCGCAATTTTGTCAATCTCGAACTGTGCATGTACATCACGCCATCCATGAACTGCACATTGTTTTGGCGGCATGCATCAATCATCTCAGCCAAATCGTCGGCAGAGACGGCACACGGTTTTTCACACAAGACGTGCTTTCCTGCCTCGGCCGCTCGAATCACCCATGTTTTGCGCAACCCAGTCGGCAAAGGAATATACACGGCATCAATCGAATTCGATTCGATAATCGACTCATAGCTGCCATGAGCTTCCGGTGCTTTGTCGAAGGCAAAGTAAGACTGGGCTCGATCTATGAACTTCTGCGCAGAATCTCGGGAACGACTGGCCACTCCGGCAACAACGCCATTGCCCGATTTATGCACCGCTTGCCAATTCTTAAAGCCGATCTCGGCGGTACTCAAAAACCCCCAACGGCAAATTCGATCACTCACAGCCTTTACTCCTGCACAGTACTAATCAGAGCCAATATTTCATTCAACAAAATGTTGCACATTTGCAGAATTTTTACAACCAGCCAGACCTGGAGTTCTCGTTATCTACTACCATTTGAACATCAACATCTGGGTTGCCGCAGACCAGTGCATAAAGAAGAAACTCTAGATCAGGTAGGCCATCTTCTGAACGCAAAATCGAGGGAAACCACCGTCGCGTCGTTCAAGTTTATCCTCCACGAGAAGAGCCTGAAAGAAGCATCTTCCCTCAAAACATCAGGAATTCCGCGCACGTTGCCGATCTAAAATCCTGAGTTAACCAATTGTCCAATCCGCGAATGAAATTTCGATGTCTTAACCGCGATTCCCACATGCGCGTGAAAACTCGACACTTACAGACAGCTTCTAGGGGACTGAAAGCCGGGCGAGTCTACTTCACATGCAGCTTGCCAGAGTACCGGACTTACACCTGCGCCAACCGCGAATCATGTTGGTGAGCGGGAAGTGTTTCTACGTCCAGCAGAATGGCAGAAATTATACTTGCGTGGTTAATCGCGGCATCGGGGTCGGAGCGAGTTCCTTCCCTGTCACCCAGTCGCAGCTCGCGTCGATCCTTTGTGGCGGTTACTTGCCTCTAAAGCTGGGCCGTGCGGCAAGTTAAGCTCCGCCACGCAACGATTTTTCCCCAATTTCCGACTCGTGATTGTCGAAAAATCATTGCGCGCAGTTTACCATGCTGACGGACACGTGGCTGGGGTTCAACTGCCTCGAACTCGGACATATTGATTGCCAAAGGATGTACATTTTTTCTGTTTATGGGTCGCCCCCGGAAATGACGAACTTGGGTATTGGATGCTAGCCCACAGTCGTCTCAATTCGGCTTGAAAAAACGTCGCTAATCTTTGAATGCGTCTAAAATAAAGAACTTATTAAAATGGGGACTAGACTGGTCAAAATTGGTGAATAGAATCTAGATACCGCTTGATCACCGCTCCCCCTCGCGCTGACAATCCGTTCGGATTTCGGCCCATTTCTATCTGGGTGCCATTTGATCACGGAGTAGGTTTCCATTGAAACCATGGGTCTGAATGACCTGATTTTTGTGTCGCAATTTTTAACAAGATCCTCTTGCACCGGGCATCACAATACGCGGGCTTTAGTTTTGAGCACCCTTTATGATCGGCGTTTCGTAATCGAGGTGCGCCATCTGCGAGGTACGCTCGGCAAAGTGAACCGCTGGAGTGATCTTCGCGATTGAGTGAATCAGCCATGGTTATTGATTCGACGACTGAGTTTGCCACGAGAATGACTACCAAGAGTACATCCGTCGGAATCTTGTAAGGAAGCAAGCGGTTCCAGTTAAAATCGAAGAGATTCGAAAGAGTTTATCCAACCGGAATTTTTTGACAAATTGCGCGATCGCAGTTGATCCAATTCAGAAGGTGGTAAGTTGTAAGTGGGTGTTATGCGTTACGGGCTACGGCGACGCGATCAGCGCGGCTAGTCGGCCTGGCATAATGTCATTTGAATATTTAAGGGGCTGGCGGCGGCGTAAAGTTGGCGGTCCCAATTTCTTTAATGAATAGGTCATTGGAGGAGATTACTTTGTACAATCCAATATTGGATGAGTTAGAAGACGAAGCAACCAGAACTCGGTTGGACGACCATTCGTTTGATGAACCGGTAGATACAGACGACGAGGATCAACCTTTACCCGATGGTATCGATGGCAACGACGAAATCAAAGGCGAAGATTTTCTCGATGAATTTGATGAAGTCGAGGTGTGGTCAGACGATCCCGTGCGTATGTACTTGACACAAATGGGTGAAATTCCATTATTGTCGCGGCAAGAGGAAATCACGCTTGCCAAAAACATTGAATTAACACGCCGACAATTTCGCACCAAGCTTCTGGAATGCGAATACGTTTTTCAGTCTGCGTTTCGAATTTTGAAGCGCGTTTACGATGGTGAACTTCCTTTTGATCGTACGGTACAGGTTTCTGTTACTGATCGATTGGAGAAGGAACAGATCCTGGGTAGAATTCCGCACAACGTGCGGACGATTAATTATTTGCAAAAGTCGAATAAGCAAGACTATTTGATCGCCACCAATAAAAGGTTGCCGCTTAAAAAACGCCGCGATGCTTGGCAACGCCTGTCGCGGCGTCGCCGTCGTGCCGTTCGCCTGTTGGAAGAACTCGGACTACGCACGCAGCGTATCGAGTCCATGATAGGTACGGTGGAAAAGTTTAGCCGACGCGTCGATGAGTTACTTGTTCAAATTCGACGTGCGAAAAAAGCTGGCAAACCACGTGAAGAATACGCGGAAATGCACCGTGAACTCGCCACCATCCTGTATAATTGTCAGGAGTCCCCCGTCAGCTTACGCAATCGCGTTAAGTATCTGAAAAAGATTTACACCAAGTACCAAACTGCGAAACGAGAATTGTCGGAAGGTAACCTGCGACTCGTCGTTTCGATCGCCAAGAAGTACCGCAACCGTGGATTGAGTTTCCTCGATTTGATCCAAGAGGGAAATGCGGGCTTGATGCGGGCGGTGGATAAGTTCGAGTATCGTCGTGGCTTCAAGTTTTGCACATACGCGACTTGGTGGATTCGCCAAGCCATTACGCGTGCGGTTGCTGACCAGAGTCGCACGATCCGCATTCCCGTTCACATGGTTGAAACGATGTCTCGCGTGCGCGCTGTTTCGCGGAAGCTGCAACAAGAACTGGGTCGAGAACCGAGTTTGGAAGAAGTGGCCCGCCGTGCCGAAACGACAATCGAAGAAGCTCGACGGGTTCTGGCCATGAGCCGCTATCCCATCAGTTTAGATCGCCCGGTTGGCAACAGCGAAGACAGCCAATTCGGTGACTTGCTTCCCGATGGAGAGGCCGAAAACCCAGCCGCTGGAGCTGCACAGGAAATGCTGCGTGGTCGCATCAACAAAGTACTCAAGACACTGAGTTATCGCGAACGCGAAATTATTAAGCTGCGGTATGGATTGGGTGACGGTTATAGCTACACTTTGGAAGAAGTCGGGCACATTTTTAAAGTGACGCGCGAGCGAATCCGCCAGATCGAGGCCAAGGCCGTGCGCAAACTGCAACAACCCAGTCGATCCCAAGAGTTAGTAGGTTTTCTGGACTAGTCCCCCCTGGTTCATATAACGTGATCGCTCTCAAACGGCCGGCCCGCTGCATTTTCGGGTCGGCCTTTTTCGTAAACACTTCAAAATTCTAACGCGGTGTCTAACTCCGTTCACTGGCCACGTTTCAACCGGTCGCCATTCAAGAATCAGGACCCGTGAGGCTTCAAACAAACCAGTTTGCATTGATTCCAAGGCAATCCAACATCAATTCCCACCCCGACCAGCAGGATCCTTGTTCGTGCAGGTGGCTACACGCCACCGCTCCGTAAACGGATTACTTTTCGAACAGGGCTAGCCTCAGGTAGCCGGTTTGGTTTAATGGTGGTCGCTTCATTGAATTCCGAATCCATAATTTCCAAATCCATACCTGTTGTGAACCTTGAGCAATGAAATCTATCGACTTATCAGGCAAGACGGCCGTGGTCACTGGGGCCAGTCAAGGGATTGGCCAAACCACCGCAGAAACGTTACATGCGGCCGGTGCCAACGTGGTCATCAATTATTTCCCGGATGCGGAAGGTCACAACGAAAGCAAAGCCAAGAGCGTCTGCGCTCGACTGGGCGATCGTGGTGCAATTGCCGCCGCAGATGTCAGATCGCTGGAACAACTCACCGACGTCATGCAACTTGCTGTCGAACGCTTTGGCACATTGGACCTCCTGGTCAACAATGCGGGGATTCTTCGCGATCGCAGCTTCAAAAAGATGTCGGAGCGCGAATGGCAAGATGTGATTGACACAAATCTATCCGGCGTATTTTACAGTTGCAAAGCTGCGGTAGAACATTTGACGCCTGGAGCCGCGATCGTCAATGTAGCATCGCTGTCTGCCGTGACCGGCTTTTTCGGGCAGGCCAACTATGCTGCGGCCAAAGCAGGCGTTATCACGTTAACGAAGGTGCTGAGTCGAGAACTCGCTCGTTCCCAAATCCGCGTCAACGCCATTGCACCAGGTGTCGTCAACACGGAAATGGGGGAATCGATTCCTGAAGAAAATCGCAAAGCCATGTTGACAAATATCCCCTTGAATCGTTTCGCAGATCCCGCTGAGATCGCCAACGTCATTCTATTCTTGTGCAGCGATTTGTCGTCGTACATGACTGGGCAAACACTGCACGTCAACGGCGGCTGGTGGTCCTGATGACGACTGTCGGCAAGCGATTTTGCTCTGTGGATTTTCCGGACTTATGGCTTTAAGATTCGTTTACCTCGATCTTGGAAATGTGATCGCAAGATTTTCACACCAGCGCATGGTTGAGCAAATCGCCGCGCTATTAGGATGCGATTCACAAGAAGTTGCCAATGCCTTGTTTGGACTAGGCTGGCAATCTGCGTACGAAACCGGGCAATTATCAACGGCCCAACTTGTTGACCGTTTCGGTGAGTTGGCCCATCAAGGGTTTACGGAATCGGAACTTAAGACCGCGGCCTCTAATATTTTTTCATTGAACCTTGAAATACTTCCGCTCATCAGTCAGCTCAATTGTGCGGCAGTACCGCTGGGCATTTTGTCCAATACGTGTGAAGCGCACTGGGAGTGGCTCTCCAACCGCTACACCCTGCTAACGGCGGCTTTTGAAGTCACGGTTTTGAGTTTTCAAGTCGGTCATGCCAAGCCCGATCTGGAAATTTTTACCCATGCCGCGCAAATGGCAAACTGCAATCCCCAGGAGATATTTTTCACCGACGACCGTCCCGAGCTTGTGCGGGCCGCCAGCGATTGTGGGCTGCATGCCGAACTATTCGTCTCCGCCAAGCGTTTGGCGACTTCACTGCGCAACCGTGGACTGCGTTTTAATTATTGAGCGATGAACGTGCGTAGCGCGAGTATGGCCCGAATTCTTGTCTGGCTTATCAGCTGCGGCAATGCCGAACTAAACAGAGACTCCGACACCACTGCAAAAAAATCTGTCGTGGAAGAGGAGCAAAAAATTTTGGCGTGAAATTGGATGGGCAAAGGTCGAATTGGCGAGTGGTTGGCTATGAAGGTGATTGTCGCCAATCGGTGCACTGAGTCCGTGGCCTTGATTGGTGCGGAAAAAGCTTGTAGATGTCGGGTCGATGATAACTTGCCGGTGACGGTTGATTCTAGCGGATACGCAGAGATCGATGTAAAAAAACGTATCGGGCAGTTGGTGTTCAGCAAGATCGTTTTTGGCTACAAACTTCGCTGCAACAGCAACCGCTGCGCTGGTTCTGTGCAGCTGGCGGGCAAGGGTATTGCCGACCAGTCAAGATGAAGTTGAGGCCCATTTAAGTGCGGAGGCTTTGTGAGGGGGAACTGGGGTGTGAGGAAACAGCTGGTTTGAACTGAAACGTCAGACCAAGCGTGTGATGATCGTGTTACCGGACATTTGGCTGGGACGAGAGAGTTTTGGACCGCTCGTTAGGCCGTTGTGTTCAAGAGTATTTTACGTACACCTCGTGTTGGGAGTATTGTTGTCAATTTCTTCGTTGCGAATGCGCGGTGCATTGGCTTGACGGCCAGCGAAACGCGCGAGACGGTTTAATGATTAAGAGTTAGCGATAAATTGGCCAGAGTAAATCCGTGGGTTTTTTGTGTTGGCGGGCTTCGCTGGCAGGTTTCTAGGCTCAGCCATGGTACCCGTCAGCGCACCAGTCTGGGGAGAGTTCGGTGGTGGGACATTGAGTCCGTGTGTATTGAACCGTTCAGAGGCATGTTTACTGAATTCCCATTGCACACACCAAAGTCCGTGGTGTGGCCCGGCGGCCCCAAAACTGTAAATGTTACGCACCACAATCTGGAAACATTGTAATTGCCGCCCGTAACGCTCAACGTATACTAACGGAAGGCTTGGCATCGACAAACTTCGAGGGGCGAATGAGTCGAGTTGTTGAACGAGCTCATCTGTCTGACCGTTGGAGGACTGTTCATAGTCATTAACAAGAGGTGGATGTAATGAGAGTATTTTCGGCAACCCAAAGTCTTTGTGCATGTGCGAAATCATTGGTTTTTGCACACGGATTTTTGATCGCGTACACATTGGTTGCAACTGAGAATGGTCTGAACCCTGTCGGTTCAGTTCAAAGCGAAAACGAGGCACGAGAACAATATGAAAAGTTCGTGAATCATCATTACAAACGACTGCCTTGGTTTGATGCTGCCATTTCGTTTGATAGTCTCATGCAGACTAAAGTAGATGGGATTGTCGAGAGCGCCTACTTTTGGCGCGAACTTCATTTACCTAACAAGCATTGGTGCATTTCTGTGTCGGAGGACAAAGTTCTTTATGATTTGGAACTGTTGGAAGAGGGGAAAGTTTCGAAACAAGTTCAACAAATTGCTCCAGTTCTGGATGATCTGGTATTCCGTGAATTGAATATCCGGAATTACGCTTACATTGCGCGCCTCGCGCCAAAAGTAGGCGGTCATTCCGTCATCGAAGTAATAGAAGAAAACACGCAACCTAATCGGGACCCAATTCGACTGCGCGAGTTTTTGACAGTAGGCAATGCTAACATTCCTATTCACGAACTGGCGAAAAATGAAAGATTCAAGGTAGTCGAGTTCTTCGATGACGAATACGCAAATGTTAGAGCGAAACGTGTTCGAGTCGTGAGAAACATGGCCGATCGAGAAGATGACAATCAGGTCATCATATTTTTTCTTGCAAATGACGACGGGCGGCTACTTGGTTGGTCTCGATCTTGGTCCTCTGAAGTGCAAGGCATCGAAGAAGCCGCTGATTGTGACTATGTTGAGCTTCAAGGAAAGTTGGTCCCTCACAAGTTCGTGCGTACAAATGATAAAGAAGGATACCAAATTATCAAAGTTATTCGTGATTTTAAATTCCTTAATTCGTCCGATACAAAGGATTGCTTTTTGACATTCTACGGTCTACCTGAACCCGGCTGGTATCGCCCGCCGCCACCGTATTGGTTGTATGTCTCCATTGCCGGCATGATTTTGTTGGTCATCGGTGCTTTGTTGCTACGATATCGTAAACGTTTGTGGCGGAAAGGGAGTACGAAGTAGCGAGCAAGTCTTGGCTGAGATGAGGTTAGACGTCAGGACGTTCGAGCGTTAAACGTCTGTTGATGTTGGGATGTGCTTTGGTAGTGATCGCGTGGCAGTTGGTTCTTTGCCGCGTCGTAACGTTTGTCCCAGGCTTAAATTCGAGCCTTTGAAAGGCTCGGCTACTTATTGACTTGTGAAAATTGCCGCCTGCCTCTTGGCTCAAATGCTAAGGATCCGAAGGGGTTTGAGTTGCCGAAAAAACTTTTGACTTTTTTCTTGACACCCGAGACTATTTTGTTAGAACACAAGGCGTTCCACTTTCCATAATATTCGAGCGCGAGCGAAATCGCGCGAGGATACCTGCCAACGTCGACGTTTGCCCTACTTTTAAAACGTTTTCATCCTAAAAGGTTTTTGGGTCGCTGTTATCACGATTGGTCTGTGATTCGATATGCTCGGATCGCGAGCCAACGCGGACTAACGATCTGAAACCAATGGCTTACGGAGAGTTTAATTTATTGCTTTCGGCCAAGAATGCAACCGCAAGGAGACAACAGGTCAGAGCCATAAGCCCAGATCAAGCATGCGATGATCGTGTTACAAGACATGTGGCTGCGACGAGAGAGTTTTGGACCGCTCGTTAGGCCGTTGTGTTCAAGAGAATTTTACGTACGCCTCGTGTTGGGAGTGTTGTTGCCAATTTCTTCGTTGCGAATGCGTGGTGCATTTGCTTGACGGCCAGCGAAACGCGCGAGACGGTTTAATGATTAAGAGTTAGCGATAAATTGGCCAGAGTAAATCCGTGGGTTTTTTGTGTTGGCGGGCTTCGCTGGCAGGTTTCTAGGCTCAGCCATGGTACCCGTCAGCGCACCAGTTTGGAGTGATCTGGGTGGGGGAACGTTGGCACCATGCGCGGGAAACTTTGTATGTAACAGCGGTGCGTGCATCAAGGACGAAATAACCAAGAACTGCCCTGGTAATTCAACTTGTAAAACATATCTTTATGAATGCAGTGGATGTAAATGCAAAAATGTCAGCCATTCAACCTATGTGATATGCAACTGCGAGTTTTGAACCAAACACCTGCTGACGGTTCTGCGAAGGTCACGTGGGACTCAAAGTTTGCATTCACGGCTTATCGCAAGTCGTTGCATCGTTGACAAGCATCAATAAGCAAAGAATGACCTGCATGGCTAATATGAACCAACTGACGTGCAAAATTGTATTCACAAGAACTAGTCAAGCAAAAGATTTTGAACGAAAAAATAGATCGGAGGGTTTGGTGTCTTTTTCTAATTCGAACATGCTGTTTCAATTTTATCCGACCGCTCGTGGTAACGCGAGGTGTTTCAGGCACCCTTTTGTCTTCCTGGTATCGCTTGTCGTTTTGTTTCAGCTTCAACCGCCTCGGACAATTGGCCAAGAGTTGTCCGATGACACCATGGTTCAAGAAATTTTTGATGCGTATCGCCGAATGTTTAACGAATTCGAATTTTCTTACGCTGTATTGGAAATTAAACGTGAAGACGCGGAGCCTGTAAAGCTATCGATATCTCGCAAGGGAAAAAAGACACTGTATACCGAGGAGCACGATCAGAAAATTATACGTTGTGTCGGCGATGGCTACTCGTTTGAACTTGTTAACGCCGAAGATGGTTCCCGTTGGCTTTTGGGACAAATAGTCGACCACAATCGTTTGCCGAACGACCCTCGGGCAGATTCAGTAGCGCGAGCAATCGACATTAGATTTATGCAGTTCTTCAGTCATTTGTTAATCGATGGCGAGTATAGCGCAACGAGTCTCTTAGAGAACAAAAGCGTTCTCCAAGAACTCAAATTCGTTAAAACAAATAAGGGAACGATGCTAATTAGATTCCCAATACCTGCTTCGACCAAGATTACTAGCAGGACTCTCTCAGGAATCGAATCGGAAGCCCGAGATAGAATTGATGAATCGATAGTCCGCAATGCAGAATTAGAAGCCATCGACGATGATGGTGCGATTCGTATATTACGCACACGCTATGAGCTATCGAAGGACAGCTTTCGTCGTGGTGAAGAAATTGTGTTTCGCGATTTTCTTTCAAGATACGGGGTTGATTTTCCGACTGCATGGGAAGTTACCACGTTTGATTCAGATTCTGGTGAGTCAACGATTGAGATTCGGTTTACATCTATCGAATTTGGAAAGCCGATTGCTGATCGCACATTTAGGATTTCGACTTATGGTCTACCTGAACCCGGTTGGTATCGCCCGCCGCCGCCGTATTGGTTGTATGTTTCGATTGTCGGCATGATTTTGTTGGTCATCGGTGCGATGTTGCTGCGATATGGTAAACGTTTGTGGCGGATAGGGAGTGCGAAGTAGTCAGCAAGTCTTGGCTAAGATGCCGTTAGAGGTCAGAATCACTGAGCGTTAAACGCGTGTGGAGGTTGAGTGATGTGGATACAACATTTGCAGGTGCGCAAAGCGATTTCGATTCGACAACTTGGTCCGCTGCGCCCAGCGTTTACGCTGATCGAATTGTTGGTGGTGATTGCCGTGATTGGGATTCTGATGGCAATTGCAATTCCTGCCATCCAAAGTGTGAGGCGGTCAGCCGAACGTACGACCTGCGCTAACCAACTGCGTCAAATCGGTGTGGGGCTGCTCAGTTACCAATCGACCCACAAGCACTTTCCACCGGGAATCGTCTCCGACGATGCACACCTCAACCGCTTCCCACGCGGGACGTTTCTCGTTCATCTGCTGCCGCATGTCGAACAGGACAACCTATTCAAAACTGTACAAGAAGATTGGCAGGCAACTGGCTCCCCCTTCATCGGACATATTGGCTTCCAATCGGTCATCCCCCTTTATCAATGCCCCAGTGACCCGCGTAGCGGACAACCGCAATGGACTCATGAGGGACGTTTGGTGGGCTTGACCAGCTATGTCGGCGTCGCCGGCACCAATTACATGACGCGCGATGGTGTGTTATTTGTAAATTCGCGCATCCGTGGTTCCGAAATTCGGGACGGTTTGAGCCACACCTTGCTCCTGGGTGAACGGCCGGCCAGCACCGATAACTGGTACGGTTGGTGGTATGCTGGGACTGGGCAAATGCATGACGGATTGCCGTCCGGTTCGCCAGATATGTTGCTGGGTGCCTTAGAGCGCAACGACGCCACCACTTACGATGCGGCCAATTGTCCTGCCGGGCCATATCAATTTACCGCTGGGGACTTTGATGAACAGTGTAGTTTGTTTCATTTTTGGAGTCCGCATGGTGGCGGCAGCCATTTTCTGATGTGCGATGGCTCGCTGCAATTCCTCAGTTACACGATCGACGCCTCGGTCATCCCAGCGCTGGCAACCCGCGACAGCGGAGAAATCGTGACGTTGGATTAGTGCGAGACGTAGCGATTGACAATCGCTTGCGGAGATGTAGCTAGCGGGCTCTCGTCATAATCGCGATTAGATCTGCGCCACCCCAAACAGTAGCAGATGGTTCCTGATTAGCCATTGATCATCTTAGCACACAGATTTTTGCAGGTGAGTAAAGGCGCGTACGCCAACGTTCAGGTTGGGGGAGTGTGGCTTCAGAAAATTGTGCATCGGCCTCCACAACAAGTAAGCTGTCGGCAGGGGCAACCGAGCTGAAACTGTCGATCAATCCTCTCATCTCGTCGCCAAAATCCAGGTAATGCTGATAAGGAGGACAGACGAACACGGCCCATGGCTGAACCGGAAACTGCTGGCGCTTAAAAAACTGTCGCACCCAAAAAAAAGTGTCGCTAAATTCCACGGAAGTAGGCTCTTCCACGCCCAGACTTTGCAAACTTTTTTGGATCAGTTTTGCTGTCGGTTGATGGCGTTCGATAAAGGTAGCCGAGGCCGCCCCGCGACTCAATGCCTCAATCCCCATTGCTCCGGTCCCTGCAAATAGGTCGAAAACATGTTTTCCAGGAACCCAGGCTCCCACAAGATTAAAAACAGCTTCTCGAATATTGTCTTTCATGGGGCGCGTACGCATGTCCCCCGAATACTCAATCTGTCGACCACGGTATTTACCACCGATAATACGCATTTTGCCTAACGCAGGATCGCGTTGTCCACTTAACGGTTTCCGATTTGGATTTAGAGGAGTCTTACGTTTATTCATGCTACAGTAAACACAGTAATAAAATCCCTTCGCTCAACCGACGCAAATCGACGCTTGGCCTGAACGTTCATTTGTGCGAAAATCAAACGCGTTCTGTTTGACATCGCATACGCGATGAGAATAATTCGGTACGATTAAGGATGTCAACCTGTTCACCTTGGCCTTGTGATCAAATTGCATGAATTTATATCGATTGTTTGAAATTCAACTTGTTGTTGCGTTTGCATTATTGTTCCCGGTGTGGTGCTTTTCTCAGCAAAAGGTAACGCGGGCCGACTTCGAGCAGACGATGAACGGCTGGCGGGAAGAGATACATGCTTTAAGAAAGATCTTATCCTACGATTATATGTATTGCCTGGAGCATGAGGCAGACGAAATTTTAGCGCGTCGCCTAACACATATTCAGCGCGGCAACGCATATTATCTCAAGGGAATATTGCAAGCCGCTGAATTGTATCGGGAGTCGCCGGCTCAAGACTTATTCGACTATTTGCAGGCCACTCGGCAGCGAATCACTGATACCGGCTTGTTCCAACATGTTTTAACGGTTGAATTGGCACTGCTGGAGCATTCCAACTTAAAAGGTGAAGAGCGGCTACCCGCAATTCTGCGAATCATTCCGGTTGCCCAAATGTGCAGTGAACATGAATTGGCAGCCGAATTTCTGCGAGAAGCGAAATCGATTGCTGGCACGCTAGCGCCGCGAATGGAAGAGTACTTGAAAAGAGTGCCCGAATTGGTGGCAGCTTGGGAAAAAGAAAAGCATTTGAGGAAACTTGGTGAGGAATCAGGCACATTGCCCTTGGTTAGACTGCACACGACTTTAGGCGACGTCGTCATCGAATTATACGAAAACGATGCGCCCAACTCCGTGGCCCATTTTTTGGACTTGATACAGCAAGGCGTCTATAACGGCTTACAGTTTTACGAAGTGATCCAGCAAGGCTGGGCTTTGACCGGAAGTCCAGCAAATAATGGCCAATCGGATTTGAATCATGTCATTGAAAGCGAAAGCCGATTAGAAACCGCTCGTCAACATTTCCGCGGGAATGTGACTTTGCTGGCAGCCCACGAGGGGAATCATTCAGGGTCTGTTATCGGATTCTGTCGAGTTGAAAATTTGGGGTTGGACGGCGTACACACCGTCATTGGTCGATTGGTTGAAGGGAACGAAGTCATCGATTACTTAAACAAGTCACTTATCCTCAACACACAGGGGGGCTACGAACCCAACCCTCGTTTCACACCAGATCGCATTGTCCGAGCCGAAGTCATCCGCGGACCTGCAACGCCTCGTCCGGTCCAACGCGTTAAGATTGAAATTGAAGGTCATGACCATCAACATAACCATCGACACCACGATCATTCACACCATCATGACTGAAAAAAAATTTGCAGGTGCAAGCGTTGCCCGATCGTGACTTGTCGTCAAGCAACTTATCCTTAAAATTTTTAACTGTGGAACTTAATGACGAGAGCGATTTGTGAAAGTCAACTCACGTCGCTAGTTATTTTTTAAAAGTATGCGTAAATATCAAGCGGCAAAGCACATCGCCGATGAACCTTATTGGATGAAAAAGGAAAAACCATGTTAAAGGAACTCTTACGTATTGGCTTGTTCGTTGCCGCGACATTTTTATTTATTGCTTCGAGTCTAGCGGTTGGTTATCAAGATGGGACCAATGACCAAAACGTGGAAAATCAAGATGAGCAGGAGCAAACTGGCGAAGCTGCCGCACCACAAGATGACAAACCTGCTGCAAGTCGGTTGGCTCAATTAAAAGCCGAATGGGCTGCACTTAATCGCAAACTTGATGAACAACAGATCGCCTTCGATGAAGCCGCCGAAGGAGATCGCGAAGCGATTCGCAAGATTTACGAGGAGCTTGTGGTTCAAGCGGTATCCATGGTTGAAACAATCAAACAAGCAGCCATCGATGAATTGGAGGGCCAAGATAAGGACGAAGCCATCAAGACACTTTTAGGCATTATGATCAATGACGCAACGAGCGGAAACGATTGGGAAGTATTGCGTGTGGGCCAAGTTCTGATCGATCATGGTATCGAAAAAGACTATTTTGTACGTGCCCAATCCGCGAGCCGTTTACCGCTTTCCGCCAAGGCTTACTTCGACGAACTTATTGCGCGTTTGGAGCAAAAGGATGTGCAAAATCCGTTGATCAAAATCGAAACATCAAAGGGAGATTTGGTTGTTGAACTTTTCGAAGTGGAAGCACCTGATACCGTAGGAAATTTTATTAGCCTGATCGAAAAAGGTTTTTACGATGGTCTAACGTTCCATCGCGTCTTGGAGAATTTCATGGCGCAAGGTGGTTGCCCCGACGGCACGGGAAGTGGCGGACCTGGATACAAGATTTATTGCGAGTGCACCAAAGAAAACGCACGCCACCATTTTACGGGTTCATTGAGTATGGCACATGCCGGAAGAAATACAGGCGGTTCCCAGTTTTTCATCTGTTTTACTCGTACGCAACATTTGGACGGCAATCACACAGTGTTTGGTCGCGTGATCGAAGGCATTGAAGTGCTGCCAAAATTGCAACGCATCAATCCCGATGACCCCAATAAACCTGATCCCGACAAGATCATTAAGATGGAAGTCATTCGCAAAACTGAAGGCAAGGAATACAAGCCAAACAAGGTTGGCGGCTAACGGACGTAAAGTGAGGTTTGCTTCACTTGATCATGAAGAAAGCGGAACGGGTTGAATACATCGCGCAGCGACTCAACGAGTTGTACCCCCGTCCTGCCATTCCACTTGACCATGCCGATCCATACACCTTGCTGGTTGCCGTTGTCCTCAGCGCGCAGTGTACCGATGCTCGCGTAAATCAAATAACGCCACAACTGTTTGCGTTGGCGAATACGCCGTTAGAGATGGCAAGGTTACCTGTATCCCGCATTCAATCGGCGATTCGATCTTGCGGCTTGGCGCCGCAAAAGGCCCAGGCCATCCACAAATTGTCTCAGGAACTGGTCAATGATCACGCTGGTCGAGTTCCTTGCAGTTTTGAGGCGTTGGAAAAACTCCCCGGAGTTGGCCATAAGACCGCCAGTGTGGTCATGGCACAGGCATTTGGTATCCCGGCATTTCCGGTAGATACGCACATTCACCGACTGGCCCAACGCTGGCAGTTAACATCAGGGAAAAACGTCAAACAAACAGAAGCTGATTTGAAACGCCTTTTTCCGCAGGAAATTTGGAATCGCCTGCACTTGCAGATTATTTACTACGGCCGCGAGCATTGCACCGCACGAGGCTGTGATGGGACAATCTGTGAAATTTGTAGAACGTGTTTCCCAAAACGCCAACGCAGCAAAACGACACGAAAAGCGTAGACGATGGGAGAATGGTCTGTAGAATATATGTCTAAGCTACTCTTATCAGCGCTCTCAGGATTCGAGTTGTGATCGCCCGATTTGAGCGGAAGCTGCAAAGATCAAACATCGTTGCTCGTCGACAATATATTGACCCAATACAACACGACCTCGGCATTCTCGAGTTCTTGGGTTTCGCAACAACGGAAACAACTCATGGTTGCTCGTATAATCGTTAGCTACGAGCATATCTTGGGAACTGGAATCGCTTAGAAATCTCTCGTACGCCGCCGAGCTGACGATTAGAATAAAAAGAAGAATTCTCGTTGATCGCCGCCATTTTCTTCTTAAAAATTCGACAAAAGGCACTGTTTTGTATTCGGATTCAGCATTTTCGGGATTCCTGGGCGCAGACAACAAGTACGTTTACGCTCGAATCGACGTACGGGTACCGTTTCAATGCGTACAGGTTCGGCGTTGACTCGTCGTTCGCTGGGAAGTGTGAGAACACGTTTTACGGGTACAAACCGGCTTCCGATTTGTTGGATGGCAATCAGGAGTTACAAAGTAGGCGAGAATTGCGACTAATTGGCGAGATTAATTGCGAAGGGAAGATTGCGTGATTTTTGTAGAGTGCCCGGCCTGCGAAGAGCAGTTTCAAATAGCCGACGACCAACTCGGCCAGTCGCACGTCTGTCCAGACTGCCGCCGCTCATTTGAGCCGCAACAAGCGGTCACTCGATTGCGTGACCAAATTGGCACTTCGCAAATCACAGAGATCTCGGAAACCGTTTCGCGATCCATCGAACCATCGTCAAATCGTTTACGCAAAGACATCGCCGGCGATGAACGGCGAACCAGTGAGCAACCTCCCCCGATCGTCAAGCAGACGCTGAATCGGTCACATCCGGATTCCGAGATCATGGTGGACAGCAGCGGCAGAGCGCTATCGGCGCCACCAACCAATCTCGATCTCAGGCTTTCCCCGGCGGCGACCCAGGCCAATTCGCTATCCGGGAGAATTGCCTCCCGTAGTCGCAGTTCATCGTTAGTGGTATTGCTTTTTTCCTTTGTAGGATTGGTTACGACCCTTGGTGTGCTGATGCTGGCCATCTATTTTATTACCACTCGTATCGCCACTTCCGAAAAACAGTTGAACGAGCAAACGGATCCCGCCAGGGGGAAAAAGGAAGTAGACACTCAAGGATTCCTATCGGGATCAGAATCGACTTCGGCCCCGCCAATTGATCACGACAAAAAAAGTGACCCGTCGCCTGCGAAACCAACGTCATCGGATCATGCAGCTCAGGACACGTTGTCGGGAAACCGGCCTCCTGCAATCGGCAATGGTCTCAACCCCGACGAATTGCCGGAGACGTTTACGTTACCGCAATTCCGGGAAATCTGGGATGGCCTGAATTCCTACGTCGTAAATTTAGAAATCAAGAATGAATCGGGAACACATTACGCGACCGGGTTGATCATCGACTCGCGCGGCTGGGTCGCCACCAGCGCTTTGGCAATAGAGGGCGCAATAGAAGTGCGAGTGTCGTTGGCAGCTCGCTCGCTGGATTCTGGTGCCGCACTACGTGAGATGTCGGATATTTCACGGGGTGTGATTAGCCGTGACGCTGCACGCGACATCGCCATTATTGGGATCAACCGCGATTTGGTCCTGAACTTTACTGACGTAAAAACCGCAGCGGACGCAACGATCATCCCAGGACAGCGCGTCATTTCCGCGCGGACACCACCACTGAATCGGCGTTCATGGTTTGTGGAGTCACGGGTAGATCGGCGCGTCCGCGTCCATGAAATCTTATCGGATTTAGAAAAGCATTATGCCAAACAAGGCACCTCAATGGCTGATGACCAGGAAGTTTGGTTCATTTGCAAGCGAAACGTCGGCGATTCGTTTCGCGGAGCGATCATCCTAAACGATCGGGGGGAAGTCATTGGTATGAATACTGGATTCGAACTTGTCTCGGATGAAAATAGCCAGCCGATTGTGCCCATCTCTTCAGTACTCGCTTTAAAAGATCGGTCTTCCGATACTGCGATGCCTTTTCGTTCCACCCCAGCAAATGCGGGAACAAGTGCTACGACACCGCGAGCCAAGGCATCTGACGCTGAGTCAAGTCAAGCTGATTCAAGTCAATCCGATTCAACCGCTGGCAAGCGACCTGTATCTGATAATACTCAGCCAGAAAGTCGTTTCCCGGAAATCAATGATCTGAGATCCTCCGCCCGATTATGCAATGATTTCAATTTCGTTGCGCGAACTGATCAGGAGATTCAAAATATCAGCCGTTTTGTACATCAGTTGAAAACGGTCATCGATTACACCGATGACACGTCGCTTTCCTACGAGGACAAGGAAGATCTAGAAAAAGAATTGCAACTGATATTGAAAGACAGCGAACAATCGATTGGTAAGTTCCGAGGTGTAGAGACAAGACGCATCCGTGATATGAACGAGATGATGTTGATGGAGTTGGGTGAACGCGACCCGTTGGCGGTTGCCCTGGTTTGTACGGTTGTTGAGGGTGCCGCGTCCAGTCCGAGATTTATGGGAAAAGACACCGTGATTCTGAACGCTGCGGGCGCGGATCGTCAATTTTTCGTGACATTAGGCAATGACTCGGTCGTCCTGCGACCTGGCAGCACATTCTTGCTATTGGGTTTCGTCGATCCCTCGCAACAGATGTCGCGCGCGGGCGGCGCCCCACGCCTCTACAAGCTCGATCTACTTTTTGGTAGCCTGATATCTGCCTACGGGCTTTGACGGGTCAACTTTTTCTGGCATCCATGTGTCGTTTTGATGTAACTCGTTCGATGGCATCGTCTCCAGCCAGTCAAATTCATCTACTTAAACTGTCGTCTCCTTGGAATATTTCGTGAATCGAGAACGTTTGCTGAATCGCTTTCTGCAATATGTCAAAATTGACACCATGGCCAATGACCACACGGACGAATATCCGAGCAGTCCAGGTCAATGGGATTTGGCCAGACTCCTAGAAAAGCAACTGCAGGAAATGGGGGCCAAAGACGTTGAATTGAGTTCGCATGGAATTGTTGTTGCTACGATTCCAGGTAATGTAGCAACGGCACCCACTATCGCATTCAATGCGCACCTCGACACGTCTCCTGAAACGTCGGCACACAATGTAGATCCGCAAGTGATTCGTCAATATGGCGGAGGTGATATTCCCTTGGCTCCCGGCAGTGACAAAATCATCACGGTAAGCAAGTGTCCAGAGTTACTAGAGATGGTTGGCAAAACGTTGATCACCACGGATGGCAACACGCTGCTGGGGGGTGACGACAAGGCTGGCGTGGCGATCATCATGGAGATTGCTCAGCATTTACTGGAAAACCCCCACATCCCGCGCGGTGATCTGCGTGTCATTTTCACTTGCGATGAGGAGATTGGCAGAGGGACTGCCCACGTTGATATCGAGCATGTTAATGCCGTTGCCTGTTATACATTCGACGGTGGCGGCCAAAACAACATCGACATTGAGACGTTCTCTGCAGACTCGGTCACACTAACGTTTCATGGTGCCAATATTCATCCGGCGATTGCCAAGGACAAAATGATCAACGCACTGCGGATCGCCGGAAACTTTTTGGCGAGATTGCCGAGCGAACTCTCGCCCGAGCGAACTGCAGGTCGGGAAGGGTTTATCCATCCTTACCAATTTGAAGGAACCGTAGCTTCCGCGACCATCCGCGCGATTTTGAGATCGTTCGATACTCCTCAACTGGATGTCTACGCCGCACAATTAAACCAATTGGCTACAGAAGTCGTCGCGGAGTACCCTGGGAGCAGCTTCACTTTGCAGGTCCATCGTCAATATCGCAATCTAAACGATGGATTAAAACAACATCCTAAAGTCGTTGAATTGGCGGTGAAAGCACACGAGCGATTGGGAAGAAAGCCCAAGTTGGAAATAATCCGAGGCGGAACTGATGGTTCGCAATTCACTGAAAAAGGCTTACCCACTCCCAACCTTTCATCGGGTCAACATAACATTCACTCGCCGCTCGAGTTTGCTTGCCTCGATGAAATGCTGGCCGCATGTGAAGTCGGAGTTGAACTGGTTAAGGCATGGGGGGAATAGCATTTTGCGAGAAGTTATCTGCCAGACTCAACACAGGAGTGGCCGCAGTTCGACTCGAAATATATAAGGGAAATTGTCTCCCCAACAACTTGCGATGCGTTTCCATAGCGATTTGCGGCGTATTATTGTCTTGAGACAGGTGGCATAAGCATGCCCACCTTAACCTGCCGAAAAGAGTCACTCGACTGAGTAGTTCTGCTGCCTCAAAATTAGAAAGATGCCCACCCGGACCTCGAATGCGACGCTGCAACCCTAACGGATAACGGCCGTTGCGCAACATCTCTGGGTCATAGTTGCTTTCCAAAATAACGGCATCCAGCGACAGCAGAACATCGCGCAAACCATCGAATGCGTGGCCAAGATCTGTCAAAATTCCCAATCGCTTATGATCGTGCTCGATGACGAATGCCACGCCTTCGACCGCATCATGCGGCGTCGCGATCGTTGAAACAATCACTTCGCCTTGCCCCTTATTGAAGCGCAACACATCTCCAGGATCAAAAAATTTCAGGTCATCAATACGCCCCAGTTTACCTGTTCGACTGGCGGCAGCATACGTACTCTTTGTGACGTGCACAGGCACTCGAAACTTGCGATGAAACACTCCCATGCAGCGTGTATGATCGACATGGTCGTGTGTGATCAAAAGAGCATCGGCTTTTCGAGGATCACGACCATATTGCTGGAGCCGTTGAATGGCCGCACCTCCGCTTATTCCTGCATCGATCAACAGACGCAAACCGCCTACTTCAACATAGTAACTGTTGCCATTACTTCCAGATTGTAGCGCAATCACATCCATATTCTTTAGTCAACTTCAAAATCATGTTGTTATTCTTCAGCAATAATCTTGCGGGTAAAGCAAGTCGTTTGAAAACAAAAACCTTTGGACACATCGATGGGTATCACCCGTGGCAACAACATTTGCTGGGCCAAGATAGAGGTTTCAAGTCAAACTCATTAATCTACATCAAAGTCAGCTTTTGATTCGCTCCCATTTCATGATCTTGCTTGCACTCAGCCCTCAACCCTGCTTGTACTCAACAACAACAATCACAAATTAAAGACCCGAGTCCCAAACTCTTGAATCCATCTACGATTCGACAATAGCCGTCGGGACAACCAACAAGCGAACCCATGAGTCCGATGCTTTGACGGAGTGGTCTCAAACAACGCTGGCCCGACTGCGAACCAACAACTAGTACTTGAAATGTCGAATTTGTTCGCCGCGTGCACCGATTTCGGTCATCGCTTCGATTCCAATGTCCAGATGCAACTGAGCCCAGGTTTCCGTCACATGTCGATCAGACTCTTCCGTCTTGATTCCATCCACCGTGATCGGCACGTCAGAGACCAATAATAATGCACCTCGCGCGATTTCATTGTAATGACCGACAATAAAAATGGTTGCGGTTTCCATTTCGATGCCGATACAAGTCATGCGTGTCAACCGGTTGCGAAAATCGGGATCATGCTCCCAAAGTCGTCGATTCGTTGTGTAAACCACACCCGTTCGATAATCAAGATTGCGTTCGTAGATCTTGTCCGAAACAAATTTATGCAACTTGAACGAGGGGAGAGCGGGAACATCGCGCGGGAAATAATCGAGGCTGGTTCCATCACCGCGGATGGCAGCGATCGGCAAGATAAAGTGCCCGATTTCAGTCGATGCCTTCAGACCTCCACATTTGCCCAAGAACAAAACGCCTTTGGGTTTCTTGGCGATCAATAGATCCATAATGGTCGCTGCATTCGCTGACCCAATTCCGAAATTGATCATTGTCAAGCCAGCGGAATTCGTCGTGGCCTGCATCGGCCTGCCGATGCCACGAATGTCACACTTGAAACGATTGGCAAATCCTTGAACGTAACTATCGAAATTCGTCAATAAGACGTAATTTCCAAGTTCATCCAATTTCATTCCCGTGTACCGCGGAAACCAGTTGCGGGCGATCGACAGTCGATCAACACGATCAACCTGATTGGTTGGAATACTGGGAAGCGAAAAATCGGCTCCATTAGACATAACTTAGGTTGCTCCTTATGCAGACAGTTGTGCTTCCTTGCCGGCGGACTGCGTTACTTACCCAAGGCATCCGCGAGGTCAGCAGCGCCATAAATGTTGCGCAACGCCTCTCGGATCGCACCTGCATGCACGCTCGTTGCTCTGGCCTGAGTATCGCTGAAGAAAAAGTCGCTTGTGAGCGATTGAATATTTCCATCGAAAATTAAGCCGACCAATTCGCCCGCCCGATTGACGACCGGACTACCGGAGTTGCCGCCAATAATGTCTGCAGTGCAAACAAAATTGTAGGGTTGACGATGGTTGAATCGGTCTTTCGCCGCGTGCCATGATTCAGGCAATTTAAAGTCACCCTCAGCATTATGGGCTAATTCGTGCTCGAACGCTTGTCCCATCGTTGTCCAAGCCGGAATTGGTTCGCCATCCTGCTCATAGCCTTTGACGGTCCCAAATGCCAAGCGTAGTGTGAAGGTTGCATCTGGGTAGATTGTCGTTCCGCGAGTCGCAAACAACGCTTCAGAAATCTTAGCATAGGCTTGGGTTTCGATTTCATCCAATGCCTCGGATAGTTCATTAAGTCGGCGAATTTCGGGATCGATCAACCGTGCAAACTCCAGCATCGGATCGGAGCTTGCTTGAATCTGTGCGCTCCCTCCCTCAAACAATTGGCGGCGAAACTCTGGATCGTGAATTTGCGTCTCGGCGAGCAAGCCTGACACGCGGGCCTGTGGACTTTGACCATTAAGTAATCTTTTAACTAGCTCGTCGTTTCCACCGCGACGCTCGACGATTCTCGCCAGCAGGTCAGTGAGCTTAACCCTTTCCAAATCGAGATAAAAAGCAGCTGCGGAAAGCAGTTGCTGTTTCAGCGATTCTCGCGCCGCATCACTGAATTTAGCGAGTCGCTCCGCGTTAGGCTTTTGGTCTTCATCGGCCATTTGTACGAAGGTATGAGCGACATTAAAAATACGCGTGTTCAAGGAAATCGATTGCCGTTGCAATTCTGCATATTTCTCTTGGATTTCGGCAATCTGTCGCCAAGCTTCGGCGTAATCAGCCAGTTTCATGTCCCCCTTAATCTGTTCAATCAGCTTCGCCTCATCAGAGGCTTTCTGTTCCATCACCATTGGGTCCTGCAGTCCAGCCAACATGCCGGTGTACGCTTTGCGAGAGTTTTGAAAACTGAGCAATTCGTCGTTGGCTTGCCGTTTCAGCTCCGCGCCACGCAGTCCGAATTGCTGCAATAAGATCTCGCGACGTCGAATGAAATCCAAAACTATCGGCATACGGACATCGCGTTCGAATTCGAGCGCAGCATGCGTGTAAATGCGTTTGGTACTACCTGGGTGTCCCGATACGAAAACCAACTCACCTTCGGCTGGGCCAGCATCGTTCCACCGCAAAAAATGCTCAATCTTGGCTGGGCGCTCGTCTTCATACACGCGGAAAATCGCTGCATCTAAGCAATAACGTGGATACTCAAAGTTATCGGCGTCGCCGCCAAAATAAGCAGCCGCTAATTCGGGTGCCCACACCAAACGGACGTCCGTATATCGCTTGTATTCATACAAGTGGTAACGACCGCCGCCATAAAGTTCAACTACATCGCATCGATTGCCGGTGGCGTCAGTCGCTTCTTTGGCAATCGTCGAAATTAAGCCGCGGCGAGCGACGGCTGCCTGAGCTGGATCGTCGATTCCAGCCAACTCCTTTTGAATTCTCTCTGTGACGTCGATAATCGATACAAGCGCATTGAGTTCCAAATCAGGAGCCTTCAACTCCTCTTCCAACTTCCGCGCATAAAAGCCCAATTTCATCAGGTCCGCTTCCGGGGTCGAAAGCTTCTGAATCGTATCCGATCCAACGTGATGATTGGTCAACACGAGGCCGTCACTCGACACAAACGACCCGGAACCACCGATATTCAATCGAACACTACTCCGCATCAAATGATCGGCCCAAGCCTGATCCGGTTCAAAATCATATTGCTGTTTAAGGTAATCACGTGGCAAAGCATTGAACAACCACATTCCTTCATCAGCCCGCAAGCCCGACGAGAAGAGACAAATGAACACCAAAACAAAACTAATTATCAAATTTTTGAACTGAATTCGCATGCAGTATCCCCAAAAACGAGACACGAAATATTTGAAAAGATCCCAACAAAGAAATCGCGCGGAAAAAATGAACCGCGTATCGAGCAAACGATATGCTCGTGGATTAGGCCCACGCGACTTCATCTCTCGGCTGACCATTTTGAACAACCAACGATAAATCCATAACGCTTCTCTCCATTGACACTGCCCGCTCAAACCGGCCCGCAGTGCCAAAAAAGCATGAAATTGCGGATGCCAACTGGTTAGCCCGCAAATCTGGCTTTCGCATATTCAACTTGGCTGGCTTACATTCATCGATTTCGGTTACGCGTGATTCGACAAAACTCCAACTCTATCGCCCAAAACTTCTTACCCAGTTTCAGCCGTTAGTCAAACAAGCCCAGGTTTCATTTTAACGACCAATGGGCCTTTCGCGAACCGGACATAGTCTGAAGATTCCGGATTCAGCTAGTACTTGATCGATGGAGGGGAACAACATCCAATAGTGTCGAAGAGTTAATGTGTTGTTTCGCTAAGTCGGTTGGGTAAATACGTTCGGCCTTTCCAACTTGAACACCGTTTTTCGCAAAGGAAGCCTTTATCATCATGAAGATTGTTGTGCTGGATGGATTTACGTTGAACCCAGGCGATTCGAGTTGGCAGTCCATTGCTGCTTTAGGCGATTTGACTGTCCATGATCGAACTGAACCGAATCACATTTTGGAACGAGCAAATAACGCCGAGATTCTATTGACGAATAAAACTCCATTGACGGCAACGACGATCGCTGCCTTGCCGAAACTGAAATTCATTTCGGTAATTGCGACGGGCTACAATGTCGTTGACGTCAATGCTGCGGCCGAACGCGGCATTCCTGTTGCTAACGTCCCAGAGTACGGGACGGCGACAGTGGCTCAACACGTGTTCGCCATGTTGCTTTCGTTCATTCATCGACCGTTCTTGCATGACCAAGCCATTCGTGACGGCGAATGGTCTCGACGCCAAGACTTTTCATTTTGGCTGAACTCCATTACGGAATTGGACGGATTGGTCTTCGGGGTCGTCGGTTTCGGTCGAATTGGCCGACGCGTTGCCAAAATCGCCAAGGCTTTTGGAATGACGGTTATCGTTAGCACTCGCTCGCCCAAAGCCAGCGACAATGATGAGAACGTCGAGTTTGTTGAGCTAGATGAATTGTTTCGCCGCGCTGATGTAATTTCGTTGCATTGCCCATTGACGGAAAATACTCGCGGCTTAGTCAATCGCCGACGACTTCAATTGGCAAAACCTTCGGCGATTCTCATCAATAGCGCCCGGGGAGATTTGGTAAATGAAGCTGATTTGGCTGAGGCATTGAATGCAAACCGCTTAGCCGGGGCATGTCTAGACGTCTTTTCTACGGAACCTCTCCCAACCGCCAACCCGCTTTTTCAAGCAAAGAATTGCCTGTTGACTCCGCACTATGCATGGGTCACGTTAGCTGCTCGTCAGCGACTGATGAAATTGACGGCCGAAAATGTTGCAGCTTTTCTTAGTGGTCGACCGATCAATGTGGTCAACCTTCCTGCTAACCGTTAAATCTGGATTAATTGGTCTCATTTCAATGGACAATTGCGATAGAAATCGTCAAGTTGCGCGATGTTTCGGCGGGCATTCGATTTTCAAAAAGCTAGAGTTAGGCGCCGTGTCAACCACTCCAAGCGAAAGCAACGTCACTCGGTTTACGCGGCCTACGGCAAAAACAAAATCGATAACATGCAGGAACACGATACCATGCTCCAGTTTGACAAGCATAATTTCACCCCTGAATCAGAACATGACGCACCGATCGACCGCGATGAGCTGCTTAAGCGGTGCTTAGGTGAAGCTGACTTTGCATTGAGCATCGTGGAACAGTTTTTGGATAATTGGAATCGTGACTATCGGCAACTTGAAGACACCGTCGCTGAACGCCTGTCGACAAACAATCCCCTGCCACTAAAACAAACGGCCCACCGTTTGCGCGGCACGGCAGCCACGATTGCCGCGAAAAACCTGGCGCACAAACTGGGCCAGTTGGAAGCCAGCGTTGCGATGGACGATGTCGCATTCTATCGCCATGCTCTAGAAGAACTTAACCACGAAGTTAAGCGTGTTTCCCGGTTTGCATCGGAAAGCTTGAGCCATAGCTGAAATTAGCCGTCAATCTTTACGCTTAAGGCCATTACACCAACCCGGTGATAGTGGTTATCGACGGCACCCATAAGTTGGCGATATCAGTAGGCTTTGGCAAAAATAGCTCGATCTACGGTTTTCTGGCCCGTAAAGATGCAGTTACCCGGGTACTTCTCTTGGTTGAAGGGAATGCACCGAATGGTGACTTTGTGTTGTTTGCAGATTTCAGTTACTTCCGGCGAATCCACAAACGGGCAAAGCGCAAAGCCTCCGTGAATTTCCGGTCTTTGCAAATTCTTTGGCGTGAAGAACTCAATAAACTCTTCCAGAGAATTGATTTCACGCGAGTTTTCCTGTCGAAGTTTGAGTGCTCGATCGTAAAGCGTTTGTTGAATGTTATCCAAGATCGTGATCACTGATTTGACAAACTCGTTGCGATCCAGACTGCCTGACTCACCAGTATCGCGACGCGCGAAAAACACCTTGTTCTCATTGATATCTCTGGGGCCAATTTCCAGCCGAATGGGCACACCTCGCTTGATGTGAAACCACTTTTTCTCGCCGCCACGCATATCACGTCGATCGACAACGACTTCGAGCGGTTGGCCATGATAGTTTTGGTCGGCCAATTCTCGCTGCAATGTTTCACAGTAACTCAACACCCTCGATTTTTCATCATCTGTTTTGAATATCGGCATAATGACAATCTGCTTCGGAGCCAAGCGGGGCGGCAGAACTAAACCGTCGTCATCGCCATGCGTCATGATCAGTGCCCCCACCATGCGCGTGGATAATCCCCACGACGTCGTCCACGCGTATCGCACCTCTTCCGTTTCACTTTGGAATTTGATGTCTTGAGCTTTAGCAAAGTTCTGCCCGAGAAAATGCGATGTTCCGGATTGCAGCGCCTTGCGATCCTGCATCATGGCTTCAATCGTTAATGTGGAAACGGCTCCTGGGAATCGTTCGCCAGAAGTTTTCTCCCCCTTGATCACAGGCATCGCCATGTGGTTTTCGGCAAAATCGGCGTAGACATCCAGCATGCGACGCGTTTCGATCCACGCTTCTTCGGACGTGGCATGGACTGTATGCCCCTCTTGCCAGAGGAACTCGGCCGTCCGCAAAAACATGCGGGTCCGCAACTCCCAGCGGACGACGTTGCACCACTGGTTAATCAGGATCGGCAAATCACGATGGGATTGCACCCAGCGTGAAAACGCCGCGCCGATGATCGTTTCACTCGTCGGACGAACAACCAATGGTTCTTCGAGTTGTCCAGCCGGTTTTAGGCCACCCGATTCATTCGGCTCCAAACGATGGTGAGTGACGACCGCACACTCTTTGGCAAATCCATCAACGTGCTCAGCTTCCTTCTCCAAAAAACTCAGCGGGATGAATAATGGGAAGTAAGCATTCTCATGGCCCGTGGCCTTGAACTTGGCATCAAGCGCCTTTTGCATGTTCTCCCAGATTCCGTACCCCCAAGGCTTGATCACCATACAGCCACGCACATCGGAGTTCTCCGCCATGTCGGCAGCTTTAATCACGGCCTGATACCATTCTGGATAATCCTCCGCCCGAGTAGGTTCGATTGCCGTCTTTTGCTTAGCCATTTGTCGTTAGCCTTCCGAAAATCCTGTAAATAAAAAACTTGGGGTGCTCCATTGAAAATTGTGCAACCCTACCGACAATCGCAACAAACACATTGCAGTTGTGCCCGATTGCCCCAGAGCATCAAAACAAATGAGCCCCGTAAATCGCCAACAGTTTAGCTTAACCAAAGCAATTAATCAGCAGGGTATCGCATTCCACCTAGCATTCTATCGAAGTTAATCTAGGAAACAGCTCTACTAGTAACCGCAAAATCTTGTGCAAGTTCTGATTCATCAGCCGAGAGCGATGACATCGTCTCTACCTAGTTTGCCCGCCCGGGAACGCAAGGTGGATGATTGAAAGCGCGTCCTTAAGATACTGCACTCTACTCACCAATGCTTGATCACGAATTCTTCGGCGACAACGTTGCGTGGGAAAGATATCGGGCGCAAGATTTCGCTTGTGGCGTCAAACTCCATCGCCTCGCAAGCTAAGCCAACGATGGTCGGAATTTCCTGCTCTTCTTGAACACATGCATAGAGACCAAACATGGCCGAGTTGACGCAGCAAGGAAACTTGCTGGCTGGACCATCAAGCTGCAACTGCGCAATCAAACCATAGATTTGCCGACGCTGCAAACGAAACAACGAATCGATGGGAGAACCGATTCAATTGATTGACGGCAACTCCACCGCTGCTCCGTGCAGGTCTCAATTCAGACGATTGTCGGCGAGTTGGTTCGTCAATTAGAAAGCCTATATCGATTGCTTCTCTAAGAATATGACCTTCAACCTCAGATCGTCAGCAGCTCGGAAATCAGTCGTTCGGCATCCAGACAACTTTGCTCCGCAGCATATCGTCGGTTTGCAGCTGCGAAGTAATTCATTACCTGAATTTGGGAGGGCAGGGCCGTTAGCACGGAATCAGCAATCCGTTGATTAAGATCGGGATTGGCTGCTCGTGGCCGCACGTTCTCTATGGATCGCGCGAACGAACTCAACATTAGATTGGCTTGTTGCGATTTGGACACGGCATCAACGTGCACATCCAATGCACTTTGTTCTTCGTCGAATTTGAAATCCTGAACTCGATCTGCTACGAATGCGAATTCCGCTGCTTGTTCGACGTTGGGAAATAGACTTAGCCAAAGATCGGTCCAGCGTTCGATACGGTTCACATATTTGTGCAACTGAGTGACAACTGGCACGGCATCATCATTAGCACGCAAGAGCAAATGAATTGCCCGATTACGCACTTCCACATGACCGACAAGCGATCCCTTGGCGATCCCTGCGAAATCGGAAACTCCTTTGCTTATCGATTGCTGATTCAAAACCGCACCCCAAACTCGGGTCAGCAATTCGCTGACGACAATCTCTTCGACCACTAAGGAAATCGCTGGCCAAGGATCATGCAGCGGCTGCGGGTACGTTATGTCGCTATGAAAAACCTTAAGCGTGCGGTGCCAACGATCGAACCTAGCTTTGTTATTGACCCAGTAGTCAATTTGATTTTCCAAGGAAATTTGGTTATCAAGGGCGATTTCATCTGCTCGACCTGCAATCCATGCTCCCAAAACTGCGAGTTGACTGGCGTGCATCTTTTCTCCTCACGTATTCGTTCGTTGGTAGATTCAATGGCTGGTTCATGCAGAAAAGCAATCCCAGTGCCAGAGTCTCAAAATTGGAACCAGTCATCAAAATCACCATGCTGCACTCGAACAATCCCCGGGAAATCTCCAAATTTGTCGGCAAACAGTCGCCTCAATCGAGTCGAGGCTTCGATGCTTTTTTGCGACATTCGTTGTCCGGAATCCAAATAACGTTGCAATTGAACCACATCGTAATTTTGAATGGCCGCCTGGAATTCCCAAGTTAGATACCCTGTCGTTGCGGACGCGAATAGGGTTTTTTGGAGGAATATCGAAATCGAACTCATGTATGAAATGAGTTCGTAGTTGCAACTTGGCAAAGCCGAAAAGCCCCGGTGTTGTCGCAGTGAAATCGAGCGGTTTCGCAATGATGCAATCTATCCGCTTGCCTAGTCGCGGTTCCAGGAGTTTGTGAAATTCTTATCCGAGCAAGACTCAATCTTGCGTGATAAAATGAAAGTAGGTTGCAATTTCCCAACGCACCAATGAACACCTTAAGAACCCGTCTACTTCGAAGCCAATCCTCTTGTTGATTAGTCTGTCGGACAACATTAAATCGACTTCGTTTGTAGATCGCAAACCCTCATTCAGCGGTGCGCACCATCACCATCCAACCGACATTGAATCGGTCCATGACCATGCCAAAACTTGGTGACCAAAAGGTTTTGGTAAGCGGCATCTCGACTTGGCCGCCTTCGGCCAACGCGTTAAAGAATCGCTGGGCCTCTGCTTCCGTCTCAACAGAGAGGGCAAGGCGAAAACCTGCAAACTTCGTTGTGTCATCGCGACCATCCGACGCCATGATCATGGTCTCGCCTACCCTAAATTCGGCATGCATGATCTTATTCTCGAATCCTTCCTGCAACATGCCGGGCGGCACGGGATCAGGGGACTCGTTATACCGCATGACCATTCCGGTTTGTGCCCCAAGTGCCGTGCGGTAAAAATCAAGGGCTGCTTCACACCGACCAGCAAAGAACAAATAAGGGGAAATGTTTGTTGTGTTCATAAGTAATTTTCCTATAAAGAATAATTTCAGTTTGTGATTTTTGAATTTGGTTCAGCATCGACACCAAATGCAAGATTGACGATTGCTGATCGTCGTAGTGCTAACGCAAGCCAAACCAACACGCCAATAATGATTGGAAAGAACCACGGATCACCTACCCGCAAGTGAGTCCAAACCGCTCCCCCTAGATAACCTGTCACCAGAATGGCGCCAAAAAATGATGTGCGCGGAATTAGGAACAACAGTGTTACCAAAATCTCGAGGACACCGAGCATGGGAAGCAAGTCCAGCGGAATCTCAAGCTTGCTCATCATCTCGTCTTTTCCTTGCCAATCGAGAAATTTGGGGAGCCCACTGATTCCAATCAAGAACACGCCGACCAACCCAGTGAGAATCCATCCAGTTATCTGTCTTGTTTTGTTTGTCATTTCTTCAAATCTCCGTATGCGTGATTAAAATGCATTTCACCGATCAAAGGTAGCTCATGCAAATAACATGGTTTTCTTATCGTACACCTGCTCGTACTCCTGCGCGACGCAATGGCAAACCTACTCGACTCGGACGTGTCGAAACCATTGCGTACGATTACGAGTACCGCCGGTGGCTGAGTATGAACAAGAAGGGACGTGAGGATCAACATTGATCAATCTTACATCTCTGCCATGTCAAAGACCTGGCGCACTTCGACCGCTCCAAAGGTAACCCCAGGATGTTGCGATGCTATGGCTAATGCTTCCTCCGAATCATTGGCCAGGATCATGTAGTAGCCACCAAGAACCTCGTTCGTTTCCGCAAAGGGGCCATCGGATATCAGCCGCTGCCCGCCGCGCACGCGCACGCAGGTGGCAATGGTGGTCGCATGCAGCGGGGCTGCCGACAAAAAGCGACCTTGTTGATCAATTCGATTCGCCAGCGCAATCGCATCGCGTAGAGTGCACTGTTGTGTAACCTCATCCACCTGCTGCCAAAGACTTTCGTCATCGTAGCAGATCAACAGGTAACGCTTCAGTCCCTGTGGTGATTCCGAGCCCAGCTTGGAGTTCGGCAAGCCGTCTATCGCGAGAACGGGCCGAATCTCAACTGTTCCCTTGTGGACCGGCGGCAGTCGCGTCGCGATCCCGATGGCTTCGTCCAGATCCTCCAGCTCGAGAATGTAGTAGCCGCCGAGCTGCTCCACGGTTTCGGCAAAGGGCCCTGCTGTCACTTGCGATTCGCCGTGGCGCACCCGAACCGTTGAAGCGGTAGCCACCGGGTGCAGCGGCGAGGCGTCCAGAAATTTTCCTTGGGCGGCGAGCTCATCGCAAACCTGGCTCGACTTTTGGACGCATTCGACCCATTCGGCTTGCGTCCAGGACGTTTCCGGGCTGTAAATCAAGAACATGTATCGCATTAAAAATCCATCGGATAAAAAATTTGAAAAATTTGCTCTACCTGCTACGACGCGGTCAGAAATCAAAGCCTATACAAATGGCTTTCTGCCAAGCACTCGTCGTACGTCAGCAAGTTGTCCACGATGGGACATTTCGTGCATGGCGATAAACAGAAATAGACGTCCGTTGGTCGCAAATTCAGGGTCGGTTCGCAGCGGCTCCCATACAGCGATCGGTGTCTCGTCGAGGCGTGCATCGTCAAATTCACTCAACAGATTGAGGGTTTCTGCGTGTGCAGTCTTCCAGGCCTGCATCACTTCCGAATAGCTGGGACAGCCGGAACCATCCGCGACGGGCCACGTGCCGCCTTCAAACAGACGATCCCAATGACTGAACGGATTCGCCCGACCGCTGATCATGGACGTCAAGCCTGAGTTAGCAACAACCAAATGTCCCATGATCCACAATGGGTGATTGCCGCCGGCGGTTGTGGCAGGAGTCAACGGCGAATCCACGAGGTCGTCGGCGAGTTGCTCCACCCAGCGATGTGAAAAAAGCAGCGAATGTCGTAGGGACTCGATGGCGTTCATTTTTGAAATTAGTTATCCAGTTTGACTTGGTGACGAGATTGATATTCAGCGTAAAGTCGATTGATAGACTCATTCGCCGGTCGGATTTCAAAAGGCCCCATTTGCACTCCCGGGTGTTTCGACATTAACTCGATGGCATGATTCATATCATCGGCCTCCAGCAGCAGAATTCCCCCCAACACCTCTTTGGTCTCAGCGTAGGGTCCCGCAGTTGCAACCACTCGCTTATTTCCATCGCAACGCAACGTTACGGAATCGCAGGTTGATCCCAGGGCTTCACCACCGAGAAAATGTCCACCACGGCGCAATTCGTCATCGTAAGCAAAACATTGGTCGATAATTGCGCTGGCATCATCCGCCATGATTTTCGCAACTTTTGCTTCGTCACAGTATCCCAAACAAATAAATTTCATATTACTTATCCTCTTGCTCAAAATCATTGATCGCCAACTTCTCAAACACGGCTTGAAGGATGAACTCAATTAACAAGCTTGATTTCCAGCCGCCGCGTAATCGGGCATATCGTGCCTGTCGGGATCGCGAATCGGCCAAGTTTGATTCGTCATGGGATTGAACGGCATCGACACATGATCGTGAACCACTTTCCAGCGGCCGTCGATTTTGCGATAGCCGACCGTGACGCGCAACCAGGACTGAGCACAAGGATGATCCGGATTATCGGGAACCACAAAATGATGCAGCGAGTGCAGCACCGCCACATGGCCGTCGACATGCAAAACCAAATCGCGATGCTCGGAACGAAAATGGTCAGGAAAGTAAGGAAAACAATTTGCCCAGACCTGACGAATCGCTTCGCGGCCCACAGTCTTGTATGGCGGGATGCAGTCGAACAGCACAGCATCCTCGGCATAATCGGCCACTAGCGCATCGGGGTCTTTACGTTCTAAGGCCCGAGTCCAAGTGGCGATCAAACGACGGATCGCAGCCTCATCGTCCGACATGCTTTCCAATTGCCTCGCCTGCTGGGCTTCCTCCTCACGCAGTTCGCCGCTGGGATCGAATTCCGCAAAGTCATCCAGTTCATATAATGGCCGGATTTCAATATCGGAATCCGTGTCCATGGGGTTAGGACATTTCTTGACCCACTCGATAGCTTCGTCAATGGAGTCGACCTCCCACAACCAAAATCCAGCAACGAGTTCATTGGTTTCCGCAAACGGCCCAGCGGTCACGAATCGTTCCTTGCCGCTAAATCGGACGCGAAATCCTTCTTTAGTGGGCCGCAGTCCCTCGCCCATCTTCATGACCCCCGCGTCAATCAACTGCTGATTAAATCGCCCCATCTCGGCGAACAACTCCTCCCCAGGCATTTCCCCGGTTTCGGAACCCATGGTCGCTTTGACGAATACAGCAACTCGCATAGTGAAATCTCCTCTTGACCTGAACTAAATTCCTGGAGCATTAATTCCAATTTCGCTCAGTTGTCGAATGTCGCGCCGATTAATCGACACAGAAATGAAAAAAGTCTTCAAAATTATTAGAACCTTTGTGGCTACTGTCAGATAACAATCTGTTGAAATGCGGTAAATCCATTAGACTATGGTCATGGATGCGAACTTAGGGGCGGATACGTCACAACAAATTGAAGAAATTTATCGCGCGGAATCGCGGCGAGTTTTCGCGTCGTTGGTGCGGTTGCTGGGCGATTTCGATTTGGCCGAAGAAGCCATGCAAGAGGCATTTGGCCAAGCCATGACCACTTGGTCCGAAACGGGAATTCCGGATAACCCGCGAGCTTGGCTCGTTTCCACCGGGCGGTTCAAGGCCATCGACGCGCTACGACGACAGAATCGCTTGCAGCAGCTATCACCCGAAATCCGCCAGCGTTTGGAGTCCGTCCAGCGGCATAACTCCGAACGAGCCGGCAACGAAATTGAAGATGACCTTTTGCGGCTGATTTTTGCTTGTTGCCATCCAGCCATCGATCCCAAAGTTCAAATTCCCTTGACGTTACGCGAAGTTTGTGGGTTGACGACGGACGAGGTCGCCAGCGCGTTTTTGACGGCACCCGCTACGATGGCCCAGCGGATCGTGCGTGGCAAATCCAAAATTCGCGATGCGGGGATTCCGTTCGCGATTCCGACCAATGAGGAATTGGCCGAACGGTTGGACGCCGTGCTGACAGTGATCTACCTGATTTTTAACGAAGGGTACTCCGCTTCATCAGGCGAATCCGTTTTGCGTCCCGCTGTGTCGGGAGAAGCAATTCGCTTGGGCCGTTTGCTACTCGAGTTGTTGCCGGAACCGGAAGTGATGGGCTTATTGGCCTTGATGTTGCTACAAGAATCGCGACGAGCGGCGCGGACGGCCAGCGATGGTTCGATCATTCTGATGGAGGACCAAGACCGACGATTATGGGATCGAGGTTTGATCGAAGAGGGACTCGACTTAATCGAACGAGTTTTCTCCACACGTCGCTTTGGCAGCTATTCCATTCAGGCCGCCATTGCCGCCGTCCATGCCCGTGCGAAAACAACAAGCGAAACCGACTGGCGGCAAATGGTAGCCCTGTACGACGTGTTACTGCGTTTGGAGCCATCCCCCGTTGTCGAACTCAATCGAGCCGTCGCCTTGGCCATGCGAGATGGTCCTCAGGCAGGACTAACGATCATCGATCAGTTGCTTGAGCGCGGCGAATTGACTCAATACCACCTCACCCACGCCGCCCGAGCCGATCTGCTTCGCAGAAACGGCCAAGAACAAGAAGCGATCGAAGCCTACCAACATGCGTTTCGTCTCGCGCGACAAGAACCCGAGCAAAGATTCATTCAAATGCGGCTGGAGGAACTTGGGGAACGAAAATTACCGACATGAATGGAGGTGATGTACGTCAATTAGTTTCCCACCCAAGATGACCATTGAGTTGCGGATACACTTGCTCTGAGCGTTTTCCAATCCTCGCTTTCGCGCAAGTGACATTTCAAGTCTGCGGATAGCTGCCCCTCAGTACTCAATCGCTCCAGCAACTTGACGGCCTGGGTGATGGCTACCTCAGCTAACGAACTGTCAGCCGAACTGTCATCCGAACTGTCGCTAGCGGCTTGCGTTGAGTTAGCGATCAACGCCCAACAACTTGCCTGACGAAAAGTGTCAATGGGCTCCAGACCGATGACATCAATAATTGAGCACTCATTGGCGGCGGTTAGAAACTGCTGGTCGCCTACCAGACAACGGATTCGCATTTGACTGCAATAGACTCGCGTGGATTCATCCTGTGCCCATTCGATTGCCCGCGACCAAGCTATTGCGGCCGCTGCATACTCTTTGTTTAACCCTGCATAGTGGGCTTCATTGGCGCTGAGTAGAAATCGATACTCAGTTAGCTGCTGGAGACTCGAATCCAATCCTAGAGCAGCAGTCACATGTTCGCGACCTTGTCGACAAACATCAACGGCCGCCGCAAAATCATCTGCAGCCCCCAATGCGTTGCTGTAATTGAGTAACGCGGCGGCCCTGGGCACGGCCAGTTCCAGGCATTTCTCGGGGTGGTCACGATACAATTCGTCCAGTTCGGAAACCGCGCGAAGCAAGAAATCTCGGGCTTGATCCGTCTCACCAGTCGCCGACAGAATCGAACCGATATTGATTCGCGTTTCGGCCATGCTGATACGGTTAGCGATTGGGTCGACGTCGGCATCAGTGAAGCTGGCCAGAATCTCCAAACTCTCGCGGAGCAGCGGCAGAGCTTGTTCCAGTTCACCGCAGCGTTGTTTCGCGGATCCTAGATTGTGAAGCGACCAGGACAACCCAGAGCGATAGGAGAAATGATCTGGGCGACGCCGCGTTAACTCCCGGTAGATGTTCGTGGCTTCCACCAAACAGCGAACTTCAGAAGCGGGATCATCCGGTTTGGGTAGCCAAGCCATTTTGGTCAACGCTATCGCCAACTGCTCTTGAGCGTCTGTGCCGAAGGAGCCCTGCAACATCGCCCGGCACAAGCTCGACGCTTTTTCAAGTTGCGGCCAGGCACGATCGCGTCGCCCCGTTGCAATTGACAATGTCCCCGCCTGAATCAAAGCGCGAATATACTCCAGCCGCGCGTGTTCGGAGCCATCGGCCTCAGCCAACTGCTCAAACATTTCCAACGCCGTTTCCGTTTGTCGTTGGTACAGATCTGACAGTTCTTTAACGCGATTGGCATCACTAGATTCCAATAGCCCCAACATCTTCCATACCGTATTTCGAGCCGTTTCATACTGGGAATTTGCCAACGCACGTTGGTGTTCCAGTTTGCGACCGTGGAGAAACAACCCCAACGGAACTGCCGCCAACAACACCATCAACAGGCCCGCAGCAAGCCCGCGCCACGGATTTCGCCGAGCCCAAGACAACATCCGCTCCATCGTTCCGACGGGTCGCGACCGGATCGGTATGCCGTCGAGAAATCTTTGCAAATCGTCTCGCAGTTCGCCCGCCGTGGCAAATCGCTTCGTGGGCTGGCGGGCCAGGCAACGGTGGCAAATGGTGGCCAAGTCGCGCGGCACGGCTGGTCGCAGCAACTGAACGGCAATCGGTTCGCTGTTCATCAAGGCCGCAAGAACTTCGCCGTGAGTTCCTGCATACGGTGGTCTACCCACCAGACACTCGTACAGAACCGTTCCCAATCCATAGATATCAACGGCGGGGCTGGCCAGTGCATCCGCGCTGGCATTGAGCATCTCGGGAGCCATGTACGCCGGTGTCCCCAACGTTTCACCTGTCCGCGTTTGAAAAGCATCCATGCCCTCCAGGCGTGCCAAGCCAAAATCGACAAGCTTGGGAACGGAATCATGATCTACATCGGCAGGCGATTTCAAATCAGCTTGACTAGCAATCCGCGATATCGGACTCGTCTTGTTATTCGTATCAGACCGGGCGAGCAACACATTATGTGGTTTAATATCGCGATGAAGCACATCGCAGCGGTGTGCGTAATCCACGGCTTGTGCTAGATCCCGAAGCCAACGCGCGGCGATGCGCGGCGCGATTGGTTCGCCCGCCAGTCGTTTGGACAGGCTGGGACCGTCGACGAACTCCATCGCCAAAAATGGAACCCCAGCTCGTTCGCCAGCGTCGTGGATGCGGACGATCGAGGGATGATCCAGGCGTCCCAGAACCAACGCCTCGCGGCGAAAGCGAGCGATTTCGGCGGAGTTCGCGCGGGCTCCCGACATCAAGAACTTGATCGCCAATGTGCGATTCAAACCGGCCTGCCGCGCTCGATAAACGACGCCGATTCCGCCTCGACCCAACTCGTCAAGAATTTCGTATTTGGGCGTGTCAGTCGATTCGATTTCGTCTTTTACGTAGCGTGCCAGTTTGTCTGCTAAACCATCTTTCAGCGGTTTCAGTAGAGCGTGACCGCAAGCTTCGCAGCTTTGCAGATGAGCCTCGATTTCCTGACACCGAGACTCGTCCATTATCTTCCCAGCCGAAAAATCAGCCAGCTCATCGGCTGAGGGATGCAATTGACAAGGGGTACTTGCCGAGTGTTCCATAGCACAACCTCAAATGGTCTCCAGCAAGTCTTGGGAAAACACTCGCAGACGGCGCATGACTCGCGAACGAGCGATGGCTACCGCATTGGTCGATAGCTTCAACTCCGCAGCCACATCTTCGACGTCTCGGCCCTTGATCACGCATTCCAGAAAAGAACGCCAAGTCGTCTCCGTAAACTCTGGTTTGATGATTTCCAACAAGCGGTGAATCAGATACTGGTCATGTTCCGCCTCCCACTGCTGTTCGAGTTCAGCGGGGTGGCTGGCAATCTCGGACAACGCCGTATCCGATATCTTGCGGACTTCGGTGTCAGGTCGATCTTGATAGAACTTCCAAACCCGATGGGAAATGATCTTGCCCAACCAAGTGCGAAATGCGCCCGGTCGTCCGTTATGCCGGAAAGAATTAAAGCCTTTCACCACGCAAGCAAAAATGTCTTGGCATAGGTCCTCGATATCCGTTTGCGGAATATGGCGGCAGCGGAGAACGCGCTGGATAAACGGCTGGTATAGATCAACAAACACATCCCAATCGCTGCCCGTGCTCGCCGTCCGCAAGCGATCCAAGAGCGATTTTGAAGTGTCGGTCTTCATTGTAAATGAGGTGCCACCAAACTGGGCGGTTAGGCAACGGTTAACGGGACGTGTCCAAGCTACTTGACCCGCTGCTATCATACCACGCAAAAGTCAAACTTCAAAAGCAGCCCATCAAAATGATAGGCAACGATCATAAGCACTTGCTTCTCGGTTGGCAGATCGATTGTTTAACTGTCAAACATAAGCGAACGATTCCGCAAGTTTTTGCGCAAAAAGGCGATAAGCCTACATCTGACGGTTAAACGAGAGTTCGGAAGTTATTCCAGGACAAATCCCTAGAACGTATCGCGTCGTTCATGACCGCTGGACAGTGGATTTGACCGAAAGCGAAGTCGGTGGCTTTGGGGTCAAAGTCTTGATGGATGAACTGGAATCGACGATAATCGCGAGCGGGTAGAGCGTGCCGCACGAAACATCGGTTGGCGACCATACGAACGAGTTTTTGGCTCCCTCGTTGGCCAACGACTCCGAAGCATCGTTCAAAAGTGGCGCCGACCAACCCCGTGGTGCAAGGCAACGTTGATCGCTCGGTCCAGCCATGATAACCAGTTTGGCACTAGCTATGGCCATACGAAAATTTGGAATTGATACCGCAAAAGCCAAAGTTATACACCCCTACGCGTGGTTGTGGGAGCCATTAGAATCCGAAGCCTCCTTTCTGCTTCGCCCAATGTTTGGAGCGAAGGCCGTTTATCTCGACGGCAAGTTGATGTTATGTTTCATTGCCAAAGATGAGCCTTGGCGCGGCGTTCTTATCGCGACGGATCGGGAATATCATGCATCATTAACGGCTGACTTCTCGAATCTATCGCCACATCCAATTTTGAAGAAATGGTTGTATCTCAGCGAATCGTTAGATAATTTCGAGTCGGTTGCCGACCAGCTTGTTCGATTGGTGCGGCAGCGCGATTCTCGAATCGGCGTGACGCCCCAACCAAAAAAGCGCAGAGGTGCCTAACCCGGAACCAAATCAATCACGAGTCGTTGCCAAACGCTTTCTCAGTGTGACTCGACAAGATTAAGTTTGCGATGCAACCGAACATGAGGATCCGTTGTCTCAACGAATCGTCCGTATCAGTTCTTGCAAGTCATTCGCTGCTTCTGGCGGCAGGTCGCGAGGCCGCCCGACATTCATCATCAGTCGTCGTGCGGTTGTCAAGTCACCTTGCGCGACAGCTAACTTGACCAGTTCAATCTGAGCGATTTTTTGCGGGATGCGAATCGCACTCCCCACGTCGAGCACCGAGGGCTTTCGCGCTTCAAAATCTGCTACCCATTCAAAATGTACTCTAGCGTCGTCCCATACCTTTTGCCGGGCTAAAGCTTGCCCGTAAATCAAGCGACACCAGGCAACCAAGGTTTCCAAATTGGTTGCTTCCGGCATCAGATGCTCGTTTGGCTGTAGCTCAGGCAGCATCGATTCCGGCAACACGCGATAACGGTCTGCTTCGCTGACGCGAGCATGCAGGCCGGCAATGGGCGAAAGAATTTCGCAGGCTGTCATTTCCATTTTCTGCTTGAGCAGTAGTTCAGCTGTTACTCGACTCAGTTGGACCAACAAAGCGATCTCATTCGGCGATACAACGGATTCGCTGGTTGAAGCAATCTCAACTCCGTTCAACTCGGCATTCGCTCGGGCCAGCGCTGTCGCCGCCAACAACCAAGCAGCAGCGCGATGGTGATTCTCCTTGCCCAATTCAACGAGTCCCATATACGCCGCCACGCGCGGGTCGGCTGGATCAACATCGATTGCCGGTTGGAGGCAGCGGGCCGCCGAAGTCCATTGGGTCCTGTTCATCTTGAGCCACGCCAGTTTCAGCATCGGGCCAGCGGTAGTATGCCATTGGTTGGCTGCCGTGAATTGTGCCTGATACATTTCATCAATTTGTTTCAACTGCCCGTAAACTTGGATCAGTCGACGCCAAGCCTCGCGGTAGTGCGGATCGCCATCAACCGATTGTTTCAGGTGCTCCAACGCTGCCTGGGGATTGTTGTCGCGCAACGCGATCGTGGATTGCAGGTAATGCCCGGCGGGTGACTCGCCCAACTTGTTCGCCGCGCTGCGCAGGTACTCGTCCGCCAGCCGCCACAGCTTCTTGGCTTCCAACGACAGTTGTTGAGCCGCAGCTTTTTCAGCGGCGCTCGGGTAGCGAAAATAGACGTAGTACCAGTCGGACCAAGATTTGACGCTGCGCAAGTCTGATGCCTGCGCTTCGAGGGCCGCCGCCGATTGATCGAGCAGAATCGAAAACAATTCGAGCAGGCGGGGATCGTCCGGTTGATTCTCCAGAGCCCGTTTCAACAGCGGCTCGGCTTGATGCGAGTCGCCCCTCCGTAACCAACATGCGGCTTTTATCGCCGGTGCGCCCATGTGGTTCGGGTTCAAACGAAGCGCCACGTCGATAATTCGTTCGGCTTCGGCAATTTCGAGCTTTTGACTCTCCTCGGTCTGGAATCGATAGGGACGCGGCAGCGCGCGGGGTTCGACCCATTCGGTCAGCACAACCATCGCTTCCCGGTACAGAAAGTCGCCCAGATTCACCCAGGCATCCGCGTCATTGGGTTGATCCGCCACGCGTTTGCGCAACACAAACAAATCTCGCTGGTATTTGTCGTCGGCGTATTGTCGCGTGGCATAACTGTTCAGGACTTCGCCACGAGCCCAGATCAAAACTTCTTCCCAGTCTGCTGGCGATCGTTCGAGCGCCGCCACACAATTGACCAACCCAGCGGGAAACTTAGTTGAAACGACGGATTGACTCTGCGGCGGTGGCAGTTGTTTCAATCGCCCGATAAACGTCTGTGCCCGCTGTGCATCGAGGCCCATCGCTGTTTGCCAGTCTTCGTGCGCGCGCTGCGTCTGCCCAAGTGCCGTGTAGACTAAAGATCGCGTGGCCCAAGCTTCGACATAATCGAACCGACCTGTCAACAGTTCGGTCAAGTCGCGACGGGCCAAGAGCAACTCGCCCAGCAAATAGTGGCAGCAGGCGAGTCCCAATCTCGCTTCGCCATCATTTAAATCTGCTTTGACGGCAGCGGCGAAATCCAATTTCGCATCACTGGCGGTGCCAGCCCACAATCGCGCGAAACCGCGGGCCTTGATTTCCGGCAAGGCAACTGTTCTTTCGGGCATGATTCGTTGCACGAACTGAGCGCCCAAATCGACAAAGCGACTTTTTGCCTGGGCACGGCTCTGCTGCCAACGCGGGTCAGAACTCTGCGGATTGAGCTTTTTCTGAAATGTCAAATCGCCATATTGGCGAGACGTTTCTCGCACAGCTGTTTCGTAGGGATCTCGCGTCGCCGCCGGAAAGATTTTGGTGTCTTCAAAAAGTTCGCCTTGCATGGCCACGACACTTGCCCGCCACAGACGGGTCGGTGCGTGATTGGGTCGCAGACGATCGGCTCGGGCCAAGTCCTTTTCAGCAGCCGTGAAATCTTCCGCTAGAGTATTGGCTACCCCCCTGGCCAGATAATAGTCAGCCTGCTCGTCGTCGCTCTCGATCGCACGGGTGAGCGCTTCGGCAGCTTCTTTCCAATTTCCTTTCCGCAGCAGTTCAAGCCCTTGGATATAGATCGACTCGTCCTGAAACGAGATCGGCAGCCCATGCGTTTCGGTAGCGCCGCCGAAGTGACCTAGAACTATGGAACTGTTGGCAAGACCAATGACAACGCCAAAACAATACCCGATCAGCAGCAAACCTCGAATTCGGCAGAGTCTCATGATTTCACTGAATTCCGTCAAATTTCCAAATCAAAACTGGCGATTGGCGTTTACTTAATGATCTTGGCGCGTTCCGCTTCGATTGTTTCTTTCAAATCAGGTTGCGCAGCAATCGCCTCGGCAAACAGGCGTTCCGCATCCTTGGCTTCACCTTTCTGTAGGTGGATCAGGCCTCGGTACATCGCGGCAGCAGGAAATTTGGGGTACAAAGTCATCGCCTTTTTGAACTCCGTATTTGCCTTGTCCCATTCTCCCTCAGAATAGAGTTCGACGCCAGTCTCAAATAGCTTTTTGACAGCTGCGGGAATGGTTGATGTCGTGGTTTTTTGCGTTCCGTTTCCGGCTGAGGCCTCGCTAGATTTTGCGGCCAGACCGACGAAGGCAAATTGAGCCGCCAACGCAGATGAGGCCTCCGTGTTGGCGATGCAGGCTTCAATGTAGGACCGATCGTGCGGTGCCAACCGCAAAGCGCTCTCAAAGTCGGCTTGGGCCAGTTCAGCTTGATCGTGTTTCCGTCGAATCAATCCACGCGTCAACAGGGAATATTGCGTTCGCGGATTCCATTGCAGGGCCTCTTCCAGATCCGCCAAGGCCCCTGCGACATCGCCTTTGAGTTCCTTAGCCATAGCTCGCAGTCGAAATCCTTCGGTATGATAGGGCGATAATTCCAACACGCGGTCAGCGGCGCGAATGGCCTCGTCATGTAGTCCTAGTGCCATCAGGATTTTGGCCTCCTCTTGCGCGATTGCGTAATCATCCGGTGCGAGTTCTTTGGCTTTGGCGAGATCTTCCAAAGCGGCCGTCCGTTGCCCCAATGCCGCGCGCGCGATGGCTCGTTCTGTGTAGGATTCCGCTCCACCACCGATTTGAATCGCTTTTTCCATCGCAACCAAGGCTCGCGCCGGTTCACCCGAGTCATTGAGTGCCCGACCAAGATTCTCATAGATGATGCTAGAAACCGCTGTGGGGTACTGCAACCGCTGCTCGTAGGCGGCAACCGCTTCAGCAAAACGGCAAGTCTCCTGCAGGATATTGCCGCGCAAGTTCATGGCCCCGAAATGCCTAGGCTCACGCTTGAGGCACTCATCCAGATCGGCCAAGGCCTGTTCAAAAGACTTTTGTCGATAGCGGCAATCAGCCCGCGTGAAATAGTATTCAGCAAATCCGGGTCGCGAAGCGATGGCCTGATCAAAGTCTCGAATGGCACTAGTCAGGTATCCCAGTCGGGCGAGAGAATTGCCGCGCAACTCATGGGCGCGGGCGTTCCCCTCTTCGAGAATAATGGCTCGCGAGCAGTCCGCAATGCATTCGTTATCGAACTCCGATTTGAACAAGACCTCCGCCCGTTCGACATATTGATCGGCAGTCTCGGGTTGCGATTCGCCTTGCAGCAGCTTGGCCAACTGACGATGCAATTCGACGTTCCGACGCTGATTGGGGTCCAGTTGGATACATTTTTCAAAATCTCTCTCGGCATCGTCATCGCTACCAATCAGCAAATACGCAAATCCCCGGTAGAGATAACTGGACGGGAAATTGGGCATTTTGGCAATGTCGTCATCAAAATCTTTGAACGCCCCTTGCACATTTCCCAACGCGAACCTCGCCAGCCCTCGATTGAACAAAAAACCTGCAGTCGGTCCGGCCAATTCAATGGCTTTGTCACAGTCCTCTACTGCGGAGAGAATATCTCCCTGGTAGTAATGTGAGAATCCACGGTCGGCGTACGACGCCGCGACCTCGAATCCCCCTTCGATCGCCCGATCCAGGTCGGCAAACGCTTCGTCGATGTCACCGATTGCCCGGTAAACCCGTAGCTCTCCACGCCTGCGATAGGCTTCAGTGTAATCGGGGTTCAATCGCACCGCTTCGTGGTAGTCCGACAGAGCATAGTTGGTAAATCCGAGCCCGTATTTGGCTTGGCCGCGCAGGAAAAATGCTTTGGCAAAGTCAGGCTGCTGGCGGATCACCGCAGAAAAGTCTTCGACAGCGCCATGAAAGTCTCCCCGGTTCAATCGTCCCTCTCCACGCTCCATCAACTCCTTGATATCGATCACATCGTTTGCCGATGTCTGTTTTGCAGAGTTTGATTGCTGCTGGTCGGTCTCGATAGCGCTTTCGTCTTGAGCTTCCAAGAAAACGGCATTGCCGAGTAACAGAGATCCCAATAGCAAGCCGAAGACCCAGCGCACCGACAGGATTTGTCGTTGACTCTGTGGACCTAGAATTGTAGATGATAAACGGTTCATGGCTTGCTCCGGTGATTGATTGTTGGTTGCTCTCGATGAATCCAAACCGATTAACCCGATTGGAAGCAATGGTAAAATGACCTAAATTGCCTGTGACTTGCGCGGGCCAATGTCCAGATCAGCGATGAATGATCTGCCTGGAACCCCTAGCATGCCTATCGATTTGTCCTACTAAAGAGAGAATAAGGCGTCGAATTCTTGAATCATGTCAACAAAATTCAAAAATCAGAATGAACTGCAGCCGTTTTCGCCGCTCACCGGACCTTAGCGCAGGCTTCCTCAACCTTTTACATAGAAAATCATTAAAAATCCGGCCTCACACGAAGGAGCAATGCCCACGAAGGAAGTGTTGCGGCTGAATCATGATTGGTGAAATCGCCATGCGCGACGGCCCGCATGCCGAGCTGGCGACAGCGATCAGTTGCTAAAGCGCGGCGAGTTGACGCAATACCGCCTCACCTACGCCGCGCGAGCCGACCTGCTTCGCAGAAACGGCCAAAACACTGGGCATGGAGCCAACGCTCCGCCAGCCTAGCAGGCCAAAGATTCGATATACTCTGTCCCCATTTCAGTTATACCTGCGATCGGCCACCGATTGTTTGACGATGGCCGACCGCCATGGCTTTTCGCTCGTGTCGCTGGCGGTTGGAAAATCTCGAGTACATCCGACTTGATTCGACTCAACGCGAGTCAGCATAAGCGACGACTTTTTTGCCTACTCCAGGCTTTAAGATTAATGATGCAGGATTGATGCAAGCGGAACCTGTGAAGGTTCTTCTGAGTTTGCAGGAGGTTTGACAACCTCCACTACCCAAAGAACCTGATCAGGATAATGCACTAACCCAATGCCGACAGGTCGGCACCGTGATTGATGTGATACACAGATTCGCCAATTACGAGTGCGGGTACTGATTTTACACCTGCTGCTGCGGCATCACCGATCCGATTGCCGGACACGCCCAAATGGACGATCTCCACATCAAAACGGCTTGCGTCGAGCGCGGCGGCAACATTCTGCTCGGCATCCACACACACTGGGCAACCAGCGTGATAAAAAACGGCTTTGGTTTTCATGAATTCAACTCCTCAATACAGTAAGACAAAACGGACTGCACCACGCAATCCAACTGCATAACATTTTCGAAATCGAAAACCGAATGACAAGAAGAGCACTTTCCGGTTACCGGGTACTTTTTGGTAACTGGTTGGTGGGACGCGATTGCCATGTTATCGTATTTGGTATGAGCAAACGAAACCAATCATCGGAAGCGCGAAATGGCAAACCGCCTGACCGTGATCCTGAAAGCATCGCAGCAAACCAATTTTCGAAGTCGGATTCCTTACGCTCGCCCTATCGCCGACTGGAGGACGTGGTTGGCTGCAAGTGGTCGGCAGCTGTATTGGCCGCAATTGGTCGCGGTGTAACACGGCCTGGCCAGATCGAGCGATTCGTTCCCGGAATTTCGCGCAAAGTGCTCAACGAACGATTGAAAAAGCTGTTGGATTTCCGGCTCATCACACGGACGGAGATTCCAAGCGCCGTGCCGCACACCGAATACGCGCTGACGGAAACAGGCGAACGACTCTGTCAAATCATTGAGAGCATCCGTGACTTGGACGAAGACCACAATAACCAAGTCACAGACAACCCCTGATTGAAAAATGGCAATAAATAGGCGTTGATGTAAAGCTAGGCGTTTCTTAATCGATCCGAATGAAACCGGAGAGTTGTCGTTTGCTCTGCGAACGACGACAGATTTTCCTGTTGCATCGCGAAAGAAATCGCCAAAAAAAGTCCATTGTCGCTTGAACGCTCCGATGGACTGTTAGGCCATAATCTTACACGGTCGGAGAAACATAATCCAACAGCGCGAATGGCCCGAGTATTCAGAACGATCGAGGGTTACTCTAACGGGCAGTTTCCACCGACAAATTTTGGTGATCGAGTTCGTTAATCTGTCGCGCGAACGTGTTTGCCGTCAAGGAATTTAATCCACTCGCCCTCGTCGGTTTGTAGCTCGCTGGTGAACAGCCAAGTGTTTTCGTCGATGATCTCAATCGTGTCGCGATAGTTACCGATTCCGCTGCCGTCGAATTTTGGGCCTTGAGAGTTGAGCGGCAAGCGTTTACCTGTGGCGTCAAGCTCGCCATGATAGGGCCAGATCATCGACATCATGCTCCCGACAAAGGTGCCGACAAACTGGTTTTTGGTCGTGTCAAAGCCCACCGTCATCAGACTGCCCCAAGGCCCACTATCGGGCGTTTCTCCCGAACTTTCTGCCAGCAACCACATCCCACCCAACATGCGACAAGTCATCTTGCCCGCGGTCACCGACTTCGAACCATCAGGCATAGTGCATTCATGATCAAAATTCCAATTACCCACGAGTTGGGCCAACCACTGATGTTCCGCTTGAGGTGTTGCAAACATGACAATTCTCCAAAAATGGGTTTGTTTAAAATTGTATAACTTGGAATAGCGTAAGTATGTTGGCGAACGCCTCCCATCGTCGAACAAGCAACGCCGTTTTCGACGAACTTGCCGAACTTTTTTATTTACCGCTTGATGGGCAACGGTAGGCATGATAACATGCAACCTTTTAGTTGCACAATAGGGGTCGTAGAATAAAGGGCCAGTAAACGATGGTTATTAGCAACACGGACCGAATCGAAAAGCAAATTGAAATCGCGGCGTCCGTTTCACGTGTGTGGCGGGCATTGACCGATTATCGCGAATTTGGCCAATGGTTTCGCGTGAATCTGGAGGGCCCGTTTGTCGTGGGCGAGATCCTTCGCGGGCAAATCACGTATCCCGGATACGAGCACGTGACGATGGAAGTTTTGGTTGAAGCGATTGAACCTGAGCGGCGGTTTGCCTTTCGCTGGCGTCCATACGCCGTTGATCCTAACGTGGATTATTCTCACGAACCGAGGACGTTGGTTGAATTCACACTTGCGGCAACGGGCAATGGCACATTGGTACGAGTTGTCGAATCCGGTTTTGATCGCATTCCAGCCCATCGACGAGACGAGGCATTCCGCATGAACGAGAGTGGCTGGGCGGCCCAAGTGAAAAATATCAAAAACTATGTCGAATCAAGTCCGTAAGATGTCGCAACGGATTGCGGCTGATGAAACCGCCACAAAGTTCGCAGCTCTGGGAGATCGCACGCGATTAGAATTGTTGGTCAAGCTGGGCCGAGAAGGTCCGCAATCGATCAAACAGTTAAGCGAGGGCTTCAGCGTAACTCGCCAGGCAATCACCAAACATTTGCATGTCTTGCTGGCGGCCGAATTGGTGGAAGAACGGGTAAGTGGGCGCGAGCATCGCTTTGGCGCCAAGCCGCAATCGCTGCTCGACTTGCGCCATTCGCTCGATATGATTTCGCAGCAATGGGATGATGCCTTAGCTAGACTCCAGCGATTTGTGGAAGAGAACGATTAGGTGCCTGAGCCTAGCCCTTGATTCCATCGCAATGGTGGAATATGAACGATCGATTCAGGTTTTGCTCAACGGCAGTAGTTACTTAGTCATTCTTGTTTGCGGGGCCGAAGTCTTTGTGACCCGCTTGAAACATCACAAAGAGTGGCAAGGATTGAACTATGTTAAATTACTAGCGGAGCATGATTTGTATCAGCGTTGTGATTTAGGTCGCGACCTTACACGATCAAATGGTTCAGGTCGTTACACGAACCAATAGTTCAGTACAAAAATACCAGCGACCAGTGACAAGATTAGTTTGATGATCTGCGAATAGACCTGACTTTGCATTTGAAATCTCCCCCGAAAATTTGGTGTAACACTTTACCTAGCTGTCAAAACGCGTCCCAAAAGGCGGTGTTTGCTGGCTAAAAATCGAAAATCGAAAAAAAGTAATTGAAGTTTTTCTAGCTGCGGATAAACTAAAGTTGTTGATACAAACGTTTCTCCTCATTGGAAAATGTGAGCAGGAGGGCAGTGATGTTAGATCCACCATACATGGACTGTCGAGAGTGATGCTCGGAAAGCTTCATTCTCCGAACTTTGCAACTTCAAACCTAACACTTTCTTAAACGCCCGCGTTACTCTGGACGCGGGCGTTTGTGCTTCTTGCTTGGAAGAAGCCTCTACTGACCCTGCCACTGAACGCATGAAATCGCTTCCGGCCTATCGCTGTTGAGTAGGCAACAACTCGGCCGGGAAATTATTGATTGCGTCTCGTGTTATGCAGCCAAGCGAGATTGGTCTTGCTCAGGGGACAAGAAAAATGTATGGACGCTAAAATATTTTTAGCCCGCGCCCTAAACCAACAGTTTCCACATATTTCTCGGGTTTTCGTAAGATTTGTTAAGCATTGGTTGCACGAGAGACTGGTGACAAGCGTAAAAATCTATCCATTCGGACGAACGATGCACAAACTCATTGGGTTGACTTTTCTGATTGCGGTGACTTTCGGGTGCAAACCGCTTCAGGTAAATAATTTGCAAGATCGCCTGCAACCGTCAAATGATCGCGATTGGAACGTTGACATGAGTATGCTGCCAACTGCGGAAGTGGTGGGGCGACACATTGTCCTCAAAAATGTTCGAGATTGCATTTATGCAACTGAGCAAGACTTCGTGATTCGCTATTTTGACAAGTCATTTGACTTGGATCAAATTCAATCCGTCGATTTTATTTTGGTCCCGTTCAAAAACCCCATGATCGCGCACACCATGTTGAGTTTTGAACTTGATAACGGCGACTATATTTCAGTGTCCGCCGAGATTCGGACTGAAAAGGCGGAAAAATATTCGCCCATGCTTGGTATTAGCAATCAGTTTGAGCTGATTTATGTTGTGGCTACCGAACGCGATTTGATCCGCTTGCGTACGCATCATCGTGATGCCGATGTCTACATTTACCCTACGGTTGCGACTCCTGAACAATCGCAGGCTTTATTCATGAGCATCTTAGAACGCATCAATGGCCTGCAACAGACTCCAGAATTCTATCACACGTTTAAAAACAATTGCACCACGAATATCTACGAACATGTCACGCAACTTCAACGCGAACAATCGATTGTAAATGTTCTCCAATATAACTGGCAAATTCTGTTGCCGGGTTTTACTGATCGATTGGCGTATGACCAGGGCTTGCTGAGAACCAATGTTTCGTTTTTGGAAACCAAACGCTTAGCATTGGTGAATGACCTGGCGCACATTCATTACGATGATCCCCACTTTTCGCAAAAGATCCGTTCTCGACAACAGGCGATGTTGGGTTTGGATTCTGCAGATGAGATCATGATCCGGTAAACCATTGGCTTACCCATGGCCAGCGAGATTGCGCGATGCCAACGCTGCTCCCTCACTTGGTGCAGAATCATATTGCAGCCGAAACGGAAAGGCGGCGAGGGAGCCTTAAACAGCTTATGCAAATTCGGCACGTGCGCGGAGACAAATCCACTACGCGACCGCGAATGCTAACCGCGTTTTTTCAGCAACTGGTTGACGAGTTCTTTAAAACATTCCGTCGTCAAACCCATGTTCGCTGAGGTGCGAGCACAAAGCAACTTTTCTTCCTCAGATAGCTTGCCGTCTGCGGCCATCATCAGGATCAACTCTCGCAATAACTCAACCCGCAATTCGTGAGTCGGAGGCAAGTTGATGGCGATGCCACCTGAGGCAACTCCCGCCATCGCGGTTTCGAATTCATCTCCGGAAATCTCCCAGCGTTCCGCAAAGCCGACCAGGTAATGAATTTCTTCCTCCGTAAACTTACCGTCTACAGCGGCCATGTGAACGAGGTTATGAAATAGTTCAATTTTATCCATGCCTCCAGTTTAACCGATTGTCGAGGCATGAGAAAGAAGACGGCAAGTGTGGTCGTAATAAGCCAAAGTCCAATCGGACTTTCTCAAAAGGAGGCAGACCCTTTGGAGGCGAGGCAAGAATTAACGCATTTTTGGCCAGCGTTCCGTGTCTTTCGGAATTTGCTCCTCTAAACGACTAATGATTGGCATTTCGTCCGCTAGAACGGCCAACACTTCGTTAATATGCAAACTGAATTCACGGTCGAGGCTGGCAACTTCAGAAGTCACTACGCGATCCAATTCGTCACTCAAACCGCGGGCATGTTGTTGTCGAATTCGTTCACTTGAGTCGTTGATGGCTTGCGCGAAGAGTTGTCCCAAATCCGATCGCAGGCGCATCGTCGGCTTCGCAATACTGCCGTTCAGTTCAATGTCGACTGTGATTTCGTCTAACTTAGCCAACTGCTCATCGATCACTTTGCGGGTTGCCTGATCTCCCATCTGAGCGTGAATTTGTTCGAGTGTGATTGCAACATTCTTTTTTTGCATTTGCAGCGATCCAGAAATCTGATCGCCAGTGCATTTCAAATCCATCACAACAGCTAGATCGCAAGGCGCAAGGTTGAACTGTAAATATTCAGCGATTCCCAAGGTACTGGAGTCGACCTTGATGCTAGGAATCTGCAAATTAAATGTATCCTGAGGTATGGCTCCTCGACGGTCTAATGTCGCATCCAGGACAATTTCAGTTTCCGCACTTCCTCTTAACTGGATTCGCAGAGGGCGCGTATGAAGGTTGGGATTCGTTGAGGCATCGTACAACTCACCGTAAAAACTGAAGTTGGTCGACGCCAGCCGACCGTAGCCATTCAAATTTATTTTTTCGAACACAATCCGTGGTTGCTGGCGAAAAAGTACATTATGTCCCCGCCCTTTGATCGGCAAGAAATCAGCTTCTGGATCAGGCAATTTATCTCGGAACCAATGGATCCACGACACAAACTCTTCGACCAAATCGGTTGACTGGTCTGTCAACAGTAACTCGCTGAGGTGACGACCATCAACAGAGTTTGACGTTCGCGTATTTGCTTCGATCAGTTGCCGATCCCGTTTCATCGCCGCGTCGATGAGACGCTGATCTGCCTCAAATTGAGTCTTAAGCGAATGCACATTGCCGCGTCGTTCCTCAATTGATTTGCGCAATTCTGAGATCTCGATGATCATGTCGCGGTATCGATGCACATCACGCAGCGGATTATTGGAAATCAAAGATACGGATTTTTCGCATTCGCGCACGGCATGCTGAATTGCAAACGCTTCTTCACGCAGTTGTCGAAAATAGCGATCCCATTTGCTCCGTACTTCGTGTACTGTTCTTGCCGCTTGGAATCGGTCGTCAGAAATTTGCAGCAGTTTTGAACTTGAATTAGCTGAGACATCTGGGATCCCATTGAAACTCTGATTAATGACTTCGATTTCGCGTTTGTGTTCCGGTTGTGCTCGAATCGTTTGCATCTGCAAGCGTCCAGAGCGTGCACGCGGAGTTCCGAATTGAATCTGCTCCAAGGTCGCATCCTCAATCACGAATTCGCGATGGAGCAGGCGTTTTGGATCTAATTGAATGGAAGCGGCCCGGACTTGTAAAAGATTAGACATCGGACTTTTTGGGTTGGATATCTCCACCTGATAAAGGAAGATTTTGCCTTCGCGCAAAGAGAAATCGACCGTGTCAATCTCAACTTTGGCTCCAGTCATCGCCTGTAACGAATGAATCAGGCCGATCTTCAACAGCGGACGGCTGCCAACCCAAATGAGCAGTAGCAGGAACAGGAGTAATCCCAAGCGGCTAAGTACGCGGCGCCATTTTTTCATGGAAGTCCCTCGACGCGGGCTACAACGTCTCTCGAAACGATGAAGCGGTAAACCCGATTCTGTTTAATCATTCGATCAAAATAGGGGCCATAAGCCCGAATAAAGATGTACGACAAGCGATAACACGGATAAAAAAGAATTAGTGCCAAAATTGTATTGCCCATCACGGCAGTGTTGCTAAAACCTGTCCACGGAATGAGGGGTAGGTCGTATACCGCCAACCAAAACGGCTCTAATTTCTCCGACGTCAAAACCAAGGCTCCGAGTTTTTGTGTTAGGCCATCCAACAAATAGCTGACACCCGCGAAGGCAAGTGATGAAAACAAGCCTGACCATAAACTGGACATCGAAATAAATAGAGCGATTACCAAGACCGGAAAAATCAAGGTGTCTTTGGGAATGAGCCCGATGCACATTCCCAGCGCACATCCCAGTGCCCATGGATTCCATAATTCCCGTTCAAAACCTTGTCGCTCGTGATTCCCCGGCCTACGTAGCCGAATGTTCAAAGCCATGAGCTAAATTCCTTAATCTAGATAGGGACGCCTCAGCCAAACTGTTTGCCAGCTGCGATTGATTCCAAACCGGCCAAACTACTTGGAGCAAAAACTAACTCTTTTGACACGCGAAAAGGAGATCTCTCGTCCTTTTTTCCAAACTTGAACAACACGCAGTTGTGCCGTTGTGCATACGTCCTTTGTGCATACGTCCTTCCCAGGGAGCCGACGAACGTTTATCCGCGAAGATCACATTGAACGCTTCGCCTTGGAACCAATTCAATTTCTCCTCGATCGAATGACAACTCTCGTCAGCGTTTTTTTTGATTCTTAATGCGCTCGTCAATCAAATCTACAAGGTTCGAACGCCACGAGTATGCGTATCGGTTTCGCGGCACCGGTTTTCAGGAGCTGACCTATTCCAACCCAATTCTTGTCCGCATCTCTGCGGAACATGCCTCTAAAGTTTATGCAATCATTACACTTTACTGGCATTTCATCGACTAATTGTCGGACCTTTCTTTAACGCGCACAGCAAAGCTCGCTGATCTCACTTTCATTGGTAACAAACTTGAGAAGTCTTGGTTGCAAACTGGCGAGACTGCGCAATTTGGTTGGAATGCTGGCGGCAAATTCTTGAATGCTAACCAAGCGGCCCAGGCTAAATACTCATGACTAATGTAGGCTTCAAAACACAAACCGTTGATTTTTCGAAGAATCACGGCGTCTGAGTTGCGACAATGCGGCCAGTTGGTTGACACTGTTTAGCGGCGCGAATTAAAATTGACCTTGGAAATAGAGGAGAATAGGCAATCGAATGACCGCAATTGCCAGTAACGGGTAGGGTGGCTGGTAACTTCCGTGGAATAAACGGAAAAACGATCGTACCCTACTGTGCGCCTCGTCATCGAGGAGTACTGGACAAAAAGATTCTGGTCATTGGCAAATAAGTAGATGCGAGCAACTCAGGGTTCCTCATGTTAGTTGAACCAGCTTGTATCGAACGTTTTGGTTGTCTGAAGGAAATTGGAAAAGGTACTTCATTAGCACTAAGAGACCTTTCCGGAAAATGGACTTTACGCCGAAATTTTATTGCTCAGAAAAGAAGCCTCGTTTCGATACGCTCTGGACGCCTGCTACGTCAACTCCATTGTCATTTGAACGTTGAGCCCTTGCGCATTTTGAAATCGGCATGGCCCTGATTTATTGATTGGAGACCCTAAACATGCAATGTCCCGGTAATTTTTTGAGTCGCCGCAACCTTTTGACAGTAGGTGCCATTGGCGGAATTGGCTTGACGCTCAGCGACTTTTTTCGTCTGGAGGCCAAAGCTGATCAGAAGCAATTCGAATCGAAGGAAGGGACCGCAAAAAGCGTAATTTATATCTTCCTGCCGGGTGGCATTGCGCACCAAGAAACCTTCGATCCCAAGCCATATGCGCCACTGGAGTATCGAGGGCCTTTGAATAGTATTGAAACCAATGTCCCGGGTGTTAGGATTTCGGAACTGCTCCCTCGGCTAGCCCAAGTAATGGATCGAGCAACGATCTGTCGATCGATGACGCATGGTGAAGCCGCACATGAACGCGGGACGCACAATATGTTTACGGGCTATCGCCCCAGTCCTGCTTTGCAGTATCCAAGTATTGGGAGTATTGTGTCGCATGAATTTGGTCCGCGTAACAATCTTCCGCCTTACGTTTGCATTCCGAATCAACCCAACGAGTATGCCGGTTCCGGCTATCTCAGTTCTTCCTTTTCCGCGTTTAGCTTGGGCGATGATCCTGCTCGTGATGGCTTTCGTGTAAGAGACCTGGCCATGCCTAACGATGTCGAGGTCGCACGCTTTAATCGTCGACGGAAATTGCTGGATGTGGTCAACCATCATTTCGACCAAGTGGAAAAATCTGATGCTTTGGGTGCCGTCGATACGTTTTACCAACGTGCGTACAGTCTCATCAGTTCAGAAACGGCGCGAGAGGCCTTCGATATTGAAAAGGAAGAAGCAGCGATCCGGGATCAATACGGTCGCAATGCTGCTGGAGCCCGCATGTTGCTGGCGCGGCGGTTAGTCGAAGCTGGGGTGCGGTTCGTTACGCTGACCTACGGTGGTTGGGACATGCACGATAACATTGACCAGGGGATGCGCCGTCAACTGCCAGCATTTGATCAAGCGCTGGCAATGTTGCTCACAGACTTGGATCAGCGAGGCTTACTCGATTCGACGTTGGTCTGTGTTGGCTCCGAGTTCGGAAGAACACCTAAGATCAATACAACGGCGGGTCGCGATCACTGGCCAAAAGTGTACAGCATCCTCATGGCAGGAGGCGGGATTAAACGGGGCACAGTTTACGGAAGTAGTGATTCCACGGCCAGCGAACCGCAAGATGATCCGCTTACCGTCGAGGACTGGGCGACGACCCTTTATCATTGCTTGGGTATCGTTGCTGAAAAGGAGCTAGTCGCCCCAGGAGACCGCCCTATCGAGATTGTGGATGGCGGAAAAGTGATTTCCGATCTGTTGATTTAGTTCCTGCGATGTCAAGCGCCGCAAAACATCGATTCTATGTTCCAAACTTTTGCGCGGGCACTTTTTCGTTTGCCCTGGCAACTCAATTTGGAAAGACGTGCAATCGCAATTGGTCGTGCGCTTCCTATGGAACTGTTTGCGCACGTGACTAACGAACATTCAATTTGTTGAGTTGAGAAATGTTATTAACGCGAATTCTGCTAACGGCATTTTTGGTTGTGTTTGGCTGTCCGCACGTCGGTATGACAGCCTGGTTTTCATCGCCCCAGCTAAATTTGATTCTGCCGCGCGGCGTACAACGCGGCCATGAGCACGTGTTGACCTTCAGCGGCGCCCGCTTGCAAGACACACAGGAAGTACTCTTCTACGATTCTTTCGGGATTGAGGTCAAGGCGATGGAGGTTGTGGACGCTGCGAACGTTAAGGTGACACTTTGGGTCGGCGACGATTGCCGATTGGGTGAGCACATCGTGCAGTTGCGCACCAACTCGGGAGTATCCGAGTTCCGCTCCTTTTTCGTAGGGTCGCTGCCGACCGTGCCTGAAGTCGAGCCAAACAACAATTTTGATGAACCGCAGCGCATCGACTTGAACGTAACGGTACAGGGCGTTTGTACCAGTGAAGATGTCGACTATTACGTCGTAACTTGCAAACAGGGTGAGCGACTTAATGTCGAAATCGAGGGGATGCGATTGGGAACGACCTTCTTCGATCCTTTTATAGCCGTTTTGAATCAAGAGCGTTTCGAATTGGCCGTTTGTGACGATACGCCGTTAACGCAACAAGACGCTTTTATCTCGATGGTTGTCCCGGAGGATGGGGACTACATTATCATGGTGCGCGATTCTGCTTATCAAGGCTCTGGGTCGGCCCACTATCGACTTCACGTTGGCAATTTTCCTCGGCCAATCTTGGCATTGCCTGCCGGGGGAAGGCGAGGCGAAACGATCGCAGTGCGATTTCGTGGCGACGCCAGCGGAGAAATTGTCAATGAAGTTACTGTACCGAACGCCGGATCAGCTAAATATGGCGTGTTTGCGCATGACGAGCGTGGGATCTGCCCCACACCGGTTCGCTTCAGAATATCGGACCTGGATAACTTGATGGAGATTGAACCCAATGACAATTTTGAGCAGGCGACTGCTGCACTATTGCCAATTGCACTCAATGGAGTGATCGATTCACCTAACCAACAAGACTGGTACAAATTCGCAGCCGTTAAGGACGCTGTATACGACATCGAATGTTTCGCGCGACGACTCGGATCGAATTTGGATGCCGTGATCAACCTCTTTGACTCTGAACAGAAACATTTGGTCGGGAATGACGATGGTCGTGGTTTGGACGCTTATCTTCGTTGGACTTGCCCGGCAGACGGCGAATACTATTTGCGCGTGCGCGATCATTTGAATCGTGGCGGCGAGGATTTCGTCTATCGCATCGAAATTGCCCCACCACAACCTCAATTGAGCGTGGGGATTCCCCGCGTGGCTCGCTACTCTCAATATCGGCAGAGTATCTTCGTTCCTCAAGGGGGCCGTTTTGGGACACCGTTTAACGTGCTCCGCACAAATTTCGCCGGCGCTGTGAAAATCGAAGCGAGTCAGTTGCCTCCAGGTGTACAAATGGTAGGAGGACAAACCGTCGGGAATTTGGGCAACATGCCCGTTGTGTTTGAAGCGGCCGCAGACGCTCCAATTGGGGGAGCATTAGTCGACATTTTGGCGAGTCACGTTGACAATCCTGAAATTCGGGGCGGTTACGCCAATGCCGCTGATTTCGTCTTGGGACCGCCCAACAACAACCTTTACGTCAGCGGCATTGTGGACAAACTGCCAATCGTTGTCGTGGAACGTCTTCCATTCAGTTTAGAAATTGTGCAACCCAAAGCTCCATTGGCTCGCGAAGGACAAATGAAGTTGAAAATCATCGCGCACCGAGACGAAGGATTCGACAAGCCGATTCAGCTGCACTTTCCCTTTCTACCGCCGGGGGTCGGCGTCAGTGGGGTGGTCAACTTAGCTGAAGGGCAATCGGAAGCCGAGTTTCCACTGAACGCCAATGCTCAGGCACAATTGGGTGAATGGCCGGTCTACGTAATCGGATCGGCAGATGTTGGCGGGCTAGCCTGGCAAGCGTCCCAGATGGCCACACTAACGATCTCCGAACGATTCCTCACAGTCGAGATGAATCCAGCCGCTTGCGAACAAGGGCAGGAAACGGTCTTGATTTGCAAGGTGAATCCCATCAGTGAATTTACCGGCGTTGCCACTGCTGTGCTACTCGGTTTACCTCATGAAGCAACGGCGGAAGCGGTTGAGGTTGCGGCAGGTACCGAAGAGCTGCATTTCAAGGTTCGAACGACCGCAAACACGCCTGCTGGCCAACATAAAGGCTTATTGTGCCAACTCACCGTGACGGAGCAGGATGAACCAGTGGTCGCTGTTGCCGGAAGGGGAATGTTGCAAGTCGACGTTCCCTTGCCTCAACCTGTTGCTCAGCCCCCAGCGGCTGAAGCCGTTGCAGAAGCTAAACCTGAGCCTGAAGTACCTGCCGAAAGGCCATTGACCCGTTTAGAAAAACTCCGTCTCGAAGCCAAGAAACTGCGTGACTCGCGAAATCAAAGTGAAAATCAGTAATTCAACCGTAAAGGTTCCAATGTTTGCAGCCAATACTTTTTCGTTCCTGCCGTTGCTCAAGCTACATATCCTGGTGGTCTTGATTTGCGCGAGCGTATGCACCGCGCAAGAGAGTGATCAAGGAGTTGATACATCGGCGGCAGATTTGGTATCCGTTCCCGCTCCATCGAAAGATTCCGCAACGTCCGCAAGCAGCTTGGATATGATTGTTGACGTCAAGGTATATCCATCACTAGTCGAGTTGCGGCATGCGCGCGATCGCCAACAGTTAGTTGTACAGGCGCTATTGTCCAATGGCTTAACCGTCGATGTTACTGAACAAGTCACGTGGACCATGAGCGATGATTCGATCGTGCGAATCGATGGTGCGACTATCTATCCCTTGGCCGATGGCGAGACCAAACTAGTCGCCGGCTTGAACGACTTTGACGCCGAAGTGACCGTATCGTGCGTCGACTCAAATGCCGAAAAGCCCGTTAGCTATTTATTGGATGTGATGCCTGTCTTCATGGTTGCCGGATGTAATGCGGGAAGTTGTCATGGTGCGGCGCGGGGCAAAGATGGCTTCATTTTGTCTCTTTATGGATTCGATCCGAAAGGCGATTATCACCGCTTGACACGAGAGCAGGTAGGCCGACGAGTTGACTTAGCATTACCCGATGAGTGCCTGCTCATGGAAAAGGCGGCCGGCAACGTGCCCCATACGGGCGGAGGTCCAATTCCTAAAGGCAGCGAACATTATCTGACTCTAAAGCGGTGGCTAGAGGCGGGAGCGAAAATCGACGACGGACCGGTCCCTCAAGTCGTCGAGTTGCAACTGTTTCCACCTAGTGCTGTTCTGAACGGCGCTGGCTCCAAACAGCAGATGACGGCACGAGCCATTTACTCCGACGGGTCGAGTCGCGATGTCACGTCGTTAGTATATTTTTCAAGCAACAACGACAATTCGGCCAGCGTCTCTCAGTCGGGGTTGATTACTGCTGGAGCGCGCGGTGAAGCGTTTGTCATGGGACGATTTGATACACATACCGTTGGGATTCCCGTGATTGCTTTGCCAAAAGATCTTGAATTCGTTTGGGAAGAGGTTCCTGAGCATAATTATGTTGACCAGCAAGTTCATGCGAAACTGAAAAAATTGCGAATTCAGCCTTCCGAAATTTGCTCGGACGAAGTTTTTATAAGACGCGTCAGTGTCGATATCTGCGGTTTGCTTCCCACACCGGAAGAAATCCACAATTTTGTAGCCGACAACAATCCAAATAAACGCTCGCTGTTGATTGACGAATTATTGGAGCGAAAAGAATTTGTTGAAATTTGGGTCATGAAATGGTCGGAGCTGTTGCAGATTCGCTCCTCCCTGCAAGTCAGTTATAAAGCGGCACTGCTGTACTACAATTGGTTACAGGAACGCATCGCCAATAACATGCCCATGGACCAGTTGATCCAAGAGTTATTGGCATGCGAGGGTGGTAACTTTTCCAACCCAGCCACCAACTATTACCAGAGCGAGCGCGACACGTTAAAGATTTCCGAAAACGTAGCCCAGGTATTTCTGGGGATGCGTCTACAGTGTGCACAATGTCATAATCATCCATTCGACCGTTGGACAATGGATGACTACTATTCGTTTGCCGCCTTTTTTACTCAAGTGGGCCGCAAAGCGGCTGATGATCCTCGCGAACAAATTGTGTTTAACAGCGCATCGGGGGAGGTCCGTCACCCCGTCACTGGGCAAAACATGCCGCCTAAGTTTTTGGGAGGTGACCATCCTGACGTTCGAGGCAAGGATCGCCGGGCCGTGGTAGCGGCTTGGATTGGCTCTAAAGACAATCCTTACTTTGCAAGAAATCTGGCAAACATCGTATGGAGCCATTTTTTTGGACGAGGGATTGTCGACGAAGTCGATGACGTGCGCATCAGTAATCCTCCCTCCAATGAAGAGTTGCTGGACGCACTAGGCGCCCGTTTCGCGGAATATGACTTTGATTTGAAGCAACTGGTTCGCGATATTTGCAATTCCAGAACGTACCAACTCAGTACCCAAGCCAATCAAAGTAACGAATCGGATTTGACCAATTTCTCTCGCGCCCAGTTGCGTAGAATTCGCGCTGAAATTCTGTTGGATATCATTTCGCAAATTACGGAGACACAAAACAAGTTTCCTGGCCTTCCGATAGGTGCCCGCGCAGTTCAAATTGCTGATGGAAATACATCCAATTACTTTTTGACGACGTTCGGCCGCGCGCAGCGCACCAGTGTCTGCTCGTGCGAAGTCGTGATGGAACCCAACCTTTCGCAAGCACTCCATCTAATCAATGGAGATAGCGTCCATGAGAAGATCAAGCAGGGTGGCGTTGTTGCAAGACTGCTGGAACAGGGAAAATCTGCAGAAGAAATAATCACGTTTCTCTACATCCGATGTTTGGGCCGTGAACCCATGGAGTCCGAATGGGAACAACTCAAGCAAGAGCTTGCTTCAGAATCGGAATTGAAAGTCGTGCTTGAGGATATTTTCTGGGCACTGCTCAATTCCCGCGAATTTGTATTCAACCATTAGCGCTATTTAAGCGTTTGTCGTCGATGGAATCATAATGAAACATATTCAGTACAGCCATGAAACTCAAACGAAATTTTGACCGATGTTGGTGCCCAGCATACTATCGTTGGATCGATGTTTTTAATCGCCAAATTCAAATCGCTGGGAATAGACTCTTCTTGGCGATTGGATTGTTGTGTCTGTCCACGTTCGTCGGGGTTGATCTGCGTGCACAAGACGAAGACAAAGTCACTTATGACGATCACATTCAAGCGATCTTTCGGCAACGCTGTTCGAGTTGTCATAGCCCAGATCGCCGCAATGGTGGTTTGGACGTTACAACATACATCACCTTGATGCAAGGTGGGGGTAGCGGTGAGGTCATCGAAGCGGGTGATTTGGACTTCAGTTATTTGTACACATTGGTCACGCACCAAGACGAACCCGTGATGCCGCCCGGCCAAAAAATTCCTGATAATGAAATCGCCTTGATTGCCAAGTGGATTGAGGGAGGAGCACTCGAGAACAAAGGCAGCAAAGCCGTTATCAAGAAGAAGAAAATTGACATGTCGGTCGTTGAAAATCCGCTCGAAAGACCGGAAGTTCAGCCGATGCCGGGGCGGACGATTCTCGAAACCCAAGTCGAGGCCACTTTGCCTCCCAACGTCGACGCGATTGCCGTTAGTCCTTGGGCGCCGGTGATCGCTCTGGGCACACAGAAGCAAGTCCTCCTCTATCATTTACCCACGCAACGGCTGATTGGCGTAATTCCTTTTCCCACGGGTCAAGTTAATTCAGTTCGTTTTAGCCGTAACGGCCAATGGTTGGCAATTGGCGGCGGTAAAGGGGGATTTCTCGGTAACGTATTGTTGTGGGATGTTGTCAAGGCTGAACCGGTGGCAACCGTCGGTGCGGAACTCGATGCTGTCCTCGCATGTGACATTAGTCCTGACCACACGATGGTTGCGTTGGGTGGACCGCAACGTGTCGTACGTGCCTACTCCGTGGATAGCGGTGAACTGTTATATGAGTTGACCAAGCATACCGAATGGATCACAGCCATCGAGTTCAGTCCAGATGGTGCCTTGCTGGCCACCGGAGACCGCAATGGAGGTCTCGAAACTTGGGAAGCCATGACGGGCCGCAGTTATTTGACTCTGGCCGGGCATACCAGCGCGATCACGGCAATTTCTTGGCGCAGCGACTCCAATCTCGTTGCCTCCTCTAGTGAAGACACGACGGTTCGCCTGTGGGAACTCAACGGCGGAAGTCAGGTCAAGTCTTGGGGCGCTCATGCTGGTGGTACTTTAGCCGTGCAATTTGCGGCGGATGGAAGGTTGATAAGCTGTGGGAGAGACAATTTGGTAAAGCTTTGGGATCAACAAGGGAACGCAATCGCTCAATTCACGGGCCTGTCTGATGTCGCGACCGATTTATGCTTTTGCAATGAAACAAATCGTGTGGTTGCCGGCGCTTATGGTGGACAAGTCAACGTTTGGCAGGTCGAAGACACTTCCCTGCTTGGAAGTTTGACAACGTTACCTCGTCCCTTGGGCGAACAAGTCGAAACCGCCCAGCGCAAATTTGCTGAATCGCAGGCAGCACTACAGGCTGTTCAAACAAGTTATGATTCGTTGAAACTAACCCATGATCAATTGAGGGCAGAATTGACTGAACTTCAACAACAACGCGCGAGTTCGGCTCAGAACATGGCAACTCTGCAATCCCTCGTGAACTCAACACAATCTCAAGCCGCAGAAGCAGACTCGTCCCGCACCGCTATTGAGCAACAACTCAGTCACAATCAAGCGGCCATACCGGCGATCGAAGAATCTCTAGCCAAACTCAAAGAAGTCGCGGATAAATTGCCGAAGGAAGCGACCCTTCATCAGACTCTGGCCAGCCTCAATTCCGATTTGGAATCGATGAAGGCCCAAGCGGTCGAGCTAAAATCCGTACTGGACCAAGTGATGAGCAAGTCGACTGAGGCTGAAAAAGTAATTTCGAAGACGGCAACCGAAATCAGCGAGGTTGAAGCGAAGCTGGCGTCACTTGACGAACAAATCACCGCGTTAAATGCGCGAATTGAACCAGCTAAGCAGAACGTCGATTCCGTCGCGACTGAGCTGGCTGCAGTGGCGGAAACCCATCGACAGACCACTGAAGATTTGGAATATTGGCAAGCCGAAGTCGCGTTTGCCCAACAACTGCGGCAATTGATGAATGAATTGGACCAATCGGTGAAATTGGCCGACTCGAAACAAGTTGCTTTAGACGAAATTCAACAACAACTTCTGCAAATACAAAATCGCTTTGATGAAGCACGCAAGGAACTTTCCGAGGCAGAATCTGCTTCTAATGAAATTCAAAACAAAATTGATGACATTAAACTTCCAGTGAGCAACAAATCGAACAAAAACGAAAGCGCCGAGGATACGGAGTAAGGTGTCCAACTCGGATTGCCGGCGCTAAAAATCAATTGCGTCTGGCTTTTGCCATTTAAGGATGGTCCTTGACTTCTGGCGATGCCGTGACGTGCTAATTCGAGCTATTTCGTTTTGTTTAATACGCTGTCCCGGATTGAGTCAAACTACTGGTGCAGCTTCGCGGATTGCCACCACTTTTTTGTAATGACCGCGGATTCGTTGGGCAAATTCTGCCTCTCAGAGCCGTTGTAGCGTGCTTGGCAGTAGCTGGCGGTGCCAAGTTCCGGCTCCCTTGGCAGATTGAAGCGCGTCCAATCAATTGCTCCCGACGTCTTACGCAATTGAAGCCAACCGATGCACTTATTCGAAGCCAGAAGAAAGAACGTCGGAAATGAGAAAATGGGTGGCAGCGAACAATGTCGATTGCGTAAAATAGCATGAACAAGGATCGGTCGTTACGTTGCGAACTTTGTTCAAATTGTTGAGTGTATGCTAAGCTTTAAGAGCATCAGGGAGAATATCGTGGACGATCTAACGGGCAAGTTGCTGATCGCTGTTCCGCAATTGCCAGACGAAAATTTCTTTCGTTCTGTTGTATTGATTCTACGTCACGATGATGAAGGGGCATTGGGAGTGATCTTGAATCGACCGAGCGGCGTAACGATCTCGCAAGCATGGGAGTCATTGTTTGACCAAACGTTGGATTCACGCGAACCGATTTTTATCGGTGGGCCCGTCGACGGGCCACTGATTGGTCTAAGTAGTCGTTTGGCAACTGCCGAAGCGGGAGTGATCCCCGGTATCTACTTTTCGATAAACCAAGAACATCTGGACGAGTTGGCCACGAAGAACCAACCGCCATTTCGCATCTTTATGGGACATTCTGGTTGGGGTCCCGGCCAATTGGAACTCGAAATCGAGTTTGGTAGTTGGTACATTGTTGAGGCGACTGCTGAGCTAATTTTTGAATCCGACGATTCGGTCTGGAAAGATTTGTTGGATCAATTTGGTAGAGAGGTTTTGAGCCTAACGAAAGTCAGTTCCCCGGGACAAGTTGATCCGTTGATGAATTGATTAGCGATGGACTCTCTTGAAGAATCGCGACGCGTTTTCCAGGCGGACCGCTAAGAATGATTGAGTCGAGGCTCAATATCGTTGAGTCTGCATAAGAACGTTGTGGCGTTTTCCCGCTGGCGCGTTCCAGTTAGCGGAAGATGGCATTCGCATTCCCACTGGAATCTGGTCCAAGCCTAAGCGGCGTGGTAGCGATTGGCGCACCATTTAGGCTGAGGATTCGGAGGTGCCAGATAAGTCCGCTGATCGACAAAGGGAATGCATCAGTCATTTAGACCATCTTCGCCATCACGAAATTGTCCGGGTGGTGCAGTTAAGTTTCCGAAAAAGATGGCGTTGAAGAGCACACGTTGTGTTCCCAACCAAAATCCACGGTAACATAAGTTGTCGTTAATCAAAATAATCTGACCATTGCCTGAGCGATGCACCACAATGCCTGGCTTTCCCTGCATGGCTGTTCGATTTTGGTCTGACACGAAACCAGCCAGGATGACCCCTTCATCGGCATAGACCAGCGGATTCGCATAGGGAGAACTGGATGCTTGCAAGTTCCGTGTATGGTTACGAAACACGGCCAGAGTATCTCGCGAGAATCCGTAAAACAGTGGATGTGTGATATCGATCTTCGAATTGATGATTGCGCCGCTGATGAAGTTGACTACCGCCTCATCTTGATAGTCGATAAATCTTTTTTGAATCGATGAAGCATCATCTGGTGCCCGCGATCGAGAACCTGTCGCTGCGATGGTTGACTCTTGCCCAATCAGATTACTTGCAAAATTAGTCGCGGAACCCAATGCAATCAATGTACCGCCGTTTTGGACCCAGTTCGAGATGTCGCTTGCGGCTTGGTGCTGCCCCCCGGCAAGAATTAACGTGTTGTAGCGATTGAGGGAGACTTGCCCACCGCTCTTCAGCAAAGTGATCGGCATCTCAACCCGCGTATCGAGTGCATGCCAGATTTCGCCTGCTTCTGCGGAACTCACCCGTCCTTCAACAAACATCGCCACTTCCGGTTTGCGCATCACGCGAAAAACGCTGCTCCCAAGATCGTTTCCGACGCTTTCGGTGAGCCCGGTACTTAACGGAGTCCCACGCAATCCCAGCCGATTCGCCAAATTAATCAACCGTCGCACAAGGTTGGGCCGATTCGCCTCCAACCCCATTGGGATCAGAATGGAACCGTATCCGAATTCAAGCGTATTCTCTTGCCAAGTAACGGTGACAGGGCGAGAGGCCACGCGCAGCGATAATCCAGAGGCCAGTGCCCGGTTCAGCCATTTCGGTGCCTGATCATCCTGCCAATCGATCAAGTAGGCGACTGCTTCATCCGACCAATCGATTCCATCCACCACATTTGCACGAAGGGGAAAGGGTTCCATATGTTCAGGTTCTAGCGCATCCTGAATTTCGATGTGTTCGACACCGTAGGCTAGCGGTATGGTCCACGCTGAGACATCATAGAATCGAGCAGTTTGAAATTCCAAGCGTCGCTCGATTAATGTTTGCAGGAAGCGATACTGGGGTTGATCGTTGGGCACAACTAACGAAAAACGGGAATCGAAGTATTGGTCGTGATAACGCATGTCGTTCTTGAGGCGATAGCATTCGATATCGTGTCGTTTCAACAACGTTGCCAATGCTTGAAGCCGACTTGAGTTGCCATTCGCTACAAACATGTGAACACGTGTCGCTGCCGCCTGCGCGTCCTGCAAGGCCGTCTGATAATACCATCGTTTGTATTCTAGTAGATCGGAGCGCAAATCAGTGATTGCTTCCAAACTGGAAAGTGTCGCGGAAAACTGATTGCTGATCGTAAATGGAAAGCTCAAAAGGCCGTTTTCGCTCTCTTGTAGATGTCCTCGCGAACTGGCTTGCTCAAACAGGATTCCTATGGCCCCTTGCAAATCCGGGTATGTCGATCCCTTACCCATGTAATAATCGTCGAACACTTCCTGGGTGAAATAAAGCCGCTTGTCCTTGTCGAACCTCTTCGCATGGTATTTGCCGATGGCCATCGTCAACTCTTGGTTGCGCCGCGGTGTCAATGGATTGACGGCGTTGGGAATTCCAGGTTGAAAGAAGAAGGTCGAGTTGGTACCCATCTCGTGAAAATCCAAGACAACGTTCGGCTTCCATTCATGATACCACTTCATTCGGCCTTGACTTTCAGGGTGCACCAGCGGCAACCAATCTCGATTCAAATCAAACCAGTAGTAGTTGGTGCGCCCTCGATGCCAACTTTGCTGGTGTTCAGCGTGCAGCGGATCGGCGTTAACTTGTTTTCCACGATACATGTTGACCCAATTGGCGAATCGATCATGACCATCGGGATTTAGCGTTGGATCTAGCAAAATCACATTTGATTCTAACCATTGCTCGATCAATTCCCCCTCCGCGGCCGCCAAAAAGTATGCGACCAGTACGGCGCAGTTGGTGGCACTCGGCTCGTCTCCGTGGACACCGTAGCCCATGTTCACGATGGCCGGTAACGCCGAAACATCAACGGACTGTGATTCGGATGGGTCGGCAAGGCGTTTATGGTTCGCCTTGATGCGGGGCAACATTCGATGATTCGTTTCGGAAGTGATTGTCAGCAACAACAACGGCCGAAAGCCATGAGTTTCGCCGTACTGTTGCAATTGAACTCTCTCTGATTTCGCGCTAATTGCCTGCAAATAGGCGACAACTTGATCGTGTCGTAAATGCCTCTCGCCAATGTCAAACCCGAAATATTGTTTCGGCGAAGGAATCGACGTATCGTAGGCCACTCCGTCGGGCCAAAAAGCGGTTGGCTGATCAGAACTTCGCCGTCGATTCATGGCTTGCGAAGTAGCAGTAACTTGCGCTGGCGAGGATAGTCCCAAATCCGCGTACTCGTCAGCTTTTTCCTTCTCCGTCTCCGCCTTCCAACCATCCTGATATTCGCAAACAGGAAGTACCGGACACGAAAACGACCAATGTGCGTGGCATACAGCAAGAGCGCAAGGCCCGATCACATGGAAAAAGTAAAGTCGAAGTCGGCGTTGCTGTGCAAAAGCTAAATACAGTGGTTTCATCGGGTTGTTGTGCGGAAACTGGATTAATCGAAATTGCTTGAATGCGATGGAATATGACCGGTTCGATTATAATTGCAATACCGCGTTGTAGCTTGCTGCTTAGAATTGCCCCTGATTTTCTTCGCACAAATTGGAATGCAGACCACGTTCGCCTCACGCTGGCAGACAAAAACCGCGATGGGTGTCAAGAACATCCGAGCAATGTTAGTCTTTTTGGGGTTATCCAATTTGGGGGGCTAAAACTTCTTTTGAGAAAATTGCTCGTCGATCTAATCGACTCAATTGGTGACAGCCAACTATCTCTTCGCGTTGCAGACTCTTCGCTTAACTGATAAGAGCAAGAAGCAAAAACACCCCAAACGTTCTGGCGTTTGGAGTGTCGGAGGGGACTAAATCGATTGATATCACGTATGTCGCTTCAACTAGAATTGAAAGCTAATTCTGGAACTGCCTCCACCGAGCGAGAACGAAATGCCACCTCGTTGCCCGGCGTCTCTTGCATTGGGAACCCATCCCGGCGCTTGTGAATTAGGAAGCGGTCCGTGGCCAAAGTGGTCGCCTGGAAATCGTTGTTGACGCAACCGATTTTGAGGCAGTTGATTGTCGAATCGGTTATCATTCCTCAGGTGGAATTGGTTTGTATCAAATGGGCTGACTTGATAGACGCCGCTATGAAAGTGTCGGTCATTGAAACCCACAGTTGGATGACCACGTGTAATCGTATGCCGATGCAGACTTGGACAAAATTGGTGCCTACGTAAGAATCGCAATTCGACACGCGCAGCATCGATGGTTGACTTCAGACCACATAATCGGTCCTTCACCCTTTGAATCGCGAAAAGCTCGGTTGGGCATGGTCGGCCATGTTCGATTGCGGCAAACATTCCTTTGAAGTGAAAGTACCTGCCCTCAAGTTGGGCGAGTGCAACTTCCATATGAGTCAAATTGCCCGTTACATGGATGACGTCGTGCATCTTTTGAGCAAACTGTCGCATCTCCAATGCTGCCAAAACTAGCCGATCGTAATTTCGGTTCATTCGAAAGACCGCCAATTCATTCACCAAGTCATGCGATTGAAACTCTAGATCGCGGACCAGGCGGTCAATCTGCATCAATGACTGGGCATTGACTTGTGTTGTCAAGCTGCCAGCAAAAACGCTACATAAGATGATCCAAGTTTTAGTAATAAAAGTTTTCATCGTCTTGACGCTCCCTTTGAAGAATTGGGTTGGAAATTGATTGCCACGATCATCGTGCCAGCATGTGTGGCTCACGTGTAGACAACCACAATGCGAGATTCGTGCCAATTCGTCAGCAAGCGTGAAAAATTTACAAATTGCCGCGTTTACTTAAATTTCGTATTTGGACCGCAACAGCGTCTTCGACATCACTTTGACGACAATGCAGCAACTTTGACGACAAATCAAAGGGGTCAGGACTCATTGATCGGTGCAAGTGTCTGTGATCTGCTATTGAAATGCTAAGACGACCACGAGCTGATGAAGCTGGTGGGCTTTACCATGCTTTGAATCGCGGTAATGCCCGTCAGACCATGTTCGCAAAGACTCGGACTACGCAGTCTTCGAAAAAATCCTGTCTGGGAAAATCTAAACGGACAGGCATTTTAGTATTTGCGACAGCAGTCGAAACACCATCGGATGACGGATTAATCTGTGCGCAGGTCGCTGCGCTTGCGGAAGCGGCGGTCAAACAAGGCTTCGAGTAGTCGCATGTGCGAGCCGGAGTGTTTGACGGCTAACAGCGGCGTGGGCGTCGCAAGAATGGCGGCTTCGGTAACGCTTCCCAGCAACACGGCTGCGGCTCGGCTGCGTCCTTTTGTCGCCATGACGATCAAGTCCGAGTCCTGTGCCTTGGCCGCTCGAACAATCGAATGGCTGGCGTCCACACATTCCTCGAAGATCGGATGGACGAAGATACCTTGACTATCAATTTTCTCCATAAACTTTTCGAAGGCTCGCTGTTCTTTTCCGAGAAGTACCGAATCGTATTCGTCGTAGGTAGAAACGGCCGGATTGAAGTAGGCATGCAGTGCCGTGCATTCCGGAATTCCAGACAAACGAGCCAATGACACCGCCACACGGATCGCATCGGCGGAAGGTTCCGAGAAGTCGATCGGCACCAAGATGCGTTGTAACAGCGCAGCGGATCCATCTGGTACCAGCCAAACTGAACAGGGGGACTTCATCACGACACGCCGCGTTAACGCCCATCGCGCCTTATGGACACGCCGATGTCCCAGAAACAACAATTCGATTTCGTGTTCTGCCGCTTCATGCAGCAGATGGTCTACCGGCGGACCTTGGTGGACGATGTACTCTCGCTCGACCGTCTCTGGAACATTCAGAAAACTCCGTTCTACCTGAGCTTTCATATCGGCCATGATCGGTTCGATATCGCCAGTCGACAGGTCACCTTGTCCGCCTGGTACACAGTGTACAAAACGGACTTTGGTCGCCGTTCCCAACCGGGCTACCATGGCCACATATCGCAGTAATTCCGCATCCGACTCCCAATTCGCCTTCGTTCGTGCCAATCCAACCATCAGGTGTCGAAAACGATGCATCGGTCGCTCCTTTCGTTTTTTGCTCTATTTCGTCTTTTGGCGCTCGATGGATTGTATAGATATCAATCCCTCTTGTCGCTTAAGTTTTTCGATTCGGAAAGAATTTCACTTGGAAGCGGTTGCGCACCAGTAACGATGATTTTGGACTCGTGCTGCATGGCCTATTTCTTGGGTCGATCAAAGAACTTGAATAGTATCGCATAGATCACCATCGCCGACAGTACGCCGAACAAAAAGTTAGTCATAATCACCATGGTCGCTGTGTAGGCCATCAACAGCGTGTGGAACCAATTGTGGGCGATCACTTGCTTGATTTCCGACGGCTTGATCATGTTAAATGAAACCCATAACAAAATGCCGCCAATGCACGCCATTGGGACGATTTCCAATAATCCCGCGACGAAATAGGCAAGCCCGAGTTTCAAAACACATTTCATGATCCCCGCCAACGGTGTCATCGCTCCGGCCTTGATATTCGTGGCCGTACGAGCGAGTGCCCCAGAAAGCGGCATCCCATTCAGCAACGGTACGAACGTCTGAATCAGGCCTTGTCCCCAGAACTCCTTATCCGGGTTGTACGGAGTACCGCGATTGTCGGCTAGGCGATCCCCCATCCGCGCGGCCAGGATGCTCTCAAAACCGCAGACGAACGCGAACGCGAAGGTATATAACATCAGATCGGCGAGCACTGACATCTCCCACGCCGGCAATGACGGCAAGGTGATCACAAAAAACTCAGTGGGGATGCTACCGTATTTGTCCTTGATCAGTGTCAAATCGAAGCTACTGAACAAGGTCGCTCCCATCAGTGTCGCGATGGCCAGTGCAATGAACGGGGCGGGAATATAAATCGATATCTTGAGCAAATATCTGATCAGTAAAAACGTCACCAGCGCAACCACTAACGCCGCCCAATTGAATTCATTGATGTGGCTGGCGATCACACTGAGCTTGTTCCAAGTGGTTCCCGTGACGGCGGCTTTCAATCCGAGAATTTCACCCATCTGCGTTAAGGCAATCGTGACAGCGATCCCCACACTGAAGCCGACCACAATCGAGTGGGGAACCAGTTTGCCCAACTTGCCCCAACCAAATAAGGCTAGGACCATAAGAATCGGACCTGAACAGACGCATATCAGAACCAGGAATCCATGTCCTGCGAATGGATCATCGGGCGTGGCATATTTGGCCATCAACGCCGCGATCATCGGGATTAGCGCGGCCACGGGTCCGTAGACGTTGTACTTGGAACCGGTGAAAAGTGCGCCAATCAACCCGGCAATCGCGCCGGCCACGATACCATGTTCGGGCCGCAAGCCGGATGCCATGGCGAACCCCATGGCCATCGGGATAGCCATTAAGGCGACAATCAGTCCAGCACTCGTGTCGCGGATCGCGACTTTGAACCAGTTCTGGCGATTGATTTCCTCGAATCGCTCGTCGAACGGTGTCATAAAGTGCTTGAATCGTCTGCCGATTGCGGCGAACCCATGCTGATCGCTTTGAGTAGTGCTATACATTGGATTCATATCTTTGCAATTGAACCATCTTGCTTGAATGCGCACGCGTTCGCTTGGTGAAACCAACTCGATCCATGTGAGTAGCTCGAGGCCTGCCGAGCCCGCCTGGGCACATGATTAAAGAGGAACAAACCACTTAAGAAAGGGAACGAAAGAACGCCCCATGAGATACCGCGCGACTTATCTGGAACGCGAACGTTACGAAAACCGCGCCTTTAACAGCGCATCGGGCCACGTTGGCCATCGACGAAGTGAAGGAGGCAAGATGCAGACAATGCAGTGCTCAGTTGCGACACCACTTTGAATTCAATCTGGGAACCGAGTGCCTCAATGACTTTACGACAGTATTGAGGTTTTGGTGGTCGTTTGATTGTGCGGAGTTTGGCAAATAACTCCGACTGAGACTCGTGCTCCGAGCGATTTGACTCTTTTTCAGATGCCGCGCGATTTATCGCCGAAAAGAAAAACCCGGGTATTGACGGTAGCGAAAGCAGACCCGTGAAGGCCGCCAGCAAGGCAAATCGATGAAACGCCAACCGGCGACTCAAAAATCGAAACCGGACCATAAACGCTTGCTCGATGCTCAAACGTGTGAACGACTTAGCAATTAGCTTACCCCGCGAATCGATATAGTGTCAAGCGTGGAAAGAATCGAAACCACCGGCAAATTCAGGATACTCAAATGTCTGATCAGTTAAAAATGGACTAGCGGTTGCTCTGTAGAAAGGGTATTGTCACAGGGTTTTTGGTTTGCTAATAGTTCGAAATGAGCAAGATATCAAAATCGCCTCGGAAGGTGCTTGAGGTCGCATTACGAACGGCGCAGCAATCCCTTCCCGAATATTCTCACGAATTCAGTCCCAGGAAATTCACGCAGCATCAACTTTTTGCTTGTTTGGTACTGTAATCATTATTGAAAGCCGACTATCGAGGGGTCGTAGAAGATCTCAACGATTGTGTTTCCTTGCGGGAGGCCATTGGCTTGACAAAAGTTCCGCACTTTACCACCCTGCAGAAAGC